>JBBQTI010000020.1:0-63759 GCA_038213435.1 Acidimicrobiia bacterium
CGAAGACGTCTGCACCCGCTGCGCCCTGTGCGTCGACCGCTGCCCCACCGGCGTCATCGTCTTGGGCAAAGTCACCGACGCCTGGCGCGAAGGCGACCCCAACGTCCGCACCAACCGACACGGCTACGCCTACGGCGTCCGGTTCTGATCGCCGTGAAAGAGGAGAGCGGGATCTAACGTGGCCACAACCAACGGAAACGGACATCGGCCCAAGTTGGCGGACCGGCTCGCCACGGTCGGCGAGAAGACGCGCAACTCGCAGGCCTGGACCTCGATCTTCCGGCCCGGGTCGGTCTTCCGCAAGGGTTACACCGACAGCCCCCGCAACCGTTCCTACGTGATCATGAACAATGTGCTGTACCACCTTCACCCGGTGAAGGTGAAGCGGCACGCGGTGAAGGTGTCGTACACGCTGTGCCTCGGCGGGCTTTCGTTCTTCTTGTTCATCCTGTTGACGGTCACCGGCATCTTCTTGATGTTCTTCTACCGGCCGACCGTCACCGAGGCGTACGCGAACGTGCAGGCGCTCGAGACGGCGGTGACGTTCGGCTCGCTGGTGCGCAACATGCACCGTTGGGCCGCGCACCTCATGGTGCTATCGGTGTTCCTGCACATGGCGCGCGTCTTCTACCACGGCGCGTACAAGTCGCCGAGAGAATTCAACTGGGTGATCGGCATCATCTTGTTGACACTCACTCTGCTGTTGTCGTTCACGGGCTACCTCCTGCCCTGGGACCAGCTCTCGCTCTGGGCGGTCACCGTCGGAACGAACATGATGGGCTACACACCGGTGTTCGGCTCGCAGGTGAAGTACGTGCTCCTCGGGAGCAAGGAGATCGGCAGCGAGACGCTGCTGCGCTGGTATGTGTTGCACGTCTTGATGTTGCCGTTCGTCATCGTCATCTTCATGGCTGTCCATTTCTGGCGCGTCCGCAAGGACGGCGGAGAATCCGGACCCCTCTAGTCGAGGGCAGGAGCACACTCATGGCCGACGTACCCGAACATCTTCTCCGCCGGAGCCAGGAGCGGCGCAAGGCACTCGGCCTGCCGGTCGAGGGCGCCGACGAGGGCGAAGGACCGGCCGCGGAGGAGGTCGCGTCCGAAGCACCGGCCGCCGAGGAGACCGCGGCCGCCGATCCCGGCGCCGGGGACGCGGGTGGAGGTGGTGACGGCGGCGAGGAGATCACCGAGAGCGTCGGTGGCATTCCCGCTCACCTGCTCGAACGGTCTCGCAAGCGCAAGGCGGCGCTCGCAGGTGGTGGTGGCGGCGGCGAGCCCGCCGCAGCTGCGGCGGGCGGTGCGCGCGCCGCCGCCGCGACCGCCGTCGCCGCCCCCGCGCCGACGAGCAGTGGTCCGGGCGGTCACACACAACGACTCCTGACCGTCGTCAAGTCCGGCTCGATCCAGCAAGCCCGCGCCGAGGCTCAGGACAAGGTGCACGTCTGGCCGCACCTGCTCGCGATCGAGCTCGCCTCGATCCTGTCGCTCACGGCCTTCGTGACGATCTTCTCCGCGTTGGTGAAGGCCCCGCTGCTCGGGCTCGCAGACGTCAACCAGACGCCGAACCCGTCGAAGGCACCGTGGTACTTCCTCGGTCTGCAAGAGCTACTGAAGATGTTCCACCCGATGGTCGCGGGTGTGACCATCCCCGGCGTCGCTCTCGGCGTGCTCGCGATCACGCCGTATATCGACAAGAACCCTTCGAACAAACCGAACGATCGCAAGTTCGCGATCATCATGATGACGATTTTCCTGATGATGTGGGCCGTGCTCGTGATCATCGGTTCGTTCTTCCGCGGTGAAGGCTTCAACTTCGTCTTCCCATGGAACAAGGGCGTCTTCTTCGAGTTGTAGGAGCTCATTCATTGCTCGTCCCGATCGTCATCATCGTCATCTTGTTGGTCGCCGCCGTCTCCGTGGTGATGCTCGCGGGCCGCGCCCGCGCCGCGTCGACTGGTGCGTTGTCGCGCGAGACCCGAAAGCGCGACGAAGGAACGAGCGAGCAGGCCGCGACCGAACCCGTGGAGTCCTCCTCGACCGATCTCGAGGCGACCGGCCGCGAGCGTTCCGACGAGACCCGCACCTCGTCGTTCGGCGGCAGGCTGGCGCGCCGGCGCGGCGGCGAGGTCGTCGAGTACGAGCCGGTCGACGAGGAAGAGATCGGCGTGAGTCGCCGGCAGTTCCTCAACCGAGGCGTGCTCACTGCGATCGGCTTCGGGCTCTCGGGGTTCGGGGCCGCGATGCTCGGATTCCTCTGGCCGCTACAGGGTTTGGGCGGCTTCGGTGGCACGGTCAACGTCGGCAAGCTCGCCGACATCCTCGGCGCGATCGATGCTCAGCAGAAGCCGTTCTACGCGGCGCAGGCCCGGGCGTACGTCGTGCGCTACCCGAAGGACCCCGCGGCGCTCGCGGCCGCGAAGAAGGTCTACAAGCCCGCGATCTACAAGGACATGTCCGAGCTCGGCATCGTTGCGCTGTACCAGCGGTGCGTGCACCTCGGCTGCCGCGTGCCGTTCTGTCCGACGTCGCAGTGGTTCGAGTGCCCGTGCCACGGTTCGAAGTACAGTCGCGTCGGCGAGAAGAAGGCCGGGCCCGCGCCGCGTGGTCTCGACCGCTTCTATGCGACGCAGGCCGGCGACAGCATCATCGTCGACACCGGAACCATCTTCCTCGGGCCTCCGATCGGCACGGACACGACCGGCCAGAACGCCGAGGGACCGCTGTGCGTGTAGCGCACCCGATCGAACCGACCGAACAGACCGACCACGCAGAATCCCATCGAGGCAGCCGTTCGTGATTGCCGCCATCTGGAAGAACGACCTTCGCCACTGGCTGATCTGGATCAACTTCGTCGCGTTCAGCGCGCTGATCGTCTACATCGTGCGCTCGGTACTGTCGCCGAAGCGGGCGCGCCGCGAGGAGAAGACCCCCGCGAACATGACCCCGTTTCTCGAGGACGAGGTTCTCGAAAGCCGCCGGCTCGAACGAGTGCAGGGTTGGTCTCTCATCTTCGCGGCCGTGTTCGCGATCGCGTTGCCGCTCTACTGGCTGCGGGAGCCGACCCGCCAGCACCAAACCGTGAGTTACTTCGACAAGAACTCGGTGGCCCGCGGCGCGGTTCTCTTCGCGAACTCTGCGAGCCCCGAATACGACGCGGCGGTGTCGCTGCAATGCGCGAACTGTCACGGGCAAAAGGGTGTCGGTGGTGTTGCGCCCACAACGATCAACGGTGTGAAGGTCAACTGGAAGGTGCCGCCGCTCGCCACCGAGGGGCTGCGCTTCGAAGAGGACACCGACTGCCTCAGTCAGTCTCGCCGACAACCGAACACGATCTGCGCCATCACCGACATACTCACCTACGGCCGGCCGGGCACACCGATGCAACCGTGGGGCGTCGTCGGCGGTGGGCCCAAGAACGACCAATCAATCGCCGACCTCGTGACCTATATCGAATCGATCCAGATCACCAAAGAGGCGTCGCAGGCCGCGGTGACGAATGCGCTGGAGCTCGCCCGCTCCGACAAGGGCACCGACACCTGCCCCGAGTTCATGACCTGCCCGGGCATCGAGCTCGCGAACGCGAAGAAGACGCTCGCGGCGGCGGAGACCGATCTCGATGCGAAACGCAAGGCCGTCCAGAAAGCGCTGAACGCGCCCACCGCAACCGACGCGGAGCTCACGTCGCAATGCACCGACATCCAGAAGAAGGCCGACGCGGCGGAGACACCGCTCACGGGGAGTGCGCTCGCCCAAGCCGTCGCGTGCGGCGACTACCTCACTGAGACGGCGACCGTGAAAACCGACCAGGCCTCCGTCGCGTGGTCGGCCGAGTGGCAGCGACGCCGCGCGAACGTGAGTGACGGCCAACTGCTGTTCGAGATGAATTGCGCGCGCTGTCACACCGAGGGCTGGTCGGTGTTCGACCCGGCCGTTCCGCCCGGCGGAGTGAACAGCGTCGACATCCTCGGCCTCTCCGGCGGTGGCGGCGGCAACGGCGGCGGCATCGGGTTCAACCTGCGCGACGGCGGCGTGATGCGGCGCTTCGGATCCGACGCGGACGGAGGTTTCGCGGCCCAGGTCGACTTCGTGAGCAACGGTTCCGCGCCGTTCAAGCCGTACGGCAACCTTGGCCTCGGCTCCGGCAAGATGCCCGGATTCGGCCAGGTCAAGACCGTGGTCTCGCCCTACCTCGGCGCGATGCTCACTCCGAAGCAGATCGCCGAGATCGTCTACTACGAGCGTTACTGCATCGACTCGACCACGTACACGGCGCTGACGCCGGTCTGCTCGACGGGCACGACGTCGAAATCTCCGCCCACGACGACGACCACTGTGAAGAAGGGGTGACGATGGCTGCGTTGCACCTGCTCCTTGGCGAGGGCGGCCCGGGCAACCTTTGGAACCCGACGATCATCGGCGTCCTCACGGTGCTCTGCGCGGTCGGGCTGTTCTGCGGATCGACGTACCTCCTCCTCGCCACGAACCTCGGCGCCCGACTCGGCTTCCTGATCGCGGGCGCCGGACTCTCCGGATTCCTGCTGCTCTTGACCTCACTGTGGCTCACGACCCCGGGCAGCGCGACCGGGAACAGCGACCTCGACCCGCCGCACGGCAACTCGGCGAGCTGGAAGGTGGTCGAGATCGTGCCGACTCCCGCTCAGTCGAAGATCCCGGCCGTGCGCGAGCTGCCAACCAAGGGTCGCCCGGGCACGCCCGAATTGCTCACACAGGTGAAGCCGGCGATCGACGCGGCGGTCGTGGCCACAACACCGGTCGCCGGTCAGACCGCGGCGCCGCAACCGTTCGCCACGCTGGGGATCAGCTCGTCGACGGACTACATCCTCACGTTCCCCGGATCGAAGTCGCACCAGTACATCGACAAGACCGAGAACTTCTTCTGGCACCGGCACCGGTACGCAGCCGTGGAGCTGTGCTTCGCGCGCAAGGATGCATCCGGCGCCCTCGCGATCGGTCCGAACGGTCCCGTGTGCAACGCGCTGAAGCCGACGCAGTTCGCGATCCTCGGCTACGACTACGGCTCCGTCCGCAAGCCGGTCGTGTTCTACTGGCTGTTCTCATTGCTCTTCTTCGGGCTCTCGCTCCTCGGTCTGCATTGGTGGGAGCAGGACGAGCGGGCCCGCAAACGAGCCACGCTGGCACCCGTCCCCGCTCCGAGCGAGTAGGAAGGCGACGACGATGGTCATCGCACAGCAGCTGATCGACGCGAGCAAGGACGGCGGCGCGGCGTTCATCGCGTTCTCGATCATGGTGTTCTTGTTCACGGGGTCGCTGTTCTACATGGACCGCGTGCGCCGCCGGCGCGAAGAGCGCGAAGACTAGCGAGACGACGCGTATCCGCCGGCCGAGTTGATCGCCGCGTCGATCGTGGTGTCGATGTCGGCGTCGGTGTGCGCGAGGCTCGGAAAGATCGCTTCGTAGCCGCTCGGCGGGAAGTACACGCCCTGGTCGAGGAGCGAGTGGAACACCCGGGCGTAGCGCGCGTGGTCGGCCCGGCGCGCGGCTTCGTAATCGGCGACCGGCGAGTCGGCGAAGAAGATCCCGAGCAATGTGAACGCGCGGGTCACCTGGGCCGCGATGCCCGCGTCGGCGAAGGCCTTGCGCAACCCGTCCTCGAGCCGCTCGGCGCGCCGTTCGAGCGCCGCATACGAGGCGTCGTCGAGCTCGGCCAGCACGGCGAGCCCGGCGGCGGTCGCGAGCGGGTTCCCGGAGAGGGTGCCTGCTTGGTACACGGGGCCGAGCGGTGCGAGCTCGTCCATGACCGCGGCACGACCGCCCACGGCGGCGAGCGGGAGTCCGCCGCCGATCACCTTGCCGAAGATCGACAGATCGGGCGTGATTCCGTAGCGCGCCTGCGCGCCGCCGAGCCCGACCCGAAAGCCAGTGATCACCTCGTCGAAGACGAGGAGCGCGCCGTTGCGTGTCGCGCGGTCGCGCAACGCCGCGAGGAAGCCGTCGCCCGGAACGACGAGCCCCATGTTGGCCGCGATCGGCTCGACGATGATCGCCGCGGTCTGCGCGCCGTGCTCGGACAGCACCGCATCGAGTGCGCCGATGTCGTTGTACGGAACCACGATGGTGTCGGCGACGGTGCCCGGGGTGACACCCGCCGACCCCGGGAGCCCGAGTGTTGCAACCCCGCTGCCCGCCTGGACGAGCAGCGCGTCGAGATGCCCGTGATAGCAGCCGGCGAACTTGACGATCTTGTCTCGTCCGGTCGCGCCGCGCGCCAGTCGCACCGCGGTCATGGCCGCTTCCGTCCCCGACGACACCAGTCGCGCCTTTTCAACCGAGGGCACGCGGGCGCAGAGCGCCTCGACGAGCTCGACCTCGCGCGGCGTCGGCGCGCCATACGACGTGCCGTCGGCCGCGGCGCGCTGCACCGCCTCGACGACCTTCGGGTGCGCGTGGCCGAGGATCGAGGCACCCCACGACTGCACGTAGTCGAGGTACTCCCGCCCATCGGTGTCGACGATGCGGCTCCCGCGCGCCCGAGCGACGAAGAAGGGCTCTCCGCCGACCGACCCGAACGCGCGCACCGGAGAGTTGACCCCACCCGGGATGCACGCGAGGGCCCGAGCGAACCAGGAGGTCACTTTGTGTATTGCAACGCTTCGGCGAACTCGCGCGCGAAGTAGGTGAGGATCATCTCCGCGCCGGCGCGCTTGATCGCGAGCAGATGCTCGAGGGCGACCGCCTCGCCGTCGATCCAGCCGAGCTGGGCCGCGGCCTTGATCATCGCGTACTCGCCGCTCACGTGGTAGGCCGCGACGGGAACGTCGAACGCGGCCCGGACCTCGGCAATGACGTCGAGGTACGCGAGTGCGGGCTTGATCATGACCATGTCGGCGCCTTCCGCGACGTCGAGCGCCGCCTCGACCAAGGCTTCGCGCGCGTTCGCCGGATCCATCTGGTAGCCCCGGCGGTCGCCGAACTGCGGTGCGCACTCCGCAGCATCGCGGAACGGGCCGTAGAGCGCCGATGCGTACTTCGCCGCGTACGCGAGGATCGGCGTGCCCGCATGGCCCGTCTCGTCGAGCGCGGCGCGGATCGCGCCGACCTGGCCGTCCATCATTCCGCTCGGCGCGATGACGTCGGCTCCCGCGGCGGCCTGCGCGACCGCGACGCTCGCGTAACGCTCAAGCGTGGCATCGTTGTCGACCTCGCCCGCCGCGTTGACGATTCCGCAGTGGCCGTGGTCGGTGTACTCGTCGAGACAGTCGTCGACCATCAGCACGAGCGCGTCTCCGACTTCGTCGCGCAGGTTGCGCAGCGCGACCTGCACGACGCCGTCGGGTGCGTCGGCCTGGGTTCCTCGCGCGTCCTTGTGGGCGGGCACTCCGAACAACATCACCGCGGGCACGCCGAGATCGCACAGCGCGCGGACTTCCTTGCGCAGGCTCTCCTGGGTGTGCTGCACCACGCCGGGCATCGACGCGACGGGCTCGGGAGCGTCGATGCCCTCCTTGACGAAGAGTGGCGCGACGAGGTCGTCGACGGTGACTCGGTGCTCCGCGACCAAGCGGCGCAGGGCCGGGGTACGCCGTAGCCGGCGTAGCCGACGCTCGGGAAACGTCACGGCGAAAGGCTACTGGGCCAGCTTCCGCACGACGGCCTCGACGAGGCCGTCGATGGTGTGCGGATCGGCCTCGGCGTCGACGCGCAGGCCGCGCGCCTGCGCGGTCTCGCTCGTCACGGGGCCGATCGAGACCACGATCGGCTGCGGCTCCGGGAGGGGAACGCCGACCGCGTCGCAGAAGTTGTCGACCGTCGAGGACGAGGTGAACGTGATCGCGTCGATCGCGCCTGTCTCCGCGCCCGCGCGCACCCGGGCCAGGGTGTCGGGATCGGGCGGCGCGGGTTCTGTGCGGTACACCGCGAGCGCCTCGACCTCGTAGCCCTTGCGGGCAAGGCCCTCCGGCAGGACATCGCGCGCCACCTCGGCGCGCGCGAGCAACACGCGCCCAGAGCCGGGGGGAAATGCCTCGAGCAGAGACTCGGCGACGAACCGCTCGGGCACGAGGTCGGCGCGCAGCCCGCGCCGCACCAACGCTCCAGCCGTTCCGGGCCCGATCGCCGCGATCCGAACCGGCGCCAGCGCCCGGGCATCGAGCTTCGAGGGCACGAGCCCCCGGTCGAAGAACGCATCGACACCGTTTCCGGACGTGAACACGAGCCAGTCGAATCCCGCGAGGTCGGGCACGGTGAAATCGATCGGAACGATGCGGATCGCGGGCAGCTCCAGCACGGTCGCACCGAGCGTGACGAGGCGCGCGCGCAATTCGCTCGCTTGCTCGCGCGCGCGGGTCACGACCACGGTCCGACTGAAAAGCGCGCGGCGCTCGAACCAAGCGAGGTCGAGTGCGGCGACGTCACCGACGATGATCGCGCTCGGCGAATCGACACCCGCATCGGCGATCGTCCCCAGTGTCGCGCGCACCGTGTGCTGGTCGGCACGGGTGCCGAACCGCACCGCGGCGACCGGCGTGTTCTCGTCTCGGCCGCCCGCGATGAGCGCCTTCGCGATCTCGGCGACGCGGCTCGCGCCCATGAGGACGACGAGCGTGCCGCCCACGTTCGCGAGCACGTCCCAGCGCGTGTCGCTTCCGCCCTTCGTCGGGTCCTCGTGACCCGTGACGACAGTGAAGCTCGTCGCGACGCGGCGATGGGTCACGGGGATGCCGGCGTAGGCCGCGGCGGCGATCGCGCTCGTCACGCCGGGCACGACCTCGAAGGGCACGCCCGCCGCGATGCACGCTTCGGCCTCCTCTCCCCCGCGCCCGAACACGAACGGGTCGCCGCCCTTCAGCCGGACGACCGCTCGGCCTTCCGCGCCCCGGGCGACGAGCAAGGCATTGATCGCGTCTTGCGTCATGGCCGCGCTACCGGGCGCCTTTCCCACGTCGACCAGCTCGGCTTCGGGACGCGCCAATTCCAAAAGCGCGTGCGGCGCGAGCCGGTCGTACACGACGACGTCGGCCGCGCGCAGCAACTCCTCGCCGCGCCGCGTCAGCAGCCCGGGGTCACCCGGCCCCGCGCCGACCAGGTACACGGTCACGCGAGGTCCTCGAGGAGCGCGCGACCGCCCTTACCGTCGAGCAAATCGTGCGCCGCAGTGGCACCGACGTCGCGCGGCTCGTCTCCGGCCACGCGTGTCCGCAGGACAACGTGTCCGTCGAGCGACGCGATCAAGGCGACGAGCTCGATCGGACCATCGGATCCGTCCGCGCGCGCGAGCGCGCCGCAGGGCAGGTCGCAGCCCCCACCCAGCTCGCGGAGATACGCCCGCTCGGCATCGACGGCCCGATGCGCGACCCGATCGTCGACGGCACGGAGGCGGGCGAGGGTTCGCTCGTCGTCGATGCGACATTCGGCCGCGAGTGCACCTTGCGCGACCTGCGGCAGCATCACGCCCGGGTCGAGGACGCCTTCGGCCTGCGCGGCGAGCCCGAGCCGTTCGAGCGCGGCAAAGGCCACGACCACCGCGTCGTATCCGAGCTCCCGGCGCTTGCGCAGACGGGTCTCGATGCTGCCCCGCAGGGGCCCGAACGTCAGGTCGGGCCGCGCCGCGGCGAGTTGGGCCCGACGGCGAACGGACCCGGTGCCGATGCGCGCGCCCGACCCGAGTTGCTCGAACGAGCAACCGACGAGCGCATCGCGCGGGTCGGCGCGCTCGGGAATCGTTGCGAGCACCAGCTGCGGCGGGGTCTCGGTCGGCAGGTCCTTCGCAGAGTGCACTGCGACGTCGGCGCGACCGTCGATGACCGCCTGTTGCACTTCCTTCGTGAAGACACCCTGCCCGCCGATCGCGTGCAGCTCCGAGGTCTGGTCGCGATCGCCCGTCGTCGTCACCAACACGTACTCGACGTCACGGCCGAGCCGGCTCCCGACGCGCTCGGCTTGCCAACGCGCGAGCGCGCTCGCGCGCGTCGCTATACGAATCACACGGCAATCCGAATCACACGGCAATCCGAATCACTCGGATTCGACCGTCGGCTCGGTCGGGAGGTCGAAGAGCGAGACGAGGGCGTCGGCGTAGTAGTCGCCCCGCGGCGTTCCGGCTGCGTCCTTCACGCGGACCGTGGGTTCGTGCAGGAGCTTGTTGACAATGCCTTGGGTGATCGCGTCTACCAGCTCGCGCGCGTCGGGATCGAGCTGGGCCAACTTGGCGCGGAAGCGATCGAGCTCACCGCGACGCACGTCTTCGGCGAGCTCGCGCAGCGATGTGACGAGTGGTCCGACCTCGCGAGCCGCGCGCTCCGCGCGGTAGCGCTCGATCTCCGCCGCGAGGATCGCGCGTACCTTGCCGATCTCGCCGCGGCGGCGTTCGGCCGAGCGCTGCGCGTACTCCTTCAGGTCGTCGAGGTCGAGCAGCGTGACGTCGGGGATGTCGCCGACGCCGGGATCGACATCGCGTGGCAACGCCACGTCGACGACGAGCAGCGGCTTGCCGTCGCGGCACGCCATCACCATCTCGACCATCGCACGCTCGACCAGCATTTCGGACGACGCCGTCGACGTCAGCAACACGTCGGTGTCGACCAATGTGTCCGCGATCTCGGTCAGTGGAATCGCGCGCGCGCCGATCAGGGTCGCGAGTCGTTCGGCGCGCTCCGGCGTGCGATTCGCGACGACGACCTCCTGGACGCCACGCGACCGCAGCGTCGACGCGAGACCGGAACCCATTTGCCCGGCGCCGATCACGAGCACCCGCGCGCCGTCGAGATCGCCGAGATACTCCGCCGCGACGGCCACCGCGGCCGACGGGATCGAGACCGGATGGCGGGAGATCCCGGTCTCGGTGCGCACCCGCTTGCCGGATTCGACCGCGTGCTTGAACATCCGCGAGAGCAGCTGGGGCGCGGTCTGCTCACGCACCCCGGCCTGCCACGCGTCACGAACCTGTCCGAGGATCTCGCTCTCACCGACGATCATCGAGTCGAGGCCCGCCGCAACCGAGAACAGGTGTGCGACCGCGGCTTCGTCGTAGTAGGTGTAGAGATGGTCTGCGAACTCGTCGGGATCAGCCCCCGAGTGCGCGGCGAGGAAGTCGCGCACGTCGCCCACCGCGGCGTGGAAATGCGTGCAGCGGGCGTAGATCTCGGTGCGGTTGCACGTCGACAACAGCACGACCTCCAGCAGGTGCTCTCGCGCCGCGAGATCGTGCAACGCCTTCGCGAGCCGATCCTCGGGCACCGTCATGCGCTCGAGCAGCTCGACGGGCACCGTCCGGTGGTTCAGACCGACGACGAGGAGAGACACGTCCTCAACAGCTCCTTTGCCTCGTCGACGCGACCGGTACGCACCAGTTCCACGATGCCGCCATCGAACACCGATTGCCAGTTGGCGTCCTCGGTCGAACGTCCTGCACCTCGTAACTCTTCCCGAGCGTCGGCGAGCAGGTCGAGCAGGGTCTCGTACTCAGGTCCGATCTCCTCTTCCAACCGGCGGCGCACCTGCGCGGCCAGCGCCGGGCTCCGTCCTCCCGTTCCGACGCTGACGACGAGGTCGCCGCGGCGGATCACCGACATCAGGGTAAAGGAGCAGTTGGCCGGATCGTCTGCGCTGTTGACCCAGATTCCTCCGGCTTCGCCGGCCGCGTGAACGGCCGCGTTCACCACCGGATCGTCGGTCGCCGTGAGCGCGAGCCAGGCTCCCTCGAGGTCACCGGCGCGAAACCCGCGCTCGTGCAACACGAGCCGGCCGGCATCGGCCCAGGCGCGAACCTCGGTGCCGACCGCGGGCGACACCACCTCGAGAAGGGCGCCCGCTTCGAGGAGCGGCTCGATCTTGCGCGCCGCGATCCGGCCCCCGCCGACGACCACCACGCGGCGGCCGCGCACCATCAGGTTCACGGGGTAGCCGGCGAGGATGGGGCCACTGGCTCGACCTCCCACTCACCCCGCCCGTTCGCGCGGCGGCGCGACGCCGCTCGTGGCGCGCCGGAGTTGATAGAAGGAGAGGATCTGCAGCTCGATCGCGAGGTCGACCTTGCGCATCGACACACCTTCGGGCACCGAGCAGACGGCCGGCGCGAAGTTCAGGATCGACGTGACGCCGGCAGCCACCAGGCGGTCCGCAACCTCTTGCGCGGCGGAGGCGGGCGTGGCCAGGATGCCGATCGCGATGTTGTGCTCGCTGACGACCCGGTCGAGGTCGTCGATCGACACGACGGCAAGCTCGCCGATCCGGTGACCGACGAGCGCCGGGTCGGCGTCGATCAACGCTTCCACGCGAAACCCTCGCGCACCGAAGCCACGGTAGTTGGCGAGTGCCCGGCCGAGGTTGCCGATCCCGACGATCGCGACCGGCCAGTCTCGGGTGAGTCCGAGCTCGCGCGAGATCTCGTGGAGGAGGTATTCGACGTCGTAGCCGACACCCCGGGTGCCGTAGGAGCCGAGGTACGACAGGTCCTTGCGGACCTTTGCCGCGTTGACGCCGGCCAACTCCGCGAGCCGTTCGGAAGAGATGGTCGCGACCTGGCGCTCACCGGTCTCGATGAGCGCCCGGTAGTAGAGCGGCAGGCGGGCGACGGTCGCCTCTGGGATCCGGCGTCGCGAGGAAGCTGTCACCCGAGTGTCCTTTCGGCGCTCCGTTGTGGAGCACGCCCCTGGGGCAAGGGTACCGAGCTTGTGCACGCGTTCTCAAAGTGTGCGACCAACTTCTGCCAGACGAGACCCGGTTTCCCGGAGGTACCCTCGCAGCCGCCATGGTCGCCGGCCTCGCCTTCCTCGCCACCGCCGTCGCAACCCTCTTCGCGCAGGCCACCGGGGTCCGATACACCCGTTCGAAGGAACCCCACCAGGGCGCCTGGACCTTCGCGCTGGCCCTGTTCGCCCTGGCATCGGCCGCGCTCGCGACCGCCGCCTCGACCGGCTGGGACGGCGGGACCTTCCGCGCCTTCTACCTGCTCGGCGCCGTGCTGAACGTGCCGTGGCTCGCCCTCGGCACCATCTACCTCCTCGGTGGCCGCCGGATCGGCGACCGTGTCCGCACCGGTCTCGTGCTGTTCTCCGGCGTCGCGATCGGCGTGCTGCTCGCCGCACCCATCCACGGGGTCATCGCGCCGGACGGTGGCATCCCCGTCGGCAAGGACCACTTCGGCGTCCTTCCGCGTGTCCTCGCCGGAGTGGGGAGCGGCGCCGGCGCAGTCGTGGTGTTCGGCGGAGCCCTCTACTCGGCCATCCGCTTCGCGCGCCGCCGTGCACTCGGCACCGGCTCGCTCGCGGGCGGAAACGCGCTCATCGCGCTCGGCACGATCGTCCTGTCGAGCGGCGGACTGCTCCAAGGCGCGATCGGCCAGGACGAAGCATTCACGATCTCGCTCGCGGCAGGAATCGTGGCGGTCTACGCCGGCTTCGTCGTTGCGTCGTCGGGCCGACGACCGGTCAGCGGAGGAGTCGACGGGAGCGCGCGTCGAACGAGCTTGCCCGCGAGCGTGCGAGGCAACGCACTGACCAGCTCGACCCGCGTCGGGAGCTTGTAGCGCGCGAGCTGTCGACCCGCATGACGCATCAGTTCGACCGGGTCGAGGACCTGCCCGGCGCGCGGGACGACGTACGCGACGACCGTCTCGCCCGTACGCGGGTGCGGCTCACCGATCACGGCGACGTCTTCGACGTCCCGGTGGGTACGCAACGCGTTCTCGACCTCGCCGGGGAACACGTTGAAGCCCGACACGATCACGAGGTCCTTGGCCCGATCGACCAGCGTGAGCCATCCGTCGGGATCTGCGACCGCGATGTCGCCGGTGTGCAGCCACCCGTCGACGAGGACCGCGTTCGTGGTCGCGGCATCCTTCCAGTAGCCGGCAAACACGTTCGGACCGCGCACGACGACCTCTCCCGGATCGCCGGCGAGTGCCGGATTGCCGTCGCGGTCGAGCAGCCGGACCTCGACGCCCGGCAGCGGTGGCCCGATCGAGCCTGGTCGCGGCTCGGATGCGACGGCGGTCGTCGTGACGACCGGCGATGCCTCGGTGAGGCCGTACCCGTCGTGCACGACGAGGCCGAAACGCTCGTACATTTCGGCCGCCGTCCGGGGCGGGAGCATCGCCGCGCCGGAGACGCACAGCCGGATGGTTTCGAACGACGTCCGCGGCGCGGTCGCGTCGTCGAGCCCGAGCCAGGCGTCGTATATGGCCGGTACGCCCGCGATGACGGTGACGCCGTCGTTGCGAATACGTGCAAGCGTCTCGACCGGGTGGAAATGATCGACGAGCGAAACCGACGCACCCGCTCGCAACGCGAGACCGAGGACGACGTTCAAGCCGTACACGTGAAAGAGCGGAAGCACACCGAGCGCGACATCGTCGGCTGCCACCCGGAGTCCCGGATGCGACTGCATCTGCTCGATGTTCGCGAGCAGCGAGCCGTGCGTGAGCATCGCAGGCTTGGGCGCGCCCGCGGTACCGGCGGTGAACAACAGAACGGCGAGGTCGGACGCGTCCTTCGGTACGGGTTCCGGCGTCGCGACGGCCGCAGTGACGTCGTCGACGACGACAACAGGTGTCGCCGCGGCAGTTTGCGCAACGGCGCGGCGCGCCAGGTCCGCGTGCTCGCTCGACGCGAGCGCGAGCGCCGGCGCGACCGCGTCGAGCTCGCGAGCGAGCTCGTGCGAAGGCGATCCGATGTTGAGCGGCACGGCGACCGCGCCGGCGCCGAGCGTCCCGAGATACGCGGCGACAAACGCGCGCTCGTTCCCCGCGACGATCACGACCCGGTCGCCCGGGCGGGTGTGGCGCGCCACCTCGGTGGCCACCGACGCGGCACGCGTCGCGAGTTGTGCGTACGACATCGGCTCCGGCCCGGCGAGCGCGAGCCGCTCGGGCGCCGTCTCGGCGGCCTCGAGCAGCACCGTCGTGAGATTCATTCTCGAACCCCGGTTGGGGGCCCCCACGTCGCACGGTGTAACACGGCCGGGAGGCTACGCGAGGGCGGACGGTGTGGCCCAAAAGCGCACGCCGGGGAGAGAACAGCGGGAGAAACGGGGATTCCGGCCGCAGTTGCGGACGTTTCTGGGGCGGGCTGGGAGGCTACGTTGCGTGGACATCCGGGTTTACCCCGAGGTGACCACACGCCCACACCCGCGACCGGAACCCCGATCTCGTGCGAGGCGGCCGGGGGAACCGTCGAGTGGCCGGTTGGCCAGCCCCCCGTCGATGTCCGGTCCGCCATCGCTGTACGCAAAATAACGACACGGAGCGCGCGTACCTTGAGCGATTAAGCCACTCTACGTGGTTAAGTTCGGCGCTTTCAGCCGAGGTGCCAGACGAATTGGGTCAGCGCAGCGACAAGAATGAGCACGAGCAACACAACGAGCACGAGGCTGGTTCCCCACCTCATACGGGCCCAGCCCCGGGCAGGGGAACCAGGGTCACGGTCTTGCCGGCCCCCAGCGTGAGCTCCGCCGCCGCCGAGCGCCGGTCGAACGCCAAGGCGCACATGCCGTAGGAATCGACGAGCAGCGCGAGCTCGGACGGCTTTGCTTCGGCGAACGCGGTGACCCAATGGGCCCGACGATCCTCGCCGCCGATCGTCACGCCCACGAACCCACCTCGGGCGACCCCACGATCGACCAGCTGCTCGGGCGCGATGTTGAGCTGACAATTTCCGTAGCGGTCGACCCAGAGCACCTCGCCCGCGATCGTCCCGTCGTCGTTCTCCCGCGGCAGCGGGACGAGGCCCGGCGCCAGACCGGCCGGGTCGACCGGCGCGCCGAGCGCATCGATCGGCACACCGCCCGCGAGGTGCGAGGCGGCGGGGGCCATCACGTCTCGTCCCGCGAAGGTCGGCCCGGGTGCCACGAGCTGATACTCGGGATTTTCGAGCGCGACGATCCGCGCCGGCCCCCCGAGCATGGCGACGGCCGGCGCGAGCAGGCCATTGTCGGGGCCGACCAGGAAACCGCCCTCGACCTCGACCGCGATGCAGCGCCGTTCGGTGCCCACGCCCGGGTCGACGACCGCCAGTACGACACCGTCGGGCAGGTACTGCACGGCGCGCACGAGGGCGAGGGCGCCGGCGCGGACGTCGAAGGGCGCGACATCGTGCGTGATGTCGACGATTCGCAGCGTCGGCGTGACGTCGAGCATGACGGCGTGGCACACGCCGACGAACTCGTCCACGAGGCCGTAGTCGGAAAGGAACGAGACGAACGGAGGACGATCGGGCACCGGCGCGAAGCTATCGCTGCGCCCCACTCGATTCGCCCGCCCGGATTCGCCCGCCCGATTCGCCCGCCCGATTCGCCGGCCCGATTCGAGGAGAGGGCCGAGACGCCCGCGGCAAAGCGCAGGGAGGACGACGCCTTCAGCGCCTAGCCCGCCTGCGTGTACCGCGAAGACAGATACGCGTCGACGTCGGGTTCCGACACCCGGAACGATCGACCGACCCGCACTGCGGGCAGGTCACCGGCCTTGATGAGCCGGTAGACGGTCATCGACGACACCCGCATCAGATTTGCGACTTCTTGCACCGTGAGAAAGCGCGACTTGCTCAATCCATTGCTCACGCGAAAACTCCCTACTCCTGACCGCTGGAAGCGAGCGTACGCCCGTGGGCTCGGAGTTGTCGAGCGTCAACTCCCGTTGTCTGTGAGAGATGACACTTCGGTCAGTGGAGGACCCGCGTCGGCGTCGGGAAGGGCGATCAGATCCTCGAGCACCTGGTAGCCGCGCGCCGGACGATCGGTGCGCATCGGCACGAGGGTGCACCGGCCGTCAACCGCCGCCGCGAGCGCCAAACCGGGCCGGTCCAGTCCCGCGAACGCCACGACCTCGATCCCGCGCTCCCAGGCCACCTCGGCATACGGGCCGTCGGCGATCACCAGCGACGGCCTCGGGATCGCGAACATCCATTCGCGCGCCGCCTCGCCGTCCCGCGTGTCGCAGAGCGACTGGCCGTCGCTGACGAGGGCGACCCCTCCGACCCACCGCAACCAGCGGGGCGTCCGGCCGTCGGCGCGGATCGGACCGAAGTCGGGGAGATCGACCACCTCGGCACCGTTCGCGCGCGCGAGCCGGGCGAACGCAAGGTGCAACGTGACGAGGGACGCCGGTGCCGCAGTGGCGATCGCGACACGCGCGCCGTGCGCCGACACTTCGAGTACTCGGGCGATGGCGCTTCGAGTCGCCGCGATCGTGCGCGAGGCGTCGATCACCGGCGCCTCGGCGGACGCACCGAACGCGCCTTTGACTGCGGTCCAGGCGTCCATGAGGGTGAGCCCGATCATCGGGTCGAGCTCGCCGAGCGCGCGACGGTCGCCGACCACCAGGCGTTCCACGGTGCGACGCAATTCGGTCGAGCGCGGTCCGGACCCGCCGGCGCCCGCGATCTTCGACCGTTCGATCAACGCCTCGAGCGTCGGCGGCGGCGCAGGTCGCGAGGCTTCCGCGTGCGGCACGAGCTTCGGGGGGCGGTCACGGGCGGGCCTCATCTCATTTTCCCCATACTCCCGCGCCGGAGATCAACCCGCGCCGAGCGTTCGTGACCGGAGGGTCGCCGCGCTGACGGCGTCGAGGATCGCCGCGCGTACACCGTGCACTTCCAGCTCACGTAGTCCTGCCGCGGTCGTGCCGCCCGGCGACGTCACCGCGGCGCGCAGCCCTTCGGGTCCCGAAGGATCCTGAGCGAGCAGCGTGGCCGAGCCGAGCAGGGTCTGGACGACGAGCTTGGTCGCGACGTCACGCGCGAGTCCCACGAGCACGCCGGCTTCGATCATCGCCTCGGCGACGAGGAAGACGTAGGCCGGTCCGGAGCCCGACAAGCCGGTGACGGCGTCGAGCATCGGTTCCACCACGCGCACGACGATCCCCACACTTCCGAGCAGACGCTCCGCGAGATCGAGGTGCTCGGCATTCGCCCGAGTGCCGCCCGCGATCGCCGATGCGCCGAGCCCCACCAACGCGGGCGTGTTCGGCATCGCCCGTACGACCGGCCGCTCGGGGACGAAGGACTCGATCTGGGAAATCGTCACCCCCGCGGCGATCGACAACACGAGGGTCCCGGTACCCAGCGCGGGTAATGCGGTCTCGAGCGTCGCTTCGACGTCACCGGGCTTCACCGCGACGACGACGACGTCGGCGTCGGCCACTGCCCACGCCGCGCTCGGGACGACCCGGACCTTCGGGAATTGCTGCTCGAGTGCGCCGCGCCGCTCACTGTCGATCTCCGCGATCGACAGCGCGTCGGCGTCCCACGGGCCGTCGAGGAGGCCGCCGACGAGCGCCGCGCCCATCTTTCCTCCACCGAGCAAGGCGACGCGTGACATCTTCACGAGGGTAACCGTCGCGCCGCCGACCGCGGTCGCTGCGGAGTCAGCGCGGTGCAGGCGGCGACTCGTTGCGGGGCGCTTCGAGACGAGCTCGGGCCCGAGGAACCTTCGGATCCGACCCCGCACTTCCCCGAACGGGGCCGACCCTCCCGCACCTCGGGCCCGTCGACGAAACGCACGGTAGCACGTGGCCTCGACGCACTACAAGACTACTTGAAACATTTTTAGACGTTCTCAGCTCTTGGCGAAGCCGATCCGGATCGCGGGCTGGAAGCACCGCTCCACGAGCTCGTACAGCACTCCGATGATGCGGTCGAGCTCGGCGACGTCGAGGTGCTCGAGCAGCACCCGACCGACGACGTAGACGTCGCCGTCGGGGCCGATAGAGAAGTGCGCTCCGTACGTGCGATGGTTGCGCGCGAGCAGGAACCGATACAGCTCCAGCTGATTCGTCGGCGGATCCGGAAGGAAGTACACCTCGTAGCGCAGGGTGCGCTGGTGCAGATCGAAGTAGATCGTCGCGGCGTCGCGACCTTCGCACCCGAAGCGCACGTACCACCGCGGGATCTCGGCGTCGTACTCGACGGTCTGGATCCACGGCTCCTTCGCCACCTCGCCTTCGAGGTGCGCCGCGATGAGGTCGTGCCGGGCCTGGCGCGCCTCCGGATCGAGTGGCGCGTCGGTCACTCGCGTGGACCCTGGCTCAGTCGCAGCGCACGAGCCCGCGAGATACGAGATCGCCGTAGAGACGGCGAAGTCGCCCTGCGGTCATGCTCCACGAGTAGCGCGTCGATCGCGCGGCGGCGCTGACACCCATCTCACTCGCGAGGATCTCGTCCGCGAGCAACCGCGCGACGGGCGCCGCGAAGTCGTCGGGGTCTCGGCCGTCGATGAGGAAGCCGGTGTTCCCGTCGTCGACGAGCGAGCGCAGGCCACCGACCGCGGCGGCGACGACCGGCGTCCCGCAGGCGGCGGCTTCCAGCGCGACGAGCCCGAACGACTCCGAGCGAGAGGGCACGATGCACACGTCGGCCGCCCGGTAGAAGTCGGCGAGACGATCGTGGCGCCGGGGGCTCACCCAATGGATCTGACCGGAGACTCCGAGCTCCTCGGCGAGCGCATGCACGCGCGCCTGCTCGGTACTGCCGTCGCCACCGCTCGGTCCACCGACGATCACGAGGGCGAGCTTCGGGTCGTCGAGGGCGGCGAGCGCGCGGATCGCGAGGTCGGCGCCCTTCAGCCGTTGGATCCGGCCCACGAACAGCAGCACACGCGGCGCGGTGATATGCAGGCGTTGACGCGCCGCACCGCGATCGCCGGGAAGGAAGACGGTGTGGTCGACACCGGGAGGCACGACCTCGATCCGGTCGAGCTCGGCGTCGTACAGGGAGGCGAGCTGTGCTCGCTCGTCGTTCGTGGAGGCGAGCATCAGGTCGGCACACGCGACGACTTCGTGCTCGACGCGGGTTCGGTGTTCGGAGTCGTCGTCGACACCGGCATCGGCCTTCACGCGAGCGAGTGTGTGGAACGTTGCGACCATCGGAACGTCGAGCTCGTGCTTCAGGCGGTGCGCGACCGCACCCGAGAGCCAGTAGTTCGCGTGGAGAACGTCGACGGGCTCGCGTTCGAGCATCCGCCGCATCGAGGCATCGACGAACGGATCAACGAGCTCCGCCAGCGCATGCTTCGGCACCGCGGTGCGCGGTCCGGCGTCCACGTGCACGACCCGGAACCCCGGCTCGACCTGCACGACAGACGGCTGTGCGCCGTGATCGGCCCGCGTGTACACGTCGCACTCGACGCCGGCGCGAGCGAGGGCGGTCGCGAGCGCCCGGACGTACACGTTCATGCCACCGCCGTCGCCGGTGCCCGGCTGCGCGAGCGGTGACGTGTGCATCGAGAACACGGCGATCCGGCGGACGGACATCCGCCGGATCGTAGCTAACCCCGGCTGCGGCCCTGGTCCCCACGGTGCGGGTTCGGGTCAGCCGGCCTCGGCGTCTCGGGAGAGGTTCTCGGCCTGGAACGACCGGTAGATCTCGACCAGCGCCTGCTTCTGGCGGTCATTGATCGTGAGATCGGCGACGATCGCGTCCACCGGATCGGTGCCCGCACGGTCGCCGTCGGGCGACGCGTCGAGGATCCCGGCGCGTACGTACAGCGTCTCCGCGGAGATACGCAGGCCCCGGGCGATCGATTGGAGGATCTCGGCCGAGGGCTTGCGCAGCCCACGCTCGATCTGGCTGAGATACGGATTCGAGATACCGGCGAGCTCGCTCAGCTTCCGCAACGAGAGGCGAGCGTTGCGACGCTGATCACGGATGAAGCCGCCGAGGTCGTGCAGTCGCGCTTCGAGCGACTCGGGCATCAGCCCGCCGTCCCCGCAACCTGCCGTGCCGCGATCTCGCGCTCGACCGTGTCGATCACATGGTGCATCGCGGTCCGGAGGTCGGAAAGCTCACGCTCGAACGAGCGCAGGCGCTCGAGGGTCGACTCGAGCTCGTCGGCGGGGAGCAGGGGGAGATGCGCGAGCGTGGTGTCGGCGATCAGCTGCTCGCGCCCATCGGGCCATCGCAACTCGAGGCCCGAATCGTCGGGCGGCGCCAGTCGCGTGTCGCTGACCGACGAACGGCCGGACTCCGCGCTCAGGATGCGCGGCAGATCCTTGACCATGTCCTCGACGGTGCCGCCGCGGATCCGGCGCTCGTGCTCGGCCTCCAGGATCTCGATGCGGGCCTGCGCGAGCCGGCGCCGGTAAGAGAGCGCGTTCTCGACGTCATTGCACTCCGCCTTCATGGCCCGCAGCTCGTCGACGGGCCGGGAGTCGAGTGCGGCGACGAACGCGGGATCGATCAGTCGCTGGATCCGTTGCGTCGGAATCACCTCTCGAACTTCTGACGATCGGACCGCCCACCCTACCCGTCGTCATCCACAGTGAGCGGCCAGCGTGGCGTACGGATCGATCGCCCGGCCGTTCGGGCCACCGGGCCGGATCTCGAAATGCAGGTGGGTGGCGCCGCCGTCGGCATCGCCCGTGTTGCCGACGTGACCGATGAGCTCGCCCGCGTTCACCGCACGTGCACCGCCGACGTAGTCGCTCATGTGCGCGTAGTAATAGGTGTTCCCGTCGTGTCCCTGCACGTAGGCGGCATTGCCGCCGAGTGGGTCACCCTGGAAGAACACCGACCCGTTGGTGACCGCAACCAACGGGGTGCCACCCGGCGAGAACAGGTCGTTGCCGTGGTGCCGGCGCCCACCGCTGCGCGGGGCACCGAACGTGTCGGTGAACGAGACCGGACCCTGCACCGGACACACCCACGTGCCGCGAACGATGATCTGGCCCGCGTTTCCACCGCCGCCGGTCGCACCGTTACCGGAGCGGATGATCCTCGACTTGGCGCGCGCGGCCGCGAGGATCGCGGAGAGCTCCCGCAGGCGTCGATGTGCCGCGAGTTGCGCGCGCAGCTCGCTCGCGGCCTGCCCGGCCGTCGCAAGCGCGCGCTCGGCATCGCGCTCGCGGGCCTTCATCGTGTCGAGCGCGGCCTTCGCGTTCGCGATCTCGTCGCGCAGCATGGTCCGACGGTCGTGCAGGTCGCTCGTCACCGCGTCGAGCTGCGACAGCACCTCGTCGCCCTTGGCGTTGGCGCCGTTGAGCATCGTGGCACGCCGAGCCGCGTCCAAAATGTCGGAACCGTTGCCGAGCACGTCGTCGATGACGAGCGAACCGCGCTGGTACGCAACGATGGCGCGCTGGCGCCCGAGCGCGGCGAGGTGTTGCTGCTGTGCAGTCAGCGTGTCGATCGTGCTCTGCGTCGAGACCTGCTCGCCCTGCAGCTCGTAGTAACGAGTCTGCGCGGCCTCGTACTCGGCGGTCGCGCGGTTGTCAGCCCTCTCGGCTGCATTGACTCGAGCAATGGCCACCGCGAGCGGATCGGACGCCGCGTCGGCCGCCGCGGGCGGCGTGAGCAGCGCGACTGCGACGGCCGCGATGAGCACGCGCCGTACGAGCGAGAATCGGAGGTGGATGCGCACGGGCGCTCAAAACGCTAACAGGGCGCCATCCGAGGGCCTCGCCCGCGTGCGGGATCCGGTACCGGCACCGCCGCTGACCGGGGGGAGCACCGCGATCTCGTCGTCCTCGTCCAGCGCGGTCGCCCGGTCGGCCTCCGGTTCGTCGCCGTTGATCCAGACCCGGGCGGTGGCGAGCACCAGCGCAAAGGGCTCCCCGTAACGCTCGACCGCGTCGGCGAGCAGTCGCCCGAGCGGAGCGCCGGAGGCGAGCTCGAACTCATCGTGGCTGCGGCCGGCCGCCTCGCGAGCCGCGGCGAACAGCAGCAACCGGACGATCACGACCGGGCGGGCGGAACGTCCGTGCGTGTGGTCGGAACGTTGGTGCGCGCGGTCGGCAGCGCCTCGAGCCGCTCCGGGTCGATGGGATCACCCGTGATCTCGTCGACGCCGAAGGTTCCGTCGTCCAGCCGATGCAACGCGGCCTCGATCTCCGCGAGGTCCCCCTCGAGCCCTTCGAGGATGGCGAGGTCCTTTTCGCGTTCGAACATCTCCGAAGCCTGATCAGCCGGATGCTGGTCGTAGTGCGTCAGGTCTCCCGAATGCGCGGCCTGCTCTTCGTCGAGACCCTCGCTGCGCAGCTCCGCGATCAGCTCTCCGACCCGAGCCCGCTCGCGCTCGAGCCGCTCGCGCCACTCGGGGCGGACACCTGAGTCGTCCGCGTGGTCCTGCATGCCAGCAGGGTACTCATCCGCGCCACATCCGTCACTCGTCCACGCCCACGATCATTCATCCAGGTCGAGGCGCGCACGCAGATCGATGACGCGTTCCTCGAGCAACTCTGCGAGGAGGGCGAGACGGGCACCCGCGTCGCGGGTCGCGAGGAGCCGCTGCGCGTCGAGCGGGCCGATCGGCGCGACCGCCGCCGCCTCGTACGAGGCGCGGACAGGATCGGCGTCGAACACCGGCGGCGCCGCGATGCGAGGATCGACGCGTCGTGCGAGCTCGGTCACGCGCGCGAACGCGTCGACCACACGCTCGCGCGCGGCGGCATCGAGAGCGGAGGCCGGCGGATCGTCCAGCGCGACCACCTCGGCGCGGGGATACGGGTCGTCGGCGAGCCAGCGCCCGATGCACACACGCCGCATGCCGACGGTCGCCACGACGTAGCGCCCGTCGGGCACCTCGGCCGCCTGAACCACGCGCGCGACCGTGGCGACGTCGAAACGCGTGTCGCCACCGCCGACTTCACTCCCCCGCTCGATGAGCACCACGCCGAACTCGTGGTCACCGTCGAGGACGTGGCGCATCATCAAGCGATACCGCGGCTCGAACACGTGCAGCGGCAGCAGCGCGTACGGGAACAACACGGTGCCGAGCGGGAACATCGGCATCGTGACGGCAGGGGCGCTGTCCACCGGGTCGCCGTTCGCTAGTTCCAACGCGCCCGCACGGCTCGTCGCGTGGTGGAGATCCGCTCGCGCTGATCGGCCGTCAGATCCGGCACGCTCAGGTGCAGCTCGCACATCCAGCCGAGGGCCATCGGGTCAGAAGCCAAGCGACCGTTCTCGAGGTTCGCCAGCATGCGTACGACGATCGCAAGAGGATCCGTGGGCGCGAGCAGCGCACGAGAGAAGCCACGCGCGTTGCCGTGCACGCGCGAGAAGAGCCGGCGGCACCCGTCGACGTCGTAGATCGAGCCGCCGTGGAACGGGTCGCACCACACTCCTTCCCGCGCCGCGTCCATAACCAGGAAGTGGCCCGGCATGCCGACGCCGTGCACCGGCGCACCGATCCGCCGCCCGACCTCCATCACGACGATTGCGAGCGAGATCGGGATGCCGACGCGTCGCTCGAGCACCGAGTCGAGGAACGAGTTCTCGGGATCCCCGTAGTCGCGTGTGTTGCCGCGGAAGCCGAGCGTCTCGAAGAGATACGCGCGCATGCCGTCGAACGTGGTAGTCGGACACCGATTCGCGAGGGCGTCGAGGCGAGCGCATTCGCGATCGACGTCGAGACCCGGATGCGCGTGCGCGGCCAGGCAGAACGCGGCGACGTCGAGGCGCATTTTCCCGGCCGGTGCCGCGACCTCGGCCGCGAACCGTTCCGTGGCGTCCATGCCCGACTACGACAGCCGGCGCGCGAGGTACGTCGAGTACCAGCCCGCGTAGCGGTCGCGGAGCTCCGGTCGCTTCCAGTCGTCGCCGGTGACGACCCCGCGGCAGCGATCGGTTCCGCACATGCATTCGAAGGTGTCGTAATCGTCGGAGTCGGTCATCGCATAGTCGAAACACAGCTCCTCGCCGGCGTCGACATTCCGCACTGCGACAAGCAGCACCGAGCCGACGATGCCGCAGTTCGGGTCACACGAGTGGTTGACGTAGTCGGCCGAATCGAACGGCGGCGTGCTGGCGAGGAACAGCTCGTCGTCGATCTGCAGGGCGTGGATACGGACCGCTTCGCCGAGATCCTCGAGTTCCTGGCTGTCGACCACGTGGCCGCCGAACCCGGCTACGGTCGTTCCCGCCCGAATCGCGCCGAGCGCGAACACGCCGATACCCTTCGTTGCCGTCGGACGCGTACCCGCGCTCGGATGAAGCCACGACTGCCGCACAGATGAGGAATGTATCGGCCGTGACCCAAACCACGGTGTTCGAGGCCGTCGGCGGCCAGTCGTTCTTCGACGCACTCGTCGAACGGTTCTACGCCCGCGTCGAGGCGGACCCGACGCTGCGACCCTTGTACCCGACCGACCTTGCGCCCGCCACGCGTGCGCTCGCGCTCTTCCTCGGCCAGTACTGGGGTGGACCCGCGAGCTACAGCGCGGAGAAGGGCCACCCACGCCTGCGGATGCGGCACGCGCCCTTCGTCATCGCGGGCCGTGAGCGCGACGCCTGGCTCTCGGCGATGCTGGCCGCCCTCGACGACTCGGATGCGCCGCCGGCCGCCGTGCGGACGATGGCCGAGTACTTCGGGACGGCCTCGACCGCGATGATCAACCACATTGGTACGAACGACGCCGGTACGAACGACGCCGGTACGAACGAGGCCGGGGGCTGACCCGGCCCGGCGACGCGGCAAACTATCCACGATGAGCAAACGGCAGGAGAAAGAGAAGCGGGCCAGACGGCGCGTGGCCTCCGAGCGACGCGGCCACGCGGTTCGCCGGCCACCGGTCCGTCCGGGCCGACTGTCGCCCGATCGCGAGGTCCCGCCGTCGATCCCGCGCCCGCCGTATGCACCCGACGCGCCGGGGCTCGTGCCCGCGGTGCCCCCCGACGAGCTCGCCGATCGCATGCGCGCGGCCGGCCGCGCCGGGCGGGAGGTGCTCCTCGAGCTCACCGACGCGGTGAAAGTCGGCATGACGACGGACGAGCTCGACCGCATCTGCCACGAGGCGTGTATCGCGCGCGGCGGCTACCCGAGCCCGTTGCACTACAAGGGGTTCCCGAAATCGTTGTGCACGTCGGTCAACGAGGTGATCTGCCATGGCATCCCCGACGACCGGCCGCTCCAAGACGGAGACATCGTCAACTGCGATGTCACCATCTACCTGCACGGTGTGCACGGCGACTGCAACGCCACCTTCTTCGTCGGCGACGTCGACGAGCAAGGGCGGCGGCTCGTGCAGGTGACGAAGGAAGCGCTCTGGAAGGGCATC
Organism: Acidimicrobiia bacterium; assembly: GCA_038213435.1. GTDB lineage: Bacteria > Actinomycetota > Acidimicrobiia > IMCC26256 > PALSA-610 > PALSA-610. Next base: position 25,961 of record JBBQTI010000020.1, read on the forward strand.
GACGAGGTCCGGCCGGGCGCGCGGCTCTATGAGGTCGGCCGGGCGATCCAGTCCCACGCGGAGGCGGCGGGCTTCGGGGTCGTGCGCTCCTTCGTCGGCCACGGCGTCGGCGAGGAGTTCCACACCGCGCCGGCCGTGCTGCACTACTACGACCCGTCGGCCGATCTCGTGCTCACGCCGGGTCTCACGTTCACGATCGAGCCGATGATCAACGAAGGATCATGGGAGCTCGGCCGGATCTGGCCCGACGGTTGGACCGCGCCGACGCGCGACGGCTCCCGTTCGGCGCAGTTCGAGCACAGCCTGATCGTGACCGCGACGGGTGTCGAGGTGTTGACACTCCTCCCCGGCGAGCCGCGCGGATCCTGATCTGCGCTCAGGCGTTGAGAGGATCTCTGGATAAATCCGGGCTGGGGCGAACGGACGCCGATTACCGTCCTGACCGTCATGCTCCCGAGCGAGGATCTGCCCCGTCCAGTGTCGGCGGTCCGGGCGGGCACCACGGCTCGGGTCGCCTTGCGACGGACGTTCGGATCGCTCGACACCCGCAACTACCGCCTCTACTTCACCGGCAATCTGGTGTCCCACGTCGGCTCGTGGATGCAGACCATGGCCGAGGCCTGGCTCGTCTCTACGCTCACCGGAAGCGGCGTGGCCGTCGGCGCGACGTTCGCGTTCCGTTTCCTCCCGGTTCTGCTGTTCGGCTTGTGGGGCGGAACGGTCGCGGATCGATTCGACCGCCGAACGGTGCTGCTGGTGACGCAGACGCTCGCCGCGGTGCTGGCAGTCGCGATGTGGCTCATCGTCCTCACGGGCGTCGTGCAGGTATGGATGGTGTTTGCGCTCGCGATCGCGCTGGGATTCGTAACCGTCGTCGACGAGCCCGCACGGCATGCCTTCGTCGAGGAGATGGTGGGTCGCGATCGCCTGCCCAACGCCGTCGCGCTCACCAGCGCGGTCGGGAACTCGGCCCGTATCACCGGACCTGCCGCCGCCGGGCTCCTCATTGCCACGGTCGGCACCGCATGGGTGTTCTTCGTGAACGCGGTGTCGTTCTTCGCGGTTGTCGCCGCGTTGGTCGCCATGCGTCCAGCCGAGCTGCACCGCCCGCACCGACAGGCCGAACGTCCGCGCGTACGCGAGGGCCTGGCGTACGCGTGGAGCATCACCGAGATTCGTGCGACGATCCTCCTGGTCGCAGTGGTGGGGACGCTGGTCTACAACTTCCCGACGTTCCTGACGCTGTTGGCGCGCGACACCTTCCACGGCGGGGCGGGTCTCGCGGGGTTTCTCATGGCGTTGCTCGGCGTCGGAACCGTCGCGGGCGCGCTCACCGCCGCGGCGCGAGGCCGGCCGACCTCCCGGACCGTCGTGGTCGCCGCGGCATTGCTCGGGATCACGCTGATGGTCGCCGCGAGCGTTCCCACCAAGCTCGAGACCGAGGCCGCGCTCCTCCCGGTCGGAGCGATGGCGGTGTTCTTCGGCTCGACCGCGAACGCGCACATGCAGGTCTCGTCGGCGCCGCAGCTCCGCGGGCGCGTGATGGCCATCTACACCTTGCTGACGCTCGGGACGACAGTCGTCGGCGGTCCGTTCGTCGGTTGGGTGTGCCAATACTGGAGCCCGCGCATCGGGCTCGCCTTCGCGGGGGGCGCGACCGTTACGGCCGCCGTCGCCCTCGCGGCCCCGTTGTACGCCGCGACACTCGCAAGACGTCGCGCTCGCGAATTCGTCGCGCAACCCGCGTCGACGAGGGAGTAAGCGCGTACCTCTCCGAACGTCGCCTTCTCAGAGCGAGGCAGACGCGACGACGTTCGCGCCGAGGCGCACGCGTTCGACCTCGGAGCAACGGAAGCGTCGGTGGCCGCCCACGGTGTGGACGGCCGCGATCTTGCCGGCACGCGACCAGCGCGTCACCGTGTTCGCCGTGACGCCGAGCCGGCGCGCCGCTTCCGCCGGCGTGAGCAGCTCATCGGCGGCGGCGAGCTCATTCGGCGCACGACCTCGCCGGGGACGCGCCCGACGAGGTGCGCGTTCGGGCTCGCAGTCGTGCGCGCCTTCAAGGACGAGGACGAGGTCGACATCGACATCGACCGTGATCTCGACGGGCGCGTCGACGTCGACGTCGGTCGCGCGAACGGGCGCGCCACCCGCCCGGCGCATCGCCGCGCGTTCGCCGGGTGTCGTCGCGGCCCAGACGCCGAGCAGCTCCGGACGACCGAGGGCGAACTCGAGGCACGGCACCTGCACGACACAGCCCGCGCAGATTTCCTTGGCGAGCATCGTCTCGCGGTGGTCGGCGCCGAACCACCATCGGGTCGGATGCTCCCGGCAGACGGAGTCGGCCCGCCAGTCCTCCGCGCGCCGCCGACCGGCTTCGGAGAACTCGCTCGTGACCTGGTTGACAGCCATTGGTTTCCGTATTTTCGCCCGACCGCGACCGAATTACGTCACCCGATCGAGCGGTTCACCGCGTACATGATCCTCGCTCCCAACCCGTCGGCTCGCGAGCGCGACGATGCCCCCGGGGCGGGAGCCCGGGGGCATCGTCTAGGGGCTCGACGTCGAAGGTGGAAATCCGACGTCGCTCGCCCGGCCGACAAGATAACGAAAGGCGCGACCCGGGGCACGGATGCGCGCCGCCGGCGATTACCCACGCCGAGGCTCGTTTCGGTCGAGGAAAGGTCAGCTGAACGAGCAAGGGCGCCCGATAGCGTCCGCCTCGTGCGCATGCACGGAGAACGCGCGCTCGTCACCGGATCGACCGCGGGCATCGGACGCGCCATCGCGGTCGCGTTCGCGGCGCAAGGCGCGGCGGTCGTCGTCACGGGACGCAACGTCGAGCGCGGCGACGCGGCCGTGCAGCAGATCGATGAAGCGGGCGGTACCGCACACTTCGTTCGGGCTGATCTGCGCGATGAGCGCGCCTGCGCGGCGCTCGTCGACGATGCGGCCGAGCGCCTGGGCGGACTGACTGTGCTCGTCAACAACGCGGCGGGCGGCGACGCGCGCGACTCGACCGTCGCAGAGGTCACGACCGAGGCGTGGGACGCCATCCTCCGCGTCGATCTCACCGCGCCGATGTGGTGTGCGCGTGCGTCGATCCCGCACATGCGCGGGGCCGGGCACGGTGCCATTGTCAACATCTCGAGCCGTCAGGCCGAGCGCGCGAGCGCCGGACTCGCTGCGTACGTGGCCGCAAAGGCCGGCTTGAACGGGCTCACGCGCGCGATCGCCGTCGAGGAGGCGGAGCACGGCATCCGGTGCAACACGATCAGCCCCGGCTACGTGTTCAACAACCGTCGCGACGCCGACCTCGCCCCCGACCGCCGCGCCGTGCTCGAAGGTATGCATCTGACCCGTCTCGGTGAGGCGAACGACGTGGCCGACGCGTGCGTGTACCTCGCGAGCCGCGAATCGGGCTTTGTCACCGGCGTCAACCTGCAGCTCGACGGCGGGAGCAGCATCGCCCGCGGGCGCACGCTCGGCTGATCCGATGCATCCGCGTGCGTGCGTCAGCGCGATCAGCACCTTCCGGCTCTCGCTGGCCGACGATCTGTCGTTCTGGCCCGCGCACGGCATCAACACCGTCGGCGTGTCCGTCGCGAAGCTCGAGACCTACGGCTGGGACGCGGGAACCGAGCTCGTCGTCGACGCCGTCGGTCGAGGCCTGCAGGTCGTAGACCTGATCGGCCTCGGACCCTTCCACCTCGCCGACCCACGCCGGTGGGACGCGCAACGCGATCGCCTCGTTCGCTCGATCGACACCGCGGTCGCCGTCGGCGCGGGTTGCATCGTCTTCACGACCGGCCCCTTCGCGCCCCTCTCGTGGGAGGAGGCAGCCGACGCGTTGGAACACGCACTCGCGCCCGTGTTGTACGAGGCGCGCGCTCGCGGCGTCGACTTCGCGATCGAGCACACGAACTCGTTGCGGGTCGACGTGGGATTCGTGCACACGCTGCGCGACGCGGTCGATCTCGCGCGCCGGCTCGACACGGGAGTGTGCATGGAGCTGAACGCCTGCTGGGCCGAACGGGCGCTCGCAACGACCATCCGTGAGAATGTCGACGTCATCCGGCTCGTGCAGGTGAGCGACTTCAAGGTCGGCACGGTTGCATCGTCGCAGCGGCTGGTTCCCGGCGACGGTGACATACCAACGCTTCGCATCCTGCGTGAGCTCCTCGACGCCGGCTACGGAGGCTTCTTCGAGCTGGAGCTCATCGGCGATGCGATCGTCGCCGAGGGCTACGACGCCGCCGTGCCGCGAGCGGTCGACGCGCTGGACGGCATCCTGCGCGCGCTCGGGCTCTGAGCTCTTCGAGCTATCGAGGCGGTCCCCAGGGATGGGACGCGGAGCGCGGCCGCACCGGAATCTCCCGTCCTTCGATCGCAGAGACCCGTTGGAAGTAGCGCGCCGGCCATTCGACAACCTTTCCCCGCTGCACGAGGAGCTGCACCACCCACGCCCGCGCGATCGCCCGGCCGCCCGATGACTCGACGATGCGTTGCTCGAGCACCGCCGCCTTTCCCTCCCGTCCCACATACTTCATGCCGCCGAAGAATCGCTCGCCGGGCAGACCCTCGCTCTCGTAGAGCACGTGCAGCTCGCGGGCCGCGATGACGAGGTCGTTCGTCCGGATCGCCTCGGGCCACCAGGCGCCGACCCGCCGCTGCACGTACGCGACCCGCATGTCGTTGAACAGCCGGACGATGGCGGCGTTGTTGAGATGTCGTTGGGTATCGAAGTCGTCGTCGCGCGGATCGACCGGCTCGACGAATCGGTAGCCGTCCGCCTCGAGCACGCTCGCAGCGGCGACGTCCGTGCCGCTCACGCCCACATGAACGCGCCGCCGTCGGCCATGAACGTATGGCCCGTGAGGTACCGGCATGCATCGGAGCACAAGAACCACGCGATCGGCCCGATGTCGAGCTCGGGATCGCCCTGGCGCTTCATCGGGCAGTTCTCGATGAAGATTCGATAGCCCTCGCTCTGCTTGCCTGCTTCGCCGTGATGCGTCGCCGCGGCCGGCGCGATCACGTTCACGACGATCCCGTCGGCGCCCCACTCGCGTGCGGCGGTGCGCGTGATGGCGCGGATCGCCTCCTTCGACGCGTTGTACGCCGCGAAGCCGCTCCCACCGGTGATGCCCATCGATGAGGCGAAGTTGACGATGCGACCCCAGCCCTGCGCCCTCATGTGGGGGTAGACGGCTTGCATCGCCCAGAGGGTGCCCTTGACCCCCGACCGGTAGAACACGTCGACGTCGTCTTCGCTCACATCGGCGACCGGCGCGAGCGGCCGAAAGGTCTGTGCGTTGTTGACGAGCGCGTCGACGCGGCCGAACCGCTCCACGGTCTGCGCGACCATCCCGTCGATCTGGTCCTTTTCCTGGATGTCACACGCCACCCCGAGGTTCTCGACGCCGAGCTCGGTGAGCTCCGCGCAGATCTCGGTGAGCAGGTGCGGCTTCCACTCCGCGACGACGACGCGGGCGCCGCCGCGCCCGAGATGCAACGCCATGCCCCGGCCCACGCCGCGACCCGAGCCGGTCACGATGATCACCTTGCCGTCGACGCCGTGCATGTCCCTCGCGTTTGCCGACATGCGCGTCACAGTACGTGCGGCCTAGCTTCGGCGCACAAGGCGGCGGCCGAGCGGAGAACGATGCTCAGCGGAACAGTTCTGGTGACAGGCGGCGGAAGTGGGATCGGGCGCGCGACCGCGGAACGAGCCGCGCGCGAGGGCGCCGCGGTCGCGATCGTCGACCGGGCCGCCGACAACGCGGCGGAGACGGCTCGCCTCGTGAGCGACGCGGGCGGTCGAGCGGCGGCATACCCGTGCGACGTCGGCGACGATGCGGCCGTTGCCGAGACGGTGGACCGCATCGGTCGCGACCTCGGTCGCGTCACCGGTGTCGTCACCGCGGCAGGGATCTTCCACGGCGCCGACTTGCAACCCGCGCACCAGGTGACGGTCGACGACTTCGTCGACGTTCTGCGCGTGAACCTCGTCGGCACGTTTGCGGTGGTCAAGCATGCGCTGCCGATGCTGATCGACGGCGGCGGTGCGATCGTCACCATCGCGTCGACCGCGGCGATACGCGGCCACGGATACGGCGCGGGGTATACCGCGAGCAAGGGCGGCGTCGACGCGCTGACGCGTCTGTTGGCAGTGCAATACGGAGCGCATGATGTGCGCGCGAATTGCATCTGCCCGGGTGGCGTCGACACGCCGATGACGGGAGGGATGTTCGCGACCGACGACGCGATCGCCCGCGCGAAGCAGCGGGTACCGATCGGCCGTTACGCGCACGCCCGCGACATCGGCGACGTCGCAATCTTCCTGTTGAGTGACGACGCGCGGTATCTCACCGGACAGACGATCCCGGTCGAAGGCGGCGCGACGATCGCATAAACGGCGCGTACGCCCACTTTTCCCGAAGAAATTTGCATTGCCGTTGAGCAGGTAGTCCTTGCAGCGGGTACGACCGTCGCCACGAAGCGTGATCGCTAATGCGTTGAATCGCGATCAGTCTGGGTAGGTTCGACCTGATGCGCCGACCCCCCGGTCGCCTCCGGGCGAACGAGCGCAGCAACGGTGTGGCGGAGCACCACGCTCATACCGGGCTGACGCGTTGCAACGTGACCCGCCTCGTCGCGGTTGCGTGTATGAGCGCGCTCGGCATCCTGCCGGCGGTGCCGGCTCACGCGTCGACGACGAGTGACCGGATAGCCAGCACCAGTCGCGCCATCAACGCCGCCGCGCAGAGCTGGTTCGCCGCGCATTCCGACGCGGCGCGCATCGATGCGACGATCGCCGACGTCGAACGCCGAATTGTCGTCGCAGAAGCAAGTCTGGAGCACACCCGACGGATCGCGACGGAGCGCGTGGTCGTGCTCTACGAGAACGGCGAGGTCGGTCTGACGTCGATCTTGGGCGACAGCGCACTCGACTCGGCGCGACGCGCCCACCTCGTCGAAAACGCGAACGCGGGCGGCGACGCTGCTATCGCGCATCTCACCACCGCGGTCAACGACCTGAACGCGCAACGTCGCAGCCTCGAAACCGCGCGTTCCCAACAACGAAACACCCTGCGCGCCGTCGCGACCGAGCGCGCCGCCCTCGACGCCGAGCTTGCCGCAATCCGAACCCAAGCCTGGACCGAGGCGAAGGTCGCCCTCGCGGCTGCGCGCGACCAGGCGACGCGGGCCCGGGCCGACGCGCGCGTGCGCGCGTTCGCCGCGGCGCATTCCACGAACCCGCTCGCGGCACCCACCGGACCGCCGACCATCACCGCCAACGTCTCGGTGGTCGTCGCCACCGCGCCGAACAACGGTCGAGTGAGCCCCCACCATGCCGACCCGTTCCTCGTGTGCACGCGCATGCGCGAGAGCGCCGGACGCTACGACGCGGTCAACCCGTCCGGCTATTACGGTGCGTATCAATTCCTGCCGTCGACCTGGGACTCCACGGTCATACACGCCGGACGTCGCGATCTCGTGGGCCAGCTCCCATCGCGCGTCTCACCGTTCGACCAGGACGAGATGGCGTGGGTCCTCTATCAGTGGCAGGGAACGGCCCCGTGGGGCGGGCGGTGCTGACGAGCTGACTGCTGACGAGCTGATGCGCGATCCGCGCGTTCAGTTGAAGCGGTCGAGAACTTCGCGCAGCGTCGCGTCGGCGAGCGAGCTCAATCGAAGATCGGCACGCGAAAGATCGAGACCTTCCGTGATCCGGTGCGGGACGGCGATGCACAACAGTCCCGCCGCCTTCGCGGCCGCGACACCGTGCGGCGAATCCTCGATCGCGAGCGCGGCGCCCGGCGAGATACCGAGCGCGGCGCACGCGGCGAGATACGTATCGGGCGCGGGTTTCGCCGCGGCGCCATCCGAGTAACACCCGAGCGCCGCGAACCGGTGCCGGACGCCGAGGCGTTCGAGGTGTGGCTCCACCCACTCGAGCGGGGAGCTCGACGCGATCGCGAGCGACAACCCGAGCGCGTCCGCGTCATCGAGCCATCGGTGTACGCCGGGCCGCGTCGTCTCCTGCGTGAGCAGCTCGTCGCGTCGAACCCGGCGCCGCGCGTGCATCGCGTCCTCGTCGAACGGGCGCGTCGCCCGGATCCGGATGAGCTCGACCAGGTCGAGACCGCCCGCGGTACCGATCTCGGCGGCCCACTCTTCGATCGTCAATGGCGGGCAGCCGTGCGCTTCGAACTCCTCCTGCCAGGCGATGAAGACCGGGCCCTCCGTGTCGAGGATCAGCCCGTCGAAGTCGAACACGACGGCTTCGATCGTCACGGCAATTCGAGCGTCACGACGTCGGGCTTCCGATGAGCTCGACGAGCACACCGTCGGGATCAACCACCGTTGCCATCTGCGCCTCACCGTCCGGTACGGGGACGACGATCCGGCGCGGCTCACCTCCCAGCCCGAGCGCCCGCAGCCGAGCGAGCACCGCGTCGACGTCGACGTAGCACGACAAGAGGAAGAATCCCGGGCGGGCCATCAGCAGCCGTTCTCTTCGAGGGACTCCTGCGGATCTATCGGGCTGTGCAACGAGACGCCGACGTCGGCCGCGACGATCTGACCAGTCACCCAGTCGAGCCGACACAGCGCGACCACGACCTGTGCAATCTCGGCCGCCGTGCCAACGCGACCGAGTGCGGCGCGTCCCGCGACCCGTTCGCGATATCCGGGAAGGCGCTCGGTCGCGGCGAACATGGGCGTATCGGTCGTCCCCGGCGCGACCGCGTTCACGCGGATGCCGCGCGCGCCCAGCTCGCGCGCCGCCGCCCGCACGAGCTGCGCGAGACCGGCCTTCGAGACCGAGTAGTGCGCCATGAGGCGCTCACTCAGGAAGCCCGAGATGCTCGTCACCGCGACGATCGCGCCAACGCCCGTCATCGCGCGCGCACACTCGCGCAGGCTGACGAAGGCGCCGCGCAGGTTGACGTTCAACACGCGATCCCACTCCTGCGTCGACATGTCGAGCAACGCGGCGCGGCCGCCCACGCCCGCGCTCAGAACGGCGACGTCGAGACCTCCGAGTTGCGCAACGGCCTCGCTCACGCCGGCGACGGCGGCATCCTCGTCGCCGACATCGGCGCGCACCGACCCGTCGGCTTTCGGCGCATCCACCAGATCGAGGGAAACGACGCGCGTACCCGCCTCGCGCAATTGCGCGACGCACGCCGCGCCGATTCCGCTCGCGCCACCGGTGACGATCGCGCGCGCGCCTTGGAGATCCATCGGACGACGACGCTAGCGTCCGACTCGCGTGGCGCTCCCCTGGTTCGGCCTGTACCTCCCCCAGATCCGGATGAGTTTCGACCGGATCCTCGAACGCACGCTCGCGGCCGAAGCCGCCGGCTTCGATTCGGTGTGGTTGATGGACCACTTCGCCGCGCCGATGGCGCGAGAGGTCGACACGTTCGAAGGATGGACCGTCGCGACCGCGCTCGCGGCGCGGACATCCACGATCCGGATCGGTCATCTCGTCCTGTGCGACCCGTTCCGCCACCCGGTGTTGCTTGCCAAGACGGCCGCGTCCTTCGACGTCATCTCGAACGGACGGCTGGAGCTCGGCATCGGTTGGGGATCCGTGCCCGACGAGCTGCGCACGTTCGGCTTCGGACCTCAGCCGGCATCGATCCGGGCATCGCGATTGCGGGAGACACTCGAAATCGTCGAGCTCATGTTTTCGGGCGAACCCTTCGACTTCGCGGGCGACCACTTCACGCTGCAAGGCGCGACCGGACGGCCGGTGCCCGCGCAATCTCACGTGCCCGTGCACATCGGCGGGGGCGGGCCGAAGCTCACGATGCCGCTCGTCGAACGCTTCGCCGACTGGTGGAACTGCCCCGGCTACGCGCTCGACCGCCTCGACGAGCTCCGCCCGCTCGCGGGTCGAGCGCGCGTGTCGGTGCAGCATCCGATCGGCCTCGCGGCAAGCGCGGCTGATCGTGACGAAACGATCGCGACAACCCGGCGTCGCTTCGGGTCATGGGGCGGTGTGATCGCGGGAACTGCTCACGAGGTGGCGGCCGCGCTCTCGGGCGAGGTCGAGCGCGGCGTCGAAGGATTCGTGTGCCAGTTCTCCGACTTCGGTACACCCGACACCGTCGAGCGGTTCATGCGCGACGTCGTTCCGGCGATGGCGTCGTACCGGCGATGATGTCGTACCGGCGATGATGTCGCCCCGGAGATGACGGCCGGGACTACGTTGAGCATGTGACGCCACCGGTCGTCGGTGTACCGCGCGAGGTGAAGACCGACGAGCATCGCGTCGCGATGACTCCGGACGGCGTCCTCGAGATGAGCCACCACGGTGTCAGCGTGCTCGTCGAGCGCGACGCGGGCATCGACTCCGGCATCACCGACGACGACTACCGCGCCGCAGGCTCCGAGGTCGTCGACACCGCCGCCGACGTGTGGGGTCGCGCCGGCCTCGTGATCAAGGTGAAGGAGCCGCAAGCCTCCGAGCTGGCGTTCCTCCGACCGGGCCTCGTGTTGTTCACCTATCTCCATCTCGCCGGGTACCCGGAGGTCGCTCGCGCGTTGATCGAGTCCCGCACGACCGGCGTGGCGTACGAAACCGTCCAGCTCGCGAGCGGTCAACTCCCACTGCTCGCTCCGATGAGCGAAGTGGCCGGTCGTATGGCACCTCAGATCGGGGCACACTTCCTCGAACGGCGACAAGGCGGGCGGGGTGTCCTGCTCGGAGGCGCACCCGGTGTTCGGCCGGCGCGCGTCGTCGTGCTCGGCGCGGGCAACGTCGGCTGGAACGCGGCCTGGATCGCGCAGGGCATGGAGGCCGAGGTGCTCCTGCTCGACAAGAACATCGACCGTCTGCGCTGGGTCGACCAGATCCACAAGGGGCGGATCCAGACCCTCGCGAGTAACCGGGCCGCGGTCGCCCGCGCCATGCGGGACGCCGATCTCGTCATCGGCGCGGTCCTCGTTCCGGGCGGTCGCGCCCCTGTGCTCGTGACCGACGACATGGTCGCGTCGATGCGACCGGGCGCGGTGATCATCGACTGCGCGATCGACCAGGGCGGGAGCATCGAGGGTATCCACGAGACCACGCATACCGATCCGGTATTCGTCCGTCACGACGTCCTGCATTACGCCGTGGGCAATGTCCCTGGCGCAGTACCCAACACGTCGACCTACGCGCTCACGAACGCGACGTTGCCGTACGCCGTCGAGCTCGCGACGCGTGGGATCGACGCCACCGCCGCCGATCCGGCGCTGGCGGGGGGCGTGAACACCTTGAACGGGGCAGTGACGAACCCGGCGGTCGCCGAAGCACTCGGCGCGCCGCCCGCGACGATCGCCGACGCGCGATGAACAGATGCGCACCAGCGCACCGGGAACACCTTCCGCGCTATCCGTTCGACTGGGGCGTCGGAGTATCGGCGTCCTCGGCGGGCTTGGTCAACCCGTCCAGCGACTCGATCGGCTGCTTCGGAGCTTGCGCGGCGTCGCGGTTCGCCTGCTGCAGCTGAGCGAAGATCTCCTCGCGGTGCACGTCGATCGATCGCGGCGCCTTGATCCCGAGGCGCACTTGATCACCGCGCACCTCGAGCACCGTAACGACGATCTCGTGCCCGATCATGATGCTCTGGTTGGCACGTCGCGTGAGCACGAGCACGATGTACTCCCTCCGTGGCGGCCGACAAAGGCCGACCCGCAGCATACGCACAGATCACAACTGCGTGCGCGTGGCTCCGCGCGCGGCGACCCGGTCAAACACGTTCCGTGGTTGCGTCGCGACTCACGCCGCCGACGATTACCTGCGACGGGTTCAGGACGCGGTGGCCAACGGCGCGCGCACGCTATATCCCGCACTGGGCAACACGACCTGCGCAGCCTCGTGCGTAAAGCGGTTCACGACGATCGGGCCGAGCAGATTGAGTGTGGAGTCCTCCGGCCGCTCGCGTAGCGTCACGACCGCGAAGACGACTGCGTCCTCGGCCCCGGCCAGCGCCAATCGGTCCGCGGTGGGGCTATCGAGCTCGAAGTCGTACTCCGGATAAAACACCCACGGGGGAACGACGACGAATCCGACGTCGGCATCCTCCGTCGACGACAGCAACAAGAAGGGGCTCCCGGCCGGACCCCAAGGCGCGACCAGAAACCGGTGTGCATCCGGGAACCCGGGCAGACCCGCCGGGAAGGTGATCTCTGCGACGTCGGTCGCGGTGTGCGTCTCGAGCATGGTTCCCTACTTCAAGAAGTCGGTCAGCGACGGCTGGACGGCCCTCGCACCGGCCGCAAGGACGGCATGGGAGGCGATTTGTTGGGTCCGGAGTTGCACCATCACCTGCGCCTCGGTGTCGGACATGTTCTGTCTCATCGTCAGACCGTTCGAAGTGCTTTGGCTCTGCGTCGCTCGAGCTCGAAGAAACTGGGTGTCGTCCTGCGCACAGTGGTTCTGCAGTTCATGCGTTTGCCCACGCAACGTGGCCTCGAGCGTGCCCAACTGGGCCCGGTCCGTGCGGTCGGACGGTCCCCGGAGCACGGCGCGGTTCGACTTCGTGATCGAGTCGATCTCCTGCGCGAGCGCGAGCATCGCGCTCCGGTGTTCGGCGAAGATGCCGTCCCACGGCGACGGTGTGAGGCCCGCGAGCTCGCCCAGGGTCGGCGATCCCGAAAGACCGAGCTCGCGAGCGGCGCCGGCGACGAGCACCGAGCGCTCGAGCCCGATGTGCTTGATCTCGCCGAGAACGTTCTCGACCTCGCGGGTCGCGTACGCGATCCAGCGCGCACGGCGGGCCCCGATCACCAGCTGCTCCGCTTCGAGCTTGAACACGAGAAGCTGGAGGAGCTGCCGCTCGCGCCACAGGATGTTCGATACGTCGCTCAGCGCCATGATCCGCCCTCGAGACCCCACCGCTCGCCGTCTTCCGGTCGTCTCATCGGCCGGAATCAGCCAAGAGATGAAGAAACCAGCCCGCGGAGTGGGGTCGCACGATGCGGTGAGCGAGCAACGCGGGCGAACTCGCCAGCAGGCGCACGGCCCCGCGCACGTATCGTGCGCCGCAGTGAGCGCGCGAATAGTTAACGCAGGAGCCCGAGGGCGACCGCGCGCCCGAGCGCCTCGTTCCGGTTGCCGGCCTCGAGCTTGGCGTAGATCCGAACGAGGTGAGACTTCACGGTGGCGAGCGAGACGGAGAGCGCGCCGGCGATCTCACGATTGGTGCGGCCTTCGGCGAGGAGCACCAGCACCTCGCGTTCGCGCGAGGTCAATACGTCGACCGTCCGGTCGTCGAGGGCCGGCAGCGCCACCGCGCCGGAGAGCGCCCAGTGCAGCGCCGGAACGACGTGCCGGCCGCCCTTGCGCGCGGCGTCGACGACCACGCCGAGCTCGTCGACGTCAACCGTCCGCAGCGCGATACCCGCCGCGCCGAGCGCCAGGAGATAACGCACCGTGTGCTCATGGGCGGGGGGGAGGAGCACGACGATCGCCGGGTGCGGGCACAGCCGCACGAGCCGGCGGACGACGTCGGCGGCATCGAGATCGGCCGGGGCGCCGACGACGACGAGATCCGGTCGCTCCACGGTCGTCAGGCTCACGAGCTCGCGACCGGAGCGGGTTTGGGCGACGACCTCGATACCTCGCGCCTCGAGCACCCCGGTGATGCCCGCGCGTACGAGACCCAGCTCGTCGGCGACGATCGCCGAGGGCCGGGCGCCGGCATCGTTGGTGTGGGAATCGCCAGGGGACTCGCGGTTGCCGGCGCTCACCTGGAGTCCCACCGCACGCCTCCCAGCGGTCGTGATCTGCTCACGCTACCTTCCGAGACCGGACACACCACGCAAAGCGGTCACTTCTTTCAACCCTCGGACCGATCAAGAGCGCGACCCCTCGTCGCCGAAGTCTGCATGCAACATCCACAACATGTGTGGACACCTGCAACGGACCGGGGGGCAAGCAGTGACGCCAGCACAGAAGGCCGACATCGACATCGAGCGGGCAACCTGCGAGGACAACCTCGTGCGCCAGCACCTTCCGCTCGTCCAGTACGTGGTCTCGGAGGTCGCCCAAAAGGTCCCGAGCCACGTCAGCCGCAATGACCTCGTGTCGGCCGGGATGCTCGGCCTCGCCCAGGCCGCCCGAAGCTACGACCCCGAGCGCGGGATCGCATTCGATCGCTTCGCCGCGACCCGCATCCGCGGCGCCATGCTCGACGAGCTGCGCGGCCGCGACTGGGCGAGCCGGTCCGTCCGGGCGCGGGCCCGTGGGCTGCAAGCCGCCAACGAGCAGCTGATGAACAAGCTCGGCCGCGCGCCGACCCCCGACGAGGTCGCGAAGATGCTCGACGTCCCGACCGAGACCGTCCACAAGCTCGTCGACGACGTTCACCGCGCGACCGTGCTCAACTACGACTCGCTCGTGCTGGAAGGCGACGCCGAATCGTTCATCGCGGGTGACGACGCCAGCCCCGAGGAGGCGATCCTCGACCGCGAACGAAAGGCGTATCTCGTCGACGCGGTGCATGCGCTCCCCGAGAGACTGCAGCGGGTGGTAACGGGCTATTTCTTCGAAGAGCGGTCGATGCAGGACCTCGCCGACGAGCTGGGCGTGAGCGAGTCGCGGATCTCGCAGCTGCGCGCGGAAGCGTTGCTGCTCCTGAAAGACGGCATCAACTCGCAGCTCGAGCCGGAAGCGGTGACGGCGGAGGCGCGCCCGAACGGCCGGGTGGCGCGACGAAAGGCTGCGTACTACAGCGCCGTCGCGAGTGGGTCGTCGCCGGGTGAGCGCGTGTCGGAGCGATCGGTCGCCGCGACCCGGATGGTCGGCATCGCGAATTCTTGACGGGTCGCCGTTGCGGGGAGCGTCGACCGGTTACGCACGCTCGAAGAGCCACCAGGTGACGCGGTCCCAGCCCTCTTCCGGGCTCAGGTAGCCCTGGCGAACCAAGGTCAACTCGTAGGGGAAGAGGTCGAGGAACAAGCCGCCGTAGTCACGGCGGAACATCGCGCGATCGTGACCGTGGTAACGCACCGCGACCGTCTCGGTGTCGTAGTGCTCGCCGCAGAACACGTACCGGCTCGACGCGCGCACCATCTCGCTCATCACCTTGGCGAGCGTCTCCTCCGGTTGGTGGATGAGCACGCCCATGGTGAACACGAAGTCGATCGAACGATCACCGACCGGCAGATCCCGCGCCGGCGCGTACACCCCCCGAACCCCGGGCACCCGCTGGTCGAGCAGACGCAGCGCCTTGGCGTTCACGTCGACACCGGTCACCGCGGCCGGGTCGACCTGCTGCGCGATCCACTGGAGATTGCCGCCGACGTTGCATCCCACCTCGAGCACGCTCTGCGGCCGGAGCTCGTCGAGCAGGGGCAGCCAGAACTCGCCCCGGCGTTCGTACGCCGAGAGGTTACGGTCGACGTACGCGTTGCCGAAGTCGCCGGCCCAAAGCGCCTCGAGCCGGGCCGCCTCGCTGGTTTTGGTCTTGGTGGAGCTCATGCCTCTCTATCGACCGGTCGGGCGGCCGATCGAGATCCGGCTAACGCTTCTTGGGCGTGACGACGTAGAGATCGGCTCCCTGGCGCGGCGTGTCGGATGCGGGCGCGGAGCCCGGAACAGAGGGCGGTTCGTGCCAACCGCCGATCTCGAACGCGTACGTGTCGAGACCGGCCCGGTCGATCATCGAGCGGATGAGCGTGTCGTCGTAGGCCATCGCCCAGCCGTCGCGCTCGGGTCGCCGCGTGTACACGCCGGGTCGAACGCGCGTGTAGGCCCGCTCGCCCTCGCGCGGTCCCAAGTCGCCGTCGATGATCGCCCGGAACGTCATCAGCCCCATACCTCCCGCGCGCAATACACGTGCGACCTCGCGCAGGTAGTTCGTGATGCCCCGTTCGGTCATGTACACAAAGACGTTGAACGCGCAGGCGATGTCGAACTGGTCGTCGTCGTGCGGGAACCGAATCCGTTCGGGCTTGCGCGCGCCCTTCGGCCGATAGCGCGCGTTCTTGACGTCCAACAGGTCGAACTGGAAGTTCGACAGACGGGAGGCGTAGTTGTCGTTGAGCCAGCTGATGGCCGCATCGCTGATATCGAGACCGGCGTACCCGCCGGCGTCGCTCAGCCGGGAAGCAAGGTTGTAGGCGAGCCAGCCGACGCCGCACCCGATCTCCAGCACCCGCGAGGATGGTCCGAGGCCGTAGCGCTCGAGCATCGCAAGCTGGTTCTGTCTGCGCCCGAGTCCGGACCCCACACCACCGGGCCGAAAGTTGTGCAGGTCCTCCTGCGGTGTCGGTAAATCTTCGAGCATGTCCGCCGTCCGCAGGTGGAAACCAACGGACGCGACGTTAGCCCTGCAGGTTTTGGCGAGGACGCGGCGTCGAGCATGCCCGCGTGTCGTTCGTCAGCGTTCAGGCAGCAGAACGCGCTTCACGCATCTTGCGGGCCGCCTTTTGCCGGCGCCGGATCAGCCGGTGGCGCTCGGGCGCAGTGAGGCCGCCCCATACGCCGTCGCCGGGCCGGATATCGAGCGCGTACTCGAGGCACTCCGCGCGCACCGGGCAGACCGCACAGATCGCCTTGGCCTCGCCCGCCTGCGCCTCCGACGTGGGGAAGAAGATGTCGGTATCGACGTCGCGACACGCCGCGTCATCGAACCAGTCGGTGCGCGTCATGTCGAGGTCCAAGGAGAGACGAGGCATAGCGGGCCTTACAACATCGGCCCCCCTAGCCTCATTCCCAAAATTCCCCCAAACAGTTGGGTGGAAAAACGGCATCCCCGCGTCAGAATTCCTGCCAACTGTTGGCAAGAAAAGCGGCGTGTCGGCGTCAGAATTCCTGCCAACTGTTGGCAAGAAAAGCGGCGTGCCGACACGAAGATTGTTGCCAACTGTTGGCAAGGGGACCGGCGCGTCGCCGCTGGGAGTGGTGGCGTTCGCGCTCGTCGAGCTCCCAATCGCTTCTTGGTCGGCTCTTACCTCTCCGTGCCAGTCTCGGGGCATGTCGGTCAGGGGTGAGAGGAGCCGCATTCTCGTCGTTGAGGACGACCCACACGTGCGCGAGGCCGTCGATCGCGCGCTGCGCTTCGAGGGATACGACGTGCATACCGCAGTCGACGGCAACGACGCATTGCTGCGTGTCGACGAGTTGGCGCCCGACGTCATCGTGCTCGACGTGCTCATGCCGGGCACCGACGGGCTGGCGGTATGCCGAATCCTGCGCGACCGGGGCAACCACACACCGGTGCTCATGTTGACGGCTCGGCACGAAGTGTCGGATCGGGTCGCGGGTCTCGATGCCGGCGCGGACGACTACCTCGTGAAGCCCTTTGCGCTGGACGAGCTCTTCGCGCGCGTGCGGGCGCTGCTGCGGCGCAGCAGCATCACGGACGGCGACTCGACGCTGACCGTTGCCGATCTCGCGCTCGACCCGCTGCGCCGGCAGGCCTGGCGCGGCGAACGCCAGCTCGATCTGACCAAGACGGAGTTCGATCTCCTCGAGCTCATGATGTTCAACGCCGGCATCGTTGTGTCACGCGAGTCCATCTACGAGCAAATCTGGGGATTCGACTTCGAGACCTCGTCGAAGTCTCTCGACGTCTACATCGGGTACCTTCGCCGCAAGACGGAGATCGACGACGCGCCCCGGCTCATCCACACGATTCGTGGCATCGGTTACACGGTGCGGGCCGGATGAGCCTGCGCTTCCGCCTGCTCCTGGTCGTCGCCACGACGTTCGCGATCGTTGTGGTCGGATGCGTGTACGCCGCGCACGTCAGCACGCGACAGGAGCTGCGCGCCGAGACGGACCGTTTCTTGTTGCAGCGCGCGCACGATCCCGGCATCACGTCCGGCTTCGACCACCGGCCCGTTCCGGGCAGCACGGGTGTGAGCGGGAACAAGGAACCCGACGACGGTCCGCAGCTCGCCGAGCCGGACGCGATCGTCCAGCTGCTCGACGCGAAGGGCCGCGTCGTGCGGTCGATCGCGAACCAGCCGGCAATGCCGGTCGACACCGGCGACAAGAACCTCGCCGCGCACGGCGGCGACCCGCGGTTCCGCACCGTCACGATCTCGGGCACGCAATACCGAGTCCTTACCGTGTCGTCGCCACAGGGCGGTGCCGCGCAGATCGCGCGGAGCATCGCGGACACGAACAACGTGCTGTCGGCGCTCGACTTGCGGCTCCTGCTCATCGCGCTGGCGGGAACCGCGGTCGCGGCGACGAGCGCCTGGCTGATCGCGCGCCGCATCGTCCGGCCCGTCGAGCAGCTCACGGTCGCGGCCGAACAGATCGCAGAGACGCAACAGCTCGAGCACCACATCGAGATCACGCGGCGCGACGAGCTCGGCCGCCTGGCCGCGAGCTTCAACACGATGTTGGGCGCGCTGGGCTCCTCACGCGCCCAACAGCAACGCCTCGTGATGGACGCGAGCCACGAGCTGCGAACACCGCTCACGGCGTTGCGCACGAACATCGAGCTGCTCCAGCGGGCCGGAACACTCGACGAGGCACAACGAGTCGAGCTGGTCGACGCCGCGCAAGTCGAGCTCGCGGAGCTGGGTGAGCTCGTCGCCGAGCTCGTCGATCTCGCGACCGACGCGCGCGCCGAGGAGCCGGTTCAACACGTTGACGTCGGCGATCTGATCGAGCAGGTGGTCGAGCGGGAGCAGCGGCGGAGCGGTCGGTCGATCACGCTCTCGCGCGACGCGGACGCCGTCGTGAACGTCCGGGTCTCCGCGATCGATCGCGCCGTTCACAACCTGCTCGACAACGCGTGCAAGTTCAGCCCGGCGGAAACGCCGATAGAAGTCGACGTGCGGAGAGGGGTCATCGAGGTGCGCGACCGCGGCGTCGGCGTCGCGACCGACGAGCGTGCCCTGGTGTTCGATCGCTTCTACCGCGGGACCGCGGCCCGATCGCAACCGGGTTCCGGTCTCGGTCTCGCGATCGTGCGCCAGATCGCGGAGTTGCACGGGGGGACCGTCGAGCTCCTCGAGCGCGAAGGCGGCGGCACCATCGCGCGATTGACGCTGCCGACATCCGTCGACGCCTAGTCACACGACAGGAGGCCGAGCCCGGCGTTCGGCTCGGCCCACTCAGGTCCGCGTGTCTTCTATCCACACGGGCATGTCGATCGGCGGGTTCGGCAACTGCCGCGCGCCCCGCTCGACGAGGAAGCGCTCGTAGCCGTCGGGATCGGCCGGGAACGATCGCGGATCCCCCATCATCACCTCGAAGAGCTCGACACCCTCCGGACCGGCGACGAAGGGACCGAACGTGTCGCCCTGGTCGAGTGCGATGTGGGTGCCCCGTCGGCATACGACGGCGCCGCACGTCATCTCGCCCTCGAGCACGAAAATGACGTGGTTGCTGTTGTGACCGTGCGGCTGGACGATCATGCCGGATCCCACTTCGCATACAGAGACAGGTACGCGGGCGAGAAGTCGAGCCACTTCTCCCGCACCGACATGGTGCGATCACCCTGACCGATCCGCCGGACCTCCTGATACTCGAGATCGTCGAGATGGGTGAAGCGCGGGCTCGCCGCTCCGCGACCCGGCATAGTGCGCTCTCCTCGTCGAGACGGTGCCGAGCACGAGCGTAACGATCGATGGCGACGTACGCTGGCGCGCATGAGCGAATCCCGTGACGTCGTATCCGTCGAGCGACTCATCGCCGCGCCCGCCGACCGGATCTTCGAGCTTCTCGCCGATCCGAGCCGCCACCACGACATCGACGGCTCCGGCAGCGTGCGCGACGCGAAGGAAAGCCCGCCGCGTTTGACGATGGGTGCGCAGTTCGGCATGTCGATGCACCTGGGCATGAACTACTCGATGACGAACGAAGTGATCGAGTTCGACGACGGCAAACGCATCGCCTGGCAGACGCGACCCGCCGGCAGCTTCCAGAGCAGGTTCTTCGGTGGCCGCATCTGGAGGTATGAGCTCGAGCCGGCGGACGGCGGCACCCTCGTGCGCGAGAGCTGGGACATTTCGAAGGAGAAGGGCCCCATCAAGGGTCTGCTGGGCATCGGGCGATCGAAGGATCACACCCGCGCCGCGATGGAGAAGACGCTCGTCAACATCGCGCGGCTCACCGAGCAGTAGCAGTCCGCGAGATCACCGCCGCGAGCACGGTCGCCGAGCCCGGGGGCGCGACGACCGTGCGTCGGACGTCGTCTACGGCTCGAGGTCGAAGTTGACGGTGCCGTTGACCCCACCGACGTTGACCGCCACGGTCAGCGAGTCGATGTTGCCGGTGAAGC
The DNA here is from genome assembly GCA_038213435.1 of Acidimicrobiia bacterium. GTDB lineage: Bacteria > Actinomycetota > Acidimicrobiia > IMCC26256 > PALSA-610 > PALSA-610. Next base: position 46,210 of record JBBQTI010000020.1, read on the forward strand.
TGGGCGCCCAGCCGGCACCGGCCTTGAGCCAGATCCCGCCGACGTTCGGTTGTCCACCCACCTGCCCGGTGATCGGGCGGATCGCCGCGTCGGGATACGCCGCAAGCAACTGCGCGAACGAGCACGGGCTCGCCTGGGTACACGACTGTCCGACGTTGACCCCGCCGACGATCGCGTTGCCGGTCTGCCACCAACCCGACGGCGTGGTGAGCGGGTTCCAGGTCTGCCACGTCTCGCTCGCGATCGTCGCCGCTCCCGAGAGCTCGGGTTCGAACACGGCGCGGCCCTGGAACGCCGTGCTCGCGTCAGTGGCGTCGTAGTCGGCGTCGAGCTGCAGCCCCGTCGCGTGGGTCCCGACGGCCGCTTGGTAGGTCTTGTACGACAAGAAGTTGAGGTGATCGAACCGCGTTCCGGCGAAGAGGCCGTTCGCCAACGCTTCGCCGCCCGTCGAGTCGACGGTGAGCTTCGCGCTGCCCGAGCCGTCCGAGCCGATCGGCCCGCTGACGAACGATCCACTGCCGTTCGCGGTTTCCTGGAAGAACGCGAACATGCGGGCGGCCGCGTTCGACGGGTTGATGACGAGGTTCCCGTCACCGGGCTCGAAGTTCGTTTCGATGTTGTTGCCGTTGATCCCGACGATCACGTTGTCGGTCGCGCCCACGAATCCACCCGTCACAGGACCGCCGGCGCGGACAAGGAGCGCACCCGGCACGCTGCTCACGGTGGGACGGACGCGCGCGTTCGGGTAATCCGCCATCAGGGTCGACCATGTGCAGAACGAGGTCTGGTCGCAGGGTGGGTTCGCCTGTTGGACGTCACCGACGACCGGACGGTACCCAGAGCCACCGCTCGCGGATGAATACCACGAAGCGTTCGCGTCCTTCGTGTCCCAGGTCTGCCAGACCTTCGGGACGACGGTTTGGGAGGCCGACGGCACATACACGAGCCGGCCCTGGTAGGCGGTGGACGAGTCGGTCGAGTCGTAGTCGACGTCGAACTGCAGGTACAGGGTCTCGTTCGGCGACCCAGAGAACGCCTGGTACGTCGAGTACTGCAACGCCGTGAACGTGGAGAGCTGTCGGCCGGTGAAGATGCCCGTCGCGACGTCCTCACGACCGGTGCCGTCGATCGTCAAGAGCGCGCTGCCGCGGCCGGCCGGAGGATTGCCCGGTCCGTTCACGTAGTACCCGCTGCCGTTGCCCGCCTCGTTGACAAAGGCCCAGCCGTTCGACGCCGTGGGTGTGACCACCAGCTTGCATCCGGCCGCGGCTACGAGCAGCGCGACGACCACGCCTACCAAGAACAACTTGCGCATGAAGAGACCCACGAGAAAAAAGGAAGTGCGGAACCGTCCGCTTCCGACACCGAAGGCCTACACCCCGGCGCCCGAGACGCACAAGGGCAGCCAAAACGTGCCAGTCGAGGACGTTGTCGGCCGCCGCTACGGCGACGTCGGCTACCTCACCTTGCTGGTCGCCGACGGCGAACGCGCCGCGCGCTTATTCTCCGGCCTGTTCGACTGGCAGCTCGAGCCCGGATACCAGCCCGGCGCGTTCCACATCTCGTGGATCACACCACCCGCCGGCATCGACAGCCGCCCCGGTAGTCCCGAGGTGCGCCTCTACTTCCGCGTCGACGACCAGGGCCTCCGCTTCGACCTCTTCCGTCCGAAGCCCGGTCAGTGATCCGGAACCTCGCCGCACCCGGCGGTGTATGCAGGGTCACAACATGGATCCACGCAGCGACGCGGAGTTGGTGATCGCCGCCCGAACGGGCGATCTCGACGCGTTCGCGGCGCTGGTCGAGCGCCATCGGGTGCCGGCGCTCCGGTTCGCGTACGGGATCGCCGGCAACGAAGCAGAGGATGCAGTGCAGGAGGGGTTCGTCAAGGCGCTTCGCAACCTCGGCGGGTTCCGGACCGAGGCGGCGTTCAAACCGTGGCTGTTCACGATCGTCGCCAACGAGGCGCGCAACCGTCGTCACGCGATGTCGCGTCGCAGCAAGCTCGAGTTGCAGGTTCGTGAGCAACCTCAACCCGCCGGCACCGATGTCGAGCACGTTGTCGCACAGCACGATCAACGCCAACGTCTCCTCGACCTGGTGGCGCGCTTACCCGACCGCTATCGCGAGGTGATCGCGCTTCGCTACTTCGCGGAATTGAGCGAGAGCGAGACGGCGAAAGTCTTGTCGTGCCCATTGGGAACGGTGAAGTCCCGGTTGTCGCGAGCATCGCAACTCTTGCGGGTCGAGCTCGGCAGCGAGGTGACGTCGTGATCGAACTGGAGCGCGCGCTCGTCGATCTGGCCGAGCATCTCGATCACCCGACCGGCGACAACCTCGTCGAAACGGTGCGTCGCCGGATCGCCGGCCCGGTCGTACTGCACGAGCGCGCGCGGCACCGCACGCGCGCGCTCGTCGCGGTCGCGGCGGTGCTCGTGTTGATCACTGCCGCGGTGGTCACGATCAGCCCCGCGCGACGGGCGATCGCCGACTGGCTGGGTATCGGCGCGGTCGAGATCCGCCGATCCGACCGACCACTGCCGAGCGGCCTGCCCGCGCTCACCGTTCCGGGCGCGTCGGGTTCGTCGGGCACGGGCGCGGCCGCGGCGCAGCTCGCGGCGGCGCAGAAGAAGGTGCAGTTCACGATCCGGACGGCACACGACCCGTCGGCCGGTGCGCTCTCGGGTGTCGCGGTCGATTCCCGGGTGCGCGGCGGGCTCGTCGTCCTCCGCTACGGGCGTTTCACGCTCGTCGAGATCGCGACCGACCCGAAGGAGGCGCCGATCTTCGGCAAGCTCCTCGATCCCGGGGCCCGCGCCGAGCCGGCAACCGTCGACGGCCTTCCCGGTACGTGGATCATCGGTGCGCACCAGATCGCCTATATCGACCGATCCGGCGAATTCGAGACCGACACGGTGCGCAGATCGGGACCGGTCCTGCTGTGGGCAGGGACGGGAGTCACCTATCGCATCGAAGGACTCAGCCGGCTCGCCGACGCGCAGGCCGTCGCGGTCTCACTGCGTTGACCTGAAAATCGGACGAGATCGGGAACCCATACCACCTCGGTGGTGTCTGTAGGTCATGACACCGCGCGCAACGGTCATCGGAACCGCCTTCCTCGCGCTCACCCTCACGAGCGGTTGCGGTACGGGCAAACGGGACGCGACGCGTGTCGTGAAGGTCGCAAACGACGCGCAGCCGACCGCACCGCTGATGCTCGCGCAATTCGTCAACGGCATCGGCGCGGTCTCGACCTCGTCAACCGCGCCGATCTGGTTCGAGCCCGGTGCGGTCGCGGCACTCGACGGATCGGCTGCCTTCTCGATTCGTCACGACGGTTCCGCGGGCCCGGACCACCTGGTTCGCATCGACCCGAGCAGCGGCGCGGTGTCGTCGTCGTGGCCGTTGCGCAGCCGTCTGTCGATCAGTGCGGTGGCCCCGGCCGGCCGCTGGGTCGCGCTGACGGACCGCCGGCCCGGATACGGAGGCCAAGGCCGGGTGTCCACCGAGGTCGTGGTCTTCGACCCGCTCGCTGGTACCGAAGTGCATCGCAGTTCCCTAAAGGGCGACGTGCAGCCCGAAGCCTTCTCGGTGGACGGTGCAATGGTGTTCACGCTCGACTACCGCGGCGACCATTACCGGGTGCAGACGATCGAGCTTCGTACAGGTCTCCGCTACGACACGAACGATCGAAACAAAGTCGTCGCCCCCGAGGACATGCACGGTCGGGCGGTGCGCGGCGTCATGAGCGCCGATCGCACGCTGCTCGCGACGCTGTACCGCAACCCCGGCGACGCCGACGAACCGGCATTCGTGCACGTCCTCGACCTGAAGAACGGTTGGTCGCACTGCGCGGACCTTCCGGCGCCGTTCGGCACCGGGCCGTCGGGCACAGACTCGATCGAGCTCACAACAGCCGGCACCGTCGTGGTCGCCGCGATCCGGGCGCAACGTCTCGCCGAGATCCACATCGACGCGGTCCACACTCCCGGTACCGCTCCGGTTCCGGTGACGTTCCGCGCCGGCACCATCCCGCCGTCGAGCTCGGCGTTCGCATCGATGCCCGGCTTCGGGTACGTGATCGCCACGCTCCCCGCGTAACCGCGGGCGACGCTCGACGACGCGTCGTCAGTACCCTTCCGGTGTGGCAATCACGGGTATGGCGAACCTCGCGGTGAAGGTGGCCGACCTCGACGCCGCGTGCGCGTTCTATGTGGCCGCGGGCGCCGAGGTGCGCGACCGCATGCAATGGAACAACGGCGAACGCGCCGACGTGTTCCTCGGACCGGTGATGATCACGCTGTTCACTCACGCGATCTACGAGGACCGCGTCGAGCTGCCCGCCGAAGGCTTCCTCCATCCCGCGTTGTTCACCGACGACCTCGACTCGGAGCTGGAGGGCCACACCGTGGTTTGGGGTCCCGCCGTCGTCGAAGGCCCGTTCGGAAAACGCCGCATCGCGTTCGTCGACGCGCCGGGCGGGATCCGCCTCGAGTTCATGGAGCAGATCGAGTAACTCCCGCAACGCTCGTGAGCACGTCACGGCGACGGGGAAATGGAGATCTCCCGGGCCTCCGGCCCCTCGATCCGCACCCCGGAGAGCACACCGTGGTGCTGGGCCCGCGCGATCACCCACGCGGCGAGCAGCCGGGCCGACGCGTCGCGGAAGTGCACCCCGTCGGGGCGCAGCAGGACGTCGCCGACGTGGCCGTCGCAGTCCGTGTCCATGCGCGGGCAGATCCACGTGAAGAGATCGGCCATCACCGCGCGCGGTTCTGTTGCGGCGACGCGCCGGACGATCGCGTTGTGACAGTCGTTGTGATGGAACCATGTGAGTGACTTGTAGGGAAGCCCGGCATAGGCAGTCGTCGTGACGACCACGCGCGCGCCGCTCGATGCGAGCAGTCGGATCTGCTGGTGCAGTTCGTGCTCGAGAACCCGGTCGTACGCGGGTTCGCACGGCGCAGTCCACTGCCCGTCGATCTCGTGCTCGGCGTCGGTGGGCTCCGAGACGAGCATCACGACGACGTCGGGCCGGAACGCGGTCACGGCGTACGCCCAGTTGTCGAGGCAGACCCGCGACTGACCCGAGTACGTGTCGCCGCTCGGAAATCTCGAGCGCGTTTCCTCGGGAAGGACGCGGCAGCCGATGGAGCCGAGGTTGAGGACGTCGAGAGGCGGCGTCGTGTGCAGCCGCTTGAAGCCCTCGTCGGCGCTGTACAACGCGATCGAGTTTCCGACCACGAGCACCCTCGGCACGATCACCCGCGGTTTCTCCCCGGGGCGCGCCGGGCGCGTCGGCAGACGCGGGATCGAACGACGGATCTGATCGGCCGCGACGACCCGGGGTGCCGGCGCGCTCGCGGTCGTGACCATGACCGCGGCAACGACTGCGGCCGCGGTCGCCAATGCGAGCGTCAGCCGTCGCGCGGGAGGCCGCGAGGTGGCGCCGTGCCGGATCGGTTGCTCGACGACGCGATACGACACGGTTGCGACCGCGAGCGTCGCCGCGACGCGAACGCCGAGCAACGGCCAGCCCCCGAGATGCGTACGGGACCGGTCGAGCGCGACGTAGATCGGCCAGTGCCACAGGTATACGCCGTAACTGACGAGCCCCAGGGCGCACAATGGACGGAACGAGAGCAGCCGGCGCACCGGACCGGGCCGAGGATGCACCCCGGCCGCGATCACGACCACCGTCGCGACCGCGCACACGAACAGACCGCCCCGAAAGAGGACGTTCGAGGAACCCGAGAGTCGCGTCCACGCGATCGCGAGCAGCACGAGGGACCCGATCGCCCCGGCTTCGAGCGCGACGCGCGCGCGAGCCGCCCGCGTCGGACCCCGCAACGCGAGCCACGCGGCGAACGCCGCACCGACCAGGATCGACGCGACGCGCGTGTCGGTGCCGTAATAGACGCGCGACACATCGGCGGGTTCGAAGATGACGAGCGTCCACGCCAGCGACGCGAGCGCAAGCACAACCGACGCGACGAAGAGCCGCCGGGCCGCGGCGCGACCGCGCGTCCCGAGCACGAGCACGGCAACCAGCAACGGCCAAACGAGGTAGAACTGCTCCTCGATCGCGAGGCTCCACGTGTGGTCGAGCGGCGACGGGCTGCGGAACAGGGTCCAGTAGTCACGGCTGGTGAAGATCGCCCGCCAGTTCGCGAAGTACCCGATCGTCGCGAGCGCATCACCGCGGATCGTCGCGAGCTCGTCGGGCTTCGCGAGCAGCACCGCGTACAGCGCGACCGCCACGAGAACGCACGCCAGCGCGGGCAGGAGGCGGCGAGCCCGCCGGGCCCAGAACGCGCCCAGCGCGACGCTGCCCCGGTCGCGCGCCTCGGCGAGCAGCAACGACGTGATCAGGAATCCCGAGAGCACGAAGAACGCGTCGACGCCCAAGAACCCGCCGCTCAGGTGCCCGCCGTGGAACAGCAAGACGGCCGCGACCGCCAGCCCGCGCAACCCGTCGAGCGCGGGTTGGTGGTTCAGGCGCGGGCGGTCGCCGAAGAACCCCGTCGAGGGGGGCGAGACCTCCTGGCCCGCTCGCGTCATTTGCATGCGCCTGTCGACGATTGACCTTGCCCGGCAACGAGCCGTGCGAACCTCGCCGATTGCCGTGTTTGCCCGGAAATATCGATAGAGCCCGGTATCATTCCGCGCTTCCATGTCGATCGTCGAGCGCTGACCGAACGCAGTGCAGCAAGATCGGGCCGATCCGACGCCGGATGAGCGTCACGTGGGCGCATCAGCAGCCGAGCCGTCGCCCCGGCGCCGACCGAGTCGGCGCCGGAATAGCCGAGTGTTGTCCGGCGATCACCTGCGACGAATCCCAACGCTGTACTACGCGATCGCGTTCGGTTACGTCGTGCTCAGGGTCGCCGCGGTAGTCGGAACGACGGTCAGCGGCGGCTTCCCCGACTCCGCGACGTATCGCGCGGCGCCCGGAGGTGCGTCCTTCACGTTCGTCAGCTTTACCGGGCATGCCATTCGCCCGTGGGTCGTCCCGCTCTTCTACAAGGTCCTGCCCTCGGACAACGTGCGCTCCGCCTCCCAGGTCGCGATCTCGATCATCGCGTGGCTCGTGCTGGCGGCGACGATCGCAGTCTCGCTTCGCGACCGCTGGGCACGCGGCTTCGCGTTCACTGTCGTACTCGCGATCAGCTGCACGACGCCGGTGTTGAACTGGGATCGCGCGATCCTTTCCGAGTCGCTGTCGATCTCACTCGTTGTACTGGCCCTCGCGGCATGGATCCGCTTCGTTCACAGGCCGACCGGCGCGAACTCGGTTGCCGTCGTCGTGTCCTCTGGGTTGTGGATGTTCACGAAGCTCGGGCTCTTCCCACTGGTTGGTATTGCCGCACTGATCATCGCAGTAACTGCTGTACGCGCTCATCAGAGGCAGTTGCGGTTCGCGGTCGTCGTCGGACTCGCTTTCGCGTGCGCCTGGGTTGCTTCGACGACTTCGGCAACCGACAAGGCCTACCGCGTGGTCGACGGGCTCAGCACGAGCGAGTTCGACAACCTGTTCGCGATGCGCCTGCGCTTCTCCATCCTCGACGATCCCAGACAACTGGCCTGGTTCGAGGCGCACGGGATGCCCGATCCTTCCGGCTTGGAGCCGTACGTGCGAACAAGTCCGTCCGACGACGGCTACGAGACCTGGACCCCGTTCTTGACCGCGTTCGCAGCTCGCCGCGATCTCACAACATGGGTCGAGGACAAGGGACGAGGGGTGTTCGCGCGCTACATCCTCACTCATCCGCGCGAAACAACTGCCGACTTCATTCACGACCTGCCGTACATGCTCGATCCGCCGCGCAACGAGATCGTGTACGCCGCGGACGTACGCGACGTCTTGCCGACCGCGGTGCAAAGCTTGCTGTTCGACACCGCGAGCGCGCAGGTGCCGACGCCTGCGGGGCTCGGCGACGTCGGCCTGCTCGTCACCGGGTTCGTCGTCCTTGCGATCGTCGCGCGCCGCCGCGCGATCGACCGGGTATCGGTCACGGTCGCGACCGTCGGCTTCGTGCTCGGGATCTTCGGCGCGGCCCTCGGCTGGGTCGCGTCGCCGGCCGAGATGGCGCGCCATGCAGTCCCCGAGGCCGTTCTCATCCGCGTCACGCTCTGGTTCGGGATCTTCGTGTTTGCCGACGCGTTGCGCTCCCCGCGCGTGCCGCGGTCCGAGCGCCGCAACCTTTCCGGTTGGGGGGCAGTTGTGGATTCAGACGGTCCGGGCCGGCACGAGCTCGTAAATGAGCTGGTACGCGAAGAGCTGGGGTCGCGCCGCGACGGAGACCCGATCGATCCGTGACAGGGCGCGGGCCGCGCGGCCCGACCCGGCGTGCTGGCCGTGCCCGCCCCGATCGATGACTTCGAGGGGAAGACCGGTGCCGGTTCGCCGAACGACTCGGAACCCGGCGTTGGACGCGAGGCGTTCGAAGCTGCGCTTGGTGAAGAAGCGGACGTGATCCCGGTCGAGGATCCCTCGCCGGTCGTAGTCGAATCGTCCGACCGCGACCCGCAGGCGCGGGTACCAGTGTGCGAAGTTCGGCACGCTCACGACCAGCGATCCGCCGGGTGCAAGGCGCGGCTGCACCTGCTCGAGGATCTGCTCGGGCGAGCGGACGTGCTCGAGGACGTCCGCGGCCAAGATCACGTCGAACGGACCCTCGAGCTCGGGCGGGAGACCCTGCTCGAGATCGGCCTCCACGAAGCGGTCGACGCGTTCCTTCACGCCGTTGTGGGCGACCAGATCGACACCCGTGACGTGATGACCGAGACCACGGAGCTGCTCGGCGAGGTAGCCGTCGGAGCAGCCGAGGTCGAGGACCCGGCTCGGACCCCGGCGCGAGAGCCACCGCCGAACGAGCTCGTGCGAGGACTGGTCGGCGTGCTTGCCCTCATAGGTCGGGCTGGCGAACGCGAGCTCGCCGGAGCCGAAGCCCATCTTGTGCGCCCGGTACCGCACGACGTCCCGGGTGATGTCACGGGCGTATTTCAGCCCGTCCACCCGGCAGATCTCGTCGCCGTAGTACGTGGGGATCGGGACCTCGACGATGCGTTTGCCCGCCTCGATGAACTGGACGATCACCTGGGTGTCGAAGTTGAAGCCGTTGTCGTTGTGATGGAAAGGAACGTCTTTCATGGCCGCGACCGAGTACGCGCGGTAACCGGAGTGCCACTCCGAGAGCGAAGCACCGGCCACGGCGTTTTCCACTGTGGTGAGGATGCGGTTGCCCACGAACTTGTAGCGCGGCATGCCTCCGCGGCGAGCGCCACCCGGATCGAGCATCCTCGAACCGAACACCGCATCGGCTTCATCCCGCTCGAGCGGCGCCACCATCTCCGGGAGCGATTCGGGAGCGTATTGGCCGTCACCGTGCAGCAGGACGACGATGTCGAGTTCGTTGTCGATGGCCCACTGGTAGCCGGCCTTCTGGTTCCCGCCGTATCCCAGGTTCTTCGGGTGCCGGATCACCTCGATCGGCAGGTCGGTGGCCAGTTGCTTGTAGCCCAGCGCCACGAGGTGCGTGGCGTCCTGGCTCGCGTCGTCGCCGACCAGGATCTTCGATCCGAGGACGAAAGTCGGTCGGGATCCGGTCGAGCACCTGGGCGAGCGTCGAGACCGCGTTGTAGGCGACGACGAGGATGCCGATCCGCTTCGAGGGCATTTGCCGGTCTGCCTTTCAACGGCGACGCGGAGATCCGAAAAGGATAGGGCGAGCCACGCCCCCCGAGATTCGCCGTCGCAGGTGTCTGCTTTGTCCGGAAATGCCGAGAGAGCCGTTACCATCGGAGCCTTCATGTCCACGGTCGTGCAATGACCGAGCGCAGCGCCGGCCTGGCCGCGGCCCGAGCCGGCGAGGTCCTCGTCGTGATCCCGGCGTTCAACGAGGAGAAGTCGGTCGGACGGGTGGTGGCCCGGGTCCGCGCCCTCGGCTACCCGGCGCTCGTCGTCGACGACGGGTCGATCGACCGGACCGCCGAGGTCGCCGAGCTCGGGGGCGCGGTCGTGCTGCGGCTCCCGGTCAACCTCGGTGTCGGCGGTGCGCTGCGCTGCGGCTTCCGGTACGCAGTGACACACGGCTACCGCGTCGTGGTGCAGTGCGACGCCGACGAGCAGCACGATCCCGCGCAGATCGCAAACCTGCTCGACGCCCTGTACAACGAAGGCGCCGATCTCGTCATCGGATCGCGGTTCGCCGCCGGCCGGCAGCCCTACGCCATGGGTCGCATCCGGCGCATCGTCATGCGACGCCTCGCGCGCATGGCCTCCCGGCGCACGGGTGTGCGGATCACCGACGCGACGTCGGGCTTCCGCGCGATCGGCGGCAACCTCCTCGGCGCGTTCGCCTCTACCTACCCGACCGAGTACCTCGGCGACACGATCGAATCGCTCGCACGCGCGGGCCGCGGCGGATACCGAGTGGTCGAGGTGCCGGTCGAGATGCGAGCGCGCGACCACGGCGTGTCGACGGCTTCGTCCCTCGCGTCGGCCTGGTACCTGATCCGCGTCGTCGCGGCCGTGTGGCTGCAGCATTACCGCCCTACGGGCCGGCGCGTCGTCCATCTCACCCTTTGGGAGACCGATCCGGCGTCAGGAACGCGATGAGCAACACCGCCGTCCAGGAGAGCCTCATCGCGGCCGGCGGCGTCGCCATGTTCGCGCTCGTATTCTGGTTCTCGCGTCGCCGGAAGCTCTCGCTGCGCTACGCGCTCGGCTGGATGGCCGTGTCGGCGCTCCTGCTCGTCGCCGCGCTCATGCTTGCGCTGGTCGGCGGCGTGAGCGACTCGCTGCCGTTTACGCCGACCGGGCTGCTCTCGGCGACGGGGATCGGCTTCCTGCTCCTGATCACGCTGCAGCTCTCGATCTCGCTGTCGGGCCACCAAGAAGCGATCCGCGAGCTCAGCGAGGCCAACGCGCTCTTGGAGGAACGGCTCTCGCGCGTGGAGCAGCGAGAGCGCGGGCGCGCGGACGCGACGCCCGACTGAGACGCGGCGCGCTCAGCCGTACTGCTCGCCGACGCGCCGGTACACATAGGTGCGCGGCAGCGTCAGCTCCAGCGTGTAGTTGGCGTCGAACCAGGCCACGAGCTCGGGCGTCCACGGGATGTAGTTGCTGAGCGGTACGGACAGCGTGACGTAGTCGGCGCGTTCCAACCACCCCCGCCACTTCTCGGTGAACCCCGGGCGGAACGGCGGTGCCGCGGGAGGGGGCTTGGCGTCGTTGTCGGTCAGCCACATGCCGTACGCGTCGACAGTCTTCGGGCAACCGGTCTCGGCCGCGACGTAACGATTGGCGTTCACCAGGATCATGGGATCGTCGGTGACGACGCACGCGCCGGCGGGAATCACCTGCGCGACCAGATGGCCCGGGTCGGCCGCGGAAGCGAGCAGCACGCGCTCGGCATCCAGGTCGGAGGGAATCAACGCCAGCGCGCCCACGACGAGCACGGCCGGCAGCGCGACCGCGCCCGCAATCCAGACCGCGCCCGCGGATCGGCCCCGCAGGCGGTCGGACGCGCGCGTCGCGAACTCGCCGATCCGGCCGACGCACGTCGCCAGGAGCATCGCACCGAGCGGGAACGCGAAGTACGCGTACTGCTCGAAGAACTCCGCCGAGGCCAACATGGCCGCGACCGTGACCGCGGTGGCGCCGAGCAGGAACCATTCGAGCCGGGACCAGCGCCGGCGGGCGGCGAAGAAGCCCGCAACGACCACCACGACGACAGCGACCGCGACCCAATCGGCGATGGACCCCCGCGACGGCACGCTCTGGAGCCCGCCGATGCCGAACAGCAGCACGAGCCGCCAGGGGAACGTCAGATTGCCGCGGCCCGACGCGTCCCGGCCGAGCTGCGAGACGACAACGTCGTGGATCATCGTGCCCGGCGCGAACACGAAGAACGGCAAGACCGGGATGCCGAATCCGACCACGAGCCCGATGAGATACGTGCGGAGCCGGCGAATCAACGGCAGGCAGCAGCACAACGCGACGATCACGGGAAAGATCGCGAACAGCTTGATCGCGCCCGCGAATCCGAACAGCACGCCCGCCAGGAGCAGCCGCCGATTGCCGACCAGGGCGCCGTCCCGGTCGAACATCACGCACGCCCCGGCCAGGCAGAAGAGCACGACGTAGGGCTCGAGCATCACGGTGTGATCGGCGATGCGGGCGAGCGGGAAACACGCAAGCGCCAAGCCCGCGACGAGCATCGCGCCGCGCCCCCGGGAACGCACGACCCAGGCCGCGAGCCCGGCATTGATCGCGGCGACCAGCACGGTGAGACAGCGCGCCACGGCCATGGCGTCGCGGGTCCCGACGAAGCGCCCAACCATCGCGGCCGGTGTCATCAACAGCGCGATGCCCGGTGGGTGCACGAACGCATAGTCGCGATACGGCAAGACGCCGTGGACGAGCCGGATGGCCGTGCCGAGGTACACCCCGTCGTCGTAGCCGTAGCCCGTGTAGCCGTGAACACCGGCGAGGGCATGGGGCCGCGTCAGCTGGTAGCCGCAGACGACCAGCGCGACGAGTGCCGGCAGGAGCACCGGCCACCTGGCCGCGATGGTGGTGATCGCCCCTCGGCGGGCGGGTCGCCGAGCACGGGCGTTCGAGCTCGGCCGCGATCCGACGTCAGGCGCCGAGTCGAGCGTGTCCTCGGCCAAGATCTCCGGCACCGCGCTCACCGCCGTCCTGCCGCCACCCGTCCCCCCGAGTGTGCCAGGCTGTATGGGTTGAAAGGTGGCATTAGGGCTCTCGCGGAGTGGCTTCAGAGTCACTCCTAGAGTCCGATGATTCTAACAATCGAAGTTGGACCTACCGCGATGCCGCGGCGGGCCGGGTGGATCGGGAGCGCGGAAGAACCATGAACACCACGACCACGAAATGGCGCCGGCCGGCCCTCGCGCTCCTCATCGTCGTCGCCGCCGGGCTCGCGGTCGGCGCCTGCGGTTCCGGCGACTCCGGCAGCAGCAGCAACAAGAACAACACCGGTGGCGGGGCGAAAGGCGCGGCCGCGCTGGTGGCCAAGGGCTTGCAGGAGCAGGCCGCGGGCGACCTGGCCTCCGCCAAGCGCGATTACACCCAGGCGATCGCCGACGACCCCAAGAACAAGTTCGCCTATTACAACCTCGGGCTGATCCAGCAGATCGGCAGCGACAAGGCGGGAGCCGAGAACAGCTACCGGGCGGCCCTCGAGATCGACCCCAAGTTCCCGCAGCCGCTGTACAACCTCGCCATCCTGCGCACCGCTGGCAACTCCATCCCGGAAGCGATCGCGCTGTATCGCCGGGCGATCGCGGCCTCGCCCAAAGCTGCCGACGCGCACTTCAACCTCGGCCTGCTGCTGCGCCAGACCGGGAATGCGGCGGAAGGCAACTTGGAGGTGCAGTCCGCGGTGAAGCTCGATCCGTCGCTGGCTTCCCGCGCCAAGGCGCAGGGAATCCCGCTCAGTTGACACGCTGACGAACCGGCGGGCTGGATGAAGGCTCCTTCGGCCGAAGAAACCGCGGCGACCGACGACATCTTGCGTGCCGCCGCGGAGCCGCAGCGCAGCCGAGCCGAGCGGTTGTCGAGCCGGCGCGCGGAATGGGCCAGGTTTTTCCCGCTCGGCCTCGTCGCGATCGCGGTGCTGTTCAATCTCTTCGTGATGCGCGCCGAGGTGAGCCCGGTCGCGCCGCCCAATGACACAAGCGTGCACGTCTCACTCGTGCGCTTCGCCGAGCAGCGATTCCAAGACGGCAGGCTCGTGTTCGACGGCTGGTATCCACGCCTGTCGATGGGGCTTCCCATCTTTCATCACTATCAGCCCCTCCCGGCCATCATCAGCGGCGCGATCGCGACGCAGGTCGGCGCGGCTCGCACCGTCGCGTGGTCCAGCTACGTGCTGCTGTGCCTCCTACCGATCTGTTTCTACTGGGCGGCCCGCCTGTTCGGCTTCGACCGCTGGGTCGCGGGCATCGCCGCGCTCCTTGTCCCGTTCATCAGCTCGGTCACGCTCTACGGCTACGAGCACGGAAGCTTCCAGTGGCGCGGCAACGGCATATGGACGGCGCTGTGGGGAATGTGGCTCCTCCCGCTCACGCTCGCATTCACCTACCGCGCGATCTCGCGCGGGCGCGCGTACGCGCTCGCCGCGCTGTTCCTCGGGTTGACGATCATGGTGCACTTCCTCACGGGTTACCTCGCGCTGCTCGCGCTGGGCGTGTGGGTGATCGTGAAGCCGTCGGAGCTGCTGCGCCGGATCGCACGGGCGGCGGTCGTGACCGTCGGCGGTCTTCTCGTCGCGTCCTGGGTCGTCGTCCCGCTGCTCGCCGACGCCAAGTGGTCGACCCGCAGCGAGTACAACGTGAACAGCTTCTGGTTCGATTCGGCCGGCGGCAAGAAGGTGATGGGGTGGCTCGGCACCGGCCAGGTGTTCGACTACAAGCACTGGCCCGTCGTCACGGTGCTCGCGGCGGTCGGCGTCGTCCTCTGCATTTGGCGCTTCCGCGACGAACGCTCCCGCGCCCTTCTCGGCTTCACGGCCGTGAGCCTGCTGCTCTTCTGCGGACGCGACACGATCGGCTTCGTGGTCGATCGGCTGCCTGGTGGCAAGGACCTGCTGCTCCACCGGTACATCATCGGCGTGCATCTGGGCGGCATCGTGCTCGCGGCCATCGGCGCGGCGTGGCTCGCGCAACTCGTCTTCACGTTCTTGCACCGCCACTTCAGGCGCGTCCCGCCCATCGCGCTCGGTGCAGGCATGCTCGTCGTCGTGCTCGCGGCGTGCACACCGGTGTGGCGCGAGCGCAGCCACTACGACGCGCTGAACGCGGCGGGCATCGACGCCCAACAGATATCCGACAAGACGGACGGCGCCGACTTCACGACGCTCGTCGATTCCGCGAAAGCGCTCGGGGACGGCAGAATCTACGCGGGCCAGCCGGGACGCGCGGCAGTGATCGGCCAGGTTCCCACCTATGAGTACGCGCTGCACGCCAACGCAGATGTCGTCGGCTTCATGCTGCGGACGTCGTCGCTCACGTCCGACGTCGAGACGCGCTTCGACCCGTCCAACCCCGCCCACTTCGACCTGTTCAACGCCCGATACATCATTCAGCCTTCGACACAGCGGCCCGCGGTGCCCGCGACCTTCTTGCAGGCCTCGGGTCGGTGGGGACTGTGGGCGGTGCCGACGTCGGGCTACCTGCAGGTCGTCGACACCACGACTGCGATCAGTGCCGATCGGACGAACCTCGGCTCGCACACCGCCGGATTCCTGAGCTCAACGCTTCCGGCCCAGCACCTCATCCCGGTCGTCGCGTTCCACGGTGAGCCGGGCGCCCTACCGACGGCGGCGTTCGACCGGCCGACGGGAGCCGCGGGTGTGATCACGCAGCACCACAGCCGGCCCGACGACGGCGTCTTCGGCGGCACCGTCATCGCGAACCGCAACGCAGTCGTCATGCTCAAGGCGACCTACGACCCCCATATGAAGGTGACGGTCGACGGCCGGCCCGCGAAGACGCAGATGCTCGCGCCCAGCTTCATCGGCGTTTCGGTCACCCCCGGCCAGCACACGATCGAGTTCCACTACGAGGCGTTCGGGTACTACTGGGCACTGTTCCTGCTCGCCGCGCTGACGCTCGCGGCGCTGGCACTGGTGCCGCGTTACGGCCGGCGCTGGGTGCGACTCGTCCGGCCCGGCGCCGACGGCAAGCGCGTCGAGAGCCGGCACGAACCCACCGCCGAGTGAGGGCTCGCAGAGGAGTTCAATCCGGCAGTCGTGGCGGAGCGCCGTGCTGGTTTTTCGGCTGAGTTGACGTCGTGTTCGCGCCCCGCGAACCCTGCCATACCAACGCGCACGTCACCGTCGGGATCTACGCCGACCTGGCACTCGAGGCGACTACCAGGGCACCGCGGCGGCCGGCGTCGTGCACGTCGAGCAGCAGCTCGGGTCGCGACCGGCGGCGCAAACGGCTCAAGACTCCGGCTGCCCGGCGAGACGTGATCCTCGGTAGGAACGTCGCCGCCCTGCTTCACGAACTCGAGGAGGGCTCGGCGTACACGGAACCGGACGATCTGGTGTTCTGCACCGCTGCGGGTCGGCCTCGGAGCTCCGGTCACCTCTCCAACGCATTTCGCGCCGCGGTGCGCCGAGCAGGCCTGACGAGCGACGACCGCATCTGCCTGCACGGCCTGCGACACCGATACGCCTCGCTGCTCATCGCCGCCGGCATCGACATCGTGTTCGTGGCCCGTCGACTGGGCCACGGCGACCCCCGTACCACCCTCACCACCGACGCCCACTACTTCGCCGCCGCCGACCACGCCACCGCCGCTCGCACCGCCCTCGACGCCCACGACCACAGCTCGACGAGCGGCCCGGCGATGGAAACAGCGGTGGTAACAGAGACACCGAGAAAAGACGAAACCCCGGCCGGGCAGCGATGCCCGACCGGGGTTCCAGTCCTTCGAGTTCGCTACTTCGCGCAGTAGGCGAACACGCTCCAGGCGGTGTCAGTGGTGGCGAGCGTCACGGTCCACGCGTTCGACGCGGTCTCGTAGCTCTCGATCACGTATTGCCCGTTCCCGCCGCCTCCGATGTCCTTGTACCCGCCACCAATCACGTTCGGATTGCCAGCGGGGCAAGTCGCGGTCAGGGTCGTCCCAGAGCTCGTGTTGGTCACCGTTGTGAGCTGTCCCGTGAGCGAGTTCACACCGGTCGCACCCGTCGGACCGGTATTGCCGGTCGCACCCGTCGGACCCGTGTTACCGACGGCGCCGGTAGCACCCGTTGCGCCGGTCTCACCGACTGGGCCACCACCAGGACCCGTTACGCCGGTCGCACCCGTCAGGCCGGTCGCACCCGTCAGGCCCGTCGCTCCCGTAAGGCCAACCGCGCCCGTGGTACCGACCGCGCCAGTCGGACCCGTAAGGCCCGTCGCACCCGTAAGGCCCGTCGCACCCGTCTGACCAGTGAGGCCCGTCGCACCGGTGAGGCCCTTAGCACCGGTCGCACCCGTGACACCAGTGGCGCCGGTAAGGCCGGTCGCACCGGTTGCGCCGGTCACACCGACCGCGCCGGTCTGGCCCGTCACGCCAGTTGCTCCGGTCTCGCCCGTGGCGCCAGTCGCGCCGGTCGCACCCGTGCCACCAGTAATGCCAGTCGAGCCCGTTTCACCGGTGAGCCCGGTCGCACCGGTCTGACCCGTCACACCATCGGCACCGGTCACACCATCCGCACCGGTCACACCATTCGCACCGGTCACACCATCAGCACCCGTGAGGCCAGTCGCACCCGTGAGGCCCGTCGCACCCGTGAGGCCCACCGCGCCCGTGAGCCCGGTCGCACCCGTCACACCATCAGCACCCGTGAGCCCGGTCGCACCCGTCACACCATCAGCACCCGTGAGCCCGGTCGCACCGGTCTGACCCGTCACACCATCGGCACCGGTCACACCATTCGCACCCGACACACCGTCGGCACCGGTCTGACACGACTCACCCTACTCTCCCGGGTGACCCGTCGCACCCGTGAGACCCGTCGCACGCGT
>JBBQTI010000021.1:0-63611 GCA_038213435.1 Acidimicrobiia bacterium
CCAACGCGTCCCAAACCCGCCCGACAGCCGCTCCCCGCCCCCCCGATGCTGCCCGCGACGTGCGCCCCGCCGAGAACCGCGCTCCAACACGCCCACAACTCCAACGGAAACCCCGACAGAGTTCTCGTGAACGATCGGGGCTAATGGAGGACCTTCGGTCCGTTCGGCGCTCACTGCGCCTGACACTGCGTGGTTGACAAATACTGCCAACTCACGGAGCGGGATGGTCCGGACAACTTATTGAACAAACCAACGGCGGGTATGCCGTGATTTCATCATCGAATGCGTTACGCTCCCACATAATGGGCGTTCTGACATAGCGCAACTGGCGAAAGAGACGGTCCACGAATGGAATACCGATTAGGCGCGAGATTTCGCGTGCGAGATCTGCCTCTGATCATGTGGTCCGGACTTCGATGATTATGAGGGAGCAAGGATGAGAGACGTCATGAGAGGATTCCTGATTGTTTCCGGGTTGGCTGCCATGCTCGTGATCGGGTTTGCGAGCTCGGCGTCCGCGTTCGGTGCGCCGCCCGGAGCGCCGGCGATCACGTGTGACAAAATCGAGATCGACCCCCCGTCCGTCTCGTGGATCAGTGTGACGTTCTCCGGTGAGGTCAATGGCGCCGCCTTCGAGAAGACGGTGAAGTACGGCGCACCGACGCCGCACATCGCGAGCGCGGACATCTCCGACCTGACGACAGCGACCGGTCCGTTGCACATCACCGCGAGCGCGACATGGACCCTTGGTCCTGGAGGAAGTGATCGCGCCGACGTCACACTGACGTGCCATGACGCGCCCCCCGTCACCACGGAAGGGATAACGGCGACGTCGGCACCTACAACGACGACGTCGACGACCGTGCCCGCCACGACGAGTACGACGATCGCTCCGACCACCTTGACTCTGGGCGCCGATGCGACACCGCCGAGGTCTTCGCTGCCACTCACCGGCGCCTCGACGAGGCCGCTCGCCGCCACCGGTGCACTGGCGGTCCTGGCCGGGCTCGCGGCCGCGCTCGGTACGAAACGGCGTCGGAAGGGCACAGCCTGACCGACGACAGCCGTTACGCGGTTTTCTCCCAGACCGAGACGTGTTCCCGGCTGTCGCTCGTGAAGGGTTGACGGTTCCAGTCGCTCCAGCGCTCGCGCAAGGCCATGCCGGCGAACCGCGCCATCAGGTCCAGCTCGGACGGCCATACGTAGCGATGCGGCGTCGAGAAGGTTTCGAGCCGGCCGTCGATCACCCAGTAATGGTGAGAGAAGGCGATTTGCGTCGCGACGTCGTACTCCTCGAAGCCGAGGTGCGTTGGAGTCACGGTGAACGCGTGGATGGTCTCGCCGGCCGGGAGACGTTGAAGCTCCGGGATATACACCTCGATTACGAAGCACCCGCCGGGTTCGAGGTGCGCGGCGGCGTTGCGGAAGCACTCAGCCGTGACTCAGCTCACGGAGCGGTAGTGGAGGTGGACGACACCGCTGTCGAATCGGCGCACATCCCGTAGTTCGAGGCTCACCCGGACGTTGTCGGGGAGGGACGGTTTGCCGTTTCCCACGACGACCGGTACGACGAAAAGGTGGTACTCGTCGACCAGTCCCGCGTTGATCGCCTGGGCGGCAAGGTCGGGACCGCCGACGGTGATGTCACGTTCCGCGGACGCTTTCATCTGCCGGATCGCCTCTGGATCGAAGTCTCGCTCGATGCGTGTCCGGGCGCTGGATACCGTGTCCAACGTCTTGGAGTACACGATCTTGTCGGCCGCCTGCCATATCTGTGCGTAGTCCTGGACGACGGGCGGCTGGTCGACGAGGGAGAGCGCGGTCTCCCAGTAGACCATCACCTCGTACAGCCGGCGCCCGTAGAGGTGCGTCCCGGCCGGCCGCTCGGCGTCGTTGACGAACGCATGCACCTCCTCGTCCGGCTCGGCCCAGTCGAAGTTGCCGTTCTCGTCCTCGACATACCCGTCGAGCGAGGTGATCACCGTGTAGGTCAGCTTGGCCGTCATTTTCACCTAGTCGCCGTACTCGAGTTGCTCGTCCCAGTCGTCGCTGCGACGTTCGGGGGTCAGATCGAAGATGTTCCCAAGTGGCTCGATGGTGCCGACGTGGCGCGGGTCCTGTCCGGCTTCCGTCGGTGCGTAGAGGAGCTCTGAACCCCAGAAGTGTCGGATCACGTGACCGTCGCGGTGAAACACGTTGAGCATCGGCATCTGGTCGCCACCATCGGTCTCGCCGTGATAGTCGCGGTTATACGTGTTGTTTGCCGACGAGAGGACGCGCAGGTGTCGCCAGCCTCGTTCCACCGCGAACGTGTGCACGTGGTCGAACGGCGCTTTCGCCACGGCGGCGAGGTTCACGCGCGGGGCGACATGATCCGCGGCGCCGTCGAGCTGGTCGAGCAGCGACGTGCACGACGGGCATGGGCTCTTTGCGAGCGGGAGCGAGGCCGAGGCACCTGTTCTGGGACCCGGGCGATCGTCGTCGGCCGCGCGCGGGAACATGAAGTTGTAGATCACGAGCGAATCACGACCCGGGGCGAACAGCTCCGACAGGGTCACGTCGCATGCCAGGCCGTCCGGGCTCGCGGCCCGGAACACGTAGTCGTGGGGGACAGCTCCACCCGGCGGGAGCGCGCGCCGCTCGGCCGCGACATCTTCCATCGCGCGGCGGAGCGCGACTTCTCGTTCGAGGAGCCGGTTGCGCGCCGACCGATAGGCGTCCGTCTCTCCTGGGAACGTGACGGCCATGGCGGCTCCTCTCGTCGACTGACGTTCGGACCGCGATCGGCCCGAGAACTCATCGCGAGGCTTGCAAACTTCTTGCGGGAGCGCGCTTCTCCCGCCGGCACTCGGATGCCGCAAGCCGGCGCGCGCTACGTTCGATCATAGGAGGGGCAGATGGCGATCGACGTGGTGCTGTTGGGTACCGGGAACCCATTGCCGGATCGTGAGCGCGCGGGCGCCGCGACGCTCGTAAGGGCCGGTGGGCGCACGTTGCTCGTCGACGCCGGTCGTGCCGTGTGCATGCGACTCGCGGCAGTTGGCGTCCTGCCGATCATGCTCGACGCGGTATTGCTCACGCATCTCCACAGCGATCACATCTGTGACCTCAACGACGTTGTCACGACCCAGTGGGTGATGAGTCCGGCTCCGAAGTCCTTGCAGATCTTCGGTCCGCCCCGTACCCGTGAGGTGATGGACGGATTGGGCGCCATGCTGGGTCCTGACGTCGAATACCGCCTCGCTCATCATGCCGATCTCACGTGGGAACCGCAGGTTGACGTCGTCGAGGTGAATCCGGGTGTGGTGTTCGACGAAGACGGCCTTCGGGTCATCGCGGCGCGGACGGATCATCGCCCGGTCGAACCGACGCTCGGCTACCGGGTGGAGTTCGACGGGAAGGCCGTCGCCCTCGCGGGTGACACATTGCCGTGCGCCGGCCTCGACGAGCTCTGTAAGGGCGCGGATGTGTATGTGCAGACCGTCCTGCGCGACGACCTCGTGCGCATGGTCCCGATGCAACGGTTCGTGGACACGATCGACTACCACTCGACCGTCGGACAAGCGGCGCAGACCGCAGCCCGCGCCGGTGTCGGCACCCTCGTGCTCACCCATCAGATTCCGACACCCGGGATCGGCACGGCCGACGAGTGGATCGCCGCCGCGCGTGAGCATTTCGCCGGCGACATCGTCTTCGGCGAAGACCTGGAATCCATCTCCATTTGACGCGCAAGTCACGCGAGCTCATATGCCCGGGGGTCGGGCACCTTCATCTCCTCGCGAAATCGGTTGAATGACCACGGCCACACCGCGGGCAGCCCGCGGTCGTCGAGGTACCAGCTTCGACAACCTGTGACCCACACCGTGCGCTGCGCCGCCTGCTCTCGTGCGCGCTCGAACTCCACCAGGGCATCGCGCGTCGCGCACACCTCGCGGCATGCGCCGGCACGGATGAGGTCGATGAGCTGCACGACGTATCGGAACTGAATCTCGGCGACCTCGATGAGTGAGAAATTCCCGACCGGTCCGTTGGGGCCGTTCAACATGAAGAAGTTCGGGAAATCGGGAATCGAGATCGACAGGTATGCCTCCGGGCGAGGGTTCCAGGCCTGTTCGAGCGTCGTGCCGTTGCGCCCGATGATGTCGATCGGGCGCATGAAGGCGTCCGCCTTGAATCCGGTCGCGAGCACGAGCACATCGAGCTCGTGGAGACGACCGTCCTTGGTGCGCACACCGCGGGGCTCGATACGCGCGATGGCGTCGGTGACGAGCTCGGCGTGCGGGCGCTGGATCGCGTCGTAGAAGTCGGGGGAGATGATGAGCCGCTTGCACGCGGCGCGGTACTCGGGACGCAGCCGCTCGCGCAGCTCCGGGTCGTGGACTTTGTTCTCGAGGTTCGCGAGGCACGCTTGCTCGATCAACTTGATCTCGGCTGACTCCGAGTCGACGACGGCATTCGCGAAGACGTCGAACATGTCCGACAGGTTCTGATGCAACCCCGCGAGCTTCTCGGGCTGCTCACGGAACGCCGCCCGTTCCTCGTCGGGGTAGGCCGGATTCTCCTGCGGCATCACCCACTGCGCGGTGCGCTGGAACAACGACAGCTTCGCGACGCGATCGACGATCGACGACACGATCTGCACCGCGGTCGAGCCGGTTCCGATGATGCCGACGCGTGCGCCGTCGAGCTGCACCCCGTGATCCCAGCGCGCGCTGTGGAACATCGCTCCGTCGAACGTGTCGAGTCCGTCGATGTCCGGATACTTCGGGTGGTGCAGCACTCCCGTCGCCGCGATCACCACGTCGACTTCGTCGCGATGTCCCGAGGCCGTCGTCAGATGCCACTTGCCGTCCAAGAACACGCAGCGGCCGACCGCGTCGCCGAAGCGGACCCGGGGCACGACGCCGTGCTCCTCGGCGACGCGTTCGAAATACGCCTGGATCTCGGGCCCGGGAGAGAAACGGCGGCTCCAATCCGGCGTCAGGGCAAAGGAGTACGAGTACAAATGCGACGGCACGTCGCACGAAAGGCCGGGATACGTGTTCTCCCGCCACGTGCCACCAAGTCGGCTCGCCTTCTCGTAGACCGCGTAGTCGCGATACCCGGCCTCGTTCAGTTTGATCGCCGCGAGGATGCCTGCCATCCCTGCGCCGATCACTGCGCACCGCAATGGGCGCGCTCCGACCTCCATGCGGGTGAGTTCATCACATCGGGCTGCGACCGCAGACTGAGGCGGCTGGTCTCGAACGCGACGATCCTCCCGAGACGACGATGCCTCCCGCGTGGGAGGCATCGTCTCACGGGGGCACGCCACTGGGAGGCGAGATCTCCGAAGCGCGCAGTCGAGCCGCGGTTCATCGCACTTGGCAAGTTGACCAGCGTTGATATTGGCTCAACGCGGGGCCTCCGGTCGCTGCGCTGTCGTCTTCCTAGCGGTAGCGGCGGCGGAACAACGTGTACGCGACGGGGCCGGCGAGAATCGGCAGCCAGTACGACGCCAATCGGTAGAGCAACGTTGCGAGAACCGCTTGTGCCGGTTTCACGCCGGCAAGCGCGAGCGTGCCCGTGAGGCCGGCTTCGACGAGCCCCAGGCCGCCCGGTGTGATGGGGACCATCGCGAGCAACGTCGCAGTGGTGTACGCGAGGAGCGCAAGCGACGGTTTCGGTAGGCCGCCGACTGCAGCCAGCGCCGCGAACAGGGCGAGGAAGTCGAAGCCGAGCCGGCACGCGGTCGCGACGAGCGCTTCTCGCCAGCGCTCACCAAGGACCTCGCGGATGCTGTTTCGCTCTCCGACGAGCCTCGTAGGGAGATCGGTCGTCCTCGGGCGCGTGCGCAACACTCGATTGTGGACGCCTTCGATGAGTCGACCGATGCCGACGAGCAGCGGGTCCGTCGTCAGCAGGAGCGCGCCGAGACCGGCGACAGCCACGAACCCGGCGATGCCGAGGAATGCCGTCTGCGCGAGCCCGCGATCGACACGCGCGCCGGCCAGGATCGTCGGGAGCGTCAGAACCGGGAGGAAGAGGATGCTCGCGGTCTGCAGCAAGGAGAACGCGGTGAAGCCGGAGATCGCCGTCGTGGTGTCCGCGCCGGCCTGACCGAGGAGACGCAGCTGCAACGTCGCGCCCGCGGCCGCGCCGCCCGGCACGACCTGGCTCATGGCGTTCCCGGCCAACTGCGACGTCGCGACGGCGAACCACGCCTGCGTACGGAGCGCGATTCGTTGGAGCGTGATCGCGCTCGCGAAGCTCAGCACCTCGCACGCGACGATGACGATCAGCCACTCCGGTGCGACGCTCGAAAGTCTCGGCCACGCCCCGACGACCTCGACGACGCTCGGCGCGACGATATGGAACGAGATCGCCGCGACGACGAGCATCAGGATCCGGGGAACGCTGAAGTAGTGATGCCTCGGACTTCGATCCTGGCCGGGCGCGGTCACCGCGTCACGACCGCCGGGTCTGTCGGGGCACCACCTCCGTATACCACGCCCCGGCGACCATGAACCGGACCGGGTCGCGGCGCCGAGAAGGTCGGGCGCGGCGAGGGGTCTCGTGCGGGCGATGATATGAAGATGACAATCGGCGAAACCTCGAAGGCCGCGCCCCCCCCGGGTCCGAGCCTGCGGGTGGCGATCGCGCTCATGGTCGCGGGCACCGCCGTTGCGATCCCGACGTTCATCGCCGGCATCGCTCCGATCGTGCGCACGATGACGACCCCGATCCGATTCGATGCGCCGAGCACGGTCCGAGTGCATCTCGGCCAGGCCACGTACATGGTGTACGAGGACACGGGCCGGAGCTCGATCGGCTCGCCCTTCGCCTCCCCGGGCCGTGTGACGATGACGCCCGGCGACGTGGCGGTCTCGGCGGCGGACCATACGAACATCGAGGTGTACGACCGCGGCACGGTTCGAGAGACGCTTTCGAGCGGGGGTGATCAGTTCGTCGGCGCGGCCCGCTTCACGACACCCGCGTCCGGCGACTACACGGTCAGCGTCCGTAGCACGACGCGCACAGCGATCCTGATCGCGCGTCCGCTCACCGCCACCATCGGGTCGGTGCTCGGTTGGTTCGCGCTGAGCGGGCTCGGCGGCATCGCCCTGTTCGTTGGCGTCGTGCTGCTGATTGTCGGGTCGGTGCGGCGCGGCCGAGCGCGAAACGCGTTCGCGTACGACGCGCCGCCTTCCCCTGGGTGGCATCCTGATCCTTGGGGGGCGGCGCTCTGGCGGTATTGGGACGGTTACCGGTGGACCGAGCACGTGCAGTGACTCTCGGCTTCGGACGAAGTTCCAGACCGATCAGACCCCGGTGAGGCCGCGGGGCCCTCGCGGATCGAGGAGCCCGAGCGCCCGCGGGGTGTTGCCGTCGCGTGCCGCGGCGTCGACCGCGCGGGCGCGCACCAACACGTCGTCGAGAAGCCGCCGACCGTCGGCGTCGATCAACGACAGGTCGTCGGAGACGAGCACGAGCCCGCCCGACGCGCCGACCGTTGCCGCCCAGCGCGCTGCAGACTCCCGAGAGAGGCGGGTCTCGCGGTTGCGGAGCATGATGCAATCGGGATCGTTCGACCAGAGCCGACGGTGCATGAAGCTGCGGGTGCACGTGTTCACGAACGCATGCTTCGTCGCCGGTGTGGTGTCCTCGTACGCCGGTTGCTGCTCGGGGGCGTCGGCCGGTGCTTCCCACCAGGGTGCGACGTCGGCTCCTATGCGCATACCATCGACCGCTCCGACCAGCGCGCCCAGCGGTGCGCCGCAACCGAGGATGAAGACGTCGTCACCGGCTCCCCGGCGGATCGCGTCGTAGCCCGCCCGCACGCGTTCGGCCGGCGTGCGGGTCGGGTCGGCGAAGCGGCCGGGCATCGAGGCCGAGAACGTGAAGTCGAGCTTCAGATATCGAAATCCGGCATCGACGAGCGCCGCCGCGGTCGCGGCGAGATGGTCGACCACCTCGGGGTTCGTGGTATCGAGTTGCCACATCACACCGCCCCACACGTCGTGGTACATCCCGATCGCCGGGCTCTCGCTCTCGGGTGCGCGGGCGAGCCACTCGGGATGCGAGGTCGCGACGTCCGAATCCGGCGCCGCGAGGAACGGCGCGATCCAGAGTCCGGCCGTCCGCCCACTCGCTCGGATCGCGCTCGCGACACCTTCGACACCCGACGGGAATCGGTTGTTGGTATGTAACCAGTCGCCGATCGCGCGTTGGAAGCCGTCGTCGACCTGGAAGACGTCGAACGGCCAGGTGTCCGCGAGCGCAAGATTGGCGAGAACGTCGCGTTCGGTGACGTGCTCGAAGTAGTGGTACCAGGAGCACCACCCACAAAGGAAGGGCGCGCCGACGCGCGCTCGTTCCGCGCGGCCGGTGCGGTCGGCCCAACGTTCGAGCAAGACCGATGGATCGTCGTGCTCCTCGATCACGAGCGAATGCAACACGCGTTGTTCGCCGGATCGAAGCGTCGCGCCGCCGAGCCACGCGGTCGCCGCGATCTCGAGTCGATCGTCGACGACCCGGACGCGGATCGTGCCCGCGTGCGCCGCGCCGCCGACGAATCCGATGCCGAGTCGCGCCCGGTCGCCGTTCGCGAGCACCGCGACCTGCTCCGACCTCAGCTCGCCGGGTGCACAAATTCCCGGATCGGCGTGGAAGGCGGCGCGCACGAGTGGGATCGGTCGGGGATCGCGCGAGGGGTCGACATCGATGCCCAGTTGCAGCGTCCGAGCGGGGGCCCACGATTGGTAGCCGTTGGCGAACAATCGGGGACGGTCACCCGCCGCGCCGCCATCCCAGACGAGCGCGACCGCGTCCAGATCGAGATCGCGGTCGCCCGCGTTGGCAACCGACCACCGCAACTCGCCTTCGTCGGACGCATCGACGACGACCTCGAGCCCCCCGATCGACGTCGGTCGGCCCGGCGTGATCGGCGCGTCGACCTCGGGCGCGCGTGTGGGCCGGATCCGGACGCGCAGGCGGGGAGCGTCGAGCACGCCGTGATCGTAGGAGCCGTCGACGCTGTACGGTCCGTCCATGCGCGATGTGTGCCGGGTCGAACCGGGAACGAAGGCGAACCTGACCGGCCGGCCGACCGGCGATCGATTGGGCGTCGAGAAAGGCCGAGCCCAGGAGGAGTTGGCGAGGCTCACCGACCGGCTGAGCATGCTGCACGGGCGGCTCCATGCGGAGCGGTCCCGGTCGGTGCTGTTGGTCTTGCAGGGGCTCGACGCGTCGGGCAAGGACGGCACGATCCGGCGCGTGTTCACCGGCCTCAACCCGCAAGGCTGTGACGTGGAGTCGTTCAACGTTCCGACGTCGACCGAAGCCGCACACGACTTCTTGTGGCGCATCCACAACGCGCTCCCCGCGCGCGGCGACATCGGCATCTTCAATCGGTCGCACTATGAGGACGTGACCGCCGCTTTTGTCATCGGCGCGATCGACGATCGGCAACGCAAGTGCCGTTACGAACACATCAACGCCTTCGAGAAGATGCTGCTCGACGAGGGAACGTCGGTCGTGAAGATCTTCCTGCACGTCGGGAGAGACGAGCAGCGCGCCCGGCTCCAGTCCCGCCTCGACGATCCCGAGAAGCGGTGGAAGTTCGACCGCTCCGATCTCGACACTCGTGCGAAGTGGGAAGAGTACGCGCGCCTCTACGACGCGGCGCTGACGGCGACCTCCACACCGTGGGCGCCGTGGTACGTCGTGCCCGCCGACCACAAGTGGGTGTCGGGCGTCGCCGCGGCGAGCATCCTCGTGCACACGATCGAGAAGCTCGACCCGAAGATCCCCGAGCCGAAAGGGCATCTCGACGGCATCGTGATCGACTCGTAATCCCTATGAGTGCAGGTGCGATCGAGAGCCTTCGGGGCCCATACGATGCGGTCGTCGGTCCGCGTTCGTTGCCGGAGCCCGAAGCTCACATCCCGCTGCCGGCCACATAGCTGAAAACGTCCTCTGACGCCGTACCAGCGGGGTCGCCACACGGGGCTCGGCGCGCGTATGGTCGCCGCATGCCCACGCCCGAGCAGGTGAAAGCCGTCGCCGAGGCCTACGTCGCCGCATCGAACGCCAACGACAAGCAGACCGTTCTCTCGCAGTTTGCGCCGGACGCAGTTTGGTTCGACCCCGTCGGCCAGCCGCCGCACGTCGGAGTCGACGGGATCGGCGCCTTCTTCGACGAGACCCGCGCTCTGGCCGATCGCATCGAGATGAAGCTCGTCGACGTCATCGCCTGCGGCACCGAGGGCGCCATGGTGCTCGAGATCCACGTCACAATCGGCGAGTTCGAAATGATCTTGGATTGCGTCGAAACCGTCGAAGTGAACGACGACGGGAAGATCTCGGGTATGAAGGCCTATTGGGACATGTCGCGCGCACGCACGCGCGGAGCGTAGGGACTCGCGAGCGGCGAGGCCTTGCGGGAACTGCGCTCGAGTTGCTCGATTTTCCTCACGGCCCGACTTCGGCCACAATGTATTGGCGATGAACGTAGAGTCCCGTGATTCCGTCTCGCTGAAGCCCGCAGAGCTCGATGAGGTCGGTCAAATCTTCTCCTCCAACGGCCTCCCGATCTCCGACGCGGAGCTGGATCGTCAGGTGGAATCATTCCCGCTCGCCGTTCTCGCAAGCGCCGAGGGTGACGTCGACGGGCTGATGCTCGGTTCGCTCGAACGGATCGGCGGAACTCCTTCGATCCTGTGGGGGATGGGTGTCGTCCGGAAGGGCAAGGTCGCATCGGCGATGCTCAAGGCGATGACGGGCGAACTGACACGTCGCGCCGCCATCTCGTTCCCGGACGAGGACGTTCTCGTCGCGGCGCGCCTCGCTCAGCCCAGCTGTTACGTCTTGCTGCAGAGCTATGCGGATGTTGTCCCGCGCCCGGGCTATACGCCGAACGGCGAAGACCGCGCGTGGGGCCGGCGATTGGCGAAGCGCTACGGCAACGACGGGCACTTCGACGATCGGGAGTTCAAGGTCGCGGTCAAGGGTCGCAAGCCGCCGTGCCTCGCGGTCCTCGACACGAGCCCGGTGAAAGCCACGGGCGGCGCCAAGATCGCCTCGCTCGTCGGCACGCTCGACGCCGCCCGAGGTCAGGCGATGATCGCCTTCGGCTGGGCGGTCGCCGAGGAGCTCGCCGCCGGTTCCTATCTCGCGGCCTGCTGACGCGGCGTCCGTCGCGTCGCGAGAACCGCGTCGAGCTGGTCGCGGAGCTCGAGCGCGTCGGTCACGGGTTGCTTGCACGTGTAGTGCTCGCAGACATACGCAGTCGGTAGGCCACCGCGCATTTCGCGCCCGGCGAGGAGGGGCGACGGGCCCTGTGACGAACCGGTGAGCATGACCGCAGCCGGCAACAGGCGGCTGACCACCTCGCGTCGCAACGCGCGGGTCTGCTCGTCGTGGAGATCGCCGATGACGGCGATCTCCACCGGGCTACTCACGAAACGTTCGATCGCTCCGAGCAGATGCGCGAAGCCGGTGGGGTGCGCCGCGCCGACGTCAGCGAGCATCCGCAAAACCTCGGCGGCCGGCGCATCCAGCGACGTTTCGCCGGTCAAGGCCGCGAGCCGCAACAGGCCGTTCGCGGCGAGCGAATTCGCGGATGGCGTTGCGTCGTCGAACACATCCTTGAGTCGGACGACGAGCTGCTCCGCGTCGGCTCCGGTTGTGAAGAAGCCTCCGCCGTCGGTGTCATGGAAGAGCCGGATGAGCTCCCCGGCGACGGTGCGCGCTTCGCCCAGCCAGGTGACGTCGTCGACCTCGGCGAGGGTGCACAACGCCTCGAGGAGCGCGGCATAGTCCTCGGCGTACGCGAGGTGGGGCGCGCGCCACGAGCGCAGAAACCTGCCGTCGTCGCCCCGCAGTTCCGCGAGGAGGAACCGCGCGTTCGCTCGAGCCGCCGCCATCCAGTCGTCGCGGTCGAGCGCGGCAGCCGCTTCGGCGAGCGCGCCGAGCATCAGCGCGTTCCACCCGAGCAGTACCTTGTCGTCGAGGCCCGGTCGGACACGCGTCTCACGACGGGCGAGCAGTCG
The DNA here is from genome assembly GCA_038213435.1 of Acidimicrobiia bacterium. Classification (GTDB taxonomy): domain Bacteria; phylum Actinomycetota; class Acidimicrobiia; order IMCC26256; family PALSA-610; genus PALSA-610. Next base: position 12,033 of record JBBQTI010000021.1, read on the forward strand.
AGGCTTCGCACCCTCGACCTCGACCGGAGGTTCAGCATTACGCACCTTCACGTGGAGGATGTTGCCCTGGAAGCCGGTATGCGGATCGGCGAAGTTCCCGTTCGGGGTGACGCCGTAGTACTCGATCACGGCGTCGGCGTCGTCGCCGCAGACCTCGCGGATCTCGTCGATCGACCAGCAGTAGAACTTTCCTTCGACGCCTTCGGAGTCGGCGTCCTCCGCGGAGTACCAGCCATGCAGGGGATCGCACATGTCGCGTAGCACGTAGCCGACGATGTCCTCGACGACGTCCCGGTAGCGGGTCTCGCCCGTCACGAGGTATCCGTGCAGATACGCGCGTGTGAGCAAGGCGTTGTCGTACAGCATCTTCTCGAAATGCGGCACGAGCCAGAAGTCGTCGGTCGAATAACGAGCGAACCCCCCACCGAGGTGGTCGTGGATGCCGCCGGCGGCCATCGCGTCGAGCGTCGTCGTGATCATCGTTCGGGTTTCGTCGGAACCATTGCGCAGGTACGCGCGGCACAGGAAGTCGATCGTCATCGCCTGCGGGAACTTCGGCGCACGACCGAACCCGCCGTGGCGTGGCTCGAATTGCGAACGGATTCCGGCGTACGCGCGATCGAGGACGTCGGGTCCGAGCTCGCGGTCGTGGTCGGCGCCGGGCCTCAGTACCTCGTCCGCCAGCGCGGCGGTGAGCTGCTCGCCCTGCGCCATCACTTCTGCTCGTCGTTCCCGCCATGCCTCCGACACCGCCTCGCACACCCGCCGAAACGACGGCATGCCGTGGCGATCAGCGTCGGGGAAGTATGTGCCCGCATAGAACGGACGACCGTCCGGTGTGCACCAGACACTCATGGGCCACCCGCCCCGCCCGGTGAGCGCTTGCACCGACTGCATGTAGATCGCGTCGACGTCGGGGCGCTCCTCGCGGTCGACCTTCACGTTCACGAAACGCGCGTTCATCACGGCGGCGGTGGCGTCGTCCTCGAACGACTCGTGCGCCATCACGTGGCACCAATGACAGGACGAGTAGCCGACCGACAAGAACACGGGAACGTCTCGCGAGCGGGCGAGTGCGAACGCCTCGTCGCCCCACGGCATCCATTCGACCGGATTCTCGGCGTGCTGGCGGAGGTACGGGCTCGTTTCCCCGGCCAGACGATTCTTCGTCATGCTTCGACCGTACCCGCCGTGAAGTTCGCGGCGGTCCGGGCCCACCTGTAGTCCGGCTTGCCGGAAGGGGAACGTTCGATCTCGTCGACCAGCACCACTTCCCGCGGGATCTTGTAACCGGCCAGATGCACGCGGCTGTGCTGTCGCAGCGCATCGAGCCGAGGTGCCGTGCCGGCGCGCGGCTGCACGATCGCGACCACCCGTTCGCCGAAGCGTTCGTCGGGAACGCCGACCACCACCGCGTCGAACACGTCGGCGTGCTCTTTCAGGACGGATTCCACCTCTTCGGGGTACACCTTCTCGCCGCCGGTGTTGATCGAAAGCGAACCTCGGCCGAGCAATGTGATCGAACCGTCGGTCTCGACGACCGCATGATCGCCCGGCACCGCCCACCGCACACCGTCGACGACCGGAAAGGTCTCTGCGGTCTTGGCTTGGTCCTTGTAGTAGCCGAGCGGGATGTGGCCGCGCCGAGCGAGCCGCCCGACGACCCCGACGCCGACCGGTCGGAGGTCGGGTCCGAGCACCCGCGTGTCGTCGCCGACCCGAAATCGCAGCGCGGTGGGAATGTCGCCGCCGGGCACCACGACCGACTGCCCCTGCCCGCCGGTTTCCGAGGCGCCGTATCCGTCGACGACCAGCAGCGCCGGCAGACGCTCGACGAACGCGCGCTTGAGCGACGGTGAGAGGATAGCGCCGCCCGACAACACGACGTGCAGGCACGAGACGTCGAGCGTACGACCTTCAGGCGAGCTCAACGCGTCGAGCAAGGGGCGCGCGAACACGTCGCCCACGATGATGATGTAGTTCGCTCGTTCCAGTGCGACGAGTCGCCAGACGGAGATGGGGTCGAAGTGGTGCTCGGCCGGGATGATGACGGTCCCGCCCATGAACAGCGTGCTGAACGCCATCCAATGCGCCGTACCGTGCATGAACGGGCAGATCGGGACGCAGCGCGTGCGTGCCTCGCGACACCGTTCCCCGACCTCCTCCGGGGTACCGATCGGAGCGCCGCCGCCGCCGGCACCGGCCATCGCGCCGAAGAAGAGGTCGACGTGCCGCCACATAACCCCCTTCGGCATGCCAGTGGTGCCGCCGGTGTAGAGCAGGTACATGTCGTCGGGGGACCGCGGCGCGAAATCGCGCTCCGGCGAAGCCTCCGCCAGCGCGCGCTCGTAGCTGTCCGACGCGACCGCGGTGTCGCTATGAGTGTTGCCGTCGTCCACGGCGATGAAAGTGAGCAGCCGGGGCAGACGGGGACGGATCGCCGCGAGCTTGGATGCGAATTCACGGTGAAAGATGACCGCGACCGCGTCGGCATCGTCGAGGAGATAACGCAACTCGCCTTCGACGTAGCGGTAGTTCACGTTGATCGGTACCGCTCGGAGCTTGAACGCGGCGAGCATTCCTTCGAGGTACTCGGTCGAGTTGTAGAGGTACAGCGCGACATGGTCGCCGGCGCCCACGCCGCGCGCCGCGAGGACGTGCGCGAGCCGGTTCGCGCGGGTGTCGAGCTCCGCGTACGTCAGCCGGCGCTCTGCGCACACGAGAGCGAGATGATCCGGCACCGTGTCGGCAACCCGCTCCAGCAGATCAGCCAAGTTGAACTGCAGGTTCACATGGCTCCCTCGCTGCGTCCGCACGGGTTGGCGACCGTAGTGGGTGGCTAGACGCCGAGTCGATGCAGCGCCGCGTCGACCGGCGCGAAGGCCGTTCGGGCGAAGGCATCGAGTCGCGACCGTTCGCCGGAGGCGAAGGCCGCGTCGGCCTCCGCCCAGAGCTCGGCCTCGACGATCGCCAACTCGACCCGCACGTCCGCCAGGCTCTCCGGTGCCGCCTCGACGCGATCGCGAAGCCGGGCGAAGCGCCGCCAGCTCCCGGCGTCGGCGAGCCCGGGCGCGACCGCCGGCGGAAAGCAGGGCACGTACACGCTCGAGCAGGGATTGCCGAGGCTCACCCACGCGCGCGGCGGCGTCGCCGTTCGCAGCTCGGCGATCATCGACGCGGTCGTCTGCGAGTGTGACTCGCGCCGGTGCATGCACACGGTGAAGCCGTTTCCGTCGGGACCGATCTCATCCGGCAGCTCATTCGCGCTCCGGCCTTCGCCATGACTTCGTAGTGTGCGGGCGACATCGACGACCGTCGTCGCGCTGCCGCGCGCGACGGTGGCGGACGTCAGCTCGAGGCGGAGATCGGCGATGGCCGTCGACATGAGAGGCCGGCGATACGTGTCGAAGTCGATATCTGTCGCGACATTCGACGACGCGCGTGTCCAATCGGTGGTGAGGCTGATCCGATTCGAGATCGCAGCGCCGTCGCCGATCGGTCGCGCGGCCCACGTGCGATTGCTCGTTTCGACGACGAAACCACCGTCGGGATCCGCCAAGAGGAAGGACGAGAAATACGGTTCGTCGCGATGGGGCTCGCCCGATCCTCCCTGTCCGTGGCGCTCGAGCAGCGTTGTGAGGACCGTAAGCGCTTCATCGGCCGAGGAGGCTCGCTCCAAGCCGAGCCGGACCAGATCCATCCCGAGCAGCGCGGGAGATTGCTCACGCGGCCGGTCGACGGTCCAGATCTTTTCGTTCCCGATCGCGACGCCGTGCTCGTTGACCCCGTGCTCGACGCCCCACAGCCACGTCGGCCGCGAACCGAGGAATGCGTTGGCCCCGGGGTCGGCGATGGTGAGGTATTGCGTGCGCAGCCCGAGTGGCGCTGTGGCGCGCCGGCCGTGCCACTCGACCACCTGCGCTTCGTCGGGATGTCGGTCGGAATTCTTCGCGAACAACATTGCGCCGTCCGTGCGAACGCACAGCGTGTCGCACATCGCGCGTGAGTCTCAGCTCGCGAGCTCGCGCGCGAGTACCGCGGGCGTGAGCGCCGAACCGGTCGCCTGCTCGATGAGGTGATCCCACCGCTGCATCGCGCCGGGAGCGAAGACGCGTGTCCCGAGCGCGCGACCGGCGCCGTCGTTCTCGACGAGTCCACCGAGGGACGCCGCAAGCTGCGATGCGATCATCTCGCCGAACAGGTAGTTGTGGTAGTAGACGGGCGCAGCGGCGATGTGGATCTTTGCGGCCCAATCAGGGGCATGCCGGCCGTCGGGCCGTTGCACGCGCTGGAAACGCTCGACGAGGTCCCACCAGCGGTCATCGTGGTCGGCGTCGGGTTGCGCGTACAGGCCGCGCTCGAAGTGCGTCATCACGAGGGCCCAGCGAGCGAAGACGAGCAGCTGCGCTCGGCTTGCCGCGCGCAGCTGGGGCGCGAGGTCGGCGACCGTGGTGGCCGGAACCTCGGCAATCCGCCGCAGCCACTCGGGGTCGTTGACGAGGCGGCCGCAGCGCATCGCGACGCCTTCAGTGAGGCAGAAATGCATCGTCCGCAGGAGCCACGGAAGATCGCGCCCGACGCCGTCGAAGTACGCGGCGTGTCCGAATTCGTGCAGCATCGTCTCGGCCCAGCGCGCGCTCGCGGTGTTGTTGCTGAGGACGCGTACGTCGCCGCCGCGGTCGACGTCGATGCAGAACGCGTGCTGTACCTTGCCCGCGCGCGGGACGAGGTCGCTGCGGGCGACGACGTTGCGAATGTCGAGACCCATCGCTTCGAACGTCCGAACGGTCAGCTCCTCGAGATCGGCGTCGCGGAGGTGGGGGTCGAGGTCGACACCGATCACGCTCGGAGCGTCCTGGAAGAACGGGTCGTCGTAGTGCCAGGGACGCAGGGCGTCGACCGAGACCCGGAAGCGATGCGCGAGCTGCTCGTCGAGCTCCGCCTTCAGCGTTCGGAACGGCGCGGCCGTGATCTGATCGACGTCGGCAAGTGTGGCGAACAGGAGATCCTCGTCGAAGTCGGTCGTTGCGAGCGTCAGCGCGAAGTGGTCGCGGTAGCCGAGCGATTGGGCGGCCCGGTTGCGGAGCCGAACGAGCGTACGCATGTCGGCGGCGATCTCTTCACCCACGCTCTTGGAAGCCACCCACGCCGCCGTACGTCGCGCGGTGTCGTCGCTCGTCCGCAGCACGTCGAGAAGCTCGTTGTCGTCGACCGCTTCACCGTCGATCGCGCCGCGGTGGCGGGCGAAGCGCGACTCGATGTCGCCCTGTAGCTCGACGATCTCGCGCCGCAGGTCGGCATCGACCTGGTTCGGTGCGAAGCTCTGTTCGAGCAGATCGAGCCCGCGCGCGACCACTGGGTCGAGGTCGTCCTCCGACCGGGCGGCGCGGATCGCACCGAAGGCCGCAGGATCAGCCAGGGCGTCCGAGAGTGCGAGCTCCGCATCGGCGCGACGGCGCTGCGTCTCGTCGCGCGCGTCGACGTTCGCGTCCCACCACGCGGCGTTGGCGGCTGCTTCCAGCGGCTGCAGCGTCGCGCTGCACGCCGCGACGAGATCGGCGGCCGTCACTTGAACCAGATGCGCTGGTAGTCGCGGCTCATCGGGTGCACCAGCAGGACAACGAGCAAAACGTCGAATGCAAAGCCGATCAGCACCTGGACGTTGCCGAGCGCGCTGAGCCCGCCATAGCCGACGAAGACAAGGACCTGGAACACGGCCGCCGCGACCGCGGCCGCGTACCCCCACTTCTTCTCGTTTGCGATCCCGAACGCGCCGCCGCCGAGCCCGGCGGTGATGAGCAGTCCCAGAGGACCGAGATAACCGATCGACAGCAGCGAGAAGACGGCCTGGATGTAACAGAGAATGACCGCCATGTACAGCGTCTGCGGCTGGTGCGGGTTGACCCAACGGGTGTCGTTCACGCACCCATTCTGGCGGATAGAGACGACGGCGCAGCGACCGGAGGGGAGCGGAGCGTGGAGTCGACCCGTAGAGGCGAGGGGCCCGGCGCACCTCGGGGCGTGGGATCAGGCGGTTCGCGCGCGGAGCTGGCCGCAGGCCGCGTCGATCGAAGTCCCACGATTGCGCCGGACGGTGGCCTGCACACCCCCCGCACGGAGTCGCTCGGCGAACGTCGCGATGCGGTCCGTGTCGCTCGGTCGGCCCGGGTATCCCGCGGTGTCGTTGAGCGGGATGAGATTGACGTGCGCGCCGCCGCGGAACCCGGTCAGCCGTCCCGCGAGTGCGTCCGCGTGATGAGGGAGGTCGTTGACGCCGTTGATGCACGCGTACTCGAACGAGACTCGGCGACCCTTGCGTTCCGCGTAGCCGCGCGCCGCGTCGAGCACGGCCGCGAGCGGGTAGCGGCGGTTCAGCGGCACGAGTTGCTCGCGCAGCGCGTCGTCGGGCGCGTGCAGCGAGACGGCGAGTGTCACCGGCAGGTCGAAGTCGGTGAGCCGCTCCATGCCGGGAACAACACCCACCGTCGAGACTGTGAGGTGGCGGGCAGAGATGCCGACGTCCTCGTGCAGCCGGGTGCACGCATCGATGACGGTCTCGGTGTTTGCGAGTGGCTCGCCCATGCCCATGAACACGACGTTGGAGACGCGCTGTGGCGACGCGTGCTGCGCGCGCAGAACCTGCTCGACGACCTCGCCCACCGAAAGGTGACGTTCGAAGCCGGCCTGACCCGTCGCGCAGAATGTGCATCCCATCGCGCAGCCTGCCTGGGAGGAGACGCAGACCGTCGCGCGCGCCGAATACCGCATGAGGACGGTTTCGATCTGGGCACCGTCCGCGGCGCGCCACAGCCATTTCGCCGTCGTGTCGTCGTCGGCGAGCATCATGGTGTCGACCGCGAAGGCGAGCGGGAGCTCGTCGGCGAGCCGGGCGCGGAGCGCCCGAGGGATGTTCGTGAGCGCATCGAGCGGGCGGCGTTGCCTGAAGAGGCCCTCGTGCAGCTGACGCGCCCGGTAGGCGGGCTCGCCCAGCTTCTCGATGAGCTCCTCGAGCTGGGGCAGCCGCATCGCATAGCGAGTCGTCATACCGGTGGCACCTCGCACTCGTATGCACGGTCGACGCGATGCACGTCGAAGCCGAGCGACCGGTAGAGCTCGAGCGCGGTCTCGTTGTCGGCGGCGCAGAACAACATGCCGGTATCGATCCCGCGTTCGTGCACCGCCCGGAGCCCGGCGATCGCGATCGCGCGGCCGAGACCGGTTCCCTGTGCCCGAGGATCGACACCGATGACATAGATCTCGCCCTGAGCGGGTTCGCGGTCGTGCGCGGCGTGGATCTTCATCCAGTTGAAGCCGACGAGGCCGTCGGCGTCGAACGCGACGAGGAACAGGGCCGGCTCGAACCAGGGCTCCGCGGTGCGGCGCGCGAGCGTCGAGGTGGTCCATCCGCCCTGCTCCGGGTGGCCGGTGAAGGCCCGGTTGTTAAGTTCGAGCCAGGGCGCCTCGTCGCGGCCGACCTCGAACGGGCGTACGCGTACGCCCGCCGGCCACTTCGGTTGCCACGCGAGCGGGAGGGCGACGCGCATCTCGTAGAGGTCGCGAGCGGGTCGCAGCCCTTCGGCGGCGAGCTCGGCGTCGTCCTCCGCGCGGGCGCCGAGCACCCAGAGCACGATCCGGCCGCCGCCGTGCGCGGCCACGTGGCCGACGGCGGCCGCGACGAGCGCACGACGGGTGCCGTCGACGCGCGCCTCGGGCGCCACCGCGACGCCGAGCGTCCAATGCCGCGGGGTCGCGTTGTCGCTCGGCGCGACGTGCGCGTACGCCTGGTCGTCGACGAGGAACCCGGCGGAATCGGTGGTGGGATGCTCGAGGTCGAGCCACACCGCGTCGCCGAGGGCCGCATGCCCGTCGACCGCGCGTGCGTCGTCGTCGATGCGCGCGACGCGCGATTCGACCTCCGAGAAGCGCGGTGGTGTGACTTCGGCAACGGACGGTTCGGCCACGGAACGAGGGTACCGTGGCCGCCGTGGCACGACCCCGGGGTGCAAAGGCGCGGGCGGCGTCGGCCGTCGAGTTGCTTCGAGAGTTGTATCCCGACGCCAAATGTGCACTCAATCATTCGAACGCGTACGAGCTCCTCGCGGCGACGATCCTGTCCGCGCAGAGCACCGACATACGCGTCAACATGGTCACGCCGACGCTGTTCGCGAAGTACCCCGCACCGGCCGATCTCGCGTCGTCCGATCCGGCCGAAGTCGAGTCGATCATCCAATCGACGGGCTTCTTTCGCTCGAAGACGAAGAACCTCGTCGGAATGGCGCAGGCCGTGGTGGCGCGCTTCGACGGTGAGATCCCCGTCGCGCTCGACGATCTCGTCACCCTGGCGGGAGTCGGACGCAAGACCGCGAACGTTGTGCGCTCGGTCTGGTTCCACGAACCTGGCTTGCCGGTCGACACGCACGTCACGCGGCTGTCGGCGCGTTTGAAACTGACCGACGAGACCGATCCGGTGAAGATCGAGAAGGATCTGGGAGCGATCGTGCCGCCGACGGAACGGGGCGCTTTCTCGCTGCGGCTGATCGAGCACGGGCGGCGCGTGTGCGACGCGCGCCGGCCGCGGTGCAGCGAATGCGGGCTCGCCGGCATCTGTCCGTCGGCGGGAAGAGTGGGCGGCGCGGTCTGAACCGATCGATCGCTGCGGCCCCTCCGTCCTATTGCATCCGTGAGAGCAGGGTCGACGCCCGATCGAGGGATCGTCGCGCGGTCGCGAACGCACGCTCGGTCGCGAACAGCTCGCTGGCCACGGCCGAATCGGGTGTCTGGCCGTAGCTCTCGGCGAGGGCCGTGATCCGACGGCTCAGCTCGTCGACCTGCGCGGTGATGCTCGACAGCACGGCGAGGTCGCTCGTGGTGTTCATCGCGGGCAGTGTGCCATACGCCAAATCAGGTCGGCGCGAGAGGGCCGACCGGTACGATGAACCGCTCCCATGCTCGATCGTATCGACGTCCGCGGCATCGCCGGCGACTTGCGCGCCGTGCTCGCGCGCCCGCAGACCGCGGCCGCCGATGTCAGCGCGGCCGTGGCCGAGATCATCGCGCGCGTCCGGGCCGACGGCGGGGCGGCGTTGCGGGAGTTGACGGCCCGGCTCGACGGCGCCGACGTTTCGGAGCCGCGGGTCGATCGGGTCGAGATCGCCGCCGCGCTCGAGCGCATCTCGCCCGGCCTGCGAGCCGCGCTCGAGCTCGCTCGCGATCAGATCGTCGCGTGGCACGAGGCGCAACGGGAGCGAGAGGCGCACCATGAGCGGCTCGGTGTCGAGGTGACCGAGCTGGTGTTGCCCGTCGATCGCGCCGGCTGTTACGTACCGGGCGGGCGGGCGCCGCTCGCGTCGTCGGTGCTGATGACCGCGCTCCCGGCCCGGGTCGCGGGAGTTCCCGAGGTGCTGCTGTGCTCGCCGCCCGATCCGTCGGGGCGCGTTCACGACTCGATCCTCGCGGCCGCCGCGATCGCCGCAGTCGACGAGGTGTACGCGATCGGTGGCGCGCAGGCGGTCGCGGCGATGGCGTTCGGGGCAGGCGCGTTGCGCCGCGTCGATGTCATCGTCGGACCGGGTAACGCCTACGTGGTGGAAGCCAAGCGCCAGGTCTTCGGAACCGTAGGGATCGACGGCCTCGCGGGTGCCTCCGAAGTCGCAATCGTCGCGGACGAAACCGTCGATGCCGCGTGGGTCGCGGTGGATCTCCTCGCGCAGGCCGAGCACGGGCCGGGCGGGGCGGTCTCGTTGATCGTGTGGGACGAAGGCGTGGCCGAGCGTGTCGAGCTCGCGCTCGACGCACTGCTCGTCACCGCGGCCCGACGCGACGAAGCCGTGTCGACCTTGGACACGGCGGGGCGGGTGATTCTCGTCGACGACGCGGCGCGCGCGCTCGATGCCGCGAACGCGATCGCCCCCGAGCACCTCGAGCTGATGTGCGCGGCCGCCGACCGCCTCGTGCCCCTCGTACGCAACGCCGGCGCGGTCTTCGTCGGGGCATACGCATCCGCGGTGATCGGCGACTACGTCGCGGGAACCAATCACGTGCTGCCGACGGGCGGCACCGCGCGGTTCGCGAGCGCGCTCCGGGTGGCCGATTTTCAAAAACACATCCACGTGGTGCGTGCCGACGCGCCGGCACTGGCGCGGGTCGGGCCCGCGGCCCGGTCGCTGGCCGAAGCCGAGGGGTTGTGGGCCCACGCCGACGCGGTCCGAATGCGCGAGGAGCCGCGGTCGTGACCGGAACGCGGCCGCTCCCGCGCGACGACCTGCGCGCGCTCGAGGGCTACCACTCGCCCCAGGTCGAGGTCGCGGTGCGGCTCAACACCAACGAGAGTCCGTACGCACCGCCCGCCGCGTTCGTCGAACGCTGGCTCGATGCACTTCGCACTGTCGAATGGAACCGATATCCCGACCGCGCCGCAACCGACTTGCGGGCCTCGCTCGGTGCGTTTCTCGGTCAATCTCCTGCCCGGCTGCTTTGCGGGAACGGAAGCAACGAGATCTTGCAGACGTTGTTGCTCACCTACGGCGGCGCCGGGCGCCGCGCGCTGATGTTCGAGCCCACGTACGCGCTGCACGCCCAGATCGCGCGCGGGACGGGCACGAGCGTCGTCGCGGGCGAACGGCGGACCGACTACGCGATCGACCCCGACGACGCGATCGAGGCCATCGAGCGAACGCGGCCGTCGGTCGTATTCGTGTGCAGCCCCAACAATCCCACGGGGACGGTCGAGCCGCGTGACACCATCGAACGACTTGCAGGTGCCGCCGCGGATCTCGGCGCGCTGCTGGTCGTCGACGAGGCATACGGCGAATTCGCGCCGTGGAGCGCTTCGGAGCTCGTATCGGAAGACAGCCCGCTCGCGGTCGTGCGCACGTACTCCAAGGTGTGGTCGCTCGCCGGCGTGCGGCTCGGCTTCGCGGTCGCGCCGACCTGGATGATCAGCCAGCTCGAGAAGGTACTGCTTCCGTACAACCTCTCGGTCGCGACGCAGGTCGCCGGAGCGCTCGCACTCGAATTCGGTGCGGAGATGGAGCAGCGGGTCGCGACGCTCGTCGAGGAGCGGGGGCGGTTGTTCGCCGCACTCGCGGCGACCGGCGGCATTCACGTCTGCCCGTCGGGCGCCAACTTCCTCTTGTTCCGGGTCGCGGGTGACGCCCACGAGCTCTGGAAGCGGCTCCTCGCGCGTAGCGTTCTCGTGCGCGATTTCTCGTCGTGGCCGAGGATCGAGGGATGTCTCCGAGTCACGGTCGGCACGCCCGCAGAGAACGACGCCTTCCTCGCTGCACTGGGTGAGGCCCTTCCGGAGGTCGTGACATGACGAACCCGACGAACCCGTCGCACCCGACGCGCCGGGCCGAGCTGCGACGGGAGACGAAGGAGACGACCGTCGAGCTGTCGCTCACGATCGACGGCTCCGGCGCGACGAGCGTCTCGACCGGTATTCCGTTCTTCGACCACATGCTCGAACAACTCGGCAAGCACGCCGGATTCGACATGCGGATCGAGGCGAAGGGTGATCTGCGCGTCGACCTGCACCACACGGTCGAAGACGTCGGTATCGTGCTCGGCAACGCGCTGCGCGACGCGCTCGGCGACAAGCGGGGCGTGCGGCGGTTCGCGAACGCTCTGGTCCCGCTCGACGAGGCGCTCGTGCAGGTCGCGCTCGATCTATCCGGTCGACCGTTCCTCGTCTACGCGGTCGACCCGATCTCCGAATGGATCGGCACGTTCGATCCGCAGCTCGCCGAGGAATTCTGGAAGGGATTCGTCGACGGCGCCCGCGTCACGCTGCACCTCCGGAGTATCACCGGCAAAAACGGTCATCACGTGATCGAGGCGAGTTTCAAGGGTGTCGCCCGGGCCTTGCGCGACGCCGTGACGGTCGAGGGCGACAACGTGCCCTCGACCAAGGGCACGTTGTCCTCGTGAGCGGGCCGCGCATCGCGGTCGTCGACTACGGGATCGGTAATCTGCGATCGGCGGAGAAGGCGCTGCAACACGTCAAAGCCGATGCCGGCCTGACCTCGGACGTGCGCGAGATCGAGCGGGCCGATGCCGTGGTGCTGCCGGGCGTGGGCGCGTTCGGAGCCTGTATGCGGGCGCTGCGCGCCGCCGGTCTGGAACCCGCGACGAGGTCGGCCGCCACCGACGGACGACCGTTTCTCGGCATCTGCATCGGCATGCAAATGTTGTTCGACGGCAGCGACGAGACGCCCGACGTCACGGGTCTGGGCGTCGTGCCCGGCCGCGTGACGCGGCTGCCGAAGACCGTTCGGCTCCCGCAGATGGGTTGGAACACGCTCGACGTCACGGCCGGTTCGCGGTTGGGTGCACAGCTCCCGCATCCGGCGTGGTTGTACTTCGTCCACTCGTACGCGCCCGAGCCCGAACGCGATGGCGTCGTCGCCGCGTGGTGCGACTACGGCCGGCGGTTTGCGGCGGCCGTCGAGATCGGCCCCCTCTGGGCGACGCAGTTCCATCCCGAGAAGTCGGGAGAGGTGGGGATGCGCATGCTGCGCAACTTCGTGCAGGCGGTCGCGAGCCGGGCGGACGGCTGATGGACCTCTATCCCGCGATCGACCTTCGTTCCGGAAAGGTCGTGCGCCTGGCCCGGGGCGACTACGAGAGCCAGACCATCTACGACGACGACCCGGTCGCGGTCGCGCGCAGGTTCGACTCGGCCGGCGCACGCTGGATCCACGTGGTCGATCTCGACGCGGCACGTGACGGCGGAAATCCGAATCTCTCGGTGATCGAGGCGATCTGCGCGAACGTCGGGGCCCGGGTGCAGTCGGGTGGGGGCGTCCGCACCGTCGACGACGCGAGCGATCGGTTCGCGGCCGGTGTGGCGCGTGTCGTCGTCGGCAGCGCAGCCGTCGAGCATCCGGAGGTCGTCGGCGAGTTGAGCGTGCTCCACCCCGGTCAGGTCGCGGTCGGGCTCGATGCTCGAGGTCGCGATGTCGCGATCCATGGTTGGGTGGATGCGACCGGTGTCGACCTCGTCGGACTGGCCCGCCGCTTCGGCGAGACCGGGATCGGCGCGCTCGTCATCACCGACATCACGCGTGACGGCATGCTTGCCGGACCCGCGCTCGACCAGCTTGCGGCCGTCGCCGCCGCCGTGGCCGTGCCCGTGATCGCGAGTGGTGGAGTCGCCACGGCTGACGACCTGCGCGCGTTGGCGGCCTTCGAGGTCGGGGGCCGGCGCCTGGCCGGAGCGATCGTGGGTCGGGCCATCTACGAGAGCCGCTTCACCGTGGAGGAGGGGATCGCCGCGTGCTCGCCGTCCGCGTGATCCCGTGCCTCGACGTCGACGCGGGACGTGTCGTCAAGGGCGTCAACTTCGTCGGCATCCGTGACGCGGGTGATCCCGTCGAGCTCGCGGCCCGTTACGACGCGGACGGCGCGGACGAGCTGGTTTTTCTCGACATCACGGCGTCGAGTGACGCACGCAACACGATGGTGCACGTCGTCGAGCAGGTCGCGGATGAGGTGTTCATCCCGTTCACGGTCGGCGGGGGAGTCCGCACCGTCGAGGACGCGCGGCGCCTGCTACGCGCCGGCGCCGACAAGGTCTCGTTCAACACCGCAGCCGTCAACGATCCCGATCTCGTGCGCGCCGGTGCACACGAGTACGGAGCGCAGTGCATCGTGGTGGCGATCGACGCCCGGCGCCGGGCCGACGGCGGGTGGGAGGTGGTGACGCACGGCGGCCGTACGCCGACCGGGCTCGACGCCCTCGCCTGGGCCGAACGCGTCTGTTCGCTCGGGGCGGGCGAGATCCTCGTGACGTCGATGGACAGGGACGGCACGAAGGCCGGCTACGACATCGCCCTGCTACAGGCGATGGGCGATGCGGTCGAGGTCCCGATCATCGCCAGTGGTGGGGTCGGAACCCTCGAGCACCTGTACCAGGGGGCGGCGGCCGGCGGGGCCGGCGCCGTGCTGGCCGCGTCCATCTTCCATTTCGGACAGCACACGGTCCGCGAGGCGAAGGCCTACCTGGCCGGGCGCGGCGTCACGATCCGGCCGTGATCCGGCCGTGATCCGGCCGTGATCCGGCAACGAGCGGGCTGTCAAACGACCGTCAACCTCCGTTGACCGAACGGTGACCGGGAAGTGGTTTCTCCCGGGGCCGGGGTGGAGTACCGTCTGGCCTACCAAGTGCTCGGGCTCGGGCCCGGCACGTGCGTAGGAGGTGCCCATGGCCGAACCTCACTACCTCGGCGGCGAAGCGTCGCTCCCCGGAACCGTCGGCGCAGTCGACGACCACTTCTTCCGCAGATACCGAAGCCTGCTCGACGCCGAGGACGCGGCGTTCGACGAGCTTGAGCACGCCTACGAAGACGGCGATCGCGCCTCGTACGAGTCGGATCTCGCGCTGTGGCACACCGCCATCGAACGACGATCGAGCTTCCTCGCGACGCACGGCCTGTCGGCGAGCCCGCTGCGCGTCTAGCGATCGGGTTCTCCCGCAACCCGTCCGTCAGGGGGGCGCGGTCAACCCAACCACGAAGTCGCCGACGAGCGTGACCACGCGCTCGGTGCGACCGACGAAGAAATGGCTCGCGCCGGCGACCGTTTCGATCCGCGTCGACGCCCACGCGCTCGTCGCGGCCGCGATCTCGGCCGGGGCGCGGAACTCGTCGTTGGCCGCGAGCACGAGCAGTTTCGGACGCCGGTCGCGCCCCACCGCGTCGTAGGCGCGCTCCGGACGGAAACGCAGCGGAGGGGCGATCCCGATCCAACCCGCGATGCGCGGGTCGTCGATCCCCAGCGCGATGTCGGCACCGAACGACCAGCCGATGAGCGAAGGCCGACCATCGACCGCAACCTCGGTCGCGGCGTCGAGGGCAGCCGCGACGTCGAGCGGCTCGTCCCGGCCCTCCGAGTGGGACCCCTCGCTGCCCTCGACGCCCCGGAAGTTGAATCGCAGACAAGCGATCCCGCGTTCGGGGAGTGCCTCGAACAGTGCGGAGATGACGATGCTGCGCATCGTGCCGCCGTATTGCGGGTGCGGATGGCAGAGCACCGCGGTCGCGCGCGCATCGGGAGGGCGGATCCATTCCGCTTCGAGGCTCAGCCCGTCGGCGGTGTGCACTCTCACTCGGTCACGCCGACCGCGTCGCATATGAACGCGAGCACGATCGATTCGTCCCGCCACGCGTCGTACCGGCCGGACGGGCCGCCGTGGCCGGCGCCCATCTCGGTGCGCAAGTAGATGGGCTTGTCCGAAGTCGAGAGTCGGCGCAGCTTCGCGACCCACTTCGCGGGCTCCCAGTACTGGACGCGTGGATCGTTCAGGCCCGCGGTCACGAGCAGCGCCGGATAGTCCGTGGCGTGCACGTTGTCGTACGGCGAATACGCCTTCATGCGCGCGTACGCGCCGGGATCGCGCGGGTCGCCCCACTCCTCCCGCTCGGTGATCGTCAGCGGAAGCGTCGGGTCGAGCATCGTCGTCACGACATCGACGAACGGCACTTCGGCGACGATCGCCGCGAAGAGATCGGGCCGGAGATTCGCGACCGCGCCCATGAGCAGACCGCCCGCACTCCCGCCGCGTGCCGCGAGCCGCGCGGGTGACGTGTACTCGTTCGCGATGAGGTGCTCCGCGCACGCGACGAAGTCGGTAAAGGTATTGGCCTTGTGCTCCAGCCGGCCGGCCTCGTACCACGCGCGGCCCATCTCACCTCCACCACGCACATGGGCGATCGCGAAGACGAAGCCCCGATCGAGAAGGGAGAGGCGCGTGGCGCGGAACGACGGGTCGGTCGAGAGCTCGTAGGAGCCGTATCCGTACAGCAATGCGGGCGCGGAGCCGTCGATCGGCGTGTCTCGCCGGTGCACGAGCGACATCGGTATCTGCGTGCCGTCCGGCGCGGTCGCCCACAGGCGGGCCGACACGTACTGCGACGGGTCGTAGCCGCCGAGCACCGGCTGGACCTTGACGACCTCGGCCCGGCGACACTCCATGTCGTAGTCGATGTCGGTGACGGGCGCGACGAGCGAGGTGTAGCCGTAGCGGAGTGTGCTCGTCTCGAACTCGGGGTTCGGACCGACCCAGACGCTGAAGACCGGATCCGACATCGCGATCTCGTGCGTGCCGCCGTCTTCGACGCGCATGACGCACAGTCGTTCCAGCCCGTTCGCGCGTTCGCTCAGCACGAAGTGTTCGGCGAACGCGTTCACCGCGTCGAGCTTGACGTCGTCGCGGTGGGGGGCGAGAGGCGTCCAGCGTTGCCGCCCGGGATCGGCAGAGGGCGCGGTGACGAGTTCGAAGTTCCGTGCGTTGCCGCCCTGGTTCGTGACGATCAGGAAGCGGTCGCCGTGCTTCTCGCTCCGATGGTGGTCGACGGCGTACTCGTGGCCGTGGTCGCGCGGCGCGATGACCCGCGGCTCCGTCCGGGGCGCGTCCGTAGGCACGAACCACACTTCTGACGTGAGCTTCGACGACGCGTCGACGAGCACGAAGCGACCGCTCCGGGTGCGCTCGACCCCCAGGTAGAACCGCTCGTCGTCCTCGCGCAACACGAGCACGTCGTCGGAGGCGGGAGAGCCGAGCACGTGGCGCCAGACCTCGTGCGGACGCATCGCGTCGTCGGGGCGGACGTAGAAGCAGGTGCACGCATCGTCGGCCCACGCGAGGCCGTAGGTGACGTTCTCGACGACATCCTCGAGCTCGTTGCCGGTCGTGAGATCGCGAAACCGCAAGGTGTACCGCTCGCCGCCGTTGAAGTCGACGGAATACGCGAGCACCGCGTGGTCGGGCGTGATCTCGAAGCCGCCGAGCGAGAAGTAGTCGTGACCCGCAGCGAGGGCATTCTCGTCGAGCACGACGCGTGCCGCAGTTGGAGCTTCACCGCGAGGCCGGCGACAGTGGATTGCGTATTGCGAGCCTTCCTCGGTTCGGGACGTGTACTCCCACGCGCCTTCGGCGATCGGCGCCGACTCGTCGGTCTCCTGGACACGCGCCCTGATCTCGTCGAAGACGCGATCGCGGAGAGAGACGAGCGGCGCAAGCATCGCGTCGGCATACGCGTTCTCGGTCTCGAGGTACGCGATGACGTCGGGGTCGTCACGGTTGCGGAGCCAGTACCAGTCGTCGTCACGCTCGTCGCCGTGCGCCCGCAACACGTGGGGGACGCGGCGGGCCCGGGGAGGGGTCGCGCGAGCGGCGGGCGATTCGGTTCCGGGCATCGGCGGAGGAGCCTAAACGGGGCCGGCCCTCGGAACCGTGGCCGCTACGATTTCGACCTCATGCCGCCCGTGACGACGCCGATCCCGTTCACGGTGGACGAGCTCGACGCAGTCGCCTTCGACGCCGACGGCCTCGTGCCCACCATCGTTCAGGAGCAGGGCACGAACGAGGTGCTGATGTTCGCCTGGATGAACCGCGACGCCCTGGCGCGCACGCTCGAGACCGGGCGGACATGGTTCTGGAGCCGCAGCCGCCGGGAATTCTGGTGCAAGGGCGAAACCTCGGGCGATCGGCAGTACGTCCGTGCCTGCTACTACGACTGCGACATGGACGTGTTGCTCTGCGTCGTCGAACAGGAAGGGCGCGGCGCCTGCCATACCGGCGCGCACAGCTGTTTCTTCCGGGCGTTCGGCAGCGGCGCGACCCCCGGACACTTGTGACGTCGCTCGAGGTTCGACCGTCACGCGATTCGTTCCGCGCCCTCGCGCGCGAATACACGGTCGTGCCGGTCTGGCGCGAGGTTCTTGCCGATCTCGAGACGCCGCTGTCGGCGTTCGTGAAGCTCGTGGGAGATCGGGAGGGCTTCTTGTTGGAGTCGGTGGAGCACGCGGAACGCTGGGGGCGTTTCTCCTTCCTCGGCCGCCATCCGGCTCGCACGTTCGTCGCTCGGGGCCGCAACATCGCCTGGCTGGGTGGCTCACCGCCCGATGGCGTCCCCGACAATCGCGGCACGCTCGCACTGCTGGAGGCCCTGCTCGCGCGTTTCCGCGCTCCGGCGCTGCCGGACCTGCCGCCGTTTCACGGCGGCATCGTCGGTTGGATGGGCTACGACACGGTGCGCGAGATCGAGCGCCTCGGGGCGGCGCCGCGCGACGACCTGGGATATCCCGACGCGGTGTGTTCTCTCGCCGGGAGCGTCGCCGCCTTCGACCATTTTCGCCAGCGGATGTACCTCATCGAGAACGTGTACCCGCCACCGGACGCCGACGCGGCCACCGTCGACGCGATGTACGACGGGGCGATCGCGCGACTCGACAACGCGGTTGCCGACCTCGGCCGACCGCTGCCCTACACGCCTTCCCTCCCCCCCGACGACGAGCTCGATCGGCTTCCCGAGCTGCGCCGCAACTTCGAGGGGGCGCCGTGGGTCGAGGCCGTCAACGCCGCGAAGGAGCACATCCTCGAGGGCGACATCTTCCAGGTGGTGCTCTCACAGCGCTTCGACCTCGTCGAGCCGGTCGACCCGCTCGACGTCTACCGGGTGTTGCGCCTCGTGAACCCGTCGCCGTACATGTACTACCTGCACCATCCCGAGGCGACCGTCGTCGGATCCTCGCCCGAGGCGTTGGTGCAGTTGCGCCACGGCCGGGTCATCAGCCGTCCGATTGCGGGCACTCGTCGTCGTGGTCGGAACCAGGAGGACGATCGCCGGCTCGAGGCGGAGCTGGTAGAGCATCCGAAGGAACGCGCCGAGCACGTCATGCTCGTCGACCTGGCGCGCAACGACGTGGGCCGCGTGGTGCGCTACGGGACCGAGCAGGTCGAGGAGTTGATGACGCTCGAGCGGTATTCGCACGTCATGCACATGACGAGCCAGGTCGCGGGTGACCTCGCCGAGGGACTGGGACCGATCGACGTCCTGCGCGCGACGTTCCCGGCCGGCACGGTGAGCGGCGCTCCCAAGGTGCGGGCCATGGAGATCATCGACGAGCTCGAACCTACGAAGCGCGGCCCGTACGCGGGGGTCGTCGGCTACGTCGACTTCTCGGGCAATCTCGACACCGCGATTGCGATCCGCACTATGTTCTGGCGGGACGGCCGGGCGACGTTGCAGGCCGGGGCCGGAATCGTGGCCGATTCGGTGCCCGAGGACGAAGATCTGGAATGCCGGAACAAGGCAAGGGCGTTGCTCACCGCGGCGGCAGCCGCCCAGCGCGTCCTCGGAGGGACATGACCGATCCGTTCCAAGCTCGTATTGCCCGAGATCTCGTCGTTGTCGAGGGCCCCGACACGACTTCGTTCCTACAGAGCCTCGTCTCGCAGGACCTGGATGCGGTCGCTGTCGGAACCGGCGGGCATGCGCTGCTCCTCCAGCCGCAGGGCAAGCTGCTCGTCGACTTCTACGCCGTGCACGTCGAGCCCGACGAGTGGTGGTGCGTGTGCGAGGGCGGGTTCGGCGACGCGCTCGCGAGCGGCCTGAGCCGGTTCAAGATCCGGGTGAAGGCGGATGTGCGTCAGGTTCCCGTCGCCGCGCTCGCGATCCGCGGCACGCAAACGGAGGCCGCGCCCGATGTGCAGCTTGTCGCCGTCGACTGGGCCGGGGGGCTTGCGTTCGACGCCATCGGCTCCGAGGCCGCGATCGCGGCCTTGAGCGACCGCGTCGACGTGTCGCTCGTCGACGCCGACGCGTACGAGCGCGCGCGCCTCGAAGCCGGTGTGCCGAGGCAGGGATTCGATACCGACGAGCGCACCATCCCTCAGGAAGCGGGCCTCGAGCTGGTCGCGGTGTCGTTCACGAAGGGCTGCTTCGTCGGCCAGGAGCTCGTGTGCCGCATCGACACCCGAGGTCGGGTCAACCGTCACCTGCGTCGTTTACGCGCGCCCGCCGGAAGCATGGCGCGCGGAGTGGCGGTCGAGTTCGAAGGCCGTGAGGTCGGTGAGGTGACGAGCGCCGCCGGCCCGGTGGCGTTGGCCATGCTCCGACGCGAGGTCGAACCGGGCGTGCACGTCACTGCCGGCGCGGTCGATGCCGTCGTCGAGGCGCTCTGAGCCAGAGCGCGACTTACTACGCCAACGGGTGGGACACGAAGAACCGCCAGATCGTTGCACTCGCATCGATCTGGTCGGTGGTCTTGCCCAGCCGTGCGATCGGGATCGATCCCGGCCACGTGTGACCGCCGCCGTCGATCATGTAGAAGACCACCGCGCTCCCGCGGTCGCAGTCCGACCAGGTTCGGCGTCGGACCTCGCTCGAGACGCGAACGTCATGGAAGGTGGTGTCGCAGTGGTCGTGCGCGGCCCAGCGAGCCATCTCGTCGGGCGCGGCATTGAGGTGCGCGCCCCCGCAGCAGCTCACGCTTCCGCCGTTGAAGGGCACGATCGGGTCGGCCGTTCCCGAGAACGTCACGATCGAGACCGGTTGGGAACCACCGCAGGAGATGATCACGGCGACCGCGCCGAACGCCGCGAAGCGGTCGCTCATCTTGCACGCCAGGAAGGAGGTCATCGCGCCACCGTCGGACATGCCTGTGGCGTACACCCGCCTCGCGTCGACGCAGAAGCGGCCCTCGACGTGATCGAGGAGCGCGCCGACCATCTGCACGTCGTTCTGGAGGCCGCGCTCGCTGCCGAGATTGAAGTGTCGGTTCGCGGGCACCTGACCGTCGGGCGCGACGATCAGGAACCCGTTGCCATCGGCCTCGGGCTTGAAGTTTCCGTACACCATCTGTTGTGTGGCGTTCGAGCCGAAGCCGTGGAAGTCGAATACCACCGGTACCTCCTTGGTACCGGTGTAGGCCGGCGGTACGTAGAGCTGGAACGTCCGCGAGATCCCCTGGAACGTGAACGACTCCGAGGACTGCCCGGAGGTATGGGGCCGCTTGCACGCGACCGGCGGTGCCGTTGTCGACGGGGCGGGTGCCGAGGTGGGGGGCGCCGAGCCGGCAGGCGGCGTTGTCACGCCGGTTGTGGCAGGAAGGCTCGTCGTGCGTGACGACGAGCTGCTGCAGCCGGTCGAGACGAATGCGACGATCGAGATGAGCGCCCCTGTGAGGGCGAGCAGTCGCCTCGGGGTCTTCGCCATCCTGTGATTCTCGGTCACGCGAGAGTGGCCGGTGCATGCGCCGGCAGCGAGACGACGAAGCGGGTTCCCCCGCCGGGCGCGCCCTCGGCTCGTGCGGTGCCACCCATCGCGGCCGCGAGCTCCCGGACGATTGCGAGACCGAGCCCGGTTCCGACCGCTCGCCCGGGGGTCTCTCTCACCGTGTAGAGGCGTTCGAACACCCGCGCCGCCTCATCGCCGGGGATGCCGGGACCGTCGTCGACGACGACGATCGCGACCTGGCCGTCGCGTTGCCGGCCGTCGTTTTGGGGCTCGGCGTACACCTCCACCTGCGAGGTCGCGTACTTCAGCGCATTCTCGATGAGGTTCGCCACGATTTGGCCGAGGCGCTCGGGATCGAGGTCGACCGCGAGCGCGGCCCCATTCACGATGTTCAAAGCGATACCGAGCTCGCGCGCTTGAGGCGCGAACGCTTCGGCCGCGTCGCGCGTGATCTCGGTGGCGTCGCACGGCCGCGGCTTCAGCGAGAATTGGCGACTGTCGAGCCGCGAAAGGTCGAGCAGGTCTCGGACGAGCCGTTCGAGTCGCCGGCCCTCGGCGCCGATGATCGTTGCCGCGCGCTTGCGTTCGTTCGGGTCGGCGTCGTCGAGCGTGCCGTCGGCGAGTGCCTCCGCGTACCCTCGGATCGACGTGAGCGGCGTCCGCAGATCGTGCGAGATGGAGAGCAGGAATGCATGCTCGGTACCGCGCGCCTGCTCGAGCTGCGACGCCATGGTGTTGAGCGCGTTGGCGAGGGCCGCGAGCTCGTCGTCGGTGGCGGGTGCCACGTCGGCGCGCGCCGACAGATCGCCCGTCGCGAGTTGGGCCGCGGTCCGTTCGATCGCTCGGATCGGACGGGTCAGGCGTCTCGCCAGCCAGATCGACAGCAGGCCGACGCCGGCCAGGACGGTCAGGCCGGCCAGCAGCATCAGCGGGAGCGCGTCGTGGAGGACCGTCAGGTCGACCCGTTCGGTCGCCACGACGACCAGCCTGCTCTGGCGGACGCGCGTCGCGGTGGGGATCGCCAAGAAGACCGTCTCACCGCGGCGTCCGCTCACCTCCTGGTCGGCGAGCAACGCCATCGGTTCGATGTCCGCGGCGTTCAGTGCGGTCGGGAGTTGGTAGCCGGGCAGATCGGGCACGGTGCCCGTCGGTGTGACGAGCACGGCCTGCATGTTGGCCGCGCGCAGGCCGATGCGGAAGCGCTGTGCGGGACGAGCCGTGAAGTCGTTCGACCGGACGAGCGCGGCGAGGTCGGTGGACCGCGCGCGCATGTCTGCGAGCGCGCGTTGTTGGAGCGAGCGGCGCACGAGCTCGTACGTCGCGAGCCCCGAGAGCAGCAGGACCACGAGCGCGACCCCGGTGAACGCCGCGACCAGGCGGGTGCGGAGTGAGGGGCGCGCGCGCCTCACCGGTTCTTCCGATCACTTCGGCCGATCATTTCGAATCGAGTCGGTATCCGACGCCGCGCACCGTATCGATGCGGACCGAGGCCGCGAGCTTCTTTCGGACTTGCGCGATGTGGACGTCGACGGTCCTCGCGTCGCCGAACCAGTCGTGGCCCCACACGCCGTCGAGGATTTGCTGACGCGAGAGTGCGAGTCCCGGGCGCTCCGCGAGGAACTTCAACAGGTCGAATTCCTTTCCCGTGAACGCGACCGGCAACTCGCCGACGCGCACCTCTCGTCGTCCGAGGTCGATCGTCACCCCGCCGACCTGCAGGAGCTCGGCGGTGGTCATCGCACCGTCGGCGCGGCGCAGCACGGCCTTGACACGCGCGACGAGCTCGGGCGGCGATAACGGGTTCGTGACGTAGTCGTCGGCCCCGAGCTCGAGGCCGAGCACGCGGTCGATCTCGGTGTCGCGCGCGGTCAGGAAGATGACAGGGATCGCGGAGGTCTGGCGCAGGCGGCGGCACACCTCGAGGCCGTCGATGTCGGGAAGGCCGACATCGAGCACGACGAGCCGGGGCCGGTGCGTGCCGACCGCGGCCGCGACCTCCTCGCCCGCCGAGGCCTTCACAACCCGGAACCCGTCGCGCCGGAGGTAGAGCTCGACCAGATCCGCAATGTTCGGCTCGTCGTCGACGACGAGGATGGTCCCTCGCTCCATGCGCTCTCCATCGTCCCATTCAGCGTCGGCCAGGAGTGTGAAGGGATTGTGAGCCCGCCGTCAGGACTTTCACCGACCAACCGTTCCGGAGAATCTTCCGAAGAATCTTCGACACGGATCAATCGAGGCGGTTGGCGCGGGCGATGCCGCCCAGCCACGCCGCAGAGGGCTTCGGCGTGCGGACGAAGGTGTCGCGGGTGACCGAGGCCAGTCCGAAGCGGGGGCCGTAGCCGAGCGCCCACTCGAAGTTGTCGAGCAGCGACCAGTAGAAGTAGCCGCGGACGTCGAGGCCGTCGGCAAGGCAGTGGCCGACGCCTTCGAGCGCCTCGCGCACGTACGAGATCCGCCGCGTGTCGTCGTCGTGGCCGAGGCCGTTCTCGGTGACGTAGAGCGGCGTGCCCGCCGTGTCGGCCGCGAACCGCAATGCGACCTCGAGCGATTGCGGCCAGAGCTCGTAACCCATCGACGGCACGACCTCGACGCCCGGCTCCGGCCCGAGGACACCGGTCGCGCCGATACGCGTGCGCGAGTAGGCCTGCACGCCGACGAAGTCGTCCCCGCGTGCGCCCTCGAGGAACTGGCCCTCGTGCGTCTGGCGCGCCCGCTCGAGCATCGCCTCGTCGCCGGGTGGACACCACCAGTCGCCCATTGCGACGCAGATGCCGAGGGGGAACTCGCCCCGTCCGCCCTTGATCACGTCGTACGCGCGGCGATGGGCGCGGATCAGGTTGTCGTTCACCGCGATGTAGGCGCCGATGTCGTGCTCGCGCCCGGGCGGGAATGCACCGACGACGTAACCCATGAGCGAGAGGATGTTCGGCTCGTTGATCGTGCAGGCGATCGAGATGAGATCGCCGATGTGGTCCACCGTGCGTTCGCAGTAACGGGTGAAGCGGTCGACGATCTCGGGCGCCTCCCACGCGCCGAACGCCGCGACCCACCGTGGGTTCGAGAAATGGTGGAACGTCACGACGGGTTGCACGCCCTGCTCGTGGCACTCGGCGAGGACGCGCCGGTAGTAGTCGAGCGCGGCGATCGAGAACTCGCCGTCCTCGGGCTCGATGCGCGACCACTCGATCGAGAACCGGTAGGCGCCGAAGCCGTGGTCGCGCACCAGCGCGATGTCGTCGGCGTAGCGGTGGTAGCTGTCGGTGCAGTCGCCGGACGGCTCGACGCAGGGGGTGTCCGGCGCGTGCTCGAACATCCACCAGTCGTTGTTCGAGTTGCCGCCTTCGATCTGATGCGCGGCGGCGGCAACGCCCCACACGAACCCATCCGGGAAGGTCACGCTCATGGGACCGGAGCGTAGACTGCGGCCCGCTTGACCATCCTCGATGACATCCTCGCGACCAAGCGCGACGAGGTCACGGTGCTGCGCTACCCGCAAACGCGGGACCTGCTCCGTAAGACCGCGCTCGACGCCCCGCCGACCCGCGATTTCACCGCGCCGCTTCGGCAGCCCGACGGACGAGTCGCGGTCATCGGCGAGCTGAAGCGCCGGTCACCGTCGAAAGGCGACCTCGCGCCCGACCTCGATCCCGGTCCGACCGCGAAGGCATACGAGGCCGGCGGCGCGGTCGCACTGTCGGTGCTGACCGACGGCTTCTACTTCGGCGGCACGGTCGCCGATCTCCAAGCCGCACGCGATGCAACGAGCCTGCCGTGTCTGCGCAAGGACTTCACCGTCGACGAGGTCCAGGTCTACGAGGCGCGAGCCGTCGGCGCCGATGCGATCCTGCTGATCGTCGCCGCGCTCCACGACGACGCCCTGCTCGCCGATCTGCATGCGCTCGCGATCGCCCTCGGTCTCGGAGTGCTCGTCGAGGCGCACGACGCCGGCGAGGTCGAGCGCGCGCTACGCGCGGGCGCCCGCGTCGTCGGCGTCAACAGTCGTGATCTCGCGACCTTCGCCGAGGATCTCGGTCTGGCCACGGGGCTGTCGACCACGATCCCGCCCGAGGTGATCGCCGTCGCCGAGTCGGCGATCCGCTCGACGGACGACGCCCGACGAGCGGCCGCCGCCGGCTTCGACGCGATTCTCGTCGGCGAGGCGCTCGTGCGCGCCGACGACCCCTCTGCGCTCGTGCGTGAGCTCGCGGCCGCGCGCGTCACTCGAAGGAGCCCTGCATGACGTCGAAGGCACCGACCCGCTTCGTGCTCCCGCAGGAACGCATTCCGACCGCGTGGTACAACGCGTTGCCGGATCTCCCGGCGCCCTTGCAGCCGCCGTTGCATCCCGGAACGAAGGAACCGGTTGGTCCGGCCGATCTCGCTCCACTGTTCCCGATGGCACTGATCGAGCAGGAGATGACGCAGGCGCCGACCGTCGAGATTCCGGGCGCGGTCATCGACATCCTGCGGCTGTGGCGCCCGACTCCGCTCCTGCGGGCCCGGCGATTGGAGGAGGCCCTCGGAACGCCGGCGCGCATCTACTACAAGGACGAGTCGGGCTCGCCGTCGGGTTCCCACAAGACGAACACCGCGGTCGCGCAGGCGTTCTACAACCGCGCCGACGGCACGAAGCGTATCGCGACCGAGACCGGCGCGGGTCAGTGGGGAAGCGCCCTCTCGTTCGCGTGCGCGCAGTTCGGCATCGAGTGCAAGGTCTACATGGTGCGGGCGTCGTACGAGCAGAAGCCGTACCGCCGGGTTCTGATGGAGACATGGGGCGCGTCAGTGGTTCCGTCTCCCGTCGATCAGCCGGATCACCCCGGGTCGCTCGGGGCCGCGATCAGCGACGCGGTGCGCGACGCCGCGACACGCGACGATTCGCACTATGCGCTCGGGTCGGTCCTGAACCACGTCCTGTTGCACCAGACGATCATCGGGCTCGAGGCGAAGGAGCAGTTGCATCTCGCGGGCGAGGACCGGCCGGACGTCGTGATCGGATGCTGCGGCGGCGGTTCGAACCTCGGGGGCATCGGCTTGCCGTTCATGACCGACGAGAAGGTGCGTCTCCTCGCGGTCGAGCCGTCGTCGTGCCCGACGCTCACGACCGGCAGGTTCGACTACGACTTCGGCGACACGGCGGGGATGACCCCGTTGTTGCAGATGTACACGCTCGGTCACGATTTCGTGCCGCCGTCGATCCACGCGGGAGGCCTGCGGTACCACGGTGACTCACCCGTGATCTCGTTGCTCGTGCGGGAGGGACGAATGAGCGCGGTCGCCTACCCGCAGGGCAAGACGTTCGAAGCCGCGGTGCAGTTCGCGCGTGCCGAAGGGAAGATCCCGGCACCCGAGACCGGCCATGCGATTCGCGCCGTGATCGACGAGGCGCTCGCCGCCAAGGAAAGTGGGGAGGAACGCGTCATCCTCTTCAACTACTCCGGACACGGTCTCCTCGACCTCCAAGCGTACGACGACTTCAACCACGGCCGTCTGATCGAAGCCTGAGCCCGAGCTCCTCGTGATATTCGTGAAGATCTGCGGAATCACCAACGAGGACGACGCGCTGCTCGCGACCGCGCTCGACGCCGACGCGCTCGGGTTCGTCTTCGCTCCGAGCACGCGTCGGGTTGATCCCGAGACGGTGCGGGACATCGTGCGGCGACTTCCGCGCGAGGTGCACACGATCGGCGTCTTTCGCGACGAGCGACCGGAGCGGATCGTCGAGATCGTCGGTCGTGCGGGCTTGCGCGGCGTGCAGCTGCACGGCGACGAGCCCGCGTCGGAGGTGAGTTGGATACGCGAACGGGTGCAGTTCGTGATCCAGGCGTACGCGGCGGGCGACCCGGCGCTTCGCACCGCGGGAAAGAGCGCGGCCGACATCATCCTCGTCGATTCGCCCGATCCCGGATCCGGGAAGGTTTTCGATTGGCGGCTCGCGGAAGGCGCGCCGCGCGGCAAGCGCATCTTGCTGGCCGGCGGTCTGACCCCCGACAACGTCGGCGACGCGATCCGTCTCGTGCGGCCCTGGGGAGTCGACGTCTCGAGCGGCGTCGAACGACAGGTCGGACGCAAGGATCCCGGCAAGTTGCGGCGTTTCGTCATCGGGGCGCGCGAAGCCGCGGCCGACGTCGACGACCGTCCGATCGACCTCACCGACGACGAGGTCGCGGGCGTCACGCGGCCCTGGGACTGGCAGATCGACGCTTAGAAGTTGCGCGCGCACGCGCCGTCGGCACCGTACACTCCGCCGGATGTCTGCTCCTCGGCGCGGCACGCGCGTGCACCTCGGTCCGCCGGGTCCCGAGCCCATCGGACTCGGCCGCTTCGGCGAGTTCGGCGGGCGGTACGCGCCCGAGACGCTCGTACCCGCTCTGGTGCAACTCGAACAAGAGTTCCGGGACGCGTGGTCGGACGACGACTTCCGCGAAGAGTACGCCGCATTGCTCTCGAGCTACGCGGGGCGACCGACCCCGGTCACCGAGTGTCACCGCCTGTCGGAGCGACTCGGCGTGCGAGTCTTGTTGAAGCGCGAGGATCTGACCCACACCGGCTCGCACAAGATCAACAACGTCCTCGGGCAGGCGTTGCTGACGCGGCGCATGGGGAAGAAGCGCGTGATCGCCGAGACCGGTGCGGGTCAGCACGGCGTCGCCACTGCGACCGCGGCGGCGTTGTTCGGGTTGGGTTGCATCGTCTACATGGGAGCGGTCGACGTCGAGCGTCAGGCGCTGAACGTCTGGCGGATGAAGCTGCTCGGCGCCGAGGTCATACCGGTGCAGTCCGGGAGCGCGACGTTGAAGGACGCGGTCAACGAAGCGATGCGGGCCTGGGTTGCGAGCGTCGAGAGCACGCATTACTGCCTCGGCTCCGCGATGGGTCCGCATCCGTTCCCGTGGATGGTGCGCGAGTTCCAGCGCGTCGTCGGCGATGAGGCGCTCCCGCAATGCCGGGAGCTCCTCGGCGATGCCGACCCGGATGTCGTGGTCGCGTGCGTCGGCGGCGGCTCGAACGCGATCGGGACCTTCGCCGGATTCCTCGACACCGGAGCACGTCTCGTGGGCGTAGAAGCCGGCGGGCTCGGTCTGGAAACCGGCCAGCACGGGGCGGCCGTCGAACGAGGCGTGCCCGGCGTCGTGCACGGCATGCGTTCACTCTTCTTGCAGGACGAGTACGGGCAGGTGCTCGAGGCTTCTTCGATCAGCGCCGGGCTCGATTATCCAGGGGTCGGGCCCGAGCACGCGATGCTGGCCGCGACCGGTCGGGCCGAGTATCACGCCGCGACCGACGAAGAGGCGCTCGCCGCTTTCCAGCTCCTGTCGGCGATCGAGGGCATCGTGCCCGCGCTCGAGCCGGCGCACGCGATTGCCTGGGTCGCCCGCGAGGCGGGGCGCACGATCCCCGCGGGCTCGACCGTGCTCGTGACGCTGTCGGGCCGCGGCGATAAGGACGCCGCGCAGGTCGCGGAGATGCTGGGCGAGCTCGAGTGAATCTCGAGTCGCACCTTCGGAGCCGGCGGGACAGCGGCGCCAAGCTGCTCGTCCCGTATGTGACCGGAGGTCTCGGACGCGAGTGGCACGAGGTCGTTCGCGCGGTGGTGGACGCCGGCGCCGACGCGGTCGAGGTCGGGATCCCGTTCTCCGACCCGATCATGGACGGCCGGACGATCCAGGAGGCGAGCCAGCGCGCCCTCGACCTCGGCGCTACGCCGGTCGGCGTCATGAACGCGATGGCGACCATCGACGTTCCCGCACCGCTCGTCGTCATGACGTACTACAACCTCGTCGCGCGGTTGGGCCACGAGCGTTGTGCGCAACACCTGCGCCAATGCGGCGTCGACGGCGCGATCGTGCCCGACCTGCCTTACGACGAGCTCGACGGCTGGGGCGACGCCGCCGATGCCGCCGGCGTCGAGACAGTCCTGCTCGCCGCGCCCACCACTCCCGACGAGCGGCTCGCCCAAATCTGCGACCGTTCGCACGGCTTCGTGTACGGCGTGTCGTTGATGGGTGTCACCGGTGAGCGCAATGAGCTTGCGTCCCAGGCCGGCGAGATGGGGCGGCGCTGCAAGGCGGCCACCGACAAGCCCGTTCTGCTCGGGGTGGGGATCTCGACGCCCGCCCAAGCCGCTGAGGCCGCGGCCACCGCCGACGGCGTGATCGTGGGGAGCGCGCTCGTCCGCCGCCTGCTCGACGGCGGCGGACCAGACGAAGCGGCGGCCTTCGTGCGGTCGCTCCGCGTGGCGCTCGATTCCTGATCGGGCAACTAACGTCGACACCATGCCCGAAAAGATCACGATGCAAGCCGATGGCGCGCTCTCGGTTCCCGACGAGCCGATCATCCCGTACGTCGAGGGCGACGGAACCGGAGTCGACATCTGGCCGGCCGCCCGGCTGGTGATGGACGCCGCGGCCGCGAAGCACGGCAAGAAGATCGGGTGGAAAGAGGTGCTCGCGGGCGAGAAGGCGTTCAACGCGACCGGCTCGTGGCTTCCCGACGAGACGGTCGACACGTTTCGCGAATACCTGATCGGCATCAAGGGACCGCTGACGACCCCGATCGGCGGCGGCATCCGGTCGCTGAACGTCGCGCTGCGCCAGCTCCTCGATCTCTACGTGTGTCTCCGTCCCGTGCGGTGGTTCCCGGGCGTGCCGTCGCCGGTGAAGCGCCCCGAAGCCGTCGACATCGTCATCTTCCGCGAGAACACCGAGGACATCTACGCGGGGCTCGAGGTCGAAGAGGGGACACCCGAGGCCCACGAGCTCATCGCGCTGTTGAAGGAGCGGTTCGGCTGGAACATCCGCGAGGACTCCGGGGTCGGTATCAAGCCGATCTCGGAGACCGGTTCCAAGCGTCTGATCCGCGCCGCGATCAAATACGCGCTCGAGAACGATCGCAAGAGCGTCACGCTCGTACACAAGGGCAACATCCAGAAGTTCACCGAAGGCGCGTTCCGCAACTGGGGCTACGAGCTGGTGCGGGAGGAGTTCGCCGACGTCGCGGTCGGCTGGGACGACTGCGACGGCAAGCCCGGCGACAAGGTATTGGTGAAGGACAACATCGCCGACATCACCTTGCAGCAGGTGCTGACCCGGCCCGAAGACTTCGACGTCATCGCGACCACCAACCTGAACGGCGACTACCTGTCGGACGCGCTCGCCGCGCAGGTCGGCGGAATCGGGATCGCACCCGGCGGCAACATCAACTACATGACGGGTCACGGGATCTTCGAGGCGACGCACGGCACTGCTCCGAAGTACGCCGGCCAGGACAAGGTCAACCCGAGCTCGGTGTTGCTTTCGGGCGTGATGATGTTCGAGCACCTCGGGTGGTCGAAGGCGGCGAAGGACATCGAGCGTGCCCTGGAGGCGACGATCGCGGAGAAGATCGTCACCTACGACTTCGCCCGGCTCATGGACGGCGCGACCGAGGTCAAGACCAGCGCGTTCGCCCGCGCCATCGTCGATCGCCTCTGACCCGTCGCCCTCTCAGGTCGCGTCGGCCAATACCGCCTCGATCGCTCTGATCTTGTCCTCAACGAGAAGCGGGTTCGTGTCGCGGTAGTAGGGGATTCCGAAAACTCCCGTCAGCACCCAGCCTTTGCCTCGTTCCCAGGTGTCATCGTCGATCTCGAGGGCCTCGCGATACGCATTTCGAGCGTCCGGCGGGAACAGGCTCCAAGCGATGATTGTCTCGATCGCGGGGTCGCCCACGCCGCACGTACCCCAGTCGATGACGCCACTCAGCTTTCCGTCCTGCGCGAGCAGGTTGAGATACGCGAGGTCACCGTGGAACCAAACCGGAGCGCCGTCGTAATCGGGTGCCGCCGTGACTCGGCTCCACGCTTCGGCAATGGCATCGCCGTCGAGCTCGCCCCGGAGACCCGCGATGCCGTCGCGCACTCCCTTTTCTTGCCGACGGACCGGATATCCACGGTGGTGCTTCGGGCCACCGGCGGGATCGACGGCCTGGAGCGCCCGCACGAAAGCAGCGAGGTCGAGCGCCGCCTGAACCGGATCTTCCAAGTCTTCGAGTTGGGCTACCTGGCCGGGGAGCCAGCGCACGATGCTCCATGGGTACGGAAAGAGTCCTTCTGGGTCGCCGGTTGCCACGGGTAGCGGCAAAGCGAGCGGGAGTCGGGGAGCGAGGACCGGCAGCCAATGCTGCTCCTTCGTCACGCTGTCCACCGACCAATGGATGCGCGGAAGCCGAACGGCAAGGTCGTCGCCCAAGCGGTACATGGCGTTGTCGGTACCGGCAGACGCGACTCGCTCGATGTGGAGATCGGCCCACTGCGGATGCTGCGAACGGAGCAGACGGCGCACAAGTTCGGCGTCCGTTTCCACCTCGTCGTCGTGCATTCTCGGCTGCGACACAGGCGCAAGTGTGCCGCGCGACCAACGAACCGACCGGAGATTTCAGAGCTACTCGTCGGTGTGGCTGACGATATTGATGACGGAGCCGTCCGGGGCGCGCACCAAGAACCGGCGAAGGCCCCAGGGTTCTTCGGTCAGCGGATGAACGATCTCGTAGCCGCGGCGCTGTGCTTCCGCGTAGGCCTCGTCGACATCGCGCCCAACGGCCACTGAAATGACCGAGTCCTCGGGACTTGTGGCGTCTCGGGTGACGAGCTGGATGATGGCCTTGCCGTCTGGCGATCGGTATTGAGCGACCCACCCGAGGTTGAACCCCTCCACGTTCAGACCGAGGTAGTCGGTATAGAAACCGCGCGCGGCGTCGATATCCGCGACTCGCAGGTTCGCAGTGATTCTCGTTACTCGCACAGCCGCTCCTTGCGTCGGGTCCGACGCACGCACAATGCCCGATCTCGCGCTGCTCTGGCGAGTGCGGTTACGTGAGTGATCGAGGCGGCTTGCACCGGCCTTTGTTCAGCGGATAGCGCGCACGAGCTCCGGCAGCGACTCGCGAAAGTCGGGAAGCAGCTTCCGACCGGCGAGGCGTAGGGCGCGATTGTCGAGCACGGAGTTCGCCGGGCGCGGAGCGGGCCGGGGCGGATCGAGATCGGCGGTCGCGATCGGCTCGACGCGCGCGGGGTCGAGGCCGGCGGCGCGCAACACCTCGCCCGCGAACTCGAACCAGCTGACGGCCCCCTGATTGGTCACGTGCCATTTGCCGGGCAAGCGCTCGACCACGAAGGTGCGCAACATCGTGGCGAGATCGGCCGCGACGGTGGGACAGCCTCGCTGATCGTCGACGAAGCGCATCGGCGAGTCGCCCGCGGCCAGTCGTAACACGGTCTTCGCCATGTTCGCGCCGTAGCGCCCGATGACCCACGAGGTCCGGACGACCGCACACTCGAGGTCGACCTCGAGCTCGCCACCCAATTTCGACTGCCCGTACACCGAGGTGGGATTCGGCGTGTCCCACTCGTCGTACGGCTCGGATTGCGAGCCGTCGAAGACGTAGTCGGTCGAGAGCGTGACCACGTACGCGCCGGCGCGCCGCGCTCCCTCCATGACGAACCGGACCCCGAGCGCGTTCACGAGAAAGGCCCGGTCGGGCTCCGACTCGCACGCGTCGACTGCCGTCATCGCCGCGCAGTGCACGATCGCGTCGGGATGGGTGGCGCCGATGGCACCGAGCACGGCGTCGCGGTCGCCGACGTCGAGCGTGGCGTGGGCGAGGCCGATGACCTCGTGCGGCTGCAGCGCCTCGACGACCTCGCGGCCGACCATGCCACCCGCGCCCGTTACGAGGACGCGCAATGCTCAGGTCACTTCCACGCGGCGGTCTCGTCGACGGGCGCGCGCTCCAAAAGCGGTTCCCACCAGTCGCGATTCGCCGCGTACCACTCGACGGTCTCCCGGAGGCCGGTCTCGAATCCGACCTGCGGCTCCCAACCGAGCTCCGCCCGGATCTTCGCGGCGTCGAGCAGATAACGCCGGTCGTGACCCGGGCGGTCCGGGACGATCGTCTTCAGCGAGTCGGGCTTGCCGAGCGCCGAGAGCACCGCGTCGGCGATCTCCTCGATGCTGCGCTCCTCGCCGGTGCCGACGTGATAGGTCTCTCCCACGCGTCCGTCGTCGAGAATGCGCGCGATCGCCCGGCAGTGATCGTCGACGTGGATCCACTCCCGCCGGTTCTTGGTCGACGCGTACAGCGGGATGGATTGATCGTCGATGGCACGCGTCGCGAAGAGCGGAATCACCTTCTCCGGGAACTGGTACGGGCCGTAGTTGTTGGCGCAGTTCGTGATCGTGATCGGGAGATCGAACGTCTCGTAATACGCCCGCACCGCGTGGTCGCCGCCAGCCTTGGAAGCGTTGTACGGCGTGCGCGGCGCGTACGGAGAGGTTTCCGTGAAGGGTGAGGTCGCGTCGAGCGCAAGATCGCCGTATACCTCGCACGTCGAGACGTGATGGAAACGGGCGATGCCGGCGCGCCGTGCCGCTTCGCACAAGGTCTGCGTGCCGACCACGTTGGTGCGGAAGAAGATCCCCGGGTTCGTGATCGCGTATGAGTTGTGTGACTCTGCCGCGAAGTTCACCACCACGTCGATCGCGTGCCCCCGCATCGTCTCCTCGGCGAACGCGAGATCGCCGATGTCGCCGTGCACGAATTCGTGCCGCACGTCTCGCAGACTCTCGCGGTTGCCGGCATAGGTCAGGGCGTCGTACGCGACGACAGTGTCGCCCGGGCGTTCGCGGGCCCACCAGCGCACGAAGTTGGAGCCGATGAAGCCGGCGCCACCCGTGACGAGCAGCTTCATGTTCGCATCGGCCACATCGGGCGGGTGTGTTCGGGGATCTCGGCGCGCTTCGGGTTGGCGGCGTCGCGATCGGAGAGCTCGGGGTTCGAGACTCCCCAGTCGGCTGCGATCTGCGGATCGTCCCACGCGACGCCGAGCTCGTCGGCCGCGTTGTAATAGCCGTCGACCAGGTAGGTGATCGTCATGTCGGTCAGTGAGGCGAAGCCGTGAGCAACGCCCGGCGGGATGAGCACGCCGCCGTGGGTGTTCTCGCCGGTCTCGGGTTCACCCAGATCGAAAACTTCCGTCGTGCCGTCGGTCGAGCTCCCGACTCGCAGATCGTGGAGCACGACGCGGGCACGGCCGAACGGCACGTACCAGTAGTCGGCCTGATGGAGGTGGTAATGCAGTCCGACGAGGCAACCCGCGGAACGATCGGCGCGGTTTGCCTGGATCATCTCGCGCCCGCTCGGTATCCATTCGCGGCGGTACGTCTCGACGAACAGCCCGCGCCGGTCGCGGTGGACCGAGGGGACGACGTGGAAGACGCCACTGATGAGCTTGCTCTCGGAGATGGATGCCATGGTTACTCCAAATCGGCTCGGGAGTGATCACCGAGCATCAGGCGGGTCGCCTTGGGGCGGTCGCCGCTGCGCACGACCTCGACCTCGCGTCCGAGCAGAGAATCGTGGATGTGGTGAACGCCGATGATCCGGCTCCGTTCGAACACGACCGAGTGCTCGATCTCGGCGTCGCGCAGCTCGCAGTTGGCGCCGATCGCCGTGTACGGACCCACATACGTGTCGACGAGCCGCGTTCCCGCCCCGATGATCGCCGGCCCCCGAACAACCGAAGCCTCGAGGGACGCACCCGCTTCGATCACCACCCGACCTTCGACGCGAGATTCGACATCGATCTCGCCGTCGATGCGGGGAACGATCGTGTCGAGGACGAGGCGGTTGCAATGCAACAGCGGGTCCTTCTTTCCCGTGTCGATCCACCAACCTTCGAGCACCTCGTGCATGACCGGATAGCCGCGATCGATCAACCACTGGATCGCGTCCGTGATCTCGAGCTCGCCGCGCGCGGACGGCTCGATCGCGTTGACAGCCTCGTGCACGCGCTTGTCGAAGATGTAGACGCCCGCGAGCGCGAGATCGGACGGCGGATCGGCGGGCTTTTCGACCAGCCGCACGACACCACCGTGGGCGTTCACCTCGGCCACCCCGAACTGGCGAGGATCGTCGACGTGCGCGAGGAGAATCTGCGCGGCCGGAAGTTGCGCGTGGCGCTCGTCCAGCTCGGGCTGTCGGCTCCGATCCGCGAGGAACCGGTCGACGAGCGGCCGCAGCTCCTGCTGAAGCATGTTGTCGCCCAGGTACATGACGAAGTCGTCGTCGCCCAGGAAGTCGGCTGCGACGAGCACGCAATGGGCCAGGCCGAGCGGATCCGCCTGCGGG
Source organism: Acidimicrobiia bacterium (assembly GCA_038213435.1). Classification (GTDB taxonomy): domain Bacteria; phylum Actinomycetota; class Acidimicrobiia; order IMCC26256; family PALSA-610; genus PALSA-610. Next base: position 47,219 of record JBBQTI010000021.1, read on the forward strand.
ATGTAGGTCAGCTCGACGCCGAACTGCGAGCCGTCACCGAGGGCGAACTCGATCTCGGCGCCGCTCTCGGGTGAGACGACCACACCGATGTTCTTGATCCCGGCCGCCGCCATGTCGTCGACCACGTAGAAAAGGATGGGCTTGTTGGCGATGGGGACGAGCTGCTTGGCGCTCGTGTGGGTGATCGGTCGTAACCGGGTGCCGGCGCCGCCCGCCAGGATCAAACCCTTCATTCGGTCCCTATCTTCGCCGTCGAACAGGCAGCCCGCGTGCATCCGTGATGCTCGTTGACGCGTCTGCCGATGCCGTCGGAGCGCAGAGCATATTCGATTCTCACTCGGTGCCTTCACGGAGGGGGGTCGCGGAGGCGCCAAACGGTCGTCGGGAGGCAGGGAGGGGTCGTGTCGTATCGTCGAGGCATGGCCGACGATCTCGTACACGCCGCCTGCGATCTCTGTGAGGCGGCGCGCATCACACCGTGGTTCCACGAGGACGATGTCTGCTGGATCGCCGAGTGTGAGATCTGCGCGGTCCCGATGGTCGTGTGGCGGAGCCACGGGGTGGCACCGCCGACGGATCAGCTCGCACACATGCACGACCAGCTCGCCATGGTGGTCTCGGAACACTTCACCTTCGAACACTACGTCGACGACAACCTGCGCAACATTCCCGATCATTACCACGCGCACGCGCGCCCGGTCGGTGGATTCTTCGGTCACGGCCTTGCCCGTAGAACCTAGGTGCCAGCGCGCGACTGCCGTTGAATGCAATGTTGCGGATCAACCTGTACCCGTGAATGAGTGACCAGCATGCCGTTTGGTGCACCGCGTTCGGCCCGGGGAATTGCCTCGAAGGGTCGATGTAGCAGTCGCCGCCGACGCCGGCATCGGATCGCTAAGTCGCGGGCCACGCGATCAGAATCGCACCTTTCGCCACGCGGATGCGCTTCCGCGCTTTCCCGGCAGCATCTCGATCGTGTTCGTCTTCTTCAGCCCGTAGAACACTTCCTTCATCGAGTTCTCCGACGTGATGCCCGTCAGGCCGCGCGCGATCGAGTTCGTTATGTCGTGCGATGCGAGGTACTCCATGACGATCTCGTGCGGTCGTGCGAGTGGTGTGTGTCTGAGGCTGACGACGAAATCGTTGGCGTCGATCATGAACTTCGGAGGCTGCAACTTCGCTTCGGTCATCTTTCGCACCGCAGTACGCAGTCCCTCGCCGATGTCCATGTTCGGGGGATCGGGAAACTGGTTCAACAGGCGCACGCGGCCGCAGGGCGGCTTGTTCGGCCACGGCATGAAGCGCAACACCGGCTCCGCTGGTCCGTATACCTGACGCGGTAACGCTCCGCTGCCGCAAGTCCGCGCGGTTCAGGTGTCCTCGATCTCACCCGAGTTCGAGATTTCTTGGAGGACATCAGGCTTGAGGTACCGCACGAACGGAGCAACTCGCACGAGTTCTCGATCGAGGGACTCGAATGCGACGTACCGGCAGATTTCGACGAGGGGGTGGCAAGCTTCGAGAACGTCGGTTGATTGACCTCTGCGAATACCTTCGTTCGCCGTGCCTCGACGACGTCCTCGCGCGATCTCGGTCGTGTGCCGACGAGAATGTCGGTAGGCGGTCTCCTCGGTTCGATGCGAGGATTGCGTCGGATGAACGTATCTGCGGTGACTGACGACGAGCATGAGAGAGGAGACCCGAACCGCACGGTCTCTGCCGCGGAACGCGGACGTGCTTCGCAGGAGGTGCGGCGGCGACGCTGGTACCTGGCTGCGATCTTCGCGATAGTGGTTGTTGCCACAGTCGTTCGTGCTGCGACGCTGACAGCCGGGTTGCCGTACACGTCTTACAGGGATGAGGGTCACGTGCTGATCCCGGCCGAGCGCCTCGTCGCGAGGACGACCTGGGATCCAGGGGTATATCAGTACCCAACACTGGTGATCGAAGCAGCAGCCGTCTCGGTGCGGGTGTTCGACTTCGTTCGCGGCAGCGACGAATCGAAGGCAGGAGCACGCGAGTCGAGGAACGCGGGATATTACGACATCGTCGAACCCAAAACGCTTATCGTCGCGGGGCGCGTCTTGGTGCTGCTCGCGAGCGTGGGCACCGTACTCTTCGCGATGCTGCTCGCAACTCGCCTGAGGGGACGGCGGGCAGGAATCGTGGCCGGCGTGATCACCGCCTTACTTCCGGCGCTCGTGACGCGCGCCTCGATCGTGATCGTCGACACGCCGGCCGCGTTCTTCGCAATGGCGACCCTGCTGCTTGCGGCCCGGCTGCCGGACGCTCGATATCCAATGCGGGCGTCGATCGCCGCGGGGGTGGCTGCCGGCCTCGCCCTGAGCTCGAAGTATCAGGCCGGGCTGTTCCTCTTGGTAGTGCTCATAGTCGTCGCGTCGCGTTCGACCGCGATAAGTCACAGTCGCGACGAGCAGTGCTGGCTCTGAGCGCTTTGGGAGGTGCAGTCACAGCCGCGATCCTCACGATGCCGGCCCTGGTCTTGCGTCTCGACGGTGTGATGGAAGACCTGCGTTACCTGTCGCGCCAGTACCAGCACTGCGCGGCGACCAAGTCCTCTTTCCGGTCGTTGATGGACACCCACGAAGTCGGCTGGGTCGTGTTGATCTTCGCCGCGACGGGGCTCCTCGTGCTCGCCCGCTCTGCACGTTGGCGATCGCTAACGATCGGGTTCGTCGCGACCTCATCGATCCTGTACGCATATCTCGGCCGTTATCGCTTCCAGCCGTTACGGAACCTCTTGCCCGTCCTCCCGTTCCTGGGTATTGCCGCAGCGGTCGGCATCGTCGCGATCTCCGACACGCTCGCGCGACGGTTCCACCGACCCCGAGCGGCGGTCGTCTGCGTGGTCGTACTCACGACCGCGGTCTCGGCGGTGCTGGTCGTTGGAGGATTGCGATCGCATTTCGACACGCGACTACACCTGAGTGATTCACGGGTCCGCGCTCGCGAGTGGTTACAGGAGCACACCACCGACCGCGACGGCGTTCTCATCGCCACGGAACTCGCCTTCCTGCCTTCCGAGCTACGACGCATTCACGCGCAGGTCGTGGCTCGTTCCGCTGCTCGGGAACTGAGCGCGGCGGAGAAAGCGACGTTCCGCTTCATCGTCGTCGGTCCGTCTCGCGAGCGGGGCTGAAGTGGGTCGGTCCCCGGTCGTCACTCGTCGCACGTTTCGGTGCCAAGCCGACCCCGGACGCCCCCGGGCTGTGGCGAGGGAACTACGAAGCCGTTCGGATATTTCAGCAAGCTCCCTGAGCCCACAGCGCGATATTTGCCGTTCTGAGCCCCGAAAGCGGCGTGCGCGGACTCCGAGCTCGACGCGCGTCGGCCAGCGTGATCGGATACGGCGCAGGATGACCGCGACCGTACGTCGTGACCACCCAAGCTCAAGTATCTTGCATATAACGCCATATTGGTGGACGACAACATGCGCAACAGTCCCGATCATTACCACGCGCACGCGCGACCCCAGGGTGGTTTCTTCGGCCACGGTCTCCGCAGGCGTCGAGAGCAGTGAGCGGGAGCGCGGCGTGACCGAGCACGTTCTCACCATCGATCTCGGCACCTCCGGACCGAAGGTCGCGCTCTTCACGTTCGACGGCGTCTTCGTCGACGGGGATTTCACACCCGTCGACCTCAACGTGCTGCCCGACGGGGGCGTCGAGCAATCGCCGAGCGCGTGGTGGAACGGCGCGGTGAGCGCCGCGCAACGCCTCATGGAACGCACGATCATCTCGCCGGACGACGTCGGAGCCATTGCCGTCACATCCCAATGGTCGGGCACCGTCCCGATCGATCGCGACGGCACGCCGTTGCACGACGCGATCATCTGGATGGACTCGCGCGGCGCGGCCGAGACCCGGCGCATCGTGGGCGGCGCGCTGAGGGTGCAGGGTTACGAACCGCGCAAGCTGCGTACGTGGATCAGCCGGACGGGAGGCGCGCCCGCACTTTCCGGCAAGGACTCGATCTCGCACATCCTCTGGTTGCAGCGCGAACGACCTGATGTCGCGCGTGCGACGTGGAAGTACCTCGAGCCCAAGGACTGGCTGAACTACGAGCTCACCGGCCGGTGCGCGGCGACGCACGACTCCATCGTTCTCCATTGGGTGACCGACAACCGCGACCCGGCCCGCGTCGACTACGACCCCGACCTGCTTCGCATCGCGCACCTCGACCGCGGCCAACTGCCCGATCTCATTCCTGCTACCTCTGTCGTCGGCCCGCTCACCGAGCGGGCGGCGAAGGAGCTCGGCGTGCCCGCGGGCATCCCCGTCGTGGGCGGGACGCCCGATCTGCAGTCGGCCGCGATCGGATCGGGTGCGGTCCGAGACTTCGAGGGTCACCTCTACGTCGGTACCTCGTCGTGGCTGACCTGCCACGTGCCCTTCAAGAAGACGGATCTCCTCCACGGCATCGCGTCGCTGCCGTCGCCGCTCCCGGGGAAGTACTACGTCGCGGACGAGCAAGAGGTGGCGGGCGGCTGTCTGGAATGGTTGCGCGAGCACGCGCTCGAGACGGGTGACGACCTCAGGCGGCTCGACACGATCGCGGGTTCGGTGGCGCCCGGCAGCAACGGTGTGGTCTTCACGCCGTGGTTGAACGGCGAGCGGACACCGGTCGACGATCACACGCTACGGGCGGGATGGCACAACTTGTCGCTCGCAACGACGCGCGGTCATCTCGTGCGATCGGTGCTCGAAGGGGTCGCCTACAACAGCCGTTGGTTGCTGGAAACGGTCGAGAAGTTCGTGGGCCGGCCGTTCCCGTGGTTGCACTTCATCGGTGGGGGCGCGCAGTCGGAGCTCTGGTGCCGGATCATGGCGGACGTGCTCGATCGTGAGATCCGCCAGGTGGAGCATCCCATCCGCGCCAATGCCCGCGGTGCCGCGCTCCTGGCGGGGATCGCGCTCGGGCGGATCGGCGTCGACGATCTCGCGCGCAACGTGCGCATCGCTGGCAGCTACACGCCCGACCGCGCGAACCGCGCGATCTACGACGACCGCTACGCGGAATTCCGCACGCTGTACAAGCAGACGAGCCGGAGGACGAAGCGTCGTGACCGTCGCACGACCTGAGCGCAACGAGCCGCAGCGGATCCGAGACGTCTCGTTCCCGATGCGCGGGTGGGGTCTGCCGGACGACGGCGAGCTCGATCGCGTCGTCATCGTCTCCCCGCATCTCGACGACGCGGTGCTCGGTTGCGCCCGCTTCATGGCACAGCATCCGGGCGTGACCGTGGTGACGGTGTTCGCGGGCAATCCGGAGGCGTATCCGGAGCCGATGAGAACCTGGGACGGCCAGAGCGGGTTCGCGCCGGGCGACGACGTCATGGACGCGCGGCGCCGGGAGGACCGAGCCGCGCTCGCGCACCTCGACGCGACGCCGATGCACCTCGACCTCGTCGAGCACAGCTACAACCCCGGCGATCGCCCGGTCGCACCGGAGGTCATCGCGGACGTGCTGGTCACGACGCTCGGCCCCCTCGCGCCGACGCTCGTGCTCGCGCCGTTCGGCCTCGCGAATCCCGACCACGACGTGACCCACCGCGGTTGCATGCTTGCCCGTGACCGGCTCGGCGCCGAGCTGTCGTGGTGGTGCTACGAGGACTTTGGCTACAAGCACATCCCCGGGATGCTGGCGTGGCGCGTGTCGTCCCTGTTCCGGCGCCGGTTGTGGCCGACGCCGGTGTGTCCGCCGATTGATGCTGACGAGACGCGCAAGGCGGCCGCCATCGCCTGCTACCCGTCTCAGCTGCGGGCGCTCGAGGACGACTGGCAGATCGACGCCAAGCTCGCCGCGCCCGCGCCCGAGCAGTACTGGCGGCTCGCGTCACCGCCCGAGGGATGGGAAAGCATCGCCCAAAACTGACGACGACCCGTCGAGTGTGCGTGAAAGCTCGATGAAAGTACTGCTCAGTAGCGTGTTGTGAGGGCCGGAGTAGTAGTGGCCCGGTCTCCCTCGTGGCTGCTCTACCCCGGGCATTGGTCGAGCGGGACCGGGCGGCTCCGGTTCGCCGGTTTCCCGCGCGACGAGACGTGGATCCGGCGAATCAGGGCCGGCCGGCTCCCGGCACCTCGACCGAAACGGCTTCGATCCGACCGCCGTGCGCCGCCCGAGCCTCCTCGGGCACGTGGGTCGGAGCGGTGCAGACGTAGAGCGTGCGCCGGTCGCCGCCGCCGAGCATGCACGCGAACGCGCCGGGGTGCGTGCCCGTCACCTCGTCGACGACCTCGCCGCCTTCGCGAACGCGCAGCACGCGCCCGGTGAGAGGACACGCGACCCAGACCGCCCCCTCGGCGTCGAGGCACATGCCGTCGACGGTGGCACCCTCCAGCTGCGCCCAGACGCGCCGATTCCCGAGCATGCCGTCGGGCGCGATGTCGAAGGCGCTGATTCGGCTTGCCATGCTCTCACCAACCAGGAGGGTCGACCCGTCGGCGGTGATGACGGAACCGTTCGGGAATGCGAGCTCCTCGGCTGCGACGTGAGCGCGGCCGTCGGGCTCGACCGCGACCAGGCATGTCTTCTTTGGCTTCGCGCCCGCGTACATGTCGAAGCCGAAGTTGCCGACGTAGGCGCGACCGCGTGCGTCGACCACCATGTCATTGCACGATGCGGGCGCGAACCCGGAGAGATCGGCGTGCACGACGAGAGCCCCATCGCCCTCGAGTCGCATCAGCATGCGATCGAGCATCGAGACGACGAGCAGCCGCCCGTCGGGCAACCATCCCAACCCCGACGGCTGCTGCGGAACCTCGACGATCGTCTCGGCGGTTCCGTCGACTGTCATCGCCACCACGCGCGTGTCGTGCTGATCCGAGAACCAGAGGCGGCCGTCGTGCCAGCGCGGCCCTTCGGGGAAGGCGAGCCCGTCGAGTACGACGGTCGTCGTGCGGACGCTCATGGATCGGGACCGTACTCGTCGTGCTCGGCGGTCGTTTGCGTCGGACTCAATTCGTCGAGCAACCGTGCCGCCGATTCCGGCAGCAGCGGGACGACGACGAGTGCGACGAGGAACGAGCCGATCCCCGTGAGCGCGACCGAACGGCCGATCCCGCCGAGCTGGTCCGAGAGCCCGCCCGCGAGCAGGAGCCCGCTGGTCGCGCCGAGGACGCCGACGACGTAGAGCATCGCGTTCGCCGTGGAGCGCACCTCGGTGGCGAAGAGCTCGGCGTCGAGCGTCCCGAGCGCGATGCCGCCCGCGCCCGCGAGGAAGATCGCGGTCGCCGATGTCAACCACAGCGTGACACCGCCGGTCAGGAAGAAGATCATCTGCGCGCCCGAAGCCAGCGCGAGAGCGATCCCGGCGACCGGCCGGCGCCCGCGCGCGTCGGCGAGGCGGCCGCCGAGAAGTATTCCCACGAGGCCGGGCACGGCTGTGGTGACCGCGCGGAACAGCGCGATGTTGGTGTTCGAGAAGCCCCGGATGTCGGTCAGGTACTTGTTCATGAACTGCGACGACGGTGCGCTGAACACACTCGTCAGGAACGCGACGATGGCAAGCAGGACGAACCGGCGCCGGTGGCGGTCGAAGACCTCCCGCGCCCGGCCGCGCGCCACGTCGGTCCGGGCGGCCAGCGCCGTGTAACGCGTCGTCTCCCGCAGGTGCCTCGCGACGACCGGCGCGAGCAGGAGCGTCGCGCCTCCGAGTGCGAACGGGATCCGCCAAGTCCACAACGCCATGTCGGCGAGCGGTAGGGTCACCACCGAGAAGGAGAAACCGAATCCGCTCGCCAGCGCGAGCATCGACGCCGCGTACGCGCGTGCCCCTTCCGGCGCATCCTCGACGACGGCGAGGAACGCGACCGTTCCGGTGGTGCCGACGAGACCGCGCTGGACCACCTGCGCCGCGGTGAATGTTCCGAGGTTGGGCGCGACCGCCGACAGCGCGCAGACCACCGCCGACCCGATGACGCCGACGAGGATCGACGTCCGGCGCCCGCGGCGATCCGCGATCGCGATCGCGAAGAGCGCGAACAGCGCGCCGAGGCGAGTGAGCGCGAGCGCTACTCCGATCGTCGCGTCGGATGCGCCGAACGAGTGGCTGATCGGGCTCGTTAGTTGCCCGAACAGGGCGGCCGAGAATGTCACGATCGCGACCGCGAGGGAAGCGGTTGCGAGGAACGTCGCCTGCTCGGGACTGAACGCGACCGGCGGGAGCCCGACGACGGTTTTCGGCGGCGCCGGATCGGGCCGGCCGTCGAGCGCGGCGCGGAGCGTCTCGATCGCGTGAGCATGCGCGCGCCGGTGCGCGATCCGGACGAGCGGCGGGAAGAACCACCCGAAGAAGGGGATGTCGATCTCGCCCGTCGACGTGATCGCGACATCGGTTCCATCGTCCGCCGCGGTCAAGCTCAGCGCGAGCGCGACCGACGGTTGCCGGTCGAGGGGTCCCGGGATCTCGAAGGTTCCGTTGCCGGCCGGTACCGCTCCGAGTCGTTCCACCGCGGCCGCACCCACCGCTTCCGGCGGCGCCGCGAGCCGAACGAGCGAAGACCGCGGCACGCGCGGCATGCTACGGGCGCATGGCATCGGTATCTCGGAGGGTCAGATGACGAAACTCGCCGTGGGCGACAAAGCACCGGGCTTCACGCTGAAGGACCAGAACGGCAAGGCAGTGAAGCTCTCCGGTGCGAAGGGTCATCGGGTCGTCGTCTACTTCTACCCGAAGGCCGACACGCCCGGCTGCACCCAACAGTCGTGCAGTCTGCGCGACGCCTTCCCGCAACTGAAGAAGCTGAATGCCGTCGTGTTCGGGATCAGCCCCGACCCGGTCGAGAAGCAGAAGAAGTTCGACGACAAGTACGGCCTCGGGTTCCCGCTCCTTGCCGACACCGACCATTCGGTTGCCGAGGCCTTCGGGGTCTGGGACGAGAAGTCGCTGTACGGGCGCAAATTCATGGGCATCGTGCGCTCCGCGTTCGTGATCGACGAGAAGGGCAAGCTGGCGGGCGTCTTCTACAAGGTCAGCCCGAAGGACACCGTGCCGAAGATCGAGCGCGTGCTCGCGGACATGGGCTAGGCCCGCCGGGACTCGGCGTGGAGAAGGATCGGGTTCAAGCCTTCAGCGACGGCGTCATCGCGATCTTGATCACCATCATGGTGCTCGAGCTTCGGATCCCGCACGGTTCCGACGCCTCCGCGCTCCGGCCTCTCGCGCCGGTCTTCGTCACCTACGTGCTCAGCTTCGTCAATCTCGGTATCTACTGGAACAATCATCACCACCTGCTGATGGCCACGCAGCGGATCAACGGCGCAGTCCTCTGGGCGAACCTCCATCTGCTGTTCTGGCTGTCGCTGTTCCCGTTCTTCACCGGCTGGATGGGCGGGAACCACTTCGCCGCGCTGCCGACCGCGGCCTACGGCGGCGTGCTGCTGCTGGCCGCGATCGCGTACTACGTGCTCAAGACCGTGATCATCGCCGCGCAGGGTCCCGACTCGACACTTGCAGCCGCCCTCGGTAACGACCTGAAAGGCAAGATCTCGCCGGTCATCTACACCGCGGCGGTGCCGATCGCCTTCTTGAGCCGGTGGGTCGCGCTCGGGCTGTACATCGTGGTCGCGCTCATGTGGCTCGTGCCCGACCGGCGGATCGAGTCGAGAATCCACCGCTGAGCCGCACGCCGCGCGAGAATCTGACGTGCTTCCTCCGTTCGCCACGAACGCCTGGCTGCGGTTCGACGCGATCCGGCGCGCCATATTGCGGGCCGGGCCGCAATCGGTGCTCGAGATCGGGGCCGGGGAGGGCGCGTCGGCGACATGGATCGCGCACCGCTTCGACTACGTCGGAGTCGAACACGACGACCGTTCACGGGCGCTTGCGCAGGCACGCCTCAGGCGGGTTGGGCGAGGTCGTATCGTCGCCAACCTCGACGACGTGCCCGACGCGCGCTTCGACATCGTGTGCGCGTTCGAAGTGCTCGAGCACATCGCCGACGACATCGCCGCGCTCGCGGAATGGCGCGCGCGTCTGAACGCAGGTGGCCATGTGCTCCTCAGCGTCCCGGCGCACGCCGATCGGTTCGGACCGCACGACGAGCTCGTCGGCCACTACCGCCGTTACGACCGCGACGAGCTCGTTGTGAAGCTCGAGAAGGCAGGTTTCACGGTCGTCCGCCTGACGTCACACGGAGTCGGTCTGGGTCAGGTCCTCGAGTGGGGGCGCAATCAACTCGCCCGGCGTCGCGAGCTCGCGCCGACCCCCGAGCAGCGCACGGCGGCAAGCGGGCGCTTGTTGCAACCGCATTCGGCCGCGAGCCTGGCCGCGTGCGCCGCGCTCGCGGCACCCTTTCGCGTGCTACAGGCACCGTTCGCGTCGCGTGATCTCGGCACGGGTTTCGTCGCGCTTGCCCGCATGTTGCCGTGAAAGTGCGCCGCAGCGTCCGCCGCGTCGCGGCCGGCGTTTTCGTCGTGCTCGCGCTCGCGTTCTTCGCGTACACGCTCGCCGACGCGTGGAACGAGACCAACGGTCGCCTGCCTTCGGTCGCGCGTCTGGGGGGCGCGGTGCTCCTCGTTGCCGTCGGCCTCGCCGCCGCCGCCGTCGCGTGGGTCAGTCTTCTCGAGTCCGGGAACCGCCTCGACCACGGTGCGTCGCTCTTGGTGTCGCAACTCGGCAAGTACGTCCCCGGCGCGATCTGGCAAGCCGCGGGTCTCGTGAGTCTCGCACGGTCGATTGGCGTGCGCGTCGGCCGGAGCGTGACGGCCTTCACCGTGATGGCCCTGACGCAGGCCGTCGCCGGCTGCACCTTCGCACTGCTGCTGGCGTTCGTATGGTCGTCGGTCGCGATTCTGCCTCGCGTGCTCCTCGGTCTGGGGGGCGTCGCGGCCGTCGCGGTCCTCGACCGGCGCTGGATGGTCAAGTTGCTCCACGCGATTCCGCGCACACGCAATGCGTCGCTCGACGTCGTACCGTCGCAGATGGCAATCGTCCGCGCGTGTCTTGCGAGCGTCGTGACCCTCGCCGCGACCAGCGCCGCCTATGTGATGCTCATCGGCAGCTTCGGTGCGCTGCACCATCCGGTGCTCGTCTTCGCCGCGTATGCGGTCGCGTGGACGATCGGCTTCCTTGCCGTTCCCATTCCTTCCGGCGTCGGAATACGCGAGGCCGTGCTGGTCGGGATCCTGCACGGAGTGTTCCCGACATCGGTGATCGTGGCCGCAAGCGTGTACCAGCGGCTGGTTTCGGTGGCGACCGAAGGGATCCTGGCCGCGATCGCGTCGCAGCGCCTGCGACCGGCGCGGCTCGCCGCGGCGCGTGCGGCCGCCGCGGGCGACGCGGTCAGCGACGAGGACGCATCGTCGCCTCGAGCTCAGCGTTGAGGGCGCGAGTGAGGGAATCGGTGGCGAAGTCCTTCAGGTAGTGCTCACGCGCGGCGAGCGCCATCTCCTCTCGCCGTGCGGGCGCCGCGAGCAGCCGTCTGATTTCGGCGGCCAACGCCTCGGGATCACCCAGCGGGACCATCGCGATCTCGTCGGCGGTGAACGCGCTCCGGATCCCTTCGGTGCCGGCCGTGACGACGGGACGTCCGACGGCCACGCATTCGAAGACCTTGTTCGGAACGACGCGGCGCGCTTTCGCCGTCGTGCCGAAGATACCGAGGCACACGGTCGCCGCCGCGATCTCGTCCGCCAGGAGCTCGCGGGCGACGTGGTCGATCCGCCGGACGTTCGCGGGCCGGAGCTCGTCGAGCAGTTGAGCGACGCGTGCTTCTTCTTGGCCGGTGCCGATGATCCTCACCTCGACGTCGTCCCCTTCGAGCAATTTCGCGGCGCGCACGATGACGTCGATGCCGTGGAGCTTGATGAACGTGCCGTAGAAGAGGACCCTCCTCGAGGCCGGCACGACGTGTGGTCGCGGGCGGAACACGTCGTCGTCGGCTCCCACCCACACCACGCCGATGCGCCCCCGGTCGATCCGCGCGAGATCGGCGTAGAAGTCGGCGTGGCTCGGCGTGTCGGCAATGACCCGGCGCGCGAGCCGCAAGCTCGCGCGGTCGACCGTGCGGACGAGGCGACCCGGCAGCGACTTGGAGCCGACGAGCCCGCGGTCGGAAACGACGGTGTCCCATACGGAGATGAACGGATCGAACAGGACGGGCAGGCGCCGGAGGCGCGCGAGTGGGGCCAGCACGACGACGTCGAACCACCCCGGGTAGAGCACGAGGACGACGTCGCCGCGCGGTGCGCGCAGGAACCGCCAGACGAGGGCCGGGTACGCGGCCGCGGCGCGCGCCACCGTCGAGATCAGACGCCGGTTCGGTATCTCGTAGCGATCCCCCCGCCAGAGGTCGACGTGACACGGGACGACCTCGTGCCCGGCCGCGTCGAGCAGCGCGAGCAGTCGACGGTTGCGTCCGAAGTCCGGATCGTAGGTACCGGCGACGATGACCCGCGACATGACGGGGAACGTTACGCGTTCGTCAGATTGCGCAAAACCCGCGCAACTGTTCGCAATAAAAGTGCGTGCTCCGGGGGGGTTTTCTTGCGAACTGTTGGCAAGAAAAACGGGTCAGGCGCCGATCGCGTGATAGCCGCCGTCGACGTGGATCACCTCGCCCGTCGTCGCGGGGAACAGGTCGGTGAACAGTGCGACGCAGGCGGCCGCGACGGGCGAGGGGTCGTTGACGTTCCATCCGAGCGGAGCGCGCTCGCCCCACGCGTCCTCGAATCGCTCGAACCCGGGGATGCTCCGGGCGGCGATCGTGCGAACCGGCCCGGCCGCGACGAGATTGACCCGGATACCCGCAGGGCCCAGGTCGCGGGCGAGGTAGCGCGCGGTCGATTCGAACGCGGCTTTTGCGACGCCCATCCAGTCGTACACCGGCCAGGCGACACGGCTGTTGTCGAAGTCGAGTCCGACGATGCTCCCGCCACTGGTCATCAGCGGCCGGCAGGCGACGGCGAGCGCCTTCAAGGAGTACGCACTGACCTGGAGTGCGATGGCGACGTCTTCCCATGGCGCGGTGAGGAAGCCGCCGCCGAGACAGGATTCGGGGGCGAAGCCGATCGCGTGGAGCACACCGTCGAGATGCCCGCCGACCCGCTCTGCCAGCGCCTCGAGATGCGCGGGATCGGTGACGTCGAGCTCGACGATCACTGGTTCGCTCGGGAGTCGTCGCGCGGCGCGTTGCGTGAGGCTCATCGCGCGGCCGAACGACGTCACCACGACCTCGGCGCCCTCGTTCTGCGCGCGCCGGGCAACGTGGAACGCCATCGACGCGTCGTTGAGCACACCCGTCACCAGGATCCGCTTGTCGGCGAGCAGCATCGTTCTTGGAATCCCCCGATCAAAGTGGGGTGTTCGAATGGCGACGGACAGGGCGAGCGTCGCGCTTTTGGACGAGGACGTCGAGCGCGTCGACGAGGACGTGCCGGGTTCGCGCCGGATCGACCACGGCGTCGACGAGCCCACGTTCGGCCGCACGGTATGGATTCTCGAAGGCTGTGCGGTACTCCGCTACCAGGCCGGGATCGCTGAGTCCCTTGTTCAGGATCGCGACCGCGCCCGCCGCGCCCATCACCGCAATCTCCGCGCTGGGCCACGCGATGCAGAGGTCGTTGCCGATGCCGCGCGAGTCCATCACGATGTACGCGCCTCCGTACGCCTTGCGCAGGACGACGCACAGCCGCGGGACCGTGGCTGCCGCGTAGGCGTGAACGAGCTCGGCGCCGTGGCGAATCATGCCCCGCCACTCGAGGTCGCGACCGGGTTCGAAGCCCGGGGTGTCGACGAAGGTGATGATCGGGAGGTTGAACACATCACACGTCGCCACGAACCGGGCCGCCTTGCGCGACGCTTCGATGTCGAGGGTGCCCGCGCGTTGCATCGGCTGGTTCGCAACGACGCCGACCGCGCAACCGCCGAGCGACCCGTACCCCGTGACGAGATTCGGCGCGTACCGCGGTCGCAGCTCCAAGAAGGAGTCGGCGTCGAGCACGTCCTCGACCACGACGCGCACGTCGTAGGACGCGGTCGAGCGGTGTGGAACCACGGCCGCGGCGAGATCGCACGAACGCTCTCGAGCGTCGCTGGTCGCAAGACGCGGCGGATCATCGAGATGATGATCGGGGAGGTACCAGAGCAGCGCCTCGATTGCCTCGCGCGCGGCCAGGTCGTCGGGTACCACCAGCGACGCGACACCCGTTCGCCGCGCGTGCACTGCCGCCCCGCCCAGCTCGGCACGCGAAACGCGTACCCCGGTGAAGTCCTCGACCGAGTCGGGCCCGGTCACGTACGCGAACGCATCCTCGGTCATCACGACGTGGTCGAAGAGGCCGAGGGCGAGCGCCGGTCCGGAAACGCAGGTGCCGGTCACCGCCAGCAACGTGGGCACGACGCCGGACACCTGTACGAGCTCGCGCGCGAGGCGCCCCCACGCGTGGAGCGCGGCGACGCCGTCGCGTAGTTCGGCGCCCGACGTGTCGAGCTCACCGACGAGCGGCACCTGCAGCTCTCCGGCGAGTCGCACCGCACGCTCGACGGTCGCGCTGCCGTTGACCCCGATCGCCCCGTGGTGCTTCCCTCCGGCAACCCGGAACGCGACCACGCGCCGCCCGCCGATCTCGGTGATCTCGGCGGAGGCGGCGGCGTCGGCCCATGCGTGGAGGGGCGTGGAACTCACGAAGCGGGCGCCAACACCAACGTCGCGTTGTGACCGCCGAAGCCGAAGGAGTTCGAAAGGGCGGGGGCCGGCGCAAGATCGCGCGCCCCGCCCGCGACGACGTCGAGCGCGATGTCGTCGCCGATGCGCTCGAGGTTCGCGGTCGGCGGAACGGTGCCGTGCGCGAGGGCAAGCAGACATGCGATGGCTTCGGTCGCGCCGGCGGCACCGATCAGGTGTCCCGTGACCCCCTTGGTGGAAGTCACCGGCGGCAGCGCCTCGCCGAACACCTTCCGGATCGCTTCGGCCTCGGCCGCATCGTTCAGCGGTGTCGACGTTCCGTGCGCGTTGACGTGCCCGATCGCGGCGGCAGGTAGGCCGGCATCGTCGAGTGCCAGCTGCATGCACGCGGCCGCGCCCTCACCGCCCGGCGAGGGCGCGGTGATGTGATAGGCGTCTGCGTTGCGCCCGTAGCCGAGTACCTCTCCGTAGATGTGAGCGCCACGACTGACCGCCCTGTCCCATCGTTCGAGGACGAGCGCGGCCGCCCCTTCGCCCATCACGAAGCCGTCCCGGTCGGCGTCGAACGGCCGCGACGCGTGCTCGGGATCGTCGTTGCGTGTGCTCAGGGCGGTCATGCGTGCGAACGCAGAGATGGCGGTCGGGGTCATGCACGACTCGGAACCGCCGGTGATCGCGATGTCGGCGCTGTCGTCGCGGATCAGACGCGCGGCTTCGCCGATCGCGTTCGCGCTCGCGGCGCACGCGGTTGCGACACAGAAGTTCGGTCCCTTCCAACCGAACTGCATCGCGATCGTGCCCGCGGTCGCGTTCGCCATCATCATCGGAACGAGGAACGGGCTGACTCGTGCCGCGCCCTTGTCGTTGTATACCGCGACCTGCTCCTCGAGCGTGATGAGCCCGCCGACGCCGGTGCCGACGATGACCGCGCTGCGCGCGGGATCGCAGCGGTGGTCGCCCGCGTCGGCCAGGGCGTCGGCCGCGGCCGCGAAGCCGAGCTGGGTGACGCGATCGACCCGGCGCGCTTCCTTCGCGCCGAGATAGGGCGCCGCGTCGAAGTCGCGTACTTCACACCCGAACCGGACCGGCAGATGCGAAGGGTCGTACCGCGTGATGCCCGCCGCGGTGGAGCGACCGGCGACGAGCGTCGACCAGAACGAATCGAGATCAGTGCCCGCGCCGGTTTTGACTCCCAAGCCCGTGACGGCGACGCGGATCCGTCCACGGTGATCGAGCGCGTCGGACATTGCCTACGCGTCGACCTTCGCGAGCACGAGATCGACCGCTTGGCCGATCGTGGTGACACCTTCCAGGTCGTCCTCGGGCACCTCGATGTCGAAGCGCTCCTCGAGGCCCATCACGAGCTCGACGAGGTCGAGGCTGTCGGCGTCGAGATCTTCCTTGAAGCGCGCACTTTCGGTGACCAGGTCGGGATCGACGCTCAAGACTTCGGCGGCGACTTCCTTGATGGTGACGAGCGCTTCGGTGCGTTCCATTGCGTGTCCTCTCGTATGTACGGTCGGGGTGTCGATCAGTGGCCCATGGCCAGGCCGCCGTCGACGGGCACGACGGCTCCCGTCACGTACGCGGCGGGTTCCGAGCACAGGAATGCGATGACCGCCGCGCATTCTTCGGCGGTACCGAAACGGCCCAGCGGCACGGCGGTCTCCACCTGCGCGCGCCAGTCGTCGGTCAGCTCGTCGGTCATCGCGGTCACGATAGGTCCCGGCGCGACGACGTTGCAG
>JBBQTI010000022.1:0-60395 GCA_038213435.1 Acidimicrobiia bacterium
CTCATCGCCGCGACCCACAACATCCTCAAGCTCTGGCGGCACCCGAAGCCCGCCTACGCCTGACCGAACGCGGCATCAGCCCCGCCGAACCCGACCTGCCGACATGTTGGTGCGACAGCCTCCTCTGGAGCAGTTATGCGAAAACGGGATCGTCCGGGACTGCTTTCTCCGGCATGTCGCGTATTGTCCGGCAATGCGCATCGTGGTTTTGGGGGCGGGCTTTGGCGGGTTGGAACTGACGACGAGGTTGTCCGACGAATTCGGCGACGCGGCCGACGTGATCTTGATCGACCGGAGCGACGGGTTCATCTTCGGGTTCTCGAAGCTCGACGTCATGTTCGGGCGGACGCTCCCCGAAGCGGTCCACCATCCCTACCGCGACTTCGTCAAGCCAGGCGTGCAGTTCGTGCAGGCGACCGTGACCGCGATCGATCCTGCAGCCAAGCGCGTCGAGACCGATGCGGGTACCTTCGATGCGGAGGTCTTGGTGGTCGCCCTCGGTGCCGATCTGCACCCGGAGGCCACGCCGGGGCTGCGCGAGGGAGGTCACGAGTTTTACACGGTGGAGGGAGCGTTCGCGCTCCGTGAGGTGCTCGCGAACTTCGACGGTGGTCGAGTCATCGTCGGCGTCACGTCGACGCCGTTCAAGTGTCCGCCTGCTCCGAGTGAGACGGCACTGCTGATGCACGATCACTTGACGGCGCGCGGCCTGCGCGAGCGCTCCGAGATCTCACTCGTGATGCCGTTGCCGGTGCCCATCCCGCCATCGCCGGCCGCGTCGGAGGCGCTGCTCGTGGCGTTCGCCGAACGCGACATCCAGTGGTGCCCCGGACGGTTGGTACGCGAGCTCGACCCAGCTCGGAACGTAGCCAGGTTCGCGGACGGCACCGAGATGCCATACGACTTGTTCCTCGGCGTGCCTGCTCACCGCGTGCCGGCGGCGGTGGCCGAGTCGGGCATGACCGTAGACGGATGGATCCCCGTCAACCCGCTGACGCTGGAGACCTCGTACCCGGGCGTGTTCGCGGTTGGTGATGTGACGAGCGTCGGGACACCGAAGGCGGGCGTCTTCGCCGAGGGCCAAGCGGCGGTGGCCGCCGATCGCATCGCGGCGATCATCCGAGGCACACCTGGCTCCTCGGAGTACGACGGGCACGGCATGTGTTACCTCGAGTTCGGTAACGACAAGGTCGCGCGCGTCGACGTGATGTTCGTGAGCGGGCAGCCGCCCAAGGGGACCTTCGAGGCGCCGTCCGAAGCTCTCGCCGCGGACAAAGGTGAGTTCGGATCCAGCCGCGTTCAACGTTGGTTCGGTCGCGCGTGGAGCGGCGTCGCACGCCCCGCGGAGCGCTGAATTGCGGTCGCGGCCGGTCCCGATGCGGTAGGGGAGCGGCCCGACGAAGGACGATCGATCGCTATCGTTTGCGCGGCATGGGGGTCGATGGCAGCGAGCAGCTCTTGGCGGATGCCCGTGCCGCCTTCGATCGGTCGGACTGGTCGGCGGCGTTCGAGGCGTTCGGGCGGGCTGATTCCGAGGTGGCCCTCGAAGCCGAAGATCTCGAGCGTGCGGGGTTGACCGCGATGTGGCTCGGCGAGTTCGAGTCGTGCATCGAGTTCCGTCAGCGCGCGTTCGGCGCGCAGGTGGCGGCCCGGGACGTGCGACGCGCGGCCGGCGTGGCGATCGATTTGTGCGTCGATCACGCCGTTCGTCATCACGAGGCGGTCGCGATCGGTTGGGCGCAACGCGCCGCGACGCTGCTCGAAGGTTGTGAGCCGTGCTCGGCGCTGGGGCGCCTGGAGGAGTTGCAGGCCCTCGTTGCCTTGGAGGTCGCCCACGACGTCGCGACCGCGATGCGGCACTACGACGAAGCGTTGCGGATCGGGCGTCTGTGCAATGACCCGGACCTGGTGGCGGGGGCGTTGGTCGGATCCGGGACGGTGCTCGTTCGCTTGGGTCGGGTGGCCGAGGGGCTGCGTCGGGTCGACGAGGCCATGATCGATGCCGTGTCGGGCCTCCTCGGCGGAGTCCAGACGGCACGTACCTATTGCGGCACGATCAGCTTGTGCCAGGCGCTGGGTGACATCCGACGTGCGTCGGAGTGGACCCAGCAGGCAGTGACGTGTTCGAGCCGTCCGGGGATGGGTGACTTCCCCGGCGATTGTCGGATGCATCGAGCCGAGATCACGCGGCTACGAGGCGACTGGGTCGGTGCCGAGTCAGAGCTCCGTCTGGCGATGATCGCGCTCGAACGCTGGTCCCCCGATCATGTCGGCCAAGCCTGGTATGAGCTCGGCGAGATCGCGCTGCGGCGCGGCGAGCTCGCTGAGGCCACGGAGGCGTTCGAGCGCGCCGCAGCCTGTGGCAAGGATCCGCAACCGGGTCTGGCGATGTTGCGCCTCGCGCAAGGTGAAGAGTCAGTCGCGTTGGCGTTGTTGCGGGTCGCGGCGGAGAACGCAGGTGCCGCTGATCCGCTCGCGGTAGGGCAGCTGCTGCCCGCGATCGTCGAAGCCCAGCTGGCGTGTGGCGATGTGCCGGCCGCTCAGGATGCGGCGGAACGTCTCGCGGCTATCGCCACGCTGTTCGGGACGGTTGTGTTGGACGCGCGGGCGGCGACGAGCCGGGCGCGGGTAGCCCTCGCCGCCGGCGCGGCCGATGAGGCGGTCGCCTCGGCGCGCATCGCCGTCAACCTTTGGCGCGATGCGGGCGCGCCGTACGAGACGGCACAGACGCAACACCTCTTGGCTGAGGCGGCAATACGCATCGACGACCGCGAGGTCGCAATCGTGGAGCTGGAAGCAGCACTCGCGATGTTCACGAGGCTCGGCGCGATGCGCGATGTCGAAGCGGCGCAGCGGTTACGAGATCGTCTCGGCGGCATTGCGATCGGGCATCAGGTTCGCCGAACGTTCATGTTCACCGACATCGTCGACTCCACTCGCCTCGTTGCCGAGATGGGAGACCTTGGCTGGTCGACGGTCCTGCATACGCACGACCGAACGATCCGAGATCTCTTGAGGTCGCACGGGGGAGCCGAGGTCAAACAACGCGGTGGCGGTGACGGGTTCTTCGCCGTGTTCACGGTCCCGATCGATGCCATCGACTGCGCGGTCGCGATCCAGCGCCGCTTCGCGGAGCAGCGCAATGCCGACGGCTTTGCCCCGGAGATTCGGATCGGCGTGCACGAGGCCGACGCCCTCCTCAGCGGAAACGACTACGCGGGCCTCGGTGTGCACGAAGCCGCCCGAATCGCGGCACTGGCCGGGGCCGGAGAAATCCTCGTGAGCACAACGACCGCGGACGCGGCCGGGGCAGCTACCCATGCTCCCGCGCGCGAGGTCTCGCTGAAGGGTCTCACCGATCCCCTCGCGATCCAACCGATTGCGTGGGTCTCTGAACGCCGGGGCTGACGGCTATGGGATACGCGAGAGAGTCTCTCGGTACGCGGCCAGGGTTTCCTCGTCGAATGCGATGAGTCGCACGATCTCGAACGCGGCGCCGTGCTCGCGCGTGGTCGCGATCGCGATCTCGGCCGCGGCCGGAGTGGATACCCGAAGATGCCGGTCGAGATGGCGGGAAACGCGATCGAGGTCGCCCCCGCGGATCGGGCCAGTTCCATGGATCTCCGATAGCACGATGCGAGTTGCGCGGGCTCCCCGTGGTCACCCCCGTGCCAGACCGGTCCGACGGTGTGCACGATCCAGAGCGCCGGGAGCGCGAAGCCGGGCGTGACGACGGCGTCGCCCGTTGCGCACGCGCCGATCGCGGCGCAGGCGACTTCGAGTTCGGGACCCGCGGCCGCAAAGATTGCTCCACACACCCCAGCGCCCCGACGCAGCGCGCCGTTGGCGGCGTTGACGATCGCGTCGACCCGCTCGGCCGTAATGTCGCCGCGAGTCGCCTCGACATTCACCGTCGCTTCCTCGAACGGACGTCAGGCTTCGAGCTGGTGGTCGAGCAACTGAACGGCATCGATGTACTCGTCGATCATGTCGAACACCACCTGCGCGGCGGTCTTGGTCGTGTTCATGCTGCCCACGATCTGACCGACGAAGTAGTTGGTCAGCTGCTCGGCGCCGGAGCCGACGCGATGCGCCGCGCGGTCGATGCGGGCCAGCGCCTCGTCGACGAGGATCGGCTGTAGCGGCATTCCCAACGGTGAAGGTGTCTCGGGTTTGTCCCACTCGTCGGTCCACGCGGTGCGCAGTTGACGCGCGGGTTTGCCGGTGCGCGATCGTGAGCGCACGGTGTCCGACGAGGTGGCCGCGAGGAATTTCCGTTTTACGGTTGGGTGCGTCTCGGCTTCTTCGGTGGTGAGCCACACCGAACCGCACCACACGCCCTGCGCGCCGAGCGCCATGGCAGCTGCCATCTGGCGGCCTCGCCCGATACCGCCGGCACCGAGCACCGGCACTGGAGCAACGGCGTCGACGATCTCGGGGATGAGCACCATCGAACCGACTTCGCCGGTGTGGCCTCCGGCTTCCGCGCCCTGGGCGATGATGACGTCGACACCGACGTTGACGTGTCGTTCTGCGTGCTGGGCTTTGCCCGCCAGGGCGCCGATCAGGCGACCTTCTTGCTTCGCCCGTTCGATCATGTGCGCGGTCGGCGGCCCGAGCGCGTTGACTACGAGCGACGGTCGGTGGGCCAACGCAACCTCGAGCAGGAGGTCGGCCTGATTGGCCGAGAACGGAACCGCCGCGTCGCCGCGCCCGGTGCCGCCGATCACCGAGCGGTGTGCGCCGTCGTCGGCGAGCGGCGGGACGTCGTACCGGCGCAGGATTTCGTCGACGAAAGCAATGTGTTCGGCCGGGATGAGCGAGCGGATGTCGTCGACGGTGTAGCCGCCCTCGTCCGAGCCCGCGTACTTGGCGGGGACGATGACGTCGATGCCGTATGGCCGGTTGCCGACCTCGTTCTCGATCCAGGCGAGATCGATCTCGAGTTGTTCTGGTGAATGGGCCACGGCGCCGAGCACGCCCATACCGCCGGCTTTGGTCACCGCGGCCGCGACATCGCGACAGTGCGTGAACGCGAGGATCGGAACGTCGATCCCGAACATCTCTGTAATCGCGGTTTTCATCGAACGTTGGCCTCCTGCGTCCGCCACTCGAGCGTACGCATATCCCCGGCGAGACTATGAACGCCGGCCGAGGCACCGGCTACTGGCCCATTCTCCCGTCGGTCCGCTGGGCGGAGGAAGTCGGCGTGGCCGCTGCGCCGAGGAGTTGTAAGGCGCGACCAAGCGACGGGCGAGATCGGCAGCGTCCAGGCCGGAGCACTTCAGCTCCAGCGTCAACCGTTGGTCACGCAGGTACCCAACCAGCGTGGACCGCTCGCCCTGGATCCCCCCGTCGGTCCGCGGGTCGCCATCGGGGTGGACGAACCCGTCCGACCAGCCAAAGCGACGGGCACTCTCCTCGTCGACCGGCCCATCGGGCCGCAGGTGCTTCTCGGGGTCAGGACTCGGCGAGTTCGACCCATACGGTCTCCGGTCTCGTCTCGTGTGCCCCATCTGCGTGCGAGGCGGTCGATGAGAGCGATCCCGCGCCCGCCGACGCGGTTCGGATCCGCCGGGCGCTGTTCGGGCCATGCGGCGCTCGCGTCGCGTACCGCAATCTCGACGACCGCGCCGGTTCGCGTCATCGACAGCCGGAACGGGGACCGCGCGTGGAGCCAGGCGTTCGTTGCGAGCTCGTTGGCGACGACGAGGGCGTCATCGATGAGTTCATGCGCGCCCCAGGCGCGCAGCACGTCTGCGACGAAGGTCCGCACGGAGTGCAGGACGGTCGGTGTCGGAACAAAGCCGCGAGCGAAAACGTCCTTCTCGTCGCTCACCGCGAACGGGACGCGAGTGTCGAGGTCGCCAGAGAGTGAGACCACGCTGGAGTGGCGGTCGCATACCTGTTTGGCAGCGGCGAGGTCGCCATCCGTATCCAATACCGCGGTGGGATAGGCGCAGTAGAGCGTAAAAGGGTGCTCCTGGGCGAGGTCGTTCCATATCGATTCGAGGTCGATGGCGGCGGCGACGTTGCCTTCCTCCCAGAGCAGGGCGACCATCTCCCCAAAGATTCGAACCGGAACACCATCTCGCGCCGCGTCGACAATGAGGGGTCCAATCGCTGCGCCGAAGGCCTGAGGATCGGGCCCGTCGTCGCGCATGAACAGCGCGAGCGTCTCCCCGGCGTCGAACGACCGATACCGGCCGTCGGACACCAATTTGTCGGTCGCGAAACCCATGTCGGTGAGTGCTCGTTCCAGCGCGACCCGATGATCGGCGGTTGCGACGACGATCGAAGCACCGTCGTGGTGCAGCCCCTCGGCGAGGAAGGCGGCGACTGCGCCAACCAGATCGTCGTCTCCGTCGTAGAAGCCGACAACATGATCATGTTCGTGGACGGGGCCGTCCTCCAGCAGCACGCTCATCTTGAGCACCGTACCCGGCCTGACGGGCGCTACACACCGAGGGAGAACGGCCGGACTTCTCGACCGAAGTTTCACGCTTCCGGTTCCGCGAGGTCGGAACGCAAGCGCGCATTCTCGGCTTCGAGTTGGAGCACCACTGCGATCCCGGCGAGGTTGAGCCCGTCGGCGAGAAGCTGTCCGATTCGGCGAAGGCGATCGAGGTCATCGGCGCTGTAGCGACGAGTGCCGGCCGCCGTTCGGTCGGGTTCTAGGAGGCCTTTGCGTTCGTAGAGCCGCAGATTTTGCGGGCCACTCCCGACGAGTTCAGCCGCAACCGATATCCCGTAGACGCCGCGCGTGGGCTCTTGCTCGTTCGGGACCATCGGGCCTCGTTCCAGATTCGTCGACGGCTTGCCTCAATATGGCGGAGTCGATACAAGAAAGCTATGTCTGCTGCGGCAGATACTCCCCGAGGCGCCCGATGATCCGATGCCTGCCGTCATGCCGATGGACGCCTGGCGCGACGGCGACGAGTCGTGTTCGGGCTGGATCTTCCCGGCGTCGACCCGGGATCGGTGGACATCGACGTCGAGCGTCCCCGCGGCCTGTCCTACCGTCAGATCGTCCTCGGCGACTCCCGCGACACGGAACGCGTGCAAGCCAGCTACGCCGCGGGTGTGCTCGCGCTGCGAATCCTGATCGCCGAGAAGGCGAAGCCTCGCCGAATCGAGATCACCAACGGTGCGGCTTCAGACCGGAAGGCCATCGCAGTCTGAGTCCGGCCCGAGCGGGGCGTTCAGCCCCGCCCGACCACGACCAGTCGCGCCTCCATGACATCGTTTGTCAGGCGGCGCCGCAGCGGTGAACTTCGTTACCGCGTTCGTAGATCACCCACTCGCGCGGCTTCTCGCTCGATGCCGCGTGCCCTTTGCGGACGGCTGATTCGTCGGTTACCTCGACGGACGTACCGCAATGTGGACACTCGATCGCAGCCATAGTCCCTCTCCCCCGTGAAGAAGTACAACCGAACCAAGAACCCTGTTGGCAACCGCGTGTCGCCGCCCTGCGTGCGATTATGGCGATGCCGAAGCCACCGAGCAAGCCCGAGACACCGAGCAGGTAGCCATGTTGGGCGGTGCCGCGGCGATCTACGATCCCGAGTCTGGCGAGCTGTGGGGTGTGGGGTGTGGGGTGTGGCGATGATTGTCGCGATCCAAGCCGGTTCCAAGTTCCACGGCTTCACCGGCGCATCACTCGGCGTGCTCGTCGCGGCGTTCGCCGCGGCCGCGCTGTGGCTCGTGATCTTCGCGATCCGTTGGACGGCGAGCTTCCCGAAGATCGCGTCGCCCGGCCCGGAAACGAGCGACCTCGGACCTGAGCCACCCGCGGTTGCCAACTTCCTGGTCAATCGCTTCGAGGTGACCCGGCTCGCCGTCGGCGCGACGCTCGTCGACCTGGCGGCGCGCGGCGTGATCGGCATCGAGGAGATCGTGGCCGACCACTTCGTCGTGCGATTGCGACCGCGGCACGACAACGACGCCATGGCGGACTACGAGCACCAAGTTCTCGATCTCGTCCGGGAGCGAGCGACCGGCGGATCTGCACCGATCGACGCACTCGAGGTCGGCTCGGCGGCGGAGTCGTTGAAGTGGTGGCAGCGCTTCGCCAAGTCGGTGGAGCGCGACGCGCGCGACCGCGGTCTCGCCCGCAACCGCTGGAATCGCGCCGACTGGGCGATCTTTGCCGGCGGTATCGCGCTCGTGCTCGGTCTGTTCGCGCTCGCGTTCGGCATCGCGCATCTCTGCGAAGGCATCACGAGCTCGCGCCGCGGCGGTCGGCAGGGAAGGTGGGACTGGTTCTACGTCGCCGCCTTTGCCGAGCTCCTCGCGCTCGCGGCGATCAAGAGCCTGCGGGGCGTGCGCGACACACCCTCCGGGCGCGCCGCAAGCGGCCGCTGGCTGGGCGTGCGTCGCTTCTTGCGACACGACGGGGGGTTTGCCGACCTGCCGCCGGCCGCGGTCGCGATCTGGCAGCGGTATCTCTCGTACGGCATCGCGCTCGGTGTGGCGCGTGCGGCCGCGCATGCGCTCCCGTTCGGTGACGAGGATCCGCGGGCCGCCTGGTCGCGGTACGGCGGAAATTGGCACCAGGTTCGTGTCGACTATCCCAGCAAGTTCGGTTACGGCAAGAGTCCGATCGGCGTGTTCCTCGGCGGGCTCGTACGCAGCCTCTTCTGGGGCGCAATCGCCTTCGCGGTGCTGCCGCTCGTGATCAGCTCGTCGTGGGATCTGCAAAAGGACGTGTTGAAACACGAGAATTCGGGTGCGGCGATCGGCGTGGTCGCGTTGTTCGTCGTCATCTTCGGCGTGATGGGCATCTACCTGCTCGCGCAGCTGATCGACGGCCTGATCCGCGTCGGGCGGGGCGGCCTGGACCTCGGGCGCAGTGCCGAGACGCGCGGCGCGATCATTCGCATAGGCCAGGACGCGCCCTATGCGGGCTACGTCGCGATCGACGACGGTCACTCGACCGAGACGAAGGCCTTCTTCCCACCCGTGAACACCCCGGCGCTGCATCGCGGCGACGAGATCGCCGTTGCGCTTACCCCGCATCTCCGGCACGCGACGGCGTTGCGAGTCGTCGGCGCCGCGCCACAACCTGCGTCGACCGCGACGATGCGAATGCCGGAGACGCCTGATGGAACCAGCACGGCGCGGCTCAACGCACTGAACGCGCTGGACGTGCACGCACTGATCGGGATCGTCGGCTGCGCCTTGCAACCCAGCGCCGGGCCGAACGCCGGAGCGCCTCCTGGCGCCGCGGCTCGCGTCTTCTCGGACGGAGGCCGGGGCCGCGTCGCCGTGATGGTGATGCACGCGGGCTCGGGTGCATCCCGCATGGCGATGGGAATGCTCGCGCACCACGGACACCCGACGGCCACGGCCATCGAGGGCTTCGACGGTGACGCGTCGTGGACGCACAACCGTCTCGTCGCGCGCGCGAAGAACGGCGACGTGGCAATGGTAATGATCGATCTTGCGAATCTCTCCGACGCGCAACGCCGTGCCGCTGCGTCCGCGATGGCGCGACTCATCCTCGTGCCCTCGCCGACAACGACGAGCTCGGCCGCACCCGACGTGCCTTGACTGCGGCGGGCACTGTCGCGTTGTCGCAATTCGGACAGAACGCAGGCTCTCCGCGAGGCCGATCGGGACGCGAGCGAGACGACCGGTGCGGCCCTTGATGGAACCTGACATGATCTTCGGGAATCAGCGACAGGGGGGCCTCGATGTTTCGGCAGCGTCGGTGGTGGATGGTGGTGGCTTTGCTCGGCGCGATCGCCATCGTTTCGGCCTGGAGTTCGCCGCTTCGCGGTGACCCGAGCCGTGGCGGACGAAAGGCTGAAACGGCGCTGTCGGCGCGGCTGTGCAAGGGCGCGGCCGCCCCAGACCGGTACGACCATGTCGTCGTCGTCGTGATGGAGAACAAGGTTTGGTCCGGCGTGCTGAACGGACAGGGTCCGTGGCTGACGGCACTCAAGAACGAGTGCAGCACCGCGACGAACTACGCACAAGCCGGCTCGCCGTCGCGGCCGAACTACATCGCCTTGGCCGCGGGCGCGACCTACGGGTGTGAGGGGTCGAACAGTGACCCACCTGGCGGTTGCACGCCGCCTTCGCCTTCGGTGTTCAAGCAAGTGATCGACGCCGGTGACACCGCGAAGAACTATCTCGGCGGCGCCCAGTCGGCATGTGATCCGACCAGCGGCGGCCGCTACGCGGTCAAGCACGCCCCGTGGCCGTACTTTGCGGACGAGCGATCTCTGTGTGCCGCGAACGCCCCCGCAGTCGGTTCTTCCGGGTTTCTCGACCCGAAGCATCTGCCAACGCTTGCGTTCGTCAGCCCCGATCTGTGTGACGACACCCACGACTGTTCGGTAGCCACCGGAGACGACTATCTGAAGAAGCTGCTGACTCCGATCCTCGCGAGCTCGACGTACCGGGCGGGAAAGACCGCAGTCATCGTCGTCTACGACGAGTTCACACCCCTTCCAAACGTGCTCATGTCGAAGTCGGTGCGACCCGGCACGATTGCCACCCCGGTCACCCACAACCTGCTGCTGCACACCGTCGAGTCGATGCTTGGTTTGCCGTGGCTCGTCGGCACGGGTGATCTTCGGGACGCGTCCGGGCTATAACCAAGCCGCTGCGGCATCTAGTTCTGGATTGTCACTGAGATCGGGCTGCTGGTCGTGGTGTTGCCGGCTGCATCATGGGCCACGCTGGTGAGTGTGTAGGAGCCGTTGGCAACGGTGGTCGTGTCCCAGGTGAGGACCCAGCCGTACTTCGTCGAGGTGGCCGCGCCGAGCACGCGGTCGTTGAGGGAGGAGTCGGTGGCGTGGAACTCGACTGCGGTGACTCCCAGATTGTCGGATCCGGACGCGTCGAGGACACTATTGGCCGACAGAGTCGCGCCGTCGGACGGGAAGATGATCGCGGTGGTCGGCGGCGAGGCGTCGAGGGTGCACGGTTTCCCCGACACGCCCCCACACGCGCCGTAGGCCGTGACGAAGCCGTTGTAGGTGGCGACGTAGACGCGGTTGGAGTCGATGGTGGGAACGGAGAACTTCGTCGCGGTCCCGATGGGTGCGCTCCAATGCAGGACCGGTTGACCGCCCACGGGAACGGGGTCGTAGGCGCGCAGTTCGGAAGACCTCGTGGCCGGCTGATTCGACCTCCAGATCGTCCACACCAGGGCGGACCCCGACGTGGTTCCGTCGGACGTGACGACGGGTGAACCCGAGCCGAACGGGAACGGGTCGCTGCTCGTCGCCGCGAGGGTGATCGTCGGCTTGCCGTTGGTGTCGAGCCCGTATTTGTACACGAGCAGGTTTCCGCTACTTACCTGGACGCTGCCGCCGGTGGGATTGGCGGAGACGCTGTAGAGGTAGCCGCCGTCGCCCGGCCATACGCCGACCTTGCCGAACACGCCACCGAACGGCCCGATGCGCGTGACGATGGCGTCGCTGCCACCCGGGCCTTGGCGGTAGCCGCCGAGGTTGTCGCGGTTTAGAAGGTATGCGTAGCCGTCCTTGCCCTGCACGAACATGAGGTGAGGGATCTGCGGAGTCCCGAAGTACGCGTTGGGGAGGCCGACGGGCCCGCCCGAGCTGAGATCGATGTTTCTGGTCGACGAGTCGGGCGCGTTGCGTGGCGAGAAGAAGTCCTTCGCCTGCAGCGTCCCGTCGGACTGTACGGCAAGGCGCACCGCCGCGATTCCGAGATCGGCGGGCGGTTTCGAGCCGGGTGTGGGTCCGGTGAGCACGAAGCCGGGGTTTCCCGTTGTGACGAACAGTCGGTTCAGGCCGTCGGACATGATCCCCGATCCCGACTGCCAGATGCCCGCCCCGTCGGAGTTACTCGTCATCGCCGACCAGCGCGTGCGCAGCGTGCCGCCGGTCGTGACGCCGAAGATCCAGCCCGCGAACGGCGAGATGTCGCACAGTGATCCGAAGGCCGCGTAGACGACACCGTTGTTGAGCAGCAGCCCGGGCCGTTGCAGCAGGTTGGTCGGCGCGAACGTCCGGCCCGGTGCGTTCTGCGCGGTGCCGCCGATCGCGACGGGGAAGCCGGCCCGCTCGGCCCCGGTTGCGACGTCCATTGCGTGCATCCACCACGCGGCCGGACCAGAGGTGCCGCTCGCGTACGTCTTGTTCACGACGTACACGGTGTGGGTCGCGGGGTCGATCACCGGGGTGGAGGTGACGCCAATTGTGGGGTTCAGGTCAGGACATCCGATGTCGTTGGTCCACGGCACCCCGAGGTTGCGGGTCCATTTCTGTACTCCGGTGGCGGCTGCGAGCCCGTAGACGTTGTTCTTCTCGGTTGCCACGACCAACGTATCGCCCGACACGAGCGGCTGCGCGTACACCTGACCGTCGACCGCGGCGCTGAAGAGGACGCCGAATGAGCTATTCGTAACGGCCGAAGGAGCTAACCCTGACTGGTTCGAGTACCAGCCGACCCGCATGTTGCCCTGATTGTTCGTCGTGACACCTGCACGCGCCGGCGACGCCAGCGCGAACGAGCAGGCGGCCATGAGCATCAGGGCGGCACGTGTCTTCACCCGAGACTTTCCCGCGACGATCTTCAACGCGCACCTTCACTTCGATACCTGTGGCGGCAACGCCTGCATCGGCATCCTAGATGCGGCCGCGAGACCCTTCCCAGGTTCCTTGCTCTGCGACCGCGTCGGCCGAGGAATCATCCGATCGGGTGACCGCGCACAGCGAGCCTCCTGCGCGACGTGATCGACGATCTTTGCGGCCGACGAGGACGATCTGTCGACTACTACGACTCGTGTGGCTCGGCCTCGCGTCGGTGGTCGCCCAGGAGGCCGCCGCCCGCGAGGGTCACGGCTTGCATCCGATTGCGAACACCGAGCTTGGCGAAGAGTCCTCGCATCTGAGTCTTGATGGTGTTCTCGCTGACGTAAAGGTGCGCGGCGAGCTCCCGATTGGTCATACCCGTCGGCAGCATCGCGAGCAGCTCGCTCTCTCGTTGCGTCAGCCCAGTGTCTCGGCCCGGCCACTCGAGCTCGTCCGGCATCGCGGCGCGCTGCGAGCGTCGGTTCAGCATGACCGACTCGCCGCGGCTGGCTGCCCGGATGCCCTGGACGATCTGGATCGCGGGAACCGCTTTCGAGATGAACCCACCTGCACCAGCATGCAAGAGGGCGCGCATTGCTGCGACGTCGGAGAAGCTGAACACGATGACGGAACCGTTCGTTGGATCAGCGACCAGTTTGCGCACTCGGCCAAAGCCGTCTTGCTCGCCGTACGTGTCGAGGAGCGTGATGTCGACCGCGCGTCGCGGCCGACGCTTCGCGTCGAGCTCGACAACCCGGATGCCGGGGTCGTAGATGTTCAAGAGTGCTCGGAGCCCTTCGAGCACGATCTCAAAGTCGTTGACGAGCGCGACACGAATGGTCTCGGGCATCGCCCACGATTATGTCGCGGCCGAAGGCGACGGAACCACCCCTTCGGATGACTGTGCCTCGGCGAGCGCGCCGAGGCGGGAGGGTCGGTCCTCGCCGAGGGTCGCGGGATGCCCGTCGACGAAGTTACGACGCTCGTCTTGCGCAGTCCCGACGACCTCGCGCAACGCGGAGTCTGAGATCGCGCGGCGCGCAGAGCGCACGACGCAGACGGGTCATGAGCGCCGCGCGACGGACACCGAATACGCGCCGCGGCGCGCGTGCAGGATCGCGTCGTCGGGGAGAACGATCCCGTCGGGAACCCGCGTCGGATCGAACACCAGGACATCTCCATTGCCTTCTCGGTCGTAGGCGACCGAGCGCAATGAGCTCACGGTCGCTTGGCCACTGTGCCGTGGGGTCGTCGATCGGATCGTCGGCACCGGCCATTTGCACATCGAGATCGAAGACCGCGGGTCCGCGTCCGAGTCGATCGGCGAGCTCGACCACGAGGTAGTCCTGCGCGCGCGCTCCGGCCTCGTCGTCGGTCAATGCGACCTCTCCCGCGGCGGGAACGAGGTGGTACCGGCCGTATCGCACCGTGTCATCCGCTGCGACGAACCCGAACGCGTGAAGTGCGTGGTAGCCGAGCGTTGCGTAACTCGCCGGAATCGGATGCGTCATTGCCGCGGTCACCGCCGGGATCGCTTCGGGGTGCTCGGCGAGGTATGCGCCGACCTTCGCCACGTCGGGCTGACCGGTGCTCGGATCCGCACGGCGGGCTTCGTTGAAGGCGAGAAGATCGGTGGGAGTGCGCGCGAAGAAGGCCGGGAGCGACAGGGCCACGATGTCGGTGGTTCCGCCACCCGGCAGGTACATCTTGATCGCCATTCCGCGCCCGTCGCGCGCCGCGTCGGCCGCTCGGGGGTCGCCACTTCCGTTGGAGAAACGCACGTGCGCTCGCACCGGGGGGCCGAGGAGATGGAGGGCGCGGCTCAGTGACGTTGCGGCAGCGGTCGGGTGGAAGGTCGCCCCGCACAGCACACCCTTGGCGTGCGCCGCCCGATGACCGGGATGGACACCGTAGGACACACCGAGCGCGTCCACGAGCTGCTCGGCGAGGTCGTCGTGCACCGCCGCAGCCTTAAGCCCGGCCTCTTGAGGTACGGCGTGTTCGGCGGGGTGTCTCCAGTGCGTTCACCGTCAGCCGTTGGTCGTGAGGTTCGCCCGGGCTTCGCCGGCTGCGGCGCGCAAGGCTCGAACCATCCGCTCGTGATTCTCGACGCCGAACGTCGTTGTGTCACGACGGGCGTGGCGAGTCGGCACATGCCACCCACGCAGGCGGGCACGGAGCGTTCGACTATGCGACGGATCGTGGAAGATCACGCGCTGACCTTATCGGGCGATCCGTGAACTGTCACCCGGAACCCAGGTCGGAGGAGCGTGACGTCGGCTGGACGACGTCGCCGGTCGGGGCGCAGACTTGGTGGATGAGTCGTTTGGTGCTCGGGGTCGGCATGGCGTTGTTGGTGGCGGGAGGCACGGCGCCCGTAGGAGCGTCGGCGCCGTTCCGCCCGCCTCACTTCGCGCCATCGGGACTCGTCGCGAGTTCGCGCCGTTTTGGCGGTGAGTCTCCCGGCGCGTCGACGAATGTGACGTCGGCACCCGACGCGCGTGGTTTCGCGACCGCGGCGACGATCGCGACATCGACGCTGTCGGGCGGGTCGAACGTCAACGTTGTCGCCGGCGCGGACGTGAAACAGCTCCGCACGATCAACGGGGTCAATGTCCAGACCTGTAACGCGAACAAGCAGACTGCACAGAACGAGACGACCATCGCGGTGAACCCGGCGAACGGGTCGTACCTCGTTGCGGGTGCCAACGATTATCGGCTCTACGAGCCGACCGAGAACCGCTATGACGGATCGGGCGGCGTCTTCCGCTCCACCAGCGGTGGCACGAGTTGGACGGCGGGGTTCCTCCCCGGCCTGGTCCGCGCGAACAGCGCCGCGCCGGGTCCGTATCAGTCGGCGGGCGACCCTTCGGTCGCGGCAGGTCCTTCGGGTGTGTTCTGGTATGCGAATCTCGCGTTCAACCGCGGCGACAATGCCAGTGCGGTCGCAGTGAGCCGTAGCACGAACAATGGCGAAACGTGGGCGACCCATTTCGTGCTGCAGACCTCCGCGACCGGAGGCGCGACGCTGTTCAACGACAAGGAATGGATCGCGGCCGACAATCACTTCGCATCGACGAGCGTCTACTACGGCAAGGTCGCCTATGTCACGTGGACGCAGTTCCATACGACGACGAGCGGTTCGTACGTGTCGTCTCCGATCGTGTTCTCCAAGACTGTTGACGGCGGCTCACACTGGACCGCACCGAAGGCGATCGATACGAACTACCCGTACAGCCAGGGCTCAGTCGTGCAGGTCGACGCGAGCGGTCGTGTCCACGTCGCGTTCGAGACCGCGGTGAGCCCCACGCGCCAGGGCATCGTCGAGTACACCTCGACCGACGGCGGATCGACGTGGACACGTAAGGTCGGCGCCTATGTGACCGACATCCCGAGCCCGCTCGCCGGCGCCAAGTTCCGTACCGACAGCTTTCCGAGTCTGGCCGTCGACGGTTCGACCGTGCATCTCGTATGGGCAAACGCCGTCAAGGTCGGTGGCAGCGTCTACGCCCGGCTCATGTACATGCGCTCGACCAATAGCGGGGCGAGCTGGTCGTCGCCTGCGCTGCTCGCATCCGCGTCCGGTGACGATTGGTTCCCGGCGGTCGCGGCGCGGGGTGGCAAGGTCTACGTGAGCTGGCTGCATCGCGGTTCCGCCAACGACACCTACACGGCTCGCGCGGTCGCGTCGGGCGATGGCGGTGCGACGTGGTCGGCTCCGATCACCATTTCGGGCGCATCGTCCACGGTGAGCAACGGCAACTTGTTCGGCTATCCGAGCTGCTCGCCCAACTTCATCGGCGACTACAGCGGGATCGCCGTCGGACCCGACGGTGTCGCGCATCCGTTATGGACCGACATCCGCATCGGCAACGACGTCTCGACGAGCCCCTCGCCTCACGCCGACCAGGACCCCTACACGACTCGACTGTCCCTCTCATAGCCATCGTTGCCTCCGGGACTGTCTGCGCAAGGGAGTTCCATCGTGCGTGAGCCCCATGTTGTTCCGTTGGACGAGTCTCCCTTCGCGTTCGACGTGCCGGCGGCTGAACGTCGGGAGCGCATGCGTGCCCAGTCCGCCGAGGTTGTGACCGACGAGTTGGGACTTATCGTGGGCTTCAGCGGGGAGGAAGACGTCGAGGCCCTGCTGAACGACCCCCGGTTCGGAGCGGTTGCGATGGCAACCCTCCAGATTTCGGGTGTTACGGACGGGCCGCTCCACGACTTGTGGTCCTTGCTGATGTTCGGCAAGGACGGTAGTGACCACAAGCGGCTGAGGAGCGTGGTCGCACGCGAGTTCACGCCGCGCATGGTCGAACAGTACCGGGGCGAGATCGAGCAGTTCGCGTCGACACTTGCAGATCAGATCGCCACCGATCGAGTTGTGGATCTCTGGTCTGCGTTCGCGCTTCCGCTTGCGGCCCGATCCGCGTGCCGGGTCGTGGGTATTCCGCTCGACGACAGCGATCGAGTCGCAGTCTGGGCACTCGATCTCGTCAACGCGTTCTTCTTCATGAGTACGGAGCGCCGCGCACGCGCGGAGTTGGCGGCCGTCGAGTTCGCCGCATATCTCGATGCGCTCCTGAGCGAAAAGGGCGTCGCGCCCGACGATGACGTTACCTCGAGGCTCGTCGCAGACGACGCGCACTACGACCTGACATACGAAGAGAGACGCGCGCTCGTCGCGAACCTGGTGTTCGGCGGCCTCGAAGCGACAGCAAAGGCGATCACGACCGGGGTGTTCCATCTCCTGAACGAGAACCAGTGGATCGAGCTCGCGGGCGGGCCGGAACTCGCGGGGCACGCCGTCGCCGAGCTTCTCCGATTCGCTCCACCTACCGGCGTCGCTCGCTTCGCTCGAGAGGACCTCGTTTGTCGCGACGTCCAGCTCCGCAGTGGACAGATGGCAATCCTCGACCTCGAAGGCGCCTGTCGCGATGCCCGCCGCTATACCCACCCCGACACACTCGACCTGTCCCGCGACAGTGGCCGTCAGCTCGCCTTCGGTGCCGGTCCACACTTCTGCCTCGGCGCGAATCTCGCGAGAATCGTCCTCGAGACCGCATTGCAAACGCTCGCCACACGGTTTCCGACGCTCCACGTCGCGTGCGCGCTGCAAGACGTCGGCTGGGACTACGAGACGTTCCACGGAGTCGTCTCACTGCCGGTCAAGACGCTCGGCTGAGCCGGCAGAGCTGCTCTGGACGGGACAGGCGGTTGCACTCGCACGGCATGTCGAGTTCACCGACGATGGTTTGCAGACCAGAGGAGCGGGTACCAGGGAGGACAGCTACGCCGGTCCGGCTGGTCTGCGCTTCGGCGGGCCGCACGTGGCCGCCCAGTCATTCGATCTGAATCTCCGAGCAATTTCCTGACCAACGCAGAGGAGCAAAGCCGTGGAACCGAACACCGATGACATGAAGGGCCGTGCCAAAGAGGCAGTCGGCGATCTCACCGACAACGACGACCTGAAGAACGAGGGCAAGGCCGATCGGGCGGGCGGCAAGGTGAAGGACGCCATCGACAAGGTCGAAGAGAAGGCCAAGGACGTCGTTGACGACATCAAAGACAAGGTTCAACGCAAGGACTAACGCAGGCCGCGATCCTTCGGAGGCAGCAACCATGTACATCGGGTTGGGCACAGTCGTGTTCATTCTCATCATCGTCTTGATCATCTACTTGGTGCGGCGCGCGTAGCGCCCTTTGGGTGGCGGTCCCTGGAGGAGGCAACTATCTATGAACGATCCGATTGCGATGCTCAAGGCTGATCATCGCGAGGTGGCGGCCATGTTGAAGACGCTCGGCGAGAGCGAGAAACCGAGTGCAACTCGGCGGCGAACGACGGCGAAGCTCGTCGCTGCGTTACAGCTGCATATGCAGATCGAGGAGTCCCTCGTGTACCCGCTCGTCGCCCGGCGCGTTGGTAAGGAGGAGGAGGAAGAAGCAGAGATCGAACACCGCCTCGCCCGCGATGGCCTCTCCGCGGTATCCGAGCTCGTCGACGAGCCGGGCTTCGGCGCCGCGGTCGCCATGTTGACGGCAGGGATCAAGCACCACGTCAAGGAAGAGGAGACCGAGCTGTTTCCCGAGCTCAAATCGAAGCTCGACCGCAGCGAGCTCGCCGACCTCGGAGAAGAGGTCGCAGCTGGAAAGAAGCGCAAGCGCATCTGACCGGGCCTGTTCGCGCGGGAGCGAAGCGGATGATGGAGTGAGGCCTTCCGCAATGGACGTACCCTCGACCGCCTTCGACGAATGTGTCTCCGGCCTCGATTATCCGATGGTGATCGTTTCGGTGGCGTCCGGCGCGGACCGGGCCGGGTGTTTGGTCGGCTTCTCGACCGAGTGCAGCATCGATCCGGCGCGCTATGCGGTGTGCATCTCGAAACGCAACCGGACTGCCGAGGTTGCGGCGCGCGCGGGGATGATGGTGGTCCACTTCTTGAGACCCGGCGACAAGGACTTGGCGCGGCTGTTCGGTGAGGAGACGGACGACGAGGTGCCGAAGTTCGAACGATGCTCATGGCGTCCCGGGCCTGACGGTGCTCCGGTGATCGGTGTCTGCGACTGGTTTGCCGGGCGCATCGTGCAGCGGATCGACGTCGGCGATCACGTCTTGCATGTGCTCGACGTGATCGAGGGAGGCAATTCGGCGTCGGCCCGTGCCGGTCAGCTGGGGTTCCAAGCAGTGCGAGACCTCGAGGCGGGCCACGACGCGTAACTCGAATCCGATTGCTACAAGAGGCACCATCATGAACTGGATCAGGCGGTCGCGCGGCCGGGACGCCCGCTACCTTCGCATCTACGTGAATGATCATCGGGCGGGAGCGGCCGGTGGCATCGCACTGGCCGGCCGCTGCGCGCGGAACAATCGGAGCTCGGCGCTGGGAGTCGAGATGCGGAACCTTGTTGCCGAGCTGCATTCGGATCAGGAAAGCCTTGCCCGGATCGCCCGACACTTGAAGGTGGCGGAGAATCCGGCGAAGCGACTCGTCATGCGGCTTGGCGAAGCCTCGAGCCGCTGGAAGTTCAACGGTCGGCTCGTCGAATACTCGCCGTTGAGTCGTCTCCTCGAGCTCGAGCTACTCCTGGCGGGCATTGACGCCAAGCGCTCCTTGTGGAGCGCGTTGAAATCGGGTGCCGTCTCGTTGCCGTCCGACATCGACCTGAATGACCTGGAACACCGCGCCTCCGACCAGCGCGCTCGCCTACGCCCCTATCACCGAGAAGCCGCCGAGTGCGCGCTCGCGGGCTATTCAAAGGGCTGGTCGGCCGCGAACTTCTCGCCGAGAACGATCCCTTCGGGTTGAATCTTGAACTCTCTGATCTCCGGGTGGTGTTCGCTCGCGCGGGTCTTCAGGACGAGCAGCGCTCGCTTCACTTCCGATTCCGACCGCAGATACTGCAGAACGACGACATTGTCGGCAATGTGCGACATGCCAATCTCCGACAATCGGGTGACACGGAACAGCTCGACGCTCTCGTGCGTCATCATCAAACTGACCCCCCGGCGCGCGAGGCGCTGTGACAACGAGTACATCATCTCGCGGAACCGGATGTCGTCGGGCGACGCGAAGACGAGGTCGCCGAGGCTGTCTATAACGACCCGTCGAGCGTTGGTCTTCT
This sequence comes from Acidimicrobiia bacterium, assembly GCA_038213435.1. Classification (GTDB taxonomy): domain Bacteria; phylum Actinomycetota; class Acidimicrobiia; order IMCC26256; family PALSA-610; genus PALSA-610. Next base: position 20,178 of record JBBQTI010000022.1, read on the forward strand.
CGACGATCGCGAGGAGGTCGTAGACCCACTCATCGACGTACAGGTCGACCGGCGACCGCCCCAAGACGTGAACGCCTGACTGGTCGAAGTCCCACCCGAACCCACCCGCAATCCGGGCCAGCTGGGTCGAGTTCTCCTGAAAGGTCGCGAGGACGCCCGGCTCACCGTTGTCTGCACCGTGGAACAAGAAATGCAGCGCCATGAGCGTCTTGCCCGCACCCGTGGGACCGGCGATGAGTGTGATGGCGCCGGGCCAATACCCATCGCCGAGCGTCTCGTCGAGTGCACGAATGCCGGTAGAGACGCGCTGCGTGCCGAGCGTATAAGTGGCGGCGTCGAGTTCGTCGGCGAGCCTCGGAAAGACGTCGAGGCCGCCCGGCCCGATGCGGTACGCGTGTTCGCCGGATCGGAAGCCGCTTCCCCGCAGTTTCAGCACTTGCAGCACTCGAAGTTCTCGCTCGGCTGACCGCTTCGCGCTCAAAGCGATGATCGCATCGGCCACCGCGAACTCGGGAGCATCCGCAGCCTGGCTCCGGTCGTATTCGCCGATCCAGAACGAAGACGCGGCGACCGCGCTGAGTCGGCCGGCAAGTTCGTGCAGGAATCGCCGGAACTCCGCTTCATCCGAAGCGAAGGACCGAAGGGCCTTGAAGCTGTCGATGACGACGTAACTCGGCTGCTGATCCTTGAGGAGCTGATCGATTTGGCTGATCACGCCGGGCAGACCTTCGCCGGTTACAACTTAGCCCAAATCGTCGTAGAAGATCGACGTTCCGATCGCGTCGGGATCGAAAAACGACAGCGATTGGCCATAGCGAAGGATCTTGTCGAAAGGCTCCGACACCGTCGAGAGGTAGACGCCGGGCCGTTCCGGGCGCGCGTTGTGGAAGAGGTATTGCTCGGCGAGGATCGTCTTACCGCTGCCCGGATGGCCGATGATCAGGTTGATGCCGTTCGCGGGCAGCCCACCGCCGAGTAGCTCGTCGAGCCTCCCATGTCCGCTTTTCATGCGGTCCGTCATCCGAGGGGCACACGTTTCGCCCCGCGCAGGATTGCGCTCGTCCCGATGAGATCCCGGGCCGCGGACACCAATGACAGTGCTTCGAACGGCTTGCGTATGAACGCTTGTGCACCCGCGGCAAGTGCCCGATCCTCTTGGTCGAGCGCGGACACGGCGAGCACTCGAACATCCTCACCCAGCTTCTGACACAGTCGTAACCCGGCCCCGCCGCCGATCATGAGATCGACGATCGCCAAGTCGATCGCCTGCTCAGCGACAAGGCGCTCCGCATCTGCGATCGCGCGCGCGACGTGAACGTCGTAGCCCTCGGTGCGCAGGAAATACTCGGCGAGCTCGGCCGCGTAGGGGTCACGTTCCACCAAGAGGATCGTGCGCTCAGCCGGCTCGTCCAGCTCGGCTCCGACGAAACGAGGATTCCCGGCGAGCCTGTCCGCAAGCGCTCGATGCGCGTCCGCCGCAGAGAGGCCCTGCTGCATCTGCCGGCAAACGAACCCCAGCTGGCCGAGCTGATCACGCGAGTACAAGCGCTGCGAACCGGCACTTCGCTCGGGCACCACGACGCCGTAGCGTTCCTCCCAGGACCGCAGCGTCGTGGGGGATACGCCAAGCATTCGAGCGAGAGCCCCGATGCTGTAAACGCCCTGCTCCGACACCCCCACGATGCTAACGACCTGGTGCGGCGAGCCCGTCGGAGCCGTCCAGCAACAGCGTGTCGGTGCCGGTCAGTTGCAGCACCCGCAGGACGGCTCGCCTCGGCCGCCGCACAACCAACTTGCTCCGGACAGCTGAGGCCTGCTGCGCGGCGATCACCAGACAGCGGATGCCGCTCGAGTCGAGAAACGACAGGTTGGCCAGGTCGACGGTCACCTTCGAGGGCCGCGCCTCGAAAACCGCGGTCAGAGCTCCGCCGAGAGCATCCGCATTTGCCAGATCCATCTCGCCTTCAAGCGCGACCACGACCTCGCCCGCCGCGGATGTCACGAACCATCGCAAGTGCTCGTCAGCGGCGCTCGGCAATTGCTGCACACCATCTCCATTTTGCATGCCGGCTTTCTACTCCTCGGAGAGATACCTCGTCAAGAGTTCCGCAACTTCTCCAAAAAGGCGTGTAGCGCCGCGCGTCGCCGGGTACCAGGAGGCGAGCAACCCTTAACCTCAGGAGGCACGATGAGCATCACCGATCCCAATCGCACCAGCGTCACCCAGGAGAGGTCCGCAGCCCCGACAGCGCAGCCGGCACGCCGCACCGAAACGCCCCGTTCGCGGATCTGGCGGGAGACGAAACCGTCGCCCAAGACCACCGAGCTCTGGCTCGCGCTCGCCGGAGTCGCGGTCTTGGCGGTCATTTACAACGCGTCTCGCGACGCGTCGCTGGACCTGTTTCGGGCCTGCGTGCTCGGCACCGTGATCGCCGCCGCGTACATCGTGAGTCGGGGTCTCGCCAAGGCCGGAAGTCACGACGATGACGACGCATACGACCGGCCGTAGTCGAACGCTCGCGCCGTGGATCTGCGCAGACGGACCGAGTGCCTATGACGCTCGGCCGACGCTGCGCAGATCCTCAGCGCCATCGGAGTTGCACCGCCGTCGTGATCGGGCGGGATGAGCATGCTCCTTTGGTGGCTTGGGCTCGTCGGCCGAATCGGCCGGCAGCTGATGGGAGATGGCGACGGGGAGGCGTCCCTGCCGGACGATCCCCTCGTGGGCGACTTTCTCCCACGAGGAATGTCCGCAGCAGGGGTGTGCGATCGGTGCACCTATGACCCCCCGGCGCGCTACCACGCCGACGCGCGCCCGTCAGAGTGACATGACGAGGCGGACGATGTGGTCTTTCACCTCGGTCGGGGTCAGCGAGCTCCAGAGGGCGAACGCCTGCGCGTCGTGGCCGACGAGGTAGCGGGCCCGCGGCCAGCGGCCCGTGAGCGCGGCACCGATCGTCTTGGCGCACCGCACGGGATCGCCCATGAAGGGCTGCCACAGCCTCGTTGTGGTGAGCGTGCGCCGGTACGCGCCGGCGTAGCGTGAGTCCGCGCGTTTGGCGACTTCGCGCTCGGTCTCTGCCCAGATTCCAGTGCGGAATCCGCCGGGCTCGACGAGAACGACGCGGATACCGTCACGCGCAACTTCCATCCGCAAGGCATCCGAAAGTCCCTCGAGCGCTTGCTTCGCACCCTGATACCAGCCGGTCAGCGGTGTCGACGCACGTCCGTAGATCGACGAGACGTTCACGATGCGGCCGTCGCCACGATCACGCATATGGGGGATCGCGAGTCGCGCCAGTCGCATGGGTGCGAGCACCATCGTCTCGAACGCAGCGCGCGCTTCGCCGTCAGGGACGTCCTCGATCGAACCGGTGATCGAATAGCCCGCATTGTTGACGAGCGCAAACGGCTTGTACTCGTCGGTCACACGAGCGCAGCCGTCGGGATCCGTGACGTCGAGCAGCACCGTTTCGACACCCACGTCGGCCTCGCGAGCAGCTTCGGCCACGACGGCTGCCTTCGCCTCCGACCGCACTGTTCCCACCGATCGAAACCCGCGGCGCGCGAGCTCGATCACGGTCGCGAGACCGATGCCTGAGTTCGCCCCGGTAGTAAGCGCGGTTCGCGTGTTGCTCATGCCCGGGTCATGACGCGCGGAGGGCGGGCAGCAGTTCTGTTGCTGCCCAGGTGATGAATTGCTCTTGGGTGTCTCCACCGACTTGCACCAACGCGACATGTGTGAACCCGGCGGTCTCGAAGTCGCGAATCCCGGCGACGTGTCGCTGGAGGTCGGGACCGCAGGGCATCCGGGCCGACACGTCTTCCTCGCGCACCGTCTTGGACGCGGCGTCGAACGACGCGGGGACCGGGAGCTCGGCGTTCACTCTCCAGTTGCCGGTGAACCAGCGAAACTGACCCATTGCCCGCTTCACGGCAGTCCGCTCGTCGTGGTCGTACGACAACGCGATCTGACCGACACGCGAATTCCCGGCGCCTCCTGCATCGTCGAACATCTTGCCGAGCTCGGGCCGGGGCTCGACCGCGATCATGACGTCGGCGTGCCGTCCCGCGAGACGACAGCTATCCGGGCCCGACACTGCGATGCCGATGGGTGGAAGGGAGTCGGGCAGGTCCCAGAGCTTCGCGGACTCGACGTCGAAATGCCTGCCGCGATAGGTCACCGTGTCGCCCGCCCAGAGGGCGCGGATGATCTCGACCGCCTCCTGGAGCATCTCGTGGCGCACGCCGACGATGGGCCATTGTCCGCCGACGACATGTTCGTTCAGATTCTCGCCTGCGCCGAGCCCGAGGGTGAACCGACCGTCGGACAGCAATTGCATGGTTGCCGCCTTCTGCGCGACGACGGCGGGGTGATAGCGGCGGATCGGGCACGTGACATACGTCATCAGGGGAATGTGGTCGGTCGCCTGCGCGGCCGCGCCGAGCACGCTCCACGCGTACGGTGAATGGCCTTGCGAGTCGAGCCAAGGAAAGTAGTGGTCACTGATTACGGCGAAATCGAACCCGCTTGCTCGGCGAGCGCGACATCGCGCACCAATTGCTTTGGACCTGCCTGCTCGCACATCATCGTGTAACCGATCAGCGTCATCACATTCCTCCCTACCGCTCGAGCACTCGGGTCACGACCGTGAGGTCCTGCTCGCCGAGCCCCTGATCGACGACCCGTTGCCATTCGTCGGCCAAGGAGGTGAGCGCGGCGAATCGGTCCCGGTCGGCCGCCTCGAGCGCGAGGTGCACATCCTTGAGCGCGAGCGTCAATGCGAACTGGGCCGAGAAGTCGTCCTTGACGATGCGTTGCAGCTTGGCTGCCTGCCACGGGGATACGAGCGGTCCGGCGCCCAGCGCGTCGACCAATGTCTCGGTCTCGAGCCCCAACCGGCGAGCAAGCGCCACCGACGCGGCAACCGCCTCCGCCGCGAACGCGAGCCAGGTGTTGTTCATGATCTTCAGTCGCGTCCCGTTTCCGACCGGGCCAACCCACATCGTGCGCTGACCGAGCGCGTCGAACAGAGGAGTGACGCGCACGCGGGCCTCGTCGGCGCCCGACGCAAAGATCGTCAACTGGGGCCCTGCTGTGCGGGATCCTTGCTTCCCGAAACCGGCGCGTCGAGGAGCGTGATGTCGGGACGCTGTTTTTCGGCAAGGGCCGCGACGCCGTCGATTCCGGCGACGCCGATCGTGCTCATCTGCACCCAGATCGCCTCGGGCGCGAGAGCCGCCAGCATGCCCTTGTCGGTCGCGATGGAGACGACGGCATCGGCATCCGTCACCATCGTGACGACGACGGCGGCGCGCCGCGCCGCGTCGGCCGCGGTATCCGCAACCTCCGCGCCGAGCTCGGCGAGATCTCGGGTCGCGTCCGGCGTACGGTTCCAGACGATCGTCGGGATGCCGGCGCGCAACGCGCTGGTCGCCATCCCATGGCCCATCGCGCCGATGCCGAGGACCGCAACCGGATCATGCGTTCGTGTCATTGGGCCTCGTCCATCGGCGACGCGCAAGGATGGAGCCATGGCTCACGAACTGCAACCGGGCAGCCCGCGTGTCGCACGGGCGCATGAGTACGCCACCTTCCCGAAGGACCGTGCGGTGGTGGTCTCGGACGGGACGCGTATCGCGTTCACGGTGCGTGTCGGCGGGCCGACCGTGCCGGTCGTGTTCGTGAACGGATGGACCTGCAGCGACGCGTACTGGGCGAAGATCGCAACCGCTGTCGTCGCGGCGGGGTACACGACCGTTTTCTTGGACTTGCGAGGTCACGGTGAGTCTGGCCTCCCGCGCCGTCCGGGTGTGGCCGCGCGGCATCTGCGCGCCGAAGACGTGTCGGCCGATCGACTCGCGCGCGACGTCGTGGAGGTCATGGACGCCGCGGGTCTCGATCGGGCGGTGCTCGTGGCCCACTCCATCGGAGTACAGATCGCGGTGGAGGTCTGCCGGATCGCGCCGGAGCGGGTCGCCGGGCTCGTCGCCGTCGCGGGCGCCTTCGAGAACCCCGTCAAGACGCTCCTCGATCTGCCGATCCTCGACCGGATGTACCCGATCGCGGACGCGTTCGTGCGGTTCCTCCCGCTCGAGGTGTTGCGGCCGGTGCTCCGGCGCGTCGCGAAGCCCTCGCTCGGGCGGCGGGTCGCCGCTGCGATCGGCGCCGCCGGCCCGAAGGTGACTCCCCAAGACATGGCCGCGCACATGCGCCACGTCGGCGACGTGAACTTCTCGGTGCTGCTCAAAATGCTCTCATCGCTACGTGCCCACCGGACCGCCGCGTTCCTGCCCGAGATCAAGGCGCCGACGCTCGTGCTCGCGGGCCGTCACGATCTGTTCACCCCACCGAGCGTGCCGGAACAGATGGCGCGCACGATCCCCGGCGCAGCGATCTTGTGGTTCGAGCACGCCGGACACCTTCTCCCCGTGGAAGAGCCCGACGGCGCGGCCCGCGCTCTCCTGCGCTTCCTCGCGGAGCGCGTGATCTACAAAGACACTCACTCGCGCGTCGACCCTGACTGCTAAACGCGGATCGTTGAGATCAGTCGAGGCGGTACCAGCTCTCATGCCGCCGTGCATCGGCCGTGCTTGGGTTGGATGCCTGCGCCCGAGAAGCCTCGTGAGCAACGTGGCGACGTCCGCAGCTTGCAGGTACGATTTCTGGATGTTGACCACCGGGGTGATGGCGCCCGAGCTCGGCTCGGTCGTAGACCAAGACGAAAATCCGGTGCGGCTCGCGGATCTGCGCGGTCGATGGGTGCTGTTGTGGTGGTATCCCATGGCAGACACCCCCGGCTGAACGATTCAAGGCAAGGGCCTGCGTGACCAGGCCCAAGAGTTCGCGGGACTCGACTGCGAGATCCTCGGCATCTCGTTCGACGCGCCCGAAGCGAACCGGGCGTTCCGCGAAAAGTTCGACTTCCCGTTCCGATTGCTCTCCGACGTCTCGGAGCAGGTCGGCGTGGCGTACGAGACTCGAGCGCCCGGCACCGAGAAGGTGAGCTTCGCCAAGCGGTGCAGCTACCTGATCGATCCCGAAGGAATCATCGCGAAGAGCTACGAGGTCGCGGACGTGAATGCGCACGCCGCGACGGTGTTGACCGACCTTCGCGAGCTCCAGGCGCGCTAATCCGACGCGTCGTCGAAGGTGCGCACGCTCGGCCGCTGTCGTTCAGCGCCGGCGCGAACCAGCAGAACTGTCGCCGCGATGGTGCTGGGGCAGGTCCGAGAGCGCGATACTGACGAGGAGCCACGCGGCGGCTGTGGCTGCCATTGCAAAGAGCACGATCGCGATCGCCGGGTACCCGAACAGTTTGGGCCGAACATCTATTCGCATGATGAGCGCGGCGCCGATCACGAGCGCGGCGACGACCATGCCGGTCGTGAGGCGGTTCGCAAGCTTCTGAACGCCGCGCATCAACTCCTTTTCGTCGATGCCCTGCACATTGAGCGTCAGCTCCCCTTCGGCCAGCGCGTCCATCACCTTGTTGATCCGGCCCGGTAACTTCTCCGCGAATTCCTTCGCGTCGATCGCGGCGGCCATCATGTTCGTCGGCGACGCGCTCTGCAGCATCTTCTTGCGCATCAGCTCCCCGGCGTGTGTCTCGATGGTCGGATTCGGCTCGAAAGTTGGGTCGAGGATGCGTGCGACTTCGTCGAGATTGAGTAACGCTTTGCCCATCATCGTGAGCTCGCTCGGAGGTCGCAGACCCGATTCGCCCGCGGCTTGGAGGATTTCGCCGAGCACGTTGCCGGCTTGAACGTCACGGACCGCGACATTCTTGTTGCGGCTGACCAGCGCATCGACACGTCGGCGGAAGACCGCTGCGTCGAAGCCGGCGCGCTTCTCGCCCAGACCAACCATGACGTCGGCTGCGTCACCACCGCGACCGCCACTCACAGCAAGTAGCAGTTTGACCAGCGCGTCCTGCGTGTCGGGGGCGACGCGCGCAACCATTCCCATGTCGATCAGCGCAAGCCGACCGTCGTCAGTGAGCAGAACATTCCCGGGGTGGGGATCGGCGTGGAAGAGACCGTCGATCAGGATCTGGTCCAGATACGCGCGAAAAAGATCTCCGGCGAGGTCGTGCCCATCGAGCTCGAGGCGACCTAATGGACCCAACGTTGCGAGATTTCGTCCCGAGATCCAATCCATGGTGAGCACGCGAGAAGTGCTGTAGTCCCGAACCGGCTTCGGAACCACGAGCCGTCGGTAGTTGGCGAGGTTGCCGCCGATCGCAACCAGGTTTCCCGCCTCCGTTCGGTAGTCGAGCTCGTCCATCAGCGCGACGCGGAACTCTTCGACCATGGCCGCGAGCCCATACCGTCGTCCGACCTCGGTGTGGTCGTCCACGAACGTCGCCAGCTCCTCGATGACTTCCATGTCCTCGACGATCCGACCGCGGATATCGGGTCGCTGAACCTTGACCGCCACGACCCGCCCATCACGAAGCACCGCGCGGTGCACCTGACCCAGCGATGCCGCAGCTGCCGGACGAGCCGAGAAATCGGAAAAACCCCGCGACATGCGCATGCCCAGCTCGGTGGTCACCACTCGCTCGACGTCCTCGAAGGACACTGGTTCGACGTGATCCTGTAGGCGGGTCAGCGCCTTGATATACACCGTTGGCAGAAAATCGGCGCGCGTCGACAACAGCTGACCGAGCTTGATATATGTCGGCCCCATCGCCTCGAGCGCGGCCGCGAGTGCTTCGGCGTCTTCGCTCGTCGCCTCGCCGGTTTCGCTCGCGAGACCGCCAGGACGCGCACCGATGATGCGTCCGTGCTTGAGCAACAGACGACCGATATCGGTGTAACGCGCGAGATGCTTTGCCTTCACCCCTAGAGCTATTCCACTCGGGAACACGCGGCAAACGCCGGCCGTCGGGCTGAACAGGTGGCCTTCCGCCGTCGGTAATCGCGGTCGCACGACCGGCATGGGTTGCGCCGACGAGGTCTGGGTATCAGATCAGACGTCGTCGCAGGATTCCCGAACGAGGCGAACCCGTGAGTGCATTGAACAGCCGAAGCGTCGACATACTCAAACGAAAGGACGTGATGGCGTGATTGTCATCGGTGTCATCTTGCTTCTCATCGGCCTCCTGACCGGCATCGGCCTTCTGTCGGCCGTCGGGGCAGTGCTCCTTGTCGTCGGCGCGGTCTTGTGGATCCTCGGCGCGGTCGGGCATCAAGTTGGTGGGCGGCCGCACTACTACTAGAAAGGACCCTCGCCGACGCGGCGGGGACGAAACGACGCGAGCCACGGATGGTGCGCGAAGGGGACTGATTGCGCAGAGCGCCGGTCCTCGCGGAGAGGCGCCTTCGGGAAACACCGAGGGCGCCTCTTCGCGCGCCACGCACGCAACGACCCCGGCGCGAAGTTCCCGAGATGGGACTACGGCGCCGGGGCGATACGGCATGCACAATCCTGAGCGCTACGAGACACGCTCTGCCGAAATGGGGCGCTATAGAACCGTACGGTCGCGTTCGACGTAGGTCGTCTCGCGCCGTGCACCGGCAAAGCCGCCCCATGTGCTCCAAAAGATGAGGGAGAGCAGCGCGCCGACGCCCCCGACGATCATAAGGATCCATCCGACGGTGACGAGGTCGAGACCGTTCACCGTCGTGTTCACAGCGAACGCGAGGATCGCGCCGACCGCGACCAACAACAGACTGACGCCGATACCCATGCTTGTTCCTCCGTGAGACTAGGAGCCGGCCCAATCGCCGGTCCCCGACCCCGTACCCGCAATCCGTTGTTCGTATGCCACAAAGGGTGGTGGGTTGTAATCGCGGGACGCTCGTCACGGAAGTACCTGCGCGTCGCAGTTCGCGGATGCGGCGTCCATGGACAGTTTGCGGCACAGACGTTTGCCGCGCAGACGTTTTCGGTTTCGCCTTGCCTCACTGACTGCCCGCCCGTGACAGATGGAGCCGTCGATCGCTAGCGTGACGCGCCTCGCGCTCCGGGAGGCATTGCATGCACCGTCGCATGATCGCGGTCGTCATCGCGCTGGCGCTCGTGTGCGTCGCGTGCGGAGCACGGTTCAAGGACCACGAGGAATCCGGCGGGTCGGTCGGCGCGCCGACGCCGAGCGGTCCCGCGCCGACTGCGACGCCCACGACAATCGGTAGCGGCGAAACGGGACCGGGCCCGGCACCCGGCGTCACTGACACGCAGATCACGATCGGGTATCTCCTGCCGATCACGGGCGCCGCGCCGATTCCCGTGCAATTCGACCGCGGCGTCAACGCGTACTGGAGCTACATCAACGCGCGCAACGGCATCGGCGGCCGTAGGGTAAAGGTGATCATCGAGGACACACAGTCGCAAGCAGAGGTTGGCAAGGACAAGGCGAAGAAGCTGATCGAGGACGATCACGTCTTCGCGGTCGTGGTGCTCGATCGGCTCGAGAATCAACAAGCCATCGGCGAGTACTTGAACTCGCGGCGCGTGCCCAATATCGAGATCCAAACTCCGGCCAACCTCGCGCAAGACCAGGTGTGGTCATTCGGAGTCACGATCGATCACGCGGTACAGGGCGCACTCGTTGCCGACTATTTCGTGAAGGTGCTGCACGCCCAGAAGGTCGCGATTGTGTCGGAGAACACGCCGACGCTCGATCCCGGTCGCAACGCGTTCACTAAGGAGATCAAGGCGTTGCACGCCGACCTCGCGTACGCCAAGACGGTGGAGGGCCAAGCAAACGATTTCTCGAACGAGGCCCTCGCGTTGTCGAACTCGGGCGCGACCGCGGTCTGGCTCTACATGGCGCCCACCACCGCCGCGACGCTCGCGAACCAGGCCGACGCGTCCGGTTTCCACCCGACCTGGTTCGCCAACTCGATCTCCTGGGCGTTCGATCTCACCTTCGCGGTCGGACCGAAGTCGCTGAAGGGAGCGCGCGCGTTCAGCCCGTGGCTCCCGCTGGCCGACCCCCGCACCGCTACCTTCAAGCAGGCGTACGTCAAACAGAACCCGGGGGCCGAACCCGATGATCTCGGTCTCGTCGGCTGGGGCGTCGGGCAAATCGTCGCGAAGGGGCTCGGGAACGCTGGGCAACAACTCGGACAGAACTCGTTCCGGGATGCGCTGCAGCACCTCCACTTCCGACCCGACGTGTGGGCGCCTGTCGATTTCAAGGACGGCGTGCGCGAAGGCGCCAATGTCATTGCGGTACTGAAAGAAGACGGTGATCGCTGGCTGCTGGAGCACGACTTCACCGGAGGTTTCTGAAGCGTGCTCGCGCGGATCGTCACCGGCCTGTCGGCCGGCGCTGCCTACGCGCTGGTCGCCGTGGGCGTGGTGCTCATCTACAAGTGCACGCGCGTCCTTTCCCTCGCGCAGGGCGAGATCGGCGCGTTCGGCTTCTTCATCGGTCTGCGGTGGGCGGCGCGCGGCATTCCCGGCCTCGGCTGGCACCCGGGACGGTTCGTCACGCTCTGCATCGCGGTGATGGTTGGAGCGCTCCTGGGCGCGGCCATCGAACGGATCGTGATCCGGCCGCTCGTCGGCCGCCCGCCCCTGGACGCGCTGATCGCCACCCTCGGCATCGCGTTGTTCCTGGCCTTGCTCGAAAAGGAGCTGTTCGGGACGGCGACGCAGTTCGCGCCGTCGCCTGTCGGCGAGTGGAAGGTCACGGTCTTGGGCGCCACGCTCGTCGCGCCGCGCATCATCGCGCTCGGGAGCGCGGCCGCGATCGCGCTCGCGATATACCTGTTCTTCTCTCGCACCCGCTTCGGACTCGCCGTACGCGCAACCACGGGTGACCCGACCGTTGCGAAGCTCATGGGCGTCCGCGTGAACCGCGTCTATCGATTCGCCTGGGTGAGCGCGGGGGTCCTTGCCGGGCTCGCCGCGGCGCTGCTCGGCCCTGCGTTCGGCGGGCTCACCCCGTTCGCCATGACCAAGTTCTCGCTCCGCGCGCTCGCGGGTGCCGTCATCGGCGGCCTCGACTCGATCTGGGGCGCCATCGTCGGAAGTCTGTTCGTCGGTGTGATCGAGTCGGTCGTCGGCGGCCAGTTCGCAACGGCGGGCAGCGCCGAGCTCGCGGTGCTCATATTGGTCATCGGCACGCTCGTCGCGCGGCCGCGCGGTCTGCTCGGCACCGAGGGCGCGGCGTGACCGCATCGCGCGTTGCGTCGACGATCGCCGTGATCGCTGTCGTTGGCGGATCGCTGTCCCTCGGCAACGTGAAGTTGTCGATCCTGGTCGGCGTGATCGTGACCGCGATCGCCGCGCTCGGGCTCGACGTCCTCGTCGCTCGTACCGGCGAGCTCTCTCTCGCCCACGCGGCCTTTCTCGGCGTCGGTGCCTTCACCGCCATCAATGTGGGCAGCCGTGGCGCGCCGTGGCCCGTGGCGATCCTCGCCGCCGTCGCGGTCACCGCTGCCGCGGCGACTATTGCCGGCCTGCCCTCGTTGCGCATCCGCGGCCTCCAGGTCGCCATCACCACACTCGCGTTCCAGGAATTCGCCGACGTGTTCCTCTTCTCGCGCAGTGACGTCACCGCGGCGGGGCGAGCGTGGGCGCGGCCGTCGTTTGTGCGCACCGACATCCGTCTCTACCTGTTCGCGCTCGCGCTCCTCGCGCTCGTGCTCGTCGTTCGCTTTCGAGTGGGTGTCACCAAGGCGGGTCGCGCGTTCCTCGCGGTGCGTGACGTGCAGGACAGAGCGGTGTCCTTCGGGGTCGAGCCCGGTCCGAGCAAGCTGCTGGCGTACGCGATTTCGGGAGCGATCGTCGGCCTCGCCGGCAGCCTGTTCGCCCTGAAGGCGAGCTCCATCAGCGCCAAGGATCCGTTCTTGCTCCTCGAGTCGCTGCAACTCGTCGCGATCCTCGTAGTCGGTGGTACGGGTTCGCCGGCCGGAATCCTGACTGCGGCGGTGGTGGTGAAAGGTCTCCCGCAGTTCGCGTCGACGATTCCGTTCACGCATCTGCACGCCGATCGGATCGTGCCAATGGCGTCCGCGGCCCTCCTCGTCGTCGCCGTCGTCGCCGCGCCCGACGGCATCGGAGGTCTTTATCGCGCCGCGGGACGGCTACTCGACCGGTGGCTGGATCCGCGCGCCCGCGTCCGTCCGGAGCCGCGCCCGCGCCGTGTGGACCGCGATGCGCCGGGCGCGGCGCGACTCCCGAGTGTGCAGCGCCCGCTCTCGCTGCGCATCCCGGTGCCCGCGCTGCTCGAGGCGCGCGACGTGCGGGTCGAGTACGGCGGCGTGACCGCGCTCGACGGCGTCTCGCTCGAAGTGCGGCGCGGTGAGATCGTGGGGCTGATCGGCGCCAACGGCGCGGGCAAGTCCACCTTCTTCAACGCGGTGTCGGGCCTCGCGCCCGTGACGGGCTCGATCCGATATCGCGGCGTCGAGCTGGTGGGCCGACGCGCGTCCAGTCGCAGCGCGCTCGGAACCTCGCGCACGTTCCAAGACGTCGGTTTGCTGCGCCCTGAGAGCGTTGTCGAGAACGTCTTGCTGGCACAGACCTGGCTGGCGCGCTACGCCGCCGGGGTGGGGATTCTCGGTATGGGCGGGAGCGTGCGCACCGAGGGCGAGCTGCGGAGACGCGCCCGGCTCGCGCTCGAACTGTTCGGTCTCGATCACCTTTCCGGCGAGCGCGTCGGCTCCCTCCCGTACGGCACCATGCGGATCGTCGAGATCGCGTCGGCGGTCGCAGCCGGTCCCGACCTGCTGCTGCTCGACGAAGCCACGGCCGGACTCGGCCCCGAAGAGTCGCATGCGCTGGGCGACCGCTTTCTCGCGCTGCGAGACGAGCTCGACTTGACGCTCGTCATCGTGGAGCACCACGTTCCGCTTGTCGCACGCGTGTGCGACTACGTCTATTGCCTCGAGTCGGGCGCGCTCATCGCCGACGGCAAGCCGGTCGATGTGACCGCCGATCCCCGAGTCGTCGAATCGTTCCTCGGACGCGCCGATGCGGCGAGCGGAGGGAGTCCACCGTGAGCGACGTGGGGATGAAATCCCTCCTCGACGTCGAAGACCTGTGCGCGGGCTACGGGTCGTTGCCGGTGCTCTTCAATATCGACCTCGACGTGCGCGTCGGCGAGGTCGTCGCGCTGATGGGTTCGAATGGTGCCGGCAAGACGACGACGATGCGTGCGATCACTGGACTGCTGCGAACGACGCGCGGTCGAGTTCGCTTCGCCGGCACCGACATCACGAAAGAGCCGACAGAGCAACGGGTGGCGCGCGGGATGAGCCTCGTACCCGAAGGCCGAGGCATGCTTCGGGATCTGACGGTGGCCGAGAACCTCGAGATCGGCGGGTACGCGGTGCGCGACCGGCGCGCCGCGGCCGAAGCGACCGAGCGCGCGTATGCAACCTTCCCGATCTTGGCGGAGCGGCACAATCAAAAAGCGGGCCGGCTCTCCGGCGGGCAACAGCAGATGCTTGCCATCGCACGCGCGTTGATGAGCAGTCCGCGTCTGTTGCTCGTCGACGAGGCATCACTCGGCCTGTCGCCGGTCATGACCAAAACGGTGTTCGACCTGATCGCCGACGTGCGCCGGACCGTCGGCACTGCCGTGCTCGTGGTCGAGCAGAACGCCGGGGCCCTCGACCTCGCCGACCGGGCGTTCGTGCTCGAGAAGGGCCAGGTCGTCGATCGCGCGGAAGGGGCCGAGATGCGAGCGATGCAAGGCCGGCTCCGCGACGCGTACCTCGGCCGGCGCGGACCCGACGCGCCGCGATGACGCCACCGAACGAATCCGATCACCCGCAGGAGGTCCATCCATGACTGACACCACCGGCCGCTGGCGCCTCGTCGTCGGCGTTTCCGCCCTCGCCGCGGCCGCAATCGTCGGCCTCGTCGGCTATCTGAAGTTGAGTCTCGAGCCGTCGCTCAACCATCAGCTTCCATATCTGGCGTCGGCCGGCATGGCGCTGGTCTTTCTGTCGGCCGTCGGCGTCAGCCTCGTCGTAACCGACCAACTCCGAACGGACGACGCCCGGACGCAGGAACTCGCCGCGGCTATCGAGAGATTGGCCGACGCGCTCGCGCCCGGCATCGAGCGCCCTGCCCGCCGCGAGCCGCCCGGCGCCGCGGGCGGCGCGAGGCTCAGCGACGAAACACCCCGACCCTCGGGCTGACACCTGCTTCAGCGCAGTCCGAGCACTGCGCTGACCGCCGCACGCGGACTCTCTCGTGACGGCACGACGCCGGGCTGCGTCCGACAATCGTCGCGACCTCCTCGAACGAGTACTGGAACACGTCGTGCAGCACGAACGAGGTCCGCTCCGCCGGACCCAGGCGCTCGAGGAGGGCATGCATCGCCAAGGTGACGCTGTCGACGAGCGCGACCTGACTCGACGGATCGAGTGCGTGCGGGTCGAAGGGATCGCCGGCGACGTCCAGAACATCGGTAGTCGCCGGCGACAACGTCGAGGCACCGGTGCTCGAACGGGAAGACGCCGGGGTGGCGGGCAAAGGCGACCACGTCGTGGTGCTCGCCGAGCGCCAGTTGGGTGAGGAGTCGTCCGGCCGGGCCATTCGCCCCGAACACTGCAAGCTTCATCGGTTCGTCCCTTTCGATGTGCGCCCCGACCTCGCCTGGGGCGGCTACCTCAACAAGGACGCCGCCGTCGCTCGGAGTGTGACATCGGCGACGCGAGCTCCGCCGGGGAGGCTCGAAGACTCAACCTTTGGGCACGGACCTCGGACGATCTCCGGGCGTTCGTCACGCAAGGGCTCGACGACCTCGCTCCCGACGCCTGAGCGTCGAGGTCAGCCCGGCGGAGCGAAGAACTCCAACGCGATCTTGTCGGGATCGCGGAACGACACACCGGAACCATACGGCGCGTCGACGATGCCACCGTTCGCGATGCCCAGCTCGTTCAACCGCGCCTCCCACTCGGCAAGCTCGGAGCGGTTGGCGCACGCGAACGCGAGATGATCGAGGCCGATCCGGCGCTCGTTGAACGGCTCGCTGCTCGCCGGGTCAGGGAACTGATGGATGCCCACCAGCGTCTGGCCGAGGAGCCAGACCACGTGGTGGAACGGTCCGGTGTCCTCGTCGAGGACCGGCTTCGTACCGAACAACTTTTCGTACCAGGAGACGCTTCGACCCAGGTCGCTCACCGTCAGCGCGACGTGGGTAATTGCGGGGAACTCCGCCATTCCGAGCCTCCTCGACGAGAGCGAGTGGACGAACCCTAGTAGTGACAATCGAGCGTCGGCCAGAGTGCGGGGCGCGGACTCGGCCTCCGCGAGGCGCACCGCCCCACAGTGCTCGCGGCGATGAGAAGACCGGTCGTTCAAGAGGCATCGGGCCGCGCGGGTTTCAGGGACCGCAAGGCGTTCGAGGCCCGACCGGCGCAACCGGGCCGCAGGGAGCGGTCGGCGTGACCGGACCGGGCGGTATTCAAGGAGCGATCGGTACGACCGGACCGCCGGGCGTCGACGGCGTCGCCGGTGTCGCGGGCGCGACCGGACCGCCGGGCGTCGACGGCGTCGACGGTATTGCGGGTCCGACCGGACCGCGCGGCGTTCAAGGTCCGATCGGCGCCACCGGGCCCCAAGGCCCTTCGAGGCGTTGACGGCGCGACCGGGCCCCAGGGTGTTCAAGGGCTCGCGGGCGCGACCGGCGCGGCGAATGGTCTCCTCCTGGGAGGCTCGGGCGCCCTGTCGCTTCCCGCTCCTACTCCAACGTCGCCGTGCGGCGTCGTCGGCATCGGAGCGGGCGTGAATCTCGCGCCGACCTGTACAACAGCAGCTCTTACGCAGATTCCGATGCCGGTTTCGGGAACCGTCAAAGCGCTTTACGTCAGCCTCTCGGGGGCCGGCGGCAGTAATCAGAAGCTGACGTTCGCGGTGCGCAAGAACGGCG
Organism: Acidimicrobiia bacterium; assembly: GCA_038213435.1. Taxonomy (GTDB): domain Bacteria; phylum Actinomycetota; class Acidimicrobiia; order IMCC26256; family PALSA-610; genus PALSA-610. The sequence goes on from JBBQTI010000022.1 coordinate 37,022, forward strand.
CTGCGGACCCGACAACGAATTGCACCCCGTCGGCGCCTTCGGTGACGACGTGTCATCTGACCGGGTTGAACACTGCGTTCAGCGCGGGCGATCTCTTCGACCTGCAGGTGAGCGCCAATCACGCGGGCGCATTCGCCGTCGGGATCGTGACGTGGTCGGTGCAATACCAATAGGCGCGCGAAACCTCGGAATCCGGTGCTGGTTCAGGGCTTTCGCGTTATGTCGTGTCGTCATATCCTGACGCGTGACCGAAGCCAACCTCGGACTGGCTGGAGGGTGCGGGCAGGGTGAAGGACCAAGCGATCTCGACTCCCTCTGGTGACGCGTCGACGTCCGGTGGCGTGCGGGTTCTGGGCAAGATCGATGCACTGGACGGGTTCCGCGGTGTCGCGGTTCTCCTCATCGTGGCTCATCATCTTCCGGTTGCCGTGCCGTGGCTCTTCCACCGCGTGACCAAGGGCGGCGGGTTCGGCGTCGACGCCTTCTTCGTGCTGAGTGGCTTCCTGATCACGGCAATCCTGCTTCGCGATCAAGCGAAAAGTGGACGCGTGCGGTTCGGCGCGTTCTATCGTCGTCGGGCGCTGCGGCTGTTGCCGGCACTGCTCGTATTTGTCGTCGTGTTCCTGTGCTACGCGTGGGTGACGAACTTGCCGGGCGCTCACGAACCGTCGTCGGTGCTGTCAATCCTCTTCTATTACTCGAACACCAGATTGCGCCACCTTCCCCTGTCTCCCGGGCTCGGAAACATGTGGTCGCTTGCAGTCGAAGAATAGTTCTACCTGGTTTGGCCGTTGTGCTTGAGCTTGTTCTTCGGGCTCCGTCGTCGGTTGACACCAACCGTCGTCGTTCTGGCCGGCGCGATTGCGATCGTCGCGATCCGTCGCGCGGTCATGTGGAACCACGGCGTCTCATGGATCGTGCTCTACAGGCGGCTCGACACGCGAGCTGACGCCCTGTTGGTCGGTTGTCTGCTCGCGCAGCTATGGGTCCGCGGGAAGCTCCCGAAGCGCGGCGTGCAGCTCGCGGGCTGGCTAGCACTGGGCTATTTCCTCTACCTGGTTCGGGTGGGTGAAGATGGCTCCTTGTACCGAGGCGGGTACACGCTGATCGCGGTCGCGGTTGGAGTCATTCTTCTCGCGGTGTTGCAGACGGATTGGTTGGTCAATCGCGTTCTCCGGGCGCGCCCCTTGCGGGCCGTCGGCCGAGTCTCCTACGGCCTGTACATCTGGCACCTTGCGGTCTTCAATGCGGTGCTGCGTTACGGCAGATGGTGGCCACCGGTAGTACAGACGTTCGTCGCGCTCGGTCTCGCCGCCGTCGTGACGTACGGCTCGTGGATCCTCGTCGAGCGGCCGTTCCTGCGTTGGAAGGACCGCCTCGAGGTGGAGAGGCGCGATTACGACAAGCCGCCGCCTTCACAGACGAAATCGACTCGGAATTCGTCGTTCCGACACGTCGCCATACCGATCCCGGACTGACGCCACCCGACACTTCGGACTTCTCGGGCGGCTGCCGATTTCGCTAGGGGAGCGCGTTACATGCCGCGACGCCGGCGGGGTCCACCGGCGCGTCGGGCAGGACCGGATTCGGGTGCGACACGTGCGTGAAGTCGAACATGTCGAGCATCGGATCGGCCGCTGCATCGCGGTGCGTCAAGGCGGGCAAGCCGAAGCGCGTTTCGATGAACTTCAGGATCGACGTGTGGTCATACACCGTGTGCGACACGTGATGGGCCTTGGCATACGGTGATACGACGAGCGCGGGCACGCGGATGCCGTAGCGATCGAACGCGGCCGGCACGTCGCCCGGTTGCAGCATCGGAGGGGTGTCGTCGGGTACCGGGGCCGGCGGCGGGCTCACGTGGTCGTAGTAGCCGCCGTGCTCGTCGTAGGTGAGGAAGAACGCCGACGACGACCAGTTGGAGCTGTGCACGAGCGCGCTCACGGCGTCGTGTGTGAACTTCTCGCCGACCTGCACGTTGGCGGGCGGGTGCTCGTCCGACTCGGTGTTCTTGTCGCCGAGCGGGTCCGATTCGAGGAACGACACCTGCGGAAGCGTGCCGTTCGCAGCGTCGGTGTAGTACTGCGAGATCGGGAACACATGACCTGCTGCGTGCTGCCGTACGTACGAGAACAACAGCTCCACTTGGATTGACGCGAGATAGATCTTCCAGCTCGCCGGTGGCTGGGCCTCGTCGAGCAACTGGAAGACCGTCTTCTGGTCATAGCTGCCGAAGTCGTTGCGAATGTGCCCGAATGAGGTGCCGGTCAGGAGGTAGAAGCGGTTCGGGAACGTCTGGGTGAGTGCCGATGCGAAGTAGCGATCGGCGACCGAGAACTCGTTCGCGACGCCGTAGTAGAACGGCAACGTCTTCGAGTCGTAATAGCCCATCGTGCGGCTGCCGGTGGGATCGGCGGGATTGACGTTGGCAGCGGTGAAGCCGTCCATACTCCCGCCGTCCCATTCACGGTGGGTGCCGTTCCACGAGTGGTCGAGGTCGGCGACCTCGCAAGGGTTGTCCTTGAGGAATGGGTGAATCGGTGGACCACCCAGCGGGTTCGCGTTCGGCTTCTGCGACTCGACCTCTGCCTGCGGTTGGCCCTGGAAGTGCAGCTGCGAGAAGTAGTCGTCGTACGAACGGTTCTCCTGCATGAGCACGACGACGTGGTCGATCTTCGTGATGTCGCCCGGCGAACCTTGCGGCTGGGCACGCTGTTGGTTCTTCGCGCCCGCGCCACCGGCCTGACCGAGAATCGTGGCCGCGAGCGTCATGCTCACCGCGGCAAACAATGCGATCGTGCGAACGTTCCGTCGACCAAGCATGCGGCGAAACTACGCAGCCTTTGTGCGAATGTCCACACCGCGCGATGGCATTGGTGCCGCGACTCCGAGTCATCCGAAATATGAAAAACGCCCCGGCTGAATGTGGACCGGGGCGTTTCTCCGTTTTGAGTCGATCGCACCGTCGGCCGCGCTCGGAACCGTCAGTATCGTGGCCGCTGCCATCTCGGTTGGAGGTTCGCGCGCGTCACCGGGTGAAACCGACCGGGTCATGGCGCGGTGGACTGTCTTCTTCCATCGAGCACCTCCTCGTCGGAGCCGCTACCGGTTCCAACGTTACCTCGGGTGTCATACGCTGCCCAGCCATGAAGATAGAAACGGCTCATAGCCTCGCCGCCACCGCGCAAGAAGGAATGTCGGTGACGCAGGTCAAGAACGTCATCGATGCCTTCGTCGACGCGATCAGCCGCTGTCCGGTCTGCGACCGCTCGGGCGTCTTCATCTTCGGCCGCAATACCGCGGTGGACCTACCCGGTGTGCCGAAGGAGATTCCTGCGGGCACCAGGAGTACGTGTCCATCCTGCGGCGACCCCGCGAGCCAGCTCGACACGACTCCGGGTGATCGAGAGTTCTTCGGCTGGCATTGCTTTCGGGGTGACAGCGTGGCCACGTGTCACTCGCGCCGAGAGGGCGACGATCCCGCGCATGTGATGTGCGGCGACCGCGTGCTACTTGCGCTGCCCGGAACGTCGACGCATGACGTTCCCCGGCTCCTTGATTCTGCGCGTTGACGGCGCGGCCGCACGGCGGCGGAAACGGCGAACACCGGCGGCGGCCGCGTGACGCCACGTGGCGTAGCCTCGTTGATTGTGCGCAGCTCACTCGAGGCACTGCTGGCAACGGGCCGGGTAGTGCTCGCCGACGGCGCTACCGGCACGAACTACTTCCAGATGGGGCTCGAGGCGGGGGAGCCGCCCGAGCTGTGGAACGTCGAACATACGGAGCGAGTCCAGAGGCTGCACCGCGCCTTCGTCGACGCCGGCGCCGACATCATCTTGACGAACACGTTCGGTGGAAACCGCCACCGCCTGAAGCTGCACCGCGCCGAGGATCGCGTGTTCGAGCTCAACAAGAGGGCCGCCGAGCTCGCGCGTGAGGTTGCCGACGCCGCGCCGCGCCCGGTGGTCGTGGCCGGATCGGTCGGACCGACCGGCGAGCTGTTCACCCCGCTCGGCGCGCTTACCGATGACGGCGCCTCGGAAGTGTTCACCGAGCAGATCGCCGGGTTGGTGGCCGGCGGCGCCGACGTCGCGTGGATCGAGACCATGTCGGCGCCCGAAGAGCTCCGCGCCGCGGCCCGCGCCGCGATCGCGGTCGGGATCGCGTACACAGCGACGGGGTCGTTCGACACCGCGGGCCGCACCATGATGGGCCTGCATCCGGGCGGCTTTGCCGATGTGTTCGCCGGGATCGAGCCGCCACCGCTCGCAATCGGCGCGAATTGCGGTGTCGGTGCGGCCGACATCCTCGTCACGCTTTTGGCGATGGCCGAAGGAAACGGCGACCGGCACCTGATCTCGAAGGGGAACTGCGGCGTGCCGCGGTTCCGCGGTTCCGACATCGTCTACTCCGGCACCCCCGACCTGATGGCCGAGTACGCGCGTCTGGCAGTCGACGCCGGCGCGGCCATCGTCGGTGGTTGCTGCGGGACGTCGGCCGAGCATCTGCGGGCCATGCGCGTCGCGCTCGACCAACACTCCGCGACCACGCCACCTTCGACGCAGAAGATCATCGAACGCATCGGTCCGCTGGCGAACTCCGTGCCGGAGGCTCCGGCCGATCTCGCCGCCCGGACGCGAGGACGCAACCGGGTCCGCTGAGCTGCGCGCGGACCATCGCGAGGCTACGGCGACAGATCGCGCCGGAAGAACTCGACTTCCTCGGCGGCGAGAGGCTCGTTTCCGAGGATGAGATCGGCGGCTTTCTCGGCCAGCATCATTACGGGTGCGTAGATGTTGCCGTTCGTGATGTAGCGCATCGACGCGGCGTCGACGACGCGCAGCCCGTCGAGGCCGTGCACGCGCATCGTCGACGGGTCGAGGACTGACGCTTCGTCGGTCCCCATTCGACACGAGCACGACGGATGCAGCGCGGTCTCTGCGTCGCGGGCCACCCAGTCGAGGATCTCCTCGTCGGTCCCAACCGTTTCTCCGGGTGAGATCTCACCGCCGCTGAACGGAGCGAACGCCGGCTGATCGAGGATCCGGCGCGCCGCGCGCACGGTCTCGACCCACTCTGTACGGTCCTCTGGGGTGGACAGGTAGTTGAACCGCAGCGCGGGCTTCACCCGGGGGTCGCGCGAACGGATCTTCACCGAACCGCGCGAATTCGAGTACATCGGTCCGACGTGCACCTGGTAGCCGTGCTCGAGGCCACCGGCCGGCGTCGATCCGTCGTAGCGGATCGCGATCGGCAGGAAATGGAACATCATGTTGGGATAGACGCGCTCGTCGTTGCTGCGGGCGAATCCGCCCGCCTCGAAGTGGTTCGTCGTGCCCGGCCCGCGCCGCGCCAGCCACTGCAGGCCGATCCAGGGGCGACGCCACTTGGCCAGCATCGGTGCCATTGACACGGGCTGCGTGCAACGGTGCTGGATGTAAACCTCGAGGTGGTCCTGCATGTGCTCGCCGACGCCTGCGAGATCGTGCACCACGTCGATGCCGAGGGCGGCGAGCTCGGTCGCGTTGCCGACGCCCGAGAGCTGCAGGAGCTGCGGCGAGTTGAACGCCCCGCCGCAGCAGATGATCTCTCCACCGATCGCGCGCTGCGCCCCTGCGCTCCGTCGGGTCGTGTATTCGACGCCGACCGCGCGCGTGCCCTCGAAGACGACCTTCGTCGTGAGCGCGCGCGTCCGGACATCGAGGTTGGACCGGCGCATCACGGGGTGCAGGTACGCGCCCGCCGCACTCAGGCGCCGGCCGCGTCGGATGTTGCGGTCGAAGCGAGCGAAGCCCTCTTGGCGGTATCCGTTGACGTCGTCGGTGAGCTCGTAGCCGGCCTGTTGCACGGCTTCGAAGAACGCGCCGAAGAGCGGATTTGTGGCCGGGCCGCGCTCGAGCTCCAGCGGACCGGTACCGCCGCGGAACTCGTCCGTGCCGGCGAGGCAGGATTCCATGCGCTTGAAGTACGGCAGGCAGTGCGAGTACGACCAGTCGGCCATGCCGGCGTCGGCCGCCCAGCGCTCGTAGTCGAGCGGGTTGCCGCGCTGGAAGATCATGCCGTTGATGCTGCTCGAACCGCCGAGCAGCTTGCCGCGCGCGTGGTAGATGCGGCGACCCTTCATGTGGGGCTCGGGCTCCGATTCGTACTGCCAGTCGTAGAAGCGATTACCGATCGGGAAGGACAGCGCGGCCGGCATGTGGATGAACACGTCGAAGCGGTAGTCGGACCGGCCGGCTTCGAGCACCAGGACGCGCGTCGAGGGATCCTCGCTCAGGCGGTTGGCGAGCACGCACCCGGCGGACCCGCCGCCGACGATGATGAAGTCGTACTGCGTCACGCAGCGGTTACGTCAACCATGCCTTCCACACCGACTCGTTGGCGTCGACCCACTTCTGGGCCGCCGCGGCCATCGTCATACTGTCCTCGTTCTTGTACCTCGTGACGGTGTTCTGATCATTGTCGGTCCACTTCATCTTCTCCAAGAAGCTGAAGGCCGCGGAGTTCTTCGTCTGGAGCTTCGCACTGATCGCCTTGAGCAGGTGATCGGTGGGGTAGTCGCAGGCGTACTTCCCGTCCTTGCCCTGGCCCGCGGCCGACGCTGTGCAGGCGGGCGTGACTTCGGGCAACTTCACGGTGACGAGCTGGTACTTCGCATTCGCCCACTGGGGCGTGTAGAAGTAGAAGAGCAGCGGCTTCTCGTCCTTGAACGCCGTGTCGATACCGGTGATGAGGGCCGCCTCGCCGCCGCCCGTCACGACCTTGAACGGCAGGTTGAGGTTCTTGATGATGTCGGCGTCATAGCTGACGTAGCTCGGGTCACCCAGGAGGAACTGGCCCTGGTTGCCGGTCTCCGCGGTCGCGAAGTACTTCGCCGCCGCATCGGACTTCAACCCTTCCCACGACGTGTACTCGGGGTGCGCGTCGGCGACGAACTTGGGGATGAACCAGCCGATATGGCCCGTGGGGCCGATGAGGCCGCCATCGACGACCGACTTCTTCGTCGTGATGTAGGTCTCGACGTCCTTGGCGTGTCCCGAAGGCCAGACCTCGAGGTTCGCGTCGATCGTGCCGGAGTCGAGCGCGGCCCATACCGCGTTCTCGTCGATGTCTTTGAGGTTGACCTTCGTCCCCTCTTTCTCGAGGATGACCTTGGCCACGGCCGCGTTGGCGGCCGAGCCGTCCCACGGGTTCACCGCCAGCGTGATCGTGCCGCTGAACGTCTTCGCCCCACCCGCGGCCGTGGTGGCGCTGGTTGACGTGCTCTTGCTGCTGCTCCCGCACGCGGCCAACGCCAGCGAAAGGACGACGGTGCCGATGACGAGCCGCCTGGTGCGGTTCATGCTGTCTCCATCTGATCGAGAAGTTTTGTTCTGCTGGCACGGATGGCTCGCGGTAGCACGCTGCGTCCCCCGACGCTCCGAACGGCTGCGGCCCACCCTTGAGTCATCCGATCGAGCACGACGGCGAGCGCGACAATCGCCACACCGGCTTCGACGCCGAGCCCGAGCTCGCTCTTGGTCAGACCGTAGACGACATCAACCCCCAATGCGCCACCTCCGACGAGCCCCGCGATGATCACGACCGAGAGCACCATGAGGATCGTCTGGTTCAGACCCAGCATTATCGAGCGCAGCGCGAGCGGCAACTGCACCTTGGTGAGGATCTGCCACTTCGTCGCGCCGGTTGAACGGGCCGCCTCGATGGTTTCCGGGGGTACCTCGCGGATCCCGAGCGCGGTGAGCCGGATGCCGGGCGGCAGCGCGTAGACGACCGAGGCGATCACGCCCGGGACGCGGCCGACGTTGAACAGACCGATCACCGGGACCAGGTAGACGAAAGCCGGCATCACTTGCGCGGCGTCGAGGAGTGGGCGGATGACCGCGAAGAATCGTTCGGTGCGCCCGGCGACGATGCCCACGGGAAGCGCGATCACCATCGAGATCACGACCGCGACGAGCACCTGGCTCAAGGTGTCCATCGTGTCGACCCAGATGCTGCCGCTGGCAGCGCCGGGCGCGTGCAATCCCGCCACCACGAGGAGCGCGATCGCGCAGACCGACGCGACCCGCCGACCGGCGGTGGCCCACGCGAGCGCGGTGACGCCGGACACCACCATCCACCACGGCCGGTTCACGAGGAAGTCGCGGATCGGGTCGAGCAGGTGGACGACCGTGAAGTCGCTTATCGAACCGGTGCCGCCGATGATGGGCACACCGTTGCGAAGGTGGTCGCGGCACCAGTCGACGACGTGGTTGACCGGATCGTGCAGGGAGAAGTTGATCGACGTGGGAAACACCCCCGACGACCAGAGCTTGCCGGCGACGACCGCGATCGCAACGCCTCCGACCCCTGCGAGCAACTCGGTCCGCGCCCGCCGTGGCGTGCGGTCGCGGCGGAAGGCGCGCGCGCTTCGAAGTTGCCGCCCGGCGGTGAGCCGGTCGAGCGCGATGGCCACGGCGACGATGGCCAGACCGGCGTCGAACGCTTGTCCGACGTCAAGGTGCTGCAGACCCGCGAGCACCTCCTGGCCGAGTCCCTCGGCGCCGACGAGTGCGGCGATCACGACGATGCCGAGGGCGAGGTTGATGGTTTGGTTGACGCCGAGCAGCAGCGCGGGGCGGGCGACCGGAAGTTGGATCTTCCAGAGCGCCTGACGCGAGGTCGCTCCGTGGGCGGTACCTACCTCGACGAGTCGGTCGGGAACTCCCCGCAACCCGTGCAGCGTCAGGCGGATCGCCGCGGGCAGGGCAAAGATGACGGTGGCGATCACGGCCGGCGGGTAGCCGATGTCGAAGAGGAGCACGCAGGGCAGGAGGTAGCAGAACGCCGGCATCACCTGCATGGCGTCGAGGACGACGCGCGTGCGGCGCTCGAACGCCGGTCGGCGCGCGCTGACGATTCCGAGCGGTAGACCCAGCGCGAGCACGATCGCGACCGACACCAGGATCAACGCGACGGTGATCATCGCGGGCTCCCACACGCCGAGACCGCCGATCACGAACACTGCGAGTCCGGCGATCACGGCGGAACGGATTCCCGACACGCGCGCCGCGACCACGACAACGAGTGTGAGCAGTCCCGGCCACGTCAGGAAATGCAGGATGTTGAGATCCCACTGCACGAGGTTGTGGAGCCAGCGCGCGATCGGGTCGAACCCCCAACGGAACAGCCAGTGATCTCCGCGGTGCAGGATGATCCATTGCTCGACACTGTCGATCCACGGACCGATCCGGAAGTTCCACCACGAGCGGATCGGATCGCCGAAGATCACCGCGAGAAGCGCCGCGAAGGCCGCGATCGCCGCCGCCGGGATCAAGAGCCGCATCGGCCGGCGCGAAACGGACGCGCCCGATGCGGTCTCGAGCCGCAGGGCGGTACTCGCTCGGCTCATGCCGTGGCGCCGCCGACGAAGGCCGGGGCCGGGTCGTCGGCGAGGGCGCGGAGCACGCTCAGGCGATCTACCGCGCCGCAGACGCGGCCCTCTTCGTCGAGCACCGCGATCGGTCGGTCCGTCGCGACAACGATCGGCAGCAACTCGCTCAGGAGCGTGGTCGCGGAGACTGTGCCCGCGGTGTCATGCGCATCGAGCGGCTCGCGCATGATGCCGCCCGCCGTGAGCACGTGCCCGCGCGGTACGTCGCGGACGAAGTCGCGGACGTAGTCGTCGACGGGGCGCGCAACGACCGCTTCGGGCGCGTCGACCTGCACGAAGCGCCCGTCGCGCATGATCGCGATCCGGTCTCCGAGCTTCAGCGCCTCTTGGAGGTCGTGAGTGATGAACACGACGGTCTTCTGCAATTCGCGTTGGAGCCTCGCGACCTCGTCCTGCATGTCGCGCCGGATCAACGGGTCGAGGGCGGAGAACGGCTCGTCGAAGAGGAGGATCTCGGGATCGTTGGCGAGCGCGCGCGCAAGTCCGACTCGCTGCTGCATGCCGCCCGACAGCTCGTCGGGGTAGCTCTCGCCGAGGCCACTGAGACCGACCAGGTCGAGCATGTCGCCGGCGCGTGCATGACGTTCGGCCTTCGACTTGCCTTGTACCTCGAGGCCGAATGCGACATTGTCGAGCACGCGGCGGTGCGGTAGCAGCCCGAAATGCTGGAAGACCATCGACACGCGGTCGCGGCGCAGCTCACGGAGCCACTCCGGCGAGCAGCTCGCGATGTCCTCGCCGTCGATGATCACGTGCCCGGCAGTCGGTTCGACGAGGCGGCTCAGGCAACGCACCAGCGTCGATTTGCCGGAGCCCGACAGTCCCATGACGACGAAGACGCAGCCTTCGGGCACGTCGAAGCTCACGTCGCGCACGGCCGCGACGCAACCGGTACGCGACTCCAGCTCGGCGCGGGGCAGGTCGGCGTCCGCCGAATCGACGATGCGTTCGGGGTGCGGCCCGAACACCTTCCAGAGCCCCCGACACGAAACTGGAGGGGTGCCGGCCGTTATGCCCGTCATGACCGCCTCCGGCGGAGCTCTTCGACGATGGCGGGGACGATCTCGTGGAGGTCGCCGATGACGGCGTAGTCAGCCTTGGTCACCATGGGTGCATCGCGGTCGGTGTTGATCGCCAGCACGTGCTTCGCGGCCTGCATGCCCACCCAGTGTTGTATGGCGCCGGAGATCCCGCACGCGATGTAGAGGTCGGGGGCGACGCGCTTGCCCGTCTGGCCGACCTGGTCGGCGTGGGGCCGCCAGCCTTGATTGGTGACGACCCGGGAGCAGCCGACGGCCGCGCCGAGCAGCTCGGCGAGCGCTTCGATGGCGGCGAAGCCCTCTTCGGAGCCGACGCCGCGCCCACCGCTCACCACCACGGGCGCCGTCGTCAGCGTGATGCCCTCCGCGATCTGCACCCGATCGACGACGCGCGTACGCGCCGCCCCGGGCCCGAGCGTCGGCACGAACTCGGCGACGCTCACATCCCGGGCGGCGGACGCACCGGAGGCGTCGCTCGGGTACACGTGCAGCGCGCAGCTCAGGACCGGGAGCCGCGCGCTGACGGTCGCGTCTTCGAGAAGGCTGCCGCCCCAACGGATGCGCCGAATCTGCCAGGGTGAGCCGGGAGAGGCAAGAACGACGTTGGCCGCGAACGGCTCGTCGGCAATCGCGGCCACGTGCGCCAGGACCTCGTTGCCGCGTTCGGTGCCGGTTGCGACGATCGCCGAGGGCGACACCGCGGCGGCCAGCTGATGGAGCGCGTCGCCCCACGCTTCGGGCGCATAGTCGTCGAGTACGCCGTGACGCACGTGCCAGATCGTGTCGACCCCGGCGACGGTCGGCGGTGCACCGCCTCCGATGACGACGGCGGCGACCGGGGCGTCGGGTAGGCAGGCGCGCGCGAATGCGATCGCCTGGCGCGCCGCGTCACCCACGGTTCCGCGGTCGTGATCGATCAGGACGAGGACCGGGTCGGTCACGCCAGTCCCAACTCGTAGAACAGGTCGACGACGGCGCCGGCGGCGCCGGCTCCGGTGCCGAGCAGCACGGTCTCGGTCAGCTCCACCGCCGGCGTCGCGAACCGCACCATCGTGAGGTCTCCGCGCTGCGGGTCGGCAACGACCGTTTGCACCTCGGCCTTCTTCGAGCGCAGGCGTCCGGGCAGCGTGGGGTAGCGCGGGAGGTTGATGCCCTCCTTCACGCCGACGACGGCCGGCAGCTCCAGCCGGTAGACCTCGAACCCGTCATCGCACTCTCGGCGGGCGGTGAGCAGGCCGTCCGTGATCTCGATTGCCTTGATGCCATTGACGATCGGGCGACCGAGTCCCCGGGCGACGCGCACGCCGACCTGGAAGCCGCCCGAGTCGGCGGACTCGTTGCCGAACAGGAGCAGGTCGAAGGGACCGGCCTCCGCTTCGCGCGCGCGCACCGCCTCGGCGATTGCGCGCGCGGTTGCTTGCGGATCGGGATCCTCGCCGCCCGCGACGCGGTCGTTGGTGACGAGGATCGCGTGGTGCGCGCCGACCGAGATCGAGAGGCGCAGTTGCTCCTCGGCGACGGGCGGCCCGAGCGTCAGCACCGTGACGTCGCCGCCGTGGGCCTCGACGAGACGGATCGCCTCCTCGACTGCGCATTCCTCGTGAGGACTCGTCGTGAAGGCCAGATTTCTCGTGTCGATGGCGCGGCCGTCGGGAGTGAGGGTGATTTGCGCGCCGGGAGCCGGAACGCGCTTCACGCACACGAGAATGCGCAGCGCGGGCAACGGTGGCTCAGCCCTTCATGCGCGCGTCGTCGGGATCGAATAACGGGCGCGAACCGGCGACGGCCACACTGACCGGGTAGTCCTCGTTCATGTAGCGCACCCGCAGCTCGGTACCGACGACCGCGTGTTGCGGTGGGAGATAGGCGAGCAGCAGGTACTTGCCGACACTCGGACCCGCGCCGGCCGACGTGACCACCGACGGCCGTCCCTTGGCATCCACGATCCGCGCGCCGTCGATCGTGAGGATCGGCTCGGAGCCGGTCATGTAGCGGGCGATGCCGTCGCGCGGAGAAATGTGATCCTCGACCATGAGAGTGCACAACACCGCGGCAGGCTCGGCCTCTCGGGCGAGGAGATAAGGCTCCTTGCCGATGAAGTCGGCGCTCTTGACTTTGGGGCGCGCCAGGCCGGCTTCCACCGGCGTGTACTCGCCGTCGAGCTCGGCTCCCATCAGTCGATAGCCCTTCTCGAGCCGGCCGGTCGTGCCGTAGACGCCCGCGCCGACGGCGGTCACGCCGAACGCCTGTCCCGCCGCCCAGAGTCGGTCCCAGATCGCGAGCGCGTTGTCGCTCGGGACGTAGACCTCCCATCCGTGCTCGCCGACGTAGGAGATGCGGAAGAGGCGAACCGAGATGGAATCGATCAGCACCTCTTTCGTCGATCCGTAGGGGAGCGCGGCGTCGGAGATGTCGTCGGACGTGAGCGATTCGACGAGCGCGCGCGCCTTCGGACCCCACACGCCGATCGTGGCGAACGCGGACGTGTTGTCGACGAAGATGACGTCACCGTTGGAGGGCAGATGCGCGCGGAACCAATGCTCGTCGCGCGGACCGTCGAAGGCACCGGTGACCACGCGAAAGGAGTCTTCGGCGACGCGCATGATCGTGAGATCGGAACGGAACCCACCGCACGCGTCGAGCAATGGCGTGTAGACGGAGCGGCCGACGGCCACGTTGCAGTTGTTGACCGTGAGGTGCTGCAGGTAGTCGAGCGCGCCGGGTCCGCTGATGTCGAAGATCACGAAGGGCGCGAGGTCGATCATGCCCACGTGCTCGCGGAGCGCGAGATGCTCCGCGTTCATGATCGGTGACCACCAGCGCGCGTCCCATTCGTGCGCGCGGCGTGCGATCGCGTAGTGATCGACGAGCGTCGCATTGCTCTCGTACCAGTGTGGGCGTTCCCAGCCTCCGGCTTGGAAGTAGACGGCGCCGAGCACCTCCGTGCGCGCGTGGTACGGCGCGCAGCGGATGTTGCGCTCGGACGCCCACTGCTCGCGTGGGTGCACGATGCCGTAGGTCTTGTTGTAGTGCTCGGCGCAACGAGCGCGCACGTGGTGGTCGTTGCGGGCGTAGCGGTAGAACCGGGTGATGTCCGAGTGGTGCGGGTCGATCTCGGGCGACCCGTGGGTCATCCACTCCGCGATCATGCGCCCCACACCGGGCCCTTCCTTGATCCATACCGCGGCCGCCGACCAGAGGTTGCCGACCTCGGCGGTTTCGCCGAGCAGCGGGAACCCGTCGGGGGTCAGCGACAGCAGCCCGTTGATCGCGTACTTCATCTCGGCGGTGGCGAGAATGTCGGGCATCAACTCGAGTGCCTCTTCGAGTTGCCGGTCGAAGTCGTCGGCCGTGAAGGGCAGCTCGGTCGGCGACAGGCGCGACTGCCGGATCGAGGGGATGTCGTCGGCGCGGTGGAAGATGGGGCGGTGCGCGTACGAGCCCACTTCCATCGACCCGCCAGTTTGGCGCTCGTAGCAGAACGTGTCCATGTCGCGGACGATCGGGAAGCCGATCTCGTTGCCCGTGGCTTCGAGCTCGGGAATCGGTCCGACGTCGATCATCTGGTGCACCGCGGGTGTGAGCGGGATCGTCGCGCCGGCCATGGCCGCGATCCGCGGGCTCCACACCCCGCACGCGATCACCACGTACTGCGCCGCGACCCGGCCCTGGTCGGTGACGACCGCCTGCACGCGCCCGTTCGCGATCTCGATCGCCAGCACCTCGACACCCGCGACCGTCTGCAGCGCCCCGAGGCCCATCGCCTGCTCGCGAAAGATCGTTCCGGCACGCAGTGAGTCGACGACCGAGACGCTCGGTGTGTAGAACCCGCCGAGCACGATGTCGGTATTGACGAAGGGCAACAGCTTGCCGACCTCGGCGGGCGTTAGCAGCTCGGCGTCGATGCCCCACGCTGTGGCCGAGGTCATGCGGCGACGGAATTCCTCGAGCCGCTCCGGCTTGCGCGCGATCTCGACGCCACCACAGGTGACGTTGACCCCCATCGCCTCGTACTGCCTCTGGCTGTCGAGCGTCAGCGCGGCCATCTCGCGGTTGTGATCGACGGGGAAGATGAAATTGGATGCGTGCCCCGTGGAGCCGCCGGGATTGGGCAACGGTCCCTTGTCGATCTGCACGATGTCGCGCCAGCCCAGCTCGGCGAGATGGCCGACCACCGAGTTCCCGACGATGCCGGACCCGATCACCACGACGTTCGCGGTGGTGGGCACGTCGCTCACGCGTGTACTCCTCGAGGTAGGGGGCGCGGGCCGAACCTTATCGACGCGTTCGATCGCCGGGTCGGGGAGACACGCGCGCTCACGGGAACATCGCGTCCAGCTTGTGCGCGGCCTCGGTGACGTGCGCAGTGACGGTGTCGACATCGACGTCGCCCGGGAAGCGGTAGCTCGGCCCGTGGCAGTGGATCGCCGCGATCGTCTCACCGTGCGCGTCGACAACCGGTGCCGCGACGGAGTTGATGCCGTCGTCGAACTCGCCGATGGTCCACACGTGACCCTCGCGGCGGATGCTCGCGAGCCGGCGCTTGATGCGGGCGGGTTGGGTCATCGTCCGGTCGGTGAACCGCGCCGCCGGCCGCGCGAGATACTCCTCGACGAACTGCGCGGGTTGGGCGGCGAGCAGCACGAGGCCCGACGAGACGACATGGAGCGGAAGGCGTGCTCCGGTCCAGTCGCGCAGGGTGACCTCGTGCGCGTTCTCGACGTGATCGAGGTACACGACTTCGTCGCCCGCAATGATCGAGAGGCCCGAAGTCTCGCGCGTTCGTGCGACGAGCTCGTCGAGCACGGGCCGCGCCCGGGTCACGAGTGACTGCGATGCGTCGACCGCGCCGGCGAGCGCGTGGATCCCGGCGCCGATGCCGTACGTGCCCGAGTCGCCGATCCGGACAACCGCGCCGAGCGATTCCAGTGTGGCGAGCAGACGCGCGACGGTGCTCACGGGCAAGTCGAGGGCGCGCGCGACGTCGCTGATTCCGCCCGGCATACCCGCGACCTGTCGCAGCACCGCGAAGGCCCGGTCGACCGACTGCACGCTTCCGCCGGGCATGCCTCAGCCGATCTCGTCGGGCATCTCGGACTTGCGCCGGGCGATGAAGTCGTGGAGCTCGGCGTCGATCGCGTCGTCGATCGGTGGCGCCGCGTACGCGGCGAGGCGCTGCTTCCAGATCGCGTTGGCGCGCTGCGCGGCGTCGAGACCGCCTTCCTCGAGCCACTGTTCGTAGCTGGCGTTGTCGGCGGTGGTCGACCGGTAGAAGGCGTTCTCGAAGTTGGCGAGCGTGTGCGCGCTTCCGAGGAAATGTTGTCCGGGTGGGTTTTCACGGATGGCGTCGAGCGCCTGGCCGTTCTCCGAGAGATCCACGCCGCGCACGAAGGTCGCCATCATGCCGAGCTGGTCGTCGTCGAGGACGAACTTCTCGTAGCCGATCGCGAGCCCGCCTTCGAGCCAGCCGGCCGCATGCAGCACGAAGTTGACGCCCCCGAGCACGGTTGCCTGCAGCGTGTTGGCCGACTCGTACGCAGCTTGCGCGTCGGGCAGCTTCGATGCGCACAACGATCCTCCGGATCGGAACGGCACCCCGAGCCGTCGAGCAAGTTGCGCGACGACGTACAGCACGAGCGATGGTTCGGGCGTGCCGAACGTCGGCGCGCCGGTTTGCATCGACATCGACGAGGCAAAGGATCCGAACACGACGGGCGCACCCGGCCGGACGAGCTGCACGAATGCCATTCCGGCGAGCGCCTCCGCGAGCGTCTGCGCCGCGACGCCCGCGGTCGTGACGGGCGCCATCGCCCCGGCGAGGATGAACGGTGTGATGATGGTTGCCTGGTTGCCGGCCGCGTAGACCTGCGCGGCGGCGAGCATCGTCGCGTCCCACACGAGCGGCGACGACGCGTTGATGAGGCTCGTCATCACCGTGCGATCGTCGAGGTTGCCACCGAAGCCGATGCGGGCCAGCTCGAGGCTGTCGGCCGCTCGGGTCCCGGCCGTCACCGACCCCATGAACGGCTTGTCGCTGTAGCGCAGGTGTGCGTACACCATGTCGAGGTGGCGCTTGTTGACCGCGATGTCGACCGGCTCGCACACCGTGCCGCCCGAGTGGTGCAGGTTGGGGGAGAGATACGCGAGCTTTACGAAGTTCTCGAAGTCGGCGAGCGTGGCGTAGCGGCGTCCGGCGTCGAGATCGTGGACGAACGGCGAGCCGTAGTTCGGTGCGAAGACCGTGGCGCTGCCGCCGATCTGCACGTTGTGCTCCGCGTTGCGGGCGTGCTGGGTGTACACGGCCGGCGCGGTCGCCTGGACGATCGATCGGCACATTCCGCGTGGGAACCGGACGCGTTCACCGTCGACGTCGGCGCCGGCGGCCGCGTACAACGCGAGGGCGTCGGGATAGTCGCGCACGATCACCCCGACCTCCTCGAGAATCACGTCGGCGTTGTGCTCGATGATCGCGAGGCCTTCGTCGCTCAACACTTCGAACGGCTTCAGCGTGCGGGTGAGGAACGGTGAAGCCTCCACGTGCGCGGCGAGGCGGGCCGCCTGCCGCCCGCTGCGGCCGCCGGTGCGGCCCCGCCGCGTCTCGGGAGCAGTCACGGTGGTCTCGTCGTCGCTCATCACCCTCCCCGTTGGTTCGTGCGCCGGGTTCGGCGCGGCGCCTCGTCGGTGGAGTCCGGGAAGCCCATCGCGCGCACGAAATGTGCCTGGAAACCGGGCTCGATGGCCGTTTCGATCTTCACGATCTTCCGTGCGACGCCTGCGATCTCTCTGCGGGCCGCCTGCGAGAGGAGGGCGCGCACCGCGCCGCTCCCGGCCGCGTTGCCGACGTTGCGCGCGATCGCCGGGTCGCAGTCGGGGATCAGCCCGAGCACGAGCGCGTACGCGGGATCGATGTGGTTTCCGAACGCGCCGGCGAGACGGACGGAATCAAAGCCGCTCGTGCCGGCGTGATCCATGAGGAGGCGGACCCCGGCGTTCAGCGCGGCTTTGGCGAGCTGGATCGCGCGTACGTCGTTCTGCGTGATGCGGAGCTCACCCGCGCTGCTGTCGTGAAGCACGTACGCGAAGGTGCGTCCGTCGGGCACGACACGGGGCGAACGGTCGGCCGCGGCGCCGTCGATCGTGCCGTCGCGCCGGATGACTCCGGCGAGGAACAGCTCGGCGATGGCCTCGATCACCCCCGAACCGCAGACACCCGTGATCTCGAGGGTGGCGGCCTGCATCGCGAACTCCGGCTCGTCCGACCAGGTGTCGACACCGATGACCTTGACGCGCGGCTCGAGCGTGTGGTGGTCGATTCGAACGCGCTCGATGGCGCCGGCCGCCGCGCGCTGGCCGCACGACAGTTGCGCCCCCTCGAACGCGGGGCCGGTAGGGCTCGACGTTGCGAACAGCCAATCGCGGTTGCCGAGGACGATCTCTGCATTGGTGCCGACGTCGACGAGGAGCACGACGGCATCGCCGCGGTGCGGCCCCTCCTGCAGGACCGCGGCCGCGGTGTCGGCGCCGACGTGCCCGGCGATGCACGGCAACACGTGCAGGTGCGCGTTGGGCAGACCGAGATCGATGTCGTCGGCCAGGGTGTCGATCGGCTCGTCGGTGGCGAGCGTGAACGGGGCCGTGCCGAGCGGCGTCGGATCGATGCCGAGCACGAGGTGATGCATGATCGGATTGCCGACCAACACGACGTCGACGACGCGATCCCGCTCGACGCGGGCCGGTGTGACGAGCTGATCGAGCACATCGTGGAGGCCGGCGCGGATCGCGGCCGTCATCTCCCGCGCGCCGTCGTCGTGCATCATCACGTACGACACCCGACTCATGAGATCCTCGCCGAAGCGGATCTGGGGATTCATGATGCCCGTCGACGCGACGACCTCGCCCGTCGCGAGGTCGCACAGGTGCCCGGCGACGGTCGTCGAGCCGACGTCGACCGCGATGCCGTACGCCGTGTCGACGAATCCGGGCCAGACCGCTGTAATGCCGCGCCCGCCGTGTACGGCCACGGTGACGGTGCGCGCTCCCTTCGCCAGCGCGGGCTGCAGCGCGGCGAGCACGGCGGGCCGCATGTCGAGGCCGGTCAGCCCCCATTGATCGGCGAGCGCGTCGAGCAGGCGTCGGAGGTCGCTTCGATCGGCGCCGAGATCGGGTGCGGGGACGTCGACGAGGTACAGACGAACGACGGGATCGATCACGAGGTCGTCGAGGACGACCGACTTGCGGACCACCGGCCGGTGCACCTGACTCGCCGCCGGCACGTCGACGACCACGTCGGCCAGGATGCGCGCCGAGCACCCGAGCCGGCTCGGCGCGTCGAGTGGGCGCCGGCCCGCGTACGCGCGTTCGCGGCCGCTCGGAACATCGAGACTGGTGGGTTCGCTCACGATGGCGTGCTTGGCCATCTCGCCGAACCCGGGCGTGACCATGCACCGGCCGCAAAGTGCGCGTCCGTTGCAGACCGAGTCGAGGTCGACGCCCAAGCGCCGCGCGGCATCGAGCACGGTCGTTCCGACGGGCACGGTGCCCCGGCGTCCGCTCGGCGTGAACAACACGGTCGCGTCCGCGCCGGCGTTCGTCGTCGCAGTCACGGTCGCGGCTCGGTTCGGTCGGGATCCCAACCACCATTGGCGACGAACCGTTGCAGCCGCTCGCGCGGAAAAGCGGCGGCGAGCCGGTGCGCTTCCCGTTCGGCGGCCATTTGGACTCCGTCCGGTCCGGTCGCGTCCGCGAGCGACTCGCGCCGCCACTCGCCGACATAGTCGCTTGCGGTCTTCTTGTCGGCGATCATCGCCGCGTCGTCGATGGCGCGCTGGAACCGGCGCGGCAGCACGACTTGGTGCTTGTCGGCGCCCGACCGCGCGTTCACCTGAGCGGGGATGTCGCGCCACGAGATGACGACGAGCTCATTACCGCGCCGCGGCATGTTCTGCCTGCTGACTGCTGACGAACGCGAGTACGGGGGCGCGGAGACCGTCACGACCGGTGGGGTGGTGCACGAATGGGAGACCGAGGCGAGCCGCGGCGTCGCGCGCCCGCGAGAGGACATCAGGACCGGGCTGCTGCGAAAGCAGCACCACGCGTCGGTAATTCGCGAAGTACGCGTCTCGAAGCTCGGGATGCCGGTCGAGGCCCAGCCCGCACCAGACCAGGGCGTCGAAGTGCTTGGTTAGGAAGTCGGTGAGATAGAAGGTCCCGAGCTCTTCGTCGTGCATCGCTGCGAACTGCTCGGATCCGGCGAACACCTCGTAGCAGTGCGCGCCCGGGAGCCGGTGCACGCCGGGGAACTCGTCGAGCAGCGCGTCGAGCCCGCCGCCGGTTCCGCAGTCGGCGTACGCGACGAACACCGGCCGGCGCGCATCGATGGCGGCCTGTAGTCGCGGTCGCAGCTCGGATGCGATCTTGCCGGGACGGTTGTGGAGGTTGGCCGGCAGGTACTCGACGTCGACGTGCGCGTCGAATCCACCGGCGGACAGCGCGGCGCGCAGATCGCCGGCAAGCGCGCCGCACGCGAGCACGAGCGGTCGGGACATCGAACGGTTCACGCCGCTCGATGGGCGCGGACGAGCGCCTTGGCGGTCTCGGCCGCGACCGACGCGTCGCGGCAGTACGCATCGGCCCCGATGGCCGCGCCGAACTCCTCGTTGAGTGGCGCACCCCCGACGAGCACGATGTAGTCGTCGCGGATTCCCTTGGCGACGAGCGTCTGAATGACAACTTTCATGTAGGGCATGGTCGTCGTGAGCAGCGCGGACATACCGAGGATGTCGGGCTTGTGCTCGTCGAGCGCGGCGATGAAGGAATCGGCGTCGGTGTTGATGCCGAGATCGAACACCTCGAAGCCGGCACCCTCGAGCATCATGGCAACGAGGTTCTTCCCGATGTCGTGGATGTCGCCCTTTACGGTGCCGATGACGACCTTGCCGATCGGCTCGACACCCGTCTCGGCGAGCAGCGGGCGCAGGATGGCCATGCCGGCTTTCATGGCGTTGGCCGCCAGGAGCACCTCGGGCACGAACAGGATGCCGTCGCGAAAGTCGATGCCGACGATGCGCATGCCCTCCACGAGGGCCTGGTTCAAGACGTCGTCGGCGGTCCAGCCGCGCCCGAGGAGCAGGTTGGTGCCTTCTGCGATCTCGTCGGCCAGGCCGTCATAGAGATCGTCGTGCATCTGGGCGACGAGCGCGTCGTCGGCGAGGTTCGAGAGATCGATCTCTTCGGCGTCGCCTGCCACGGGCGAAAGCGTAATCCACGATGCGGCAAGGATCCACGATGCGGCAAGCCGCCGCCGTCGAACGCCGCGCCTATGTCAGACCTTGCGACCGCTGAACGCGAGAAGCCGTTGTGTGACCGGCGCGTCGGTCGGGCAGGGCTGTTCGGCGTCGAAGACACCCGGCATACGGAGCTCCGGGCCGATCATCTGCTTGCCCATCTCGAGCGCGGCCTCGAGGAGCTCGGTGTCGGCGATCGTCTGGTTGGTCGACTGCGCGATGTCGGTCGCGTGCGTGGCGACGTCGAACACCGCGATGTTGAGCGCGACACCCGCAGGCATCTCGCCGAACGGGAGGATCACCAGCTTCGAGAGATCGAGACCGTCGAACGCCGACATGGCGCGATTCGAGGCGGTCGCCCAAGCCCCCTTGTAGTCGGTGCCGATGTTGTCACCACCCATGAGCCGGCCGAGCATGTCGTCGGGAACCGAGCCCTGCTCGGCCGAGATCGCGAACAAGGTCGCCCCTCCGGTGATGTGGTTGACGACGTCGCGCACGGTCCACTCGGCGCACGGCGTTTCATTCCCGAGTTGGTCCGGGGTGAGGGAGTCGACCAGCCGTGTGGTCTCGTTGACGACCCGCTGCAGAAGTTCGACGCTCATGATCCTGTGCTCCTCGATGCTCGGGCGCCAACGGCGCAGAGATGCCGTGCTCTGACTGTTCGTCGCCGAGCGGGCCACAGGATCACTCGGCTGAGCGACGGCGCGTTCGGGGTGCGCAATCTGCCACGTTTCCACGACGAGAACTGCATTTTCGCATGAGCTCCGTCCTCGATCAGCCCGTGGGGCCGAAGCGTTCGACCCGGATTCGTTCCGCCGGCAGGCCGGCGTCAACGAGCACGTCGCTCGCCGCGTCGGCAAAGCCCGAGGATCCGCAGACGTACGCGCGCACGCCCGGAGCGAGGGGCTGCGGGATGTCGTCGCGTGCGAGTCGCGCGGGCGGACGTGAGAACGCGGGCGGCGTCGCGCGCGTGTATACCAGTCTCGTCTCCGGTCCGACGATCTCGTTGGCATAATAGAGATCGTCAGATGTGCGCACGGAGACCACGAGCCGCACCAGGTCGGACCTGCCGGTCCGGCGCGCGAGGCGAAGCATCGCCATGAGCGGGACGACGCCGGAGCCGCCGCCGATCAGCAGAGCCGGCGACTCGCCGTTCCAGACGAACCAGCCGCCGATCGGTCCTCGGATCTCGAGCTCGTCGCCGACGGTGACGTCGTCGTGCAGAAACGTCGACACCTCACCGCCGTCGAGGCGCTCCACGGTGAGTTCGAACTCGCGTGACTCATCCGGTGCGGATGCGATCGAATACGAGCGCGCGGCGGTATAGCCGTCGGGCGCGGTGAGTCGCACCACATAGTGCTGGCCCGCGAGATGTGCCGACCGCTCGGGAAGCACGAACCGAAAGGTCTTCGCCCGTGTCGTCTCCGGTCTGATCGCGACGACTCTCGCGCTCTGCCACGACTTCGGGCTCGGCGCTGCGACCGTCATCGGAGCGAGTCCACTCAGTCCCCTTGGTAGCGCTGCTCGAGCCAGGGGTCGCCGCGATCGTGATAGCCGTTCTGCTCCCAGAAGCCTGGTTCGTCGTGGTCGAGAACGCGTAAGCCGGCCACGAACTTCGCGCTCTTCCAGAAGTAGAGGTGCGGAACGAGAAGACGGGCGGGGCCGCCGTGCTGGGGCTCGAGCGGACGACCGTCGAAGTCCCACACCACCCACGCCTTTCCACCGGTCATGTCGGCGAGCGGGAGGTTCGTCGTATAGGCGGTGTGCGAGAACGCGAGCACGTGCGTTGCGCTCGGTTGCACTCCGACCGCGTCGAGCAGCGTGTCGACCGACACACCCGTGAAGTTGACGCCGAGCTTCGACCACGTCGTCACGCAGTGGATGTCGCCGGAGTAGGTCGACGGCGGGAACGCATGCATCTCGTCCCACGTCCACGACGTCGGGCGCTCGACGAGACCCTCGATGCGAAACGTCCACGTCGCGGTGTCGAGGCGAGGCGTAACCTCCGCAGTGAGCACGGGCCAGCTCTTGCCGGTGTCGTATTGGCCGGGCGGGAGCCGGGGGTCGCGGTTCGCGCGTCCGCGACCGGCGAAGCCTCGAGTGAATCTCGCCATGACGATCGCTCCTCGCTCGAATCGCGGCCGTAACCATGATGGCGAGCAGGTGCCTCGAGGTCGAGTCGATCCAACGTCGTCCGGATCGCCGGCGGACGTCCCGGGACCGGTCGCGTCCGCCCCGGAGCGGCGCTCTCACGAGCACCTCGGGCAACACGGCGCGACCCGTGCATTGACGCCTTCCGGATCTGCTGGGAAGATTGAGGGCTGGAGTTGGCGGTGACGGACGATACGGCGGAGGACACGGATGCGACGGCCCCGCACGGTGCGTCGACGGCCGGTCGATTCGCGGCGCCCCCACCCTGGCAACGACTACCCCGCACGTTCCCGGGTCCGGCGCGGGGTCGGCGGGCGTCGCCTGTCGATCGTGATGTTGCTCCTGGCGGTTCTGGGCAGTTTGCTCGTTTCGAATGCGTCAGGCGTGCGGAGTGCGTCGGCGGCGTTGACCGGCCTCCAGAAGATCCAGCACGTGGTCATGGTCATGCAGGAGAACCGGTCGTT
>JBBQTI010000023.1:0-60196 GCA_038213435.1 Acidimicrobiia bacterium
GGTGCGACGCTCTTCCCAGGTGCGACGCTCTTCCCAGGTGCGACGCTCTTCCCAGGTGCGACGCTCTTCCCAGGTGCGACGCTCTTCCCAGGTGCGACGCTCTTCCCAGGTGCGACGCTCTTCCTCGGCGCGGCTTTCCTGGCCGCGAGCTGCTTCGCCTTGCTCGCGACCTTGCCGGCGACGGGTCGGTTGGCGATTGCTCGCTTCGGGGCCGGCTTCTTGGCCACCTGCTTCCTCGAGGAAACGACGCCCTTGGCGGACGGCTTCTTCGCGACGGGCTTCTTCCCGACGGGCTTCTTCCCGACGGGCTTCTTCCCGACCGGCTTCTTCGCGACCGACCGGGTCGAGCTCGATTTCTTGGCACTCGCTGCCGCGGCGCGCGTCGCCGGCGCCTTCTTCTTCATTGCCGCGGTCTTCTTCTTGGCCGGGATCTTCTTGGTTGCCGCGCGCCGGGTCGAGGCCGCCGGCATCGGCACCTTGCGCGTGGTGACCTTGGAAGCGTTGGCCATGCTGACCTACTCGGGGCTGTTGGGCTCGGTTGTGCTCGCTCGAGCGATCCGGAGAACTGGCGGCCGGCCACGGCCTCCGGAAGGCGCCGGATTGTAGCGGCCCGATTGGTCACCTTCGGTCACCCGTGGGCGCGCCCGAACCCGGGACCGAGCCGGCGCGCGGCCTCGGCCACCTCTGAACGGGTCAACGCGTCAAGGGGCTCAGTAGACCCAGACCGTAAGGCCGATCGGCAGGATGTTGTTGGCCCACATCCAGTCGATCGCGATGTTCGCGACTCGGGTGCATCCGTGCGAGGCCGGGTACGGCGGAACCGACGAGTAGCCGTGGATCGCGACCCCCGACCAGGTGAAGTATTTCGGCCGCCACAAGGTGCCGAGCGGACCGTGGTCGGGCCCGTCGACCTGGCGGATGATCGAGAAGACACCTTCCGGGGTGTGCGCGGAATAGCCCGCGCCGTCGAGGGTGTAGGGGTGATCGGAGCCCGTCGACGTGTTGAACACATAGCGGACGTAGTGATTCTCGACGACCATGAGGATCTGACGGGTCTTGTCGATCTCGATCATCGAACCCGACGCCGACCGGGCCTGTAGGCGGACCGCGGTGCGGAACTGGGCCTGGGTTACGTCGTCGACGACACCGGAACGCGGCAAGCCGTTCGCCTTCTGGAACGCCCAGATCGCCTGCTGCAAGTTGCTGTCGAACACGCCGCTCGCTCCCGGCAGCCAGTAGCCCATCGACATGAGCCGGTTCTGGACGTCGGCGACTGCCGCGCCGGTCGCACCCATGCCCATGAGCCCGACGTCGGGAACGTTCCGCAGCGCGAGCATGCGGTAGCCGTCGCCATCGGGCATGCCGACCATCTGCACGACGTGATGGTCAATCGAAACGAGACCCGAGGCACTGCCCTTGAATTGGGCGTCGCCGAAGGTGAAGACGCCGCCGTCGGCACCGGCGAGCCAATAGCCATTGCCCGAGCCGTCCCGCGCCATGCCGACGACCGGTGCGTTGAGGCGCATCGAGCCGGTCGAACCGAAGAAGCGCGCGTCGCCGAACGAGAAGATCCCGCCGTCGGTCGCCACCAGCCAGTAACCTTTGCCGGTCGGCGTCTCGGCCATTCCCACGACCGGCGCGTTGAGCCGCATCGCTCCCGTCGAGCCGTGGAAGCGCGCCGAGCCGAACGAGAACACCCCGCCGTCGGACGCGTACAACCAGTAGCCCTGGCCGCCCGGCCCGGAGATGAGCGACTTGATCGGCGCGTTGAGCGGCGCGTTCGACATCGAGCCGTAGAGGCGCGCGTCGCCGAACGGGAACACCGCGCCGTCGCCGGTGACGATCCAGTAGCCGTGACCGCTCGGTGTCGCGGTCATGCCGACGACGGGCTGGGCGAGAGGCCAGCCCGCCAGCGCGCCATAGAACGGCGCGTTGAACGAGAAGATGCCCCCGTCGGCCGCAACCAGCCAGTAGCCCGTTCCGTCCGCCGTCGTTGCCATCGCGACGATCGGGCGCGAGAGCGCGAGCCCGCTCGTCGAGCCCCGGAACGTCGCGCTTCCGAAGGCGAACACCTCGTTGTCGTGGGCCACCGCGGCCGCGGCGGGACGCGCCGCCACGACGACCGACCCGACCGTTCCCGACGCGACGATCAGGACACTGCACGCGATCGCGCGAGACCAAACTGAACTCCGGCGCATTCGAGGGAGGCTACTCGCCCGACTGCCCGATCTCCGAGCGGCTCGCCGATATCGTTGCCGCCATGTTCCGCCCGGTCGATCCGTCGCTCGACCTCGTCGCGCTCGAAGAGGCGATGCTGGCGCGCTGGCGCGACGAAGACGTGTTCGGCGAGTCGCTGCGCCGGCGGGAGGGCGGCCCGGAGTGGGTGTTCTACGAGGGTCCCCCCACTGCCAACGGCCGACCGGGGATCCACCACGTGTGGGCCCGGCTCTTCAAGGACCTCTACCCGCGGTTCCACACGATGCGGGGCAAGTACGTCCCGCGGAAGGGCGGCTGGGACTGCCACGGACTGCCGGTCGAGGTCGAGGTCGAAAAGGAGCTCGGCTTCTCCGCAAAGTTCGAGATCGAGGACTACGGCATCGAGCGTTTCAACGCCAAGTGCCGAGCTTCGGTGCAGCGCTACGTGGAGGACTGGCAGTCGCTCACTTCGCGCATCGGCATGTGGATCGACACTGCGGGCGCGTACTGGACCATGTCGAACGATTACATCGAGAGCGTCTGGTGGCTGTTTCGCAAGATCTGGGACGCCGGCGCGATCTATGAGGGCTACAAGGTCGTTCCGTATTGCGGGCGTTGCGGCACCGCGTTGTCGAGCCACGAGCTCGGCCAACCCGGCGCGTATCGCGTCGTCACCGAGCCGTCGATATACGTGCGGTTCCCGCTCATCGGCCGCGACGACGACCTCATGGTCTGGACGACGACACCGTGGACACTGCCGTCGAACGTCGGCGTAGCGATCGGTCCGGCGATCGACTACGTGCGCGTCCGCGCGCCGGAAGGCGGGCGCGACCTCGTCATGGCACGCACACGCGTCGCCGAGGTGCTCGGCACCGACGCCGAGATCGTCGCCGAGGTGAGCGCGGCCTCCCTCGTCGGCGCGCGCTACGAGCCCCCGTTCACGATGCTCGCAGTCGCGGACGAGCGGGCGTACACGGTTGTCGCCGACGACTTCGTCACGATCGAGGACGGCACGGGCATCGTGCATCTCGCGCCTGCGTTCGGCGAGATCGACCGTGAGATCGGCGAGCGGGAAGGACTGCCGATCATCAACCCCGTCAACGACGCGGCGCGCTTCGAACCGGTAGTCGGCGAGCCGTACGAGGGCCGGTTCGTGAAGGACACCGAACCCGATCTCATCGAAGACCTCACCGCCCGCGGCCGGGTCGTCGCCGTCGTCGACTACTCCCACTCGTATCCGCATTGCTGGCGTTGCGAGACACCACTCATCTACTGGGCGAAGCCCACATGGTTCGCGCGCACATCCGCGTACAAACGTGAGCTGCTCGCCGAGAACGAGACCATCAATTGGTATCCGGAACACATCAAGCACGGCCGTTTCGGCGACTGGCTCGAGAACAACGTCGACTGGGCGTTGTCGCGTGATCGTTACTGGGGCACTCCGATCCCCGTGTGGCGCTGCCACGACTGCGATCACGACACATGCGTCGGCTCGGTGACCGAGCTCGCCGAGCTGTCGGGGCGAGCGCTCACCGGCATGGATCTGCATCGGCCCTACGTCGATGACCTGACGATCTCGTGCCCGCAGTGCGAGAACGGCACGGCGTACCGCATCGAGCCGGTCCTCGACGCGTGGTTCGACTCCGGTTCGATGCCCACCGCGCAGTTTCATTACCCGTTCGAGAACGCCGACGAGTTCGACGACCGCTTCCCCGCCGACTTCATCTGCGAAGCGATCGACCAGACGCGCGGTTGGTTCTATTCGCTGCTCGCCGTGAACACCCTTGCCTTCGGCAAGTCTCCGTACCGCAACGTGGTGTGCCTGGCGCACATCGTCGACAGGGACGGCGTCAAGATGTCGAAGTCACGCGGCAACGTGATCGACCCCGTGCCGGTGCTCGCCGAGCGTGGCGCCGACGCCTTGCGGTGGTACATGCTGTCGTCGGGATCGCCGTGGACGCCCAAGCGGATCTCCGTCGCAGGCATCGACGAAGCGACGCGTCAATTCCTGCTGACGCTGTGGAACACGTACGCGTTCTTCGTCTCGTATGCGAACATCGACGGCTGGACGCCCCGCCAACCGGCGACGCCGGTACACGTCCTCGATCGCTGGATCACGTCGCGCGTACACCGCGCCGTGCGCGCGGCGACCGATGCGCTGGAACGGTTCGACGCACTCGCGGCCACCCAGACCTTGACCGATCTCGTCGACGATCTGTCGAACTGGTACGTGAGACGGTCGCGCCCGCGCTTTTGGAAGTCGTCGGATCCTGCCGCGCACGCGACGTTGCACCGAGCGTTGCTCACGCTGTCGCAGCTGCTCGCGCCGTTCTGCCCATTCGTCGCCGACGAACTGTTCCGCAACCTTGCGTGTACCGACGATTCGGTGCACCTCGGTGACTGGCCGGCCTTCGACGAGGACGCGATCGACGACGGGCTCGAGGCCGAGATGGCGCTCGCGCGGACGCTCGTCTCGCTCGGACGCGCCGCGCGCGCCGACGCGAAGCTCGGAGTTCGCCAACCTCTGCCCCGCGCAATCGCGCTGCTCACGGCAGACGAGCGGCTGCGCGACGACGTCGCGCAGCAAGTCAAAGACGAGCTGAACGTGAAGCAGCTCGAGGTCGTCGATTCGCTCGAAGGATTGTTGTCGTACCGCGTCGTGCCCAATTTCAGCGCGCTCGGACCGCGCCTCGGAAAGCTCGCCCCCCGCGTGAAGTCACTGCTGGAGAACGTCGACGGCGGCGAGGTCCGCCACGCGTTCGACGAGCGCGGCTCGTATTCGCTCGATGTCGACGGCCAGGAGGTGAAGCTCGCGCCGAACGACGTGGAGATCCGAGCCGAGCAGCACGCCGACCTCACGCTCGCCCAGGACGGCCCGCACGCGATCGCGCTCGATCTGACCCTCGACGACGACCTCAGGGCGGAAGGCATCGCGCGCGAGATCATCCGCGTCATCAACGACGGCCGGAAGTCGAGCGGGTTCGCGCTCGCCGACCGCATCACGGTCGAGGTGCGCGCTCCGGCCCGAATCGTCGATGCGGCCCGTCGCCACGCCGAATGGATCAAGGCCGAAGTGCTCGCGCTCGAATTCCGGACCGCCGGACCCGAGGCCGGCGACGAGACGCCGGCCGGCGCCCCCGGTGCCACGATCGCCGGTGATCCGGTCTGGCTGGATCTGCGCCGGACCTGAAGTTCGCCGGACCGGCCCGAAGTTCGCCGGACCGCGGTGGGTCAGCGGCGGCGGCGGAACACGTCGCGGAAGGTGCCGCGGTCGGCGTCCTGGTCGAAGAACTGGTTTTCGCCGCTGGCGTCTTCTTCGTCGCGCGGACCGAGCGGGCTTTCGTCGTGCACCGCGTCGCGCAATGTCGCGAAGAACGCGTCGTCGTCGAGGGTCTCGGCGCCAACGCCCTCACTGCCTGCCAGATCGATCGGCTTCAATCCCGTCGCGCGGACAGTTCCGGACGACGCGCGATCGCTCACATCCTTCGGCTCCTTCGCCGGCTGCTCGCGTGACTGTTCGTGCGATTGCTCGAACAACGTCCGCACGTCGACTTCACTCGTCGCAGCACTCACCTGTTCCGAACGCGAGCTCGGCCGCCCGACCGGTGACTCCGAGGAGATGCTCCGCGCTTCGAGCTTGTCGTCGCCGCCGCTGTTGTTTCCTTTGGGTCCGGATTCGAGTCCGGTTTCGGGTTCGGGCGTCGCCGGCGCGGTGGTCTGCGCCGGCGCGGGCCCGGAATCGGACGGGCGCGACTCGGACGCCGGGAGCTCCACTGCACTGGTCTCGGGCTTCGACCCCGGCGCAGTCGTCGGCCGGGCGCGCAGGGCCGAGAGGTCGGTCTCGAGCGCGCGCACCATCCGCTCGCGGTGCTCCGATTCGAATCGCGTGAGCGCCTCCACGTCGGCGAGCAGTGTGTCGCGCCGTCCGGCCAGCTCGACGATCTCCTTTTCGAGCCGCCGCCGTTCGGTCTCGCCGCGGCGGCGCGCCTCGGCCTCCGAGTCGGCCACGAGCCGGCGCGAAGACATCTCGGCCTCGTCGATCATCTGGCGAGACTTCGCCGTTGCTTCCGCGACGGCTTCGTCGGCCGCGCGCTGCGCGAGCAGCAGGGTCCGATGCAGTATGTCTTCGGTCTCGCGGGTACGGACGGACTCGCCCTGCGCCGAGGTCAAGCGCTCCTGCAGCTGCGTCACCCTCTGATTCGAGGCGTCGATCGCCGCGGCAGCGCGTTCGAGGAGGTCGTTGACCTCGTCGCGGCTGTATCCGCGGATCTCGGAGTGAATTTCGATGTCGCGGAGCTCTCGCGGTGTGATCTCCATGCGCGCCATCGTAGACCCGGCGAGCCGTGCGCTGGTGTACCGACGCTCAGAGAATCCGGGCCGGACAGTGCATCCCGGAGAGCACGATCTCGACCGTGATGAACACGACAATGAACGAAAGGTCGAACATGCCTGCGGGCGGGATGATGCGCCGGACCGGTGCGAGAACCGGCTCAGTGAGCTGCAAGAGCACGTGCAGCAAACTCGAGAGGCCCGTTCCCGGACGCACCGGGAACCACGACAGGACCGCGCGTGCCAAAAGCACGAGCAGATAGATGCTCAGGGCCGAGCAGAAGACCTCCTTCACGAGCGCACGGTGCGATACAGGCCACGTGCCTGCAGGCGCTCCTTCTCCTCCTCCGACACCTCGACGTTCGACGGCGTCAACAGGAACACCTGGTCGGCCGCCTTCGACATCGTGCCGTTCAACGCGTAGGCCAGTCCGCTCGCAAAGTCGATCAGCCGGCGCTGGAGATCACGATCGACACCCTGCAGGTTCAGGATGACGGGCTGTCCGTTCTTCAGGCGGTCGCCCACCTCTTGCGCGTCGTTGAAGCCCTTCGGATCCATCACGTGCACACGGGTCGCCGGCATCGGGATCGGTCTGACCGCGGACGCGCGTGGCGCCATCGCCGGCGGCGGCGCCGCGCCGGCATCCTCGCGATCACGCCGGCTGCGGATCACCGTGAGGGGGCTCGGCTCGATCATCGCCGGCGCGGCCGCGCCGGCAGTGGCGCGCGCGGGCTGACGCGCCGGCGCACTGATCGGCTCTCCGTACTCGTCTGCGTAGTACTCGTCGTCCTCGGCGTAGTACTCGTCGTCGACGAGGCCCAGCCAGACCATCGTCTTGTGAAAGACCGACATGCGGCGTCCCTCCTCGTCCGTGCTGTTCTTCCGTGCCCTCTTGCTCGTGATCTTGCTCGGGCCATTGCTCAGGCTCTTGCTCGGCCGTCGCGCCGCGCGCCCAGGCGTCGACGACGCGCGAAAGCGGAAGGCTATCGTCGCGCGTCGGCGCGGCCCGGGCGCGGACCAAAGATCGCGGCCCCGACCCTCACCATCGTGGCGCCTTCGGTGATCGCGACCTCGAAGTCCCCGCTCATCCCCATGGAGCAGACGCGAAGATGCAGGTCGTCCGTCATGCCCCGCAGGTGGGCGAAAACGGGGCGGGGATCGCCCTCGGCGGGCGGAACCGTCATCAAGCCTTCGACGTGGCATCCCTGCGCTCGGCACGTGTCGACGAGCGCCTCCGCCTCGTCCGGTGAGCAGCCACCCTTCTGCGCCTCACCGGTCACATTGACCTGCACGAGCACCGCGGCGCCGGGCACGCGGTGACCGAGCTCGACCGCGAGCTCGGCGCGGTCGATCGACTGCCAGAGCGCGACGTATGGCGCCGCGGCGCGCACCTTGTTGCGCTGCAAGCGCCCGATGAAATGCCAGCGCGGCGCGCCTGCCGGCGCATCCTCGTCGCCAGAGATGTCCTCCGCCTTGGTCGCGAGCTCCTGGGCCCGGTTCTCACCGAGGTCGACCGCGCCCGCGGCGATCGCGGCGCGCACGCCGTCGAGCGCGACTTCCTTCGTGACGACGACGAGGGTCACCGCGTCGGGTTCACGACCGGCCGAGCGCGCCGCCGCGGCGACCCGTTCGCGCACCTCGGTCAGGTTCTCGGCCACCGCCTCCGCGACTCCTTTCGGCGGGGGGCTCACGGCAGTATCACGATCGTGGCCTGCCGACCCGTGTCCTCGTTGGCGCGATACGAAAAGTACCGGTCGGAATCGGCGGTGCAGACTCCGCAGTCGTCGAACGCGACGACGCCCGATCGCTCGAGCACAACCCTTACCACTGCCGGTAGGTCGAGCGCGGGCGATCCGTCGCGCGTATGGCCTTCGACACCCGGGCCGAATTGCGCGACGAGTCGCGCGAGGTCGTGGGGACCGAACTCGTAACGCGCCGCGCGGATACACGGACCGAGGAACGCGCGAACCTCGCCGGTCCCGATGTCGCGCAAATGCGCGATCGCGGCCTCGACGACACCTGCTGCGAGGCCGCGGTAGCCGGCGTGCACGACCCCGACCGCATCGTCACACGCGACGACGAGCGGCGCGCAATCGGCGGTCACGATCGCGAGCGCCAGGCCGCGCACCGCCGTGACCGCGGCATCGGCCACGGGCACAGTCGCCGGATCCGGGTCTCCGGTAGCCGGGTCCGGGTCTCCGGTAGCGACGTACACGCCGGCACCGTGCACCTGGCGCGGCCATACCCACCCGCGCAGTTCGGCCGAGCCCGTGCGTGGCGCGACCGCGGCGCGATTGCGCGCGACGTTTGCGGGGTCGTCACCGACGTGGTCGGCGAGGTTGCCGTGGGCCCGGCCCGTACACCAGGCCCGAGCGGGCCCGACCCGGACCTCGAGCAGCGGGGCCGTCCGGGCCCTGGGACTCACCGCAGGAATTCGGGTACGTCGAAGTCGTCGTCGCCGAGATCGAGCGCTTCCTCGCCGGCGAGCGAGTCCTCGTCGTTGAGGTCGAGGGAGTAGCCGCCCTGGCGCGATCCGCGCGCCTCGCCCTCGTAGCGGTCGAAGCCCGCCGCGATGACGGTGAGCCGGACCTCGTCACCGAGCGCGTCGTCGATCACCGCGCCGAAGATGATGTTCGCATCGGGATGCGCGGCCTGACCGATGATCTCGGCGGCCTCGTTGAGCTCGAACAACCCGAGATCCGACGGACCACTGACGTTGAGCAGTATTCCCCGCGCGCCCTCGATGCTGGCCTCGAGCAACGGGCTCGAGATGGCGGCGCGTGCCGCGGATACGGCGCGGCCGTCTCCCGAGGCGTACCCGACACCCATGAGCGCGGAGCCCGCGTTGGTGAGGATCATCTTCACGTCGGCGAAGTCGGTGTTGATGAGGCCGGGCGTGGTGATCAGATCGGTGATGCCTTGCACTCCCTGCAGCAGTACTTCGTCGGCCATCTTGAACGCGTTCAACATCGACGTCCGCTCGTCGCTCACCTGCAACAGGCGCTCGTTGGGGATGATGATGATCGTGTCGACCTTCTCCTTGAGCTTCGCGATGCCCGTCTCGGCCTGCACCGAGCGCCGCCGACCTTCGAAGCCGAACGGGCGCGTCACAACGCCGATCGTCAACGCGCCGATCTGCTTGGCGATCTCCGCGACGAGCGGTGCACCGCCAGTGCCCGTGCCGCCACCCTTGCCCGCGGTGATGAACACCATGTCGGCGCCCTTCAGCACCTCTTCGATTTCCTGGCGGTGCTCTTCGGCCGCCTGCTGGCCGATCTCGGGATCCGAGCCCGCGCCGAGGCCACGCGTGAGCGTGCGACCGATATCGAGCTTCACGTCGGCGTCCGACAACAAGAGGGACTGCGCGTCGGTGTTGATCGCGATGAACTCGACACCCTTCAATCCCGCATCGATCATCCGGTTGACCGCGTTGCAGCCACCGCCGCCGACACCGACCACCTTGATCACCGCGAGGTAGTGCTGCGGAGCGCCGAGCATGTGACCCTCTTCCGATTCCCCTGTGGCCCGGGGGCCAAGGGCTGTGAACGCCCGAGCACGAGATGCTCGCTTGCCCACGACCGGCATCCCTGCCGAACGATCTCCGGACTGTGAAGCTCAACTCGAGGTTGACATCAAGGTCAACCTGTGCTTCGCGTCGAGACTGTACCGGAGCGTGGTCGGCGAATCAATCATGGCGCCGCCACGCATGGGTGCGACACGGGTCGTGGCGGTGTCGACACGTCGATGTACGAGAAGCACGCGGGGCCGAGATGCGCGAGCACGGCCTGCGCCGACGCGGCCTTCGCGTCGAGATCACTCGTGGTTCCCAAGCGGATCTCACCGCCGCGCGCGAGGTCGAGCACGAGACCGTTCCCGCTCACGTCGATCGCGACCACGAGGCTACGGAGCGCGCCGGGCAGGCGCGCGACGACGCCCGCCGCGTCCGGCGGCGCGAGCAACCCGCCCACAGCCGGAGGTCTCCGCACACCGCGCACCTCGACGCTGTGCGGAGGTGCCGCCTTCTCAGGCGCGATGACGTGACCGCTCGCGGCCACCAGCATCACGCCTCCGGCGACGCGTACATAGACGGCCGGGGTGTACTCGCGGACTGTGATCTTCAGCGTGCCCGGCAGGTCGCGGTGCACCGACGCATGCTCCACCCATGAGAGCTTCTCGATGCGTCGCGCGACCGCGCCGGTGTCGACGAACAACAGGTGATCGTGCGCGTGGACACTCGACGCCGCGCGCACCTGCGCGACCGTCAGGTGCTGCGTTCCCGCGACGCGAATGTGGTCGACATCGAGCACCGGTGACGTGATCGCCAAGAAGACCAGCCCGGCCGCGCTGAGAACGCACGAAACCACGAGGAGGACGCGGAGGCGACGACGCCCGGCTTGACGTTGCACTTCGATGCGCCGCTCGCGTATGCGCGGATCGATACCGACGGGTGTCGTCGTCGTCATCCTCCGACCTCCTCCGAAGCGTCGGCGAACCCGACGAGCTGTAACTCCGGTTCCAGCCGCACGCCGGTCTCGGCCTCGACCCGGCTCTGAACCAACCGTACGAGCGCGACCACATCGTCGGCGCGGGCTCCCGGCGCCGCCGCGAAGAAGTTCGCGTGCTTCTCCGAAACGACCGCTCCCCCGACCCGGAGCCCTTTGAGGCCGCAGGAGTCGATGAGACGTCCCGCGGCGTCGCCCGGCGGATTGGTGAACACCGAGCCCGCGTTCTGCCCGCCCGGCTGGTGCCGACGGCGCCAGCCGACGATCTCGTCGATCCGACGGTCGCACACCACCGGATCGTCATGGTGACCGGTGAACTCCGCCGCGACCACGAGGTCGCGGGCGCCCAGCGCCGAACGGCGGTAACCGAGGCCGAGCTCGACGACGCTGCGCTCGCGCGCACAGCCGTCGCGCAGATCGAGCACCCGCGCCGAGGCGACCACGTCCTCGGTCTGCGCACCGTGACCACCCGCGTTCATGCGCAGTGCACCGCCCACGCTGCCCGGGATCCCGACGTAGAACTCGAGCCCACCGAT
The DNA here is from genome assembly GCA_038213435.1 of Acidimicrobiia bacterium. GTDB lineage: Bacteria > Actinomycetota > Acidimicrobiia > IMCC26256 > PALSA-610 > PALSA-610. Next base: position 11,564 of record JBBQTI010000023.1, read on the forward strand.
CCCCGCCCGCGCGGCCTGACGCGCGAGCACCGGCAGGGCCGCCGCCCCCCCGGCCCTCACGCGCGCCCCGGCGGGTTCGAGGTCGATGCGTTCGAGCGCACCTCCGAGCACGATCGCGACGCCGGCGAACCCGGCATCCGCGATCAGCAGATTCGAACCCCGGCCGATCACGAGAACGGGAACCGCGGCGTGCGCGACGAGGACCGGCGCGACCTCCTGCAGGTCGTCCTCGCGATCGATCCGCACGAGCACGGCCAGCGGTCCACCGCATCGATAGGTCGTCAGGGGACTCGACGGCGCGTTGCGCTCGACCCGACCGGCGAGACGAGCCTCGAGCTCGGCGGCGACGGTTCCGATCGTCACGAGCTGACACCGAGCCAGACGTCGGGCATGGTCGTGAGATCGCCGGCGCCGAGCGTCAGCACGAGGTCGCCGGCGCGCGCGTATCGCGCCGGGACCGCGACGAGGTCGGCGTGACGCGGGAGATACGCGACCGGCAGCGCCGGATGGCGGTCGAGCACGGCGCGGAGGATCACCTGTCCGGAGACGCCGGGGATCGGCGTCTCCCCCGCGGGATACACGTCGGTCAGCACCAGCGCGTCCGCGTCGGTGAACGAGTCGGCGAACTGCGTCCCGATCGATGCCGTGCGCGTGTAGCGGTGCGGTTGGAACACGACGACGACCCGGCGCCAAGGACCCTGGCGCGCCGCGGCGATCGCGAATCCGACCTCGGTGGGGAGGTGTGCGTAGTCGTCGATGAAGGTGACCCCGGCGCGTTCGCCGCGATATTGGAAGCGGCGCGCCACGCCGCCGAACGCCGCGAGCGCACCTACGGCGGCCTCGATGTCGACGCCGAGCTCCAAGGCGATCGCGATCGCGCCGGCCGCGTTCGTCGATGCCTGCACGCCCGCCGGAACCGCGATCGCACTGCGTTCCCTGTCGTCGACGACCAGCGTGAACCGGCAACCGCGCGCATCGACGACTTCGTCGACGACTCGATAGTCGGCGCTCGGCGAGAACCCGTAGGTGCGAATCGTCGGCCGGTCGGCGGCGATGCGCTGAGCGACCGCGTCGTCGGCACAACAAACGATCGGTCCGTCCACGGATGCGACGAAGCGCTCGAACGCCCGCACGAGTGTGTCGAAGTTGCCGTAGTGATCGAGATGATCGGGCTCGATGTTGGTCACGAGCGCGGCCTGCGGCGACAGGTGAAGGAACGTGCCGTCGCTCTCGTCGGCTTCGACGACCAGCCACTCCCCCTCCCCGAAGGCGGCGTTGCTTCCGACCTCGTTCACCTCGCCGCCGATGACGAAGCTCGGGGACCAGCCCGCGCTCCGCAAGATGAGCGCGAGCATCGACGCGGTCGTCGTCTTGCCGTGCGACCCGGCGACCGCGATCGTTCTCCGAGTCGCCGCGAGCGCGGCGAGGGCGATCGATCGGTGCAGCACCGGGATACCGCGCTCGGCCGCCGCCAGGAGCTCCACATTCGTGCGCGGGATCGCGGTCGAGTACACGACCGCGTCGGCATCGATCGGGACGTGGTGGGCCCGATTGCCGACGTGCACGTCGACGCCCGCCGCGGCGAGGCGCTCGAGAACGGCCGCGCTCTTGATGTCGGAGCCGCTGACCGCGTGGCCCATTCGCGCCAGCACGAGCGCGATGGCGCTCATGCCCGCGCCCGCGACGCCGACGACGTGCACCCGGCGTGGGCGCGACAGGTCGAGCAACTCCGGAGCGGCCGCGTCATGCGTCACCGGCATGCTCCTCCACGAGGTCGGAGAGTCGCTCGGTCGCGTCACGCCGTCCGAGGCCGCGCGCCGCGAGACTCATCCGCTCCAGTCGATCGGTCGCCTCGAGAAGCTCCGACACGATCTTGTCGAGACGCGCCGGATCGCATTCGTCGTCGCGCAACATCACGGCCGCGCCGGCACGTTCGAGCGTCTGCGCGTTGCGGGTCTGGTGGTCGCTCGGCGCGCCGGGCAACGGAACGAGGACCGCCGGCAACCCGACGGCCGTCAACTCGGCAATCGTGCCCGCGCCGGCCCGGCACACGGCGAGCGCGGCCCTGCCGTAGAGGAGATCCATGCGCTCCTCGTAGCCGACGAGCTCGTACTTCAGCGCGTCCCCGATCCGACGCGCCCCGGCCAGCTCCGCCGCGCAGGCGTCGATGTGGCGCGGGCCGCAGACATGATGAACCGCGAGGTCGCGGCGGGCGCGCCACGCGTCGTAGCAACCCAACGCAGCGCGGTTGATCGTGCGGGCGCCCTGCGCGCCGCCGAAGATCGCCAGCAGCGCCGGATCGCGCCCCGGATCGCGCCCCGGATGCGGACGCCGCTCGAGGTGTGCCAACGCGGCCCGGACCGGATTGCCGGTGAGCGTCGCATTCGCGAGCGGCGTGTCGGGCAAGGACACCGCCGGGCGCGCGCCGAGCCGCACGCCCAACCGGTTCGCGAGACCGGGTGCCGCATCCTGCTCGTGAACGACGACGGGAACGCGCAAGAGTCGCGCCGCGAGCACGCACGGGAACGATGCGTAGCCTCCGAAGCCGACGACGACGCGGGGGCGAACGCGGCGCACGATCGCGATCGCGCGGACCACTGCCGAGCACGCGGCCCAGAGGGCAAGCACGTTCTGAAAGGTCAGTCGGCGCTGTAGCCCACGGCCCGGGAGCAAGTCGATCTCGAAGCCGGCCGCGGGCACCACCTTTCCCTCGATGCCCCGCTTGCCGCCCACGAAGCGGACCGAGTGGCCGCGTCGCTCCAGCTCTTGCGCGACCGCGACCGCGGGGTACGTGTGACCACCGGTGCCGCCGCCGGTGAGGAGCGCGAAGACCGGTGAGCTCACGACGCGGGGGCGCGCACCCGGCGGGTCGGCGTTCGCGAGCGCTCCTGTGAGGGCGAAGGCACCGTCTGGCGCGCGATGTTCGCGACGACGCCGACGCCGAACATGGTGATGACGAGCGACGTTCCGCCGACCGAAAGGAACGGCAACGGCACACCCGAGACCGGCAACATGCCGATCACTGCGCCGATGTTGATCGCCGCCTGACCGACGATCCAGGCGGTGACACCGGTTGCGATGAGCATGCCGAACCGATCGGGCGCGCGCTGCGCGACGCGCAGGCCCACGAGGCCCAGACCGACGAACAAACCGAGCACGAGCAGGCACCCGATGAAGCCCAGCTCCTCGCCGATGATCGCGAAGATGAAGTCGGTGTGTGCGTTCGGGAGGAAGAACCACTTCGCCCGCCCGGCGCCGAGCCCGACACCGTTCAGGCCGCCGCTTCCGATCGCGATCAGCGAACGCCAGAGTTGATAGCCGGTGTTCCCGACGTCGTGACCCGGGTGCAGGAAGGAGAACATGCGCGCGCGCCGGTATCCGGCAAGCAACGAGAGCACGACGGTGCCGCCGACGCCGATGGCGATCATTTTGGCAAGGTGCTCGGCGCGCACGCCGCCGACGATCAGCAGCGCGCCCACGATCACGCCGAGCACGATCGTGGAAGCGAGATCCGGCTCCTTCATGACGAGGGCCGCGAACACGAGGAAGATCGCGATCACCGGCCGCCACGCGCGTGGGTCGTCGAGGCGGTCGGCGCGCTTGGTGAGCACTTCGGCCCCACACACCAGGAGAGCAAGCTTGGCGATCTCACTGGGTTGGACCTGCAGCGGTCCGAAGACGAGCCAGCGTTGCGACCCCGACACCAGCTTTCCGCCCACGAGGACGAACGAGAGCGTTCCGATGGCGCATACGAGCAGCCACGGCGCCGCACGCCGCCAGCGCCGGTAATCGATCCGGGAGGCGACGAGGAACATGGCCAACCCGACCATCGCCCACAGGAGTTGACGGTTGAAGAAGTGCCACGACGAGCCGTAGTCGGAGAGCGCCGCCACCGAGGACGCGGAAAGGATCATCACGAGCCCGACGACGTTGAGCACGGTGACCGTCGCACACAGCACGACGTACGCGGGCGGTCGCGGCAACTGCTCGCGGCGCTCGAGCCGCGCGACAACGCTTCGACCGGCGCGCGCGAGCGGATTGCCGATGCCCCGGAGCCGGTTCAACGGCAGGCGCGGTGAGACTGCCGTCATCGCGACGTCGCCCCCTCCATCACGTGTTCACGCACCTCACGCGCAAAGTCGTCACCGCGCGCCGCGTATCCCGCGTAGGCGTCGAATGACGCGCACGCAGGTGACAGCAACACGACGTCGCCGGGCTGGGCCAAACGGCGCGCGGCCCGGACCGCCCCGCGCATGTCCGCCACTGGTTCGACACGAGTTCCCGATCGCGCGAAGACCGCCGCGATCTCGGGTCCGGCCTCGCCGAAAGCGACCACGGCGCGCAGGTGATCGGCCGCGCCGGCGAGCACCGACAGGTCGAGGTCCTTGTTGCGACCACCCGCGAGCAGCACGACGGAATCGAACGATGCGACCGCGCGCCGGGTGGCGTCCGGATTGGTCGCCTTGGAATCGTCGTACCATCGCACTCCATTAGCTTCGCCGACGAGAGCGACCCGGTGGGGCATGGTCGCGTAGGTACCGAGCGCGGCGACGATCCCCTCGACACTCGCGCCGACATCGAGCGCGGCCGCCGCGGCCGCGAGCGCGTTCGTCCGGTCGTGTGCCAGTGCCCGCAACATTGCCGCGACCGGCGCGAGCGGCCGGCCGTCGGGGAAGACGAGATTGTCGTCGACCACACGGAAGCACCCGACGGCACCCGCGCGCGCGGAGACGCCGACCCGGCGCGCCGGCGCGTCCGCGGCAATCGCCGCGGCGCGCTCGTCGTCGGCGTCGAATACGAGCAGATCGTCTGCCCCTTGGCGGGCAACGATCCGCGCCTTTGCCTTTGCGTAGTCGTCGAACGATCCGTGCCAGTCCAGATGGTCGGGCGTGATCGCGAGCAGGACCGCCACGCGCGGCTTGAACGCGTGCTGTGCGAACGCGAGTTGGAAGGACGAGACTTCGGCGACGATCACCTCGGCGTCGTCGGTGACCGCATCGATCAGCGGTCGCCCGATGTTCCCCGCCGCGATCGTCGCCACTCCGGACGCGTCGAGCATCGCCTCGACCATCGTCGTCACCGTGGTCTTGCCGTTCGTGCCCGTGACCGCGATGATCGGTGCCCGCGCGCGCTCGGCCGCGAGATCGATCTCGCTGCGCACGACGACGCCACGGGCTTGCGCAGCTGCGATCGCGGGGTGCCCGGGCCGCACGAGGGGGCTCGGCACGACGAGCTCGACCCCGGCCACGAGGTCGCGGATGCGCGCGTCGGTGGGCGCCTCGACGAGCTCCGTTCCGAGCCTGCGTAATGCCTCCACGCGTTCGCCGTACGGCTGCGTGCGCGACGGCGCGTCCTCCACGATGATCACGTCCCAGTCCTCCGCCCGCAACGCACGCGCGACCGCGACCCCCGTCTCCGCGAGCCCGATGACGAGCGCCCGGCGGCGTTCGGTGCGACGCAATTCCGGCGGCCGCGTCATCCGAGATTCAACCCGTGCTGGAGGAAATCGGCGTAGAAGATGCCGACACCGAGCGCGACACAGATTCCGGCGAACAGCCAGAACCGGACGATGACCGTGAACTCCGACCAACCGCCGACTTCGAAATGATGATGAATGGGCGCCATGCGCAGAACCCGTTTGCGAAAGCCCCGGTACGAGACGATCTGCACGATGACCGAGAGCGTCTCGACCGCGGGGAGGCCGGCCAGGAGCGGCAGCAACAGGTGGGTGCGGGTCAGCACGGCGAGGCCGGCCATGGCGCCGCCGATCGCGAGCGAACCGGTGTCGCCCATGAAGACGCGTGCGGGCGCGGCGTTCCACCAGAGGAAACCGGCACAGGCACCGAACATCGCCGCCGCGACGATCGCCTGATCCAGCGCCTGGGCCGGGAGCACGCCGTAGATGTCCGGGTGACGAAACTCGGTGAACGCGATGATCATGAACGCGGCAAATGTGAGCGCGGAGGAACCCGTCGCGAGACCGTCGAGGCCGTCGGTGAGGTTCACGGCGTTGGCGGTCGCGTACACGACGAGCACGACCCACAGCAGCAGACCCGTCTGGCCGAGATCGATGTCGAGGGGTTGGGTGAACGAGAGGTGCGTGTCGGTGTGCACGAAATGCACGGCAAGCCAGGCGAAGGCCGACGCGACCACGAGAATTCCGAGTGTCTTGCCGCGCTTTCGCAACCCGAGGTTGCGACGAGCCCGGACACCGAGATAATCGTCGACCCAGCCCACGACGCCGAGCCCGACGATCAACGCGATCAGCGCCCATCCTGGGGTCGCAAACGCGATGGTCCTGCGGCGGGTGTGCGCGAACAGATAGCCGACGACGGTCGCGAGAACAATGGCCAGGCCGCCCATCGTCGGAGTGCCGGCCTTGGCGACGTGCGGATGTTCGATCGGCCCGTCATCCCGTATCTGCTGGCCGATTCCCTTCAAGCGAAGACGTCGGATGAGAAGCGGGGTGAAGAACACGGTGACGACGAACGCCGCGCCCGCGGCCATCAGCATGGCGATCACGGGCGATCGCCTCCCGAGCATTCGTGACGCGATCCGTCTCGCGAGTGGTGCGCGCTCGCGAGGAGGCCGTCCGCAACCCGTTCGAGACCCAGCGCGCGACTCGCCTTCACGAGCACGGCATCGCCGCGGCGCACCAGCGGCGCGACGAACCGGACGGCTTCGGCCGCGTCGGCCACGACATGGGCTTCGATGCCGCCGGCCCGCGCGGCCCGCGCGATCGCCGCGCCCCCGGCACCGACGCCGACGACGACGTCGAGCGCGAGGCCGGCCGTCCGCTCTCCGACTTCGCGGTGCGCGTCGTCGTGATCGACGCCCAGCTCTCGCATGTCGCCGAGAACGGCGAACCGGCGCGCGCCGGGGAGAAGCTCGAGGTGCGCGAACGCGACCAACGCGGCCTCCATCGAAGCGGGATTTGCATTGTACGAATCGTTGAGAAGGGTCACGCCCGAATCGGTCTCGAGCAACTCCATCCGCCACCGCCCCGGAGTCGCGTTCGCGACCTCCAGCGCGATCTCGTCCAACGGGACCGAGAACACCCGGTGGGCGACGACGATCGCCATCGCCGCGTTGAGCGCATGGTGCGGGCCGTGCAAAGGGACGGTGAACCGCGTCCCATCGAGCACGAACGAAGGGCGCAGCCGCTCGTCGATCGACACCTCGGCGATCCGGTGGTCGGCGCCCGCGGTCTCTCCGACCGTCACGACGGTCGCGAGGGTCGTCGCGGTGAGTTGCACAGTCGCGGGATCGTCGGCATTCAGAACCGCAGTGCCGCGTACGGGGAGCGCCTCGAGCAGCTCGGCGAGCACTGCGATCACGCCGTCACGACCGCCGAGGTGCTCGCCGTGCGCGAGACCGGCGTTCGTGACGATCCCGGTGTCGGGTCGCGCGATCTCGCACAGGGCGGTGAGGTCGCCGGCGAAGCGCTCGCCCATCTCGGTGACGACGACGCGCGCCGAATCCGGCGTGTTGCACAGCGTGATCGGCAGTCCGAACTCGTTGTTGTACGACTCAGTGTTCGCGTGGCACCCGCGCGACGCGAGCGCCGCGGCGAGCAGGTCTTTGGTCGAGGTCTTTCCTGTCGAGCCGCCGACCCCGACGACGTGCAGCTCGGGGCGGTCGAGTCGCATGGAGCGCGCGATCTCTTGGAGTGCGCCCATCGTGTCGCCGACGTGAACGAGGGCCCGACCGCGCCCCAGCGGCGACACGCCGGCGAAGTCGTTGCCGACGAGCGCGACACGTGCGCCTGCGTCGAACGCGGCCGCAACGAAGTCGTGGCCGTCGCGAGCGCCTTGCAGCGCCACGAAACAGGCGCCGTCGCCGAGCACCCGCGAGTCGAACGCCCAGACATCGACCGTCGCATCCCCGTCGCCGACGACGCGACCCCCGGCGCGCCGCGCGATTTCCTGCGCGCTGAGCCGCGTCACGAGCACGCCTCCAGCTCCTCGGCCGCGACCACGCGGTCGTCGAACGGCGTCGTGATCCCATCGAGCGTCTGGCCGGTCTCGTGACCCTTCCCCGCGATCACCACGACGTCGCCGGCCCCCGCCACGCGCAGCGCGGCCCTGATCGCGGCGCGCCGGTCGAGCTCGACCGTCGGGGCTTCGCGGTCGGGCGGCACGCCTTGGAGCACGTCACGCGCAATCGCGCTCGGATCCTCGGAACGCGCGTTGTCGGAGGTCAGGATCGCGACGTCGGCAAGGCGTGTGGCGACCGCACCCATCAACGGGCGCTTCGAGCGATCCCGATCACCTCCGCACCCGAACACGACCACGAGCTTGCCGCCGGCGACGAGTGATCGGGCGGCACCGAGCACCGACGCCAGCGCGTCGGGCGTGTGCGCGTAGTCGACGAGCACGGCGAATTCGCGACCGCTCCCGATGCGCTCGAACCGCCCCGGCACCAGGACCGACGCACCGAGCCCGGCGAGCACGGCTTCGAACGAGAAGCCGACGATGAGCGCGGTCGCCGCCGCGGCCAGCGCATTCGCGACGTTGAAACGTCCGACGAGCGGGCTGCGGACGACGCCGTGGTGGTCATCGCGGGCATCGACGAGATCGAACAACGTCTCGTCTCGTCGCAGGAGTACGTCGCGCGCGTACACGTCGGCGTTCGCATCGTCGATCGAGTATGTGCAGACCTGCACGCCCTGAGCACTCGCACGGTCGCGCAATGCCACGCCGTACGAATCGTCGAGGTTGATCGCCGCGCGCGACGAGAAGCGCGCGTCGAACAGCGAGGCCTTGGCTTCGAAGTACGCCTCGACGCTGGGGTGATAGTCGAGGTGCTCGTGAGTGAGATTCGTGAAGGCCACCGCCGCGAAGCGCGTGCCGTCGACCCGGTGCTGATCGAGTGCATGTGACGACACCTCCATGGCCACGGTGTCGACGGCGTGATCGCGCATCCGTGCCAACAGGTCCTGGAGATCGGTCGCCTCCGGAGTGGTGTGACGGAGCGGGACGACCGCGCCGTCGATTCGGGCCTCGATGGTCCCGATCACGCCCGCCCGGTCGCCGTTCGCGCGCGCGATCGCCTCGAGCAGGTACGTCGTGCTCGTCTTCCCGTTCGTCCCCGTGACACCCAGTACCCGCAACGCCTGCGAAGGATTCCCGTGAAAGCGCGCGCACAACGGACCGAGCACCCGGCGGACCGAATCGACGCGTGCCTGCGGCGCGGCCACCGGAAGCATCCGCTCGACGAGCAATGCGACCGCGCCGGCGCGCAATGCCTGCGGCGCATGGTCGTGACCGTCACTGCGAGCACCCGGGATGCAGCAGAACAACGCGCCCGGGGCCACCTCCCGGCTGTCGTGCACGATCGAACCGACGTGGATGTCGGTCTCGCCTCGGACCTCGAGGAGGTGGTCGCGCAGCTCGAGATCATCGAGGAGGGCGTGCAGCAGCACGGTCCTCCTAGGTGTGCTTGGACGGGTCGGGAGGCAGGCTATCGGCGGTCGTTCCGGCTCCCGCCGTGGATCGGGCCCGCCCGGGGGTCACGCCGCCCGCACGGGCGGCGGGCAACGCCTCGACTGCACCCTGACTCTGCGCTCGAGCCTGCCGGGCCTGGAGCCGCGCTTGCGCGGCGACCAGATCGGAGCCGTGCGGGAGGGCACACGAGGCGCCCGCGGCCGCCGCGGTGGCCCGCGCGGCCGAGTACTGCGTGTTCGTGAGATCGGTGGGATCGACGCCGTACTGCTGCAGCGCGAACTGCGTGATCTCGGAAAAGACGGGCGCTGCGACCTCGCCGCCGTAGCTGAGGTTGTTCTCGTCGAGCACGACGAGCGTGGCGAACCGCGGATGATCGGCGGGCGCGAAGCCGATGAACGAGGCCATCGTCGCGACGTCGCCGTAACCGCCGGTCGCGAGCGCTTTCTTCGCGGTCCCGGTCTTGCCCGCCACGACGTAGCTCGGGATTGCCGCACACGCGCCGGTGCCGCTCGCGACAACCCCCTCCAACATCTGTGTCATCACCGACGCGGTGTTCGTCGACACGACGCGGGTGCCCGCGGGAACAACCGCGGAATGGCGCGCGCCCTTCGCGTCGATCGTCGCGTCGAGCAGGTGCGGCGGACGCGTCACTCCGCCGTTCGCGATCGTCGCGAACGCGTCGAGCATCTGCATGCCCGTCACCGCGACGCCGTAGCCGATGGCCGTCGAGTACTTGCCCGTCGCGTAGTACCGGGACGGCGAGAGCAAGAGCCCGGCCGGTTGATAGGGCCAGTCGATCGTGGTCGGCTCGCCGAGCCCGAACGCGCGCATACCGTCGGCGACCTCCTGATTGCGCATGCCCTGCGCGATCTTTATCGTGCCGACATTCGACGACTCGCGGAGGATGTCGGCCGTCGTCCAGTGCTCGATTCCGTCGGGCGCGCCGTGGTGCGGCTCCGCGTCCCGATAGGGCGCGACGTGCGGATCGACACGGATCGAGTCCGGAACCTCGAACTTCGTGTCCGCTGTGACATGCCCGTGCTCGAGCGCCCACGACAACGTGATGAGCTTGTTCGTCGAGCCCGGTTCGAACAGGTCCGTGAGCGGCGCGTTGTTGTCGCCTGGACCGGCGACACCGGCCCGTGCGGTTGCGGTCGCGCCGCGCACACTCGCCATCGCGAGGACGTCGCCATTGGTGACGTCGAGCACCACGGCCATGCCGCTCTTCGCGCCCGTCGCCTTCACCTGGTCGAGCAGCGAGTACTCGGCTTGCCATTGCAGGTCTTCGTCGACGGTGAGCACGACATCGGTGCCGCGCTGCGCATCAACTCTCGTCCGCTGGGTGTTCGGGATGTCGTGGCCCAGCGGATCCTGTTCCACGACGAGCTCGCCGGGCTTGCCTGCCAACAACCGGTCGTACTGGCGCTCGACGCCGTCGAGGCCGGGGCCGTCGGACCGGACCCGGCCGATGACCGACGCCGCGACCGCTCCGGCCGGATAGCTGCGCGCCGACTCGGGCACGAAGCCGATCCCCGGCAGCTTCAGGGCCTGGACTATCCGGGCGACCCCGTCGTCGATCGTATGTGCGAGATAGACGAAACGACGCGGCGAGCCCGCGCTTCCCTTTTCCGACAGGCGTTGCAGCAACGCGCGCTCGTCGGCGTGGAGTACCGGCGCGAGCCGCGCGGCCTCGGCAGCCGGATCGGTGACGAGGGTCGGGTCGGCGTAAACGGTCGTCTTCTCGATCGACATCGCGAGGTCGCGTCCGTTGCGGTCGAACACGCTGCCGCGTTGGGCCGTCAGGGGGACCGTGTGCAACGCGAGTTCGACCGAGAGGTCCTTGTACTTGCCGCCACTCGCGAGCTGCAGCTGCCCGACGCGAGCCGCAAGCGCGCCGAATCCGAGGATCAGCAACGCGCTGCACACGCCGAGGCGCCGCACGGGCTGGGCAGCCCCAGTAGGCCGAGCGGGATGAGCAACCTGCGCCGCGCGCGGGCGAGCGCGGGTCGTTGGCCGGCGCGTCGTCACGTCACGGGGCGGCGTCGAGGGCTGACTTCGCCTTGCCGTAGCTCGAACCCGGCGACTCCACCGGAGTTTTGTCCGGGGGCATGGCCGCGGGCCGAGCGGACGGCACCGAGAGACTCACGACCGTCCCGCCCTGCACCATTCCGAGCTTGGCGGCCGCCACAATCACGGCCTCGGCCGACGACAGGCTCGCGACCTGCTCGCGGAGCCGCTGGTAGCGAAGCTGCTCGTTGGTCCTCTCCTTCGAGAGTCGCTCGAGCGTGAACGCCGACTGCGCGGCGAACACGTGGAACGCGACCAGCGTGAACAGTGACGCGACCGTGACGAGCGCCGCGGCCCACATCAGGAGCCGGGCTCGCAGCCGGCGCCGCGCGACCTCGGGCGCGACCGTGAGCCGGGCGCGCGCACTGTCCCCGCGGTTGGGGGACCCCGGACGCGGCGTTGCGTGCGGGGCGTTGCGGGGCCGCGGGGACAGTTGCGCGCTCATGGGCGCACTCAGGCGACGATGTCGGGGATATCGGGGATGGCGGGGACGTCGGCCAACCGCTCGACCGAACGCAGGCGGGCGCTCTCGGCCCGCGGGTTCGCCGCGACCTCATCGGTCGAGGGGCGCAAGGGTCTGCGGGTGAGCACGCGTACGAGCGGACGCGGTTTGGGCGGCGGCACCGGCATCTTGGCGGGCACCCGGCGATCGTCGTCGTCGCCGGCCCAGCGTCCGAAGGTCTCCTTCACCATGCGGTCCTCGAGCGAGTGGTACGCGAGCACGAGCACGCGCCCGCTCGGACCGATCACGTGTACCGACTCGTCGAGCCCGTCCGCGAGGTTCGGAAGCTCGCGATTCACCTCCATGCGGATCGCCTGGAAGGTACGCCGTGCAGGGTGCGGACCACGACGGCGGGTCGCGGCCGGGATCGCGTCCCGAACGATCTCGGCGAGCTCACGCGTGGAACGCACCGGACGCGCCGCGACGATCGCGCGCGCGATGCGCCGTGCGAATCGTTCCTCGCCGTACTGGGAGAGGACGGCGGAGAGCTGCGACTCCTCGTACCCGTTGACGACCTCAGTCGCGGTCAGCGACTGCTTCGAGTCCATGCGCATGTCGAGGGGTGCGTCGAAGCGAAACGAGAAGCCGCGCTCGGGTCGATCGAGCTGCGCGCTGCTCACTCCAAGGTCCATCAGGATGCCCATGATCTTTTCTCCTTCACCGTGCCGCTCGACGAACATCCCGAGCCGTTCGAATCCCCCGTGCACCACCTTTGCCCGATCCCCGAAGCGAGCGAGCCGGGAGCGAGCGGCTTCCACGGCGTCGACGTCACGGTCGAGGCCGAGCACGCGCACGTCGGGTCTCGCGTCCAACAACGCAGCCGAGTGGCCACCACCACCGACCGTGCAGTCGACGAACATTCCTCCGGGCACCGGGAGCAAGAGCTCCACCACCTCCCGTGCCATCACCGGGAGATGCGAGAACTCCTCCTCCACTTCGTCTCCTCGCCGCTTTCGCCGGAACCGCGTCGCCGCCGATCCCGTCTTCAGCTCCCCGGTCGACAGTCACCGCCCGGGATGTCTCCCCGAGTCGGCTACGGCTGAAAGCGGGCGGAGTAGGGGCCAACAACCGCGCCGGCCGGGGAGCTGAAGACGAGCCCGGAACGTCGGCCCCGTCGGATTGTCAAGTCTTCGAGCTCGCGACCCACACGCCCGAGTAGGAATTGGGCCCGAGTTGGAATAGGTATTCCGATCACAGGAAGTCGTTGATGCCTTCGCCTTCTAAAATGGATGCGATCCCCGCCGCGTCGCGCTCGCCGAACATCTGCGCGTCCCAGATCTCGACGTGGTCGAAGCTGCCGGCAACCATGACCTCTCGGTCGAGACCGGCGTACTCGCGCAGGTGCTGCGGCACCGCGACCCGGCCCTGTTTGTCCGGGGTGATCTCGACCGCCCCGGCGAAGAACGTGCGGGCGGCCTGGCGCTCGCGCGCCCCGCGCTCGCGGGCCTCGCGGAGCGTCCGGGCGACCCGGTCGAACTCGGCGACCGGGTACACGGCGAGACATCCGTCCAACGCTCTGGCCATCACCGCACCCCCTTCGAGCTGCTCCCGAAACCGCACCGGGAGGATCACCCGGCCCTTGGCGTCGAGGGAGTGCTGGAACTCCCCCAGGAACATTGCCGATGAACCACCTTGTCTCGTTCGGGGAGGACTGGACTCCCCTTCCCACCACTAGGCGCCACCTTATGCCACAATCCTCCACTACGTCAACACTCTCCTCCCCCCACAACCCCACGCGCCTCGACGTCCACTCCACTTGCAGGTCCATTCGGAGGACACCATGTCGATCCGGTTCGGCTGGAGCCGACTCCAGGCTGGTTCCGAGACCGATGACGAGCATGTGGAGGACGGATCGTCTGCGGCCCCCCCGGACGCCGACACCTCGACCGGCATGTGGACCCTCATGCCGGTGACGCCCCCCTCGCCGGAACAGGTGCAGGCGATCTGGGACGTCCACGCGCGCGTTGCCGAAAGCGAGCGCAGGACGCACCGTCGTTTCGGAGCCGCGGCCGCACGACGCGCCTTTCAGGCGACGCTCGTCGAGGAACGCGACGCGCTGCGGGCACTCGGGTTCGAGAGCTTCGCCGCCTTCGAGACGGTGCACGGTCCGCAGGTGAGCGGCACACCCACGACCGAAGAACCGAACATTGACGAGCCGCGTGCAGGAGCGACCATCGGCCGCATCCGCGTGCTGCTCGACGAGCTGGGAATCGAGCCGGGCGGCGATCCGCTGCAGGCGGCGAAGGAATTCCTCGACGTCGTCGAGAGCGCCGACGTCCCGAGGCCGGACGGTACGACCGCGATCGACGCGCCGACGCCCTCCGACGCGCCGACCCCGAGTGCGTCCACGCCGACCGGACCGCTGCCACCGCCGGAGCAGGTCCCGGCACCCGAAGCGGAACCCGCACGCGAGGAAGCGGTCGCCGACGAGACGCTCGCGCCGGCGGCCGCCGCGGCCGGGGCGGCGCGCGCGGGCCAACCGGTTACGCCCTCCTCCGAGGAGAGCGACCTCGAGCTCGCCGACGCCCGGGCGGAGCGCTGGCACGCCGAGCTCGAACACGCGCGCGACGCGCTCGCCGTCTCGCTCGACGACCTCGAGCGCACGCGCGAAGCGGCCCGGGCCGCGAACGCTGAGGTCGCGCAGCGCACGTCCGAGCGCGACGACGCCATCGCCCGATGGGTCGAGCTCGCGGCGCAGCTGACGACGCTGCGGGAGGAATCGAACGAGTCGCGTTCGACCGCCGAGTTGCACCGTCGCGAGCGCGACGACGTCGCAATACGTTTGGCCGCCGCGCAGGTGCGTCTCGTCGAGATCGAGGCCCGGCTCACTGCGGCCGAGGAAGGGCGAAGTCGCGTCGACGCAGAGCGGGACGAGGCCCGAACGCGCGCGACCGATCTGGAAGCGAATCGCGACCGGCTCTCGACCCGGATCGCCGAGCTCGAGGACGTGGTGGCGCAGCGCTCGGCTGGAGAGGGGGAGCAGGAGGCGCGCGTCAACGCGCTTCGCACCCGCGTGGAAGAGCTGCAGACGACGCTCGCCGAACGCGACATTGCGCTGCACGACCTCGAAACCGCGCGCGACGCGGCCGTCGTCGAGCTCGACCGCGCACTCGGCGAGCGCGACGCGACCGCACAGGACCTTGCCGCGGCCCTCGTCGCGCGCGACGAGGCAACTTCGGCACGAGACGCCTCCGTCGCCGCCCTCGCGGACCGCACCGCCGAGCGAGACGAGGCCCGAACCACCCTCGCGCGCCGGACGGGCGAACGCGACGATGCGCGCCAGGCCCTCTCGGAGCATGACCGCCAGCGCGACGAAGCCGGGACTCGCCTCGAGCAGGCCGAGGCGGAGATCGCGCGGATGGAAGCGCTCGTGTCCGCACACGAGATCGAACACGATGCGACGCTGGTCGAGCTCGCTGCCGCTCGAGCCCGGCTCGACGAGATCGAGAGCGCGGTCGACATCCGGCGAACGGAACGTGACGTTGCGATCGCGCAGCTCGACCGGGTGATCGCGGAGCTCGACCGGGCACGCGACGAGATCTCACGGCTCGAGGCGTCGCTTGAGATCCGGACGTCCGAGCGCGAGCAGGCACTCTCCCAACTCGCACGAGCCGAGGCCGAGACCGCTCGCCTCGAAGATGCCGTCGTCGAGATCGCGGGTCTGGAAGCCGCGCTCGCCTTGGAAGTGGCCGGGCACGCGACGACGCACGCGCACCTGGAGGAGGCTCGGACCCGCATCGCGGAGCTCGAGGCCGCGATCACCGACCTCGCGGCCGCTCGGGATGACGCGCGCGCCCGGCTCGACCAGGCCAACGCGCAGATCATGCGCATGGAGGCCGGCGCGAACGACCACCTCACCGAGCGCGACCTGCTGCGCACCGCGGCCGCCGCTGCGCAGACGCGGGCCGTTGAGCTGGCCGAGCAGCTCGAGGGCACGCAGGGCACGCTCGACGCGATCGCGGCCCATGCGGAGGAACTCGAACTGGAGTTGACGCGTGCGGACGCGGCGAACCCGTCGTCCGAAGCGCGGCTCGAAGCGGGGGTCATCATCGCGCGGGCCCGGGCGGACGCGGACGAGCTCCGCCGCCAAGCGATGCGCGAGGCCGAGGGCATCCGGCGCGACGCGCTGACAACCGCGGAGGGCATTCGCCATATCGCGCAGGAAGACGCTCGCGAGCTGCGCAACCGTGCCGGTGAGGTCGCCGACCCGGACCGCGCCGACCTGATGTCCGCCCTCTTCGAACGCGTCGCGAAACTCGAGATCAGGCTCGCCAAGCAGCGCAAGCGGATCGAGCGTGCGGCCGATCGCATGGAGCGCCGCGAGCGCGCCGAATACGCGGGGAAGGAAGCCGACGAGATACTCGAGCAGGCCGAGCGCGAGGCCGCCCAGCTGCGCGACACCGAGTTGCGCGCCGCGGTTGCGATGCGCGAAGCCGCACAGCGCGACGCGACGCGGATCCTCGAGGAGGCGGAACGGGTTGCCGCGCAGGCCCGCCAAGCCGCCGAACGCGACGCCGCGGAACGGCGCCGGACCGCCGAGCAGGAGGCGGCCGAGATTCGCGACAAGTCGCGGGTCGAGCGGCAGCGGCTGCGCGAC
Source organism: Acidimicrobiia bacterium (assembly GCA_038213435.1). GTDB lineage: Bacteria > Actinomycetota > Acidimicrobiia > IMCC26256 > PALSA-610 > PALSA-610. The sequence goes on from JBBQTI010000023.1 coordinate 28,176, forward strand.
GAGCTCGCGATCCTGCTCGAGCGGCTGGCCGGAACTGATCAAGACGCCTGATCAGCCCGAGACCGATCAGGAGTGACCGATCAGGCGGAGACGGCCTCGGCCCGGCCGAGATATTTGTGCCATACCGGATCGATCGGACCCGCGGAGGCGATGAGTGACGTCGTTGCGTGCGGTGCGACGGGCGGGCGGCGCAGCACCATCCCGCACTCGGTGGGGAGACGCGCCTCCTTGCGAGCGTTGCACGAGCGGCAGGCGGCGACGACGTTCTCCCACGTGTGCGGGCCACCGCGCGAGCGCGGCACCACGTGATCGAGGTTCTCGGCCGCGATTCCGCAGTATTGGCAGCGATGCGCGTCGCGTGCGAAGACCGCGCGCCGAGAGAGCGGCGCAGTCGCGCGGAAGGGGACCCGCACGAAATGCACCAACCGGACAACCGTGGGTACCGGGACGCTCCGGCGCTCGGAGCGGAACTCGGCGCCGTTGCGATGGACGATCTCGGCCTTGTCCTTCAGCACCAGGACGACCGCGCGACGCGACGAGACGACGCACAGCGGCTCGAAACTGGCATTGAGCAGTAGCGCCCGGGCCACGGATCACCTCCCGTGCGGCGAGATTGTACCGGCGCCGACCGTCCGGGCCCGTCGAATGACCCGCCGCCCCGAACCGCGGCCGGGCCGCGACTTCCGTCACCCGGGTCCGTGACCCGCGGGCCTAATCCGCTCCCCGGCACCATTCGAGATAACGCAGCACATCGGCCACTCGCGGCGACGCGTCTTCGCCGTACGCCGTCTCGAGCCGGAACCGCACATACGCGCGATCGGGGAACGGAACGAACGGCGGTCGCCTCCACCAACGCGTGGGAACCGCCCGGGAGATCTGACGGATGGCGGTGAACCACAGGTGCGGCCGGCGCAGCACCGCCGAAGAGCAGTGGAACCAAAATGCGGTGCCGTGCGTCATGCCTGGGTCGCCGCGAACGGGCCCCACGCCGGGCACGATAGCGTGGCGGCGGTGGTCGGCGTCTCTCGGGGACGACGGCGGCTTGCCGTGGCCCATGCCGCCCCCGACGGAGGTCGACAACGGTGCAAGCCGCGCCCCGCCCTGAGCAGTCGTTCAAAGACCTCTTCGATGCCCTCGCCGCGCAGATCGAACGCGTGTTGCGCGGCAAGCGTCGGGCCGTGCACCTCTCACTCGTGTGTCTTTTCTCCGAGGGCCACCTGCTCATCGAGGACGTACCCGGGGTAGGTAAGACCTCACTCGCGAAGGCCATCGCCCGATCGACGGGCGGCACGTGGCGGCGAGTGCAGTTCACACCCGACCTCCTGCCGTCGGACATCACGGGCGTGTCGGTCTGGGACCGCGCACGCGGCGACTTCGAGTTCCGGCCGGGCGGTGTGTTCGCCAACGTCGTCCTCGCCGACGAGATCAACCGTGCGTCACCAAAGACGCAATCGGCACTCCTCGAGTCGATGGAGGAGCGCCAAGTCACCGTGGACTCGCAGACGTACAAACTGCCGCGCCCGTTCATGGTGATCGCGACGCAGAACCCAGTCGAGCTCGAAGGCACGTACCCCCTGCCCGAGGCACAGCTCGACCGCTTCTTGTTGCGCTTGCAGATCGGTTATCCGGATCGCGACGCCGAGATCGCGATTCTCGATGCCGAAGGCGACGATCCCATCGAGCCCGACGAGCTCGAGCCGGTCACCGACGCAGAAACCGTAGCGGCATGGATATACGAGCTCGGACGAATCCACGTGTCGCCCGAGCTCCAGGGATACATCGTCGATCTCGCCGAGGCAACGCGCCATCACCGCGATCTGATGCTGGGCGTGAGCCCGCGCGGCGCGCTCGCGCTCCAGCGCGCCTCACGCGCGCTGGCCGCGAGCATCGGCCGCGCGTATGTGGTGGCCGACGACGTGAAGGTGCTCGCGTCGGCCGTCCTCGAGCATCGCCTCCTCTTGTCGTCCGAAGCGATGATGCGCGGGGTGAACCCGGCCGACGTCCTGTCGGCGATCCTCGAGAGCGTGCCCGTCCCGGCGACCCGCGCCGGCTGAGGCTCCGAAGCGTGCTGACGCGTCGCGGATGGTCGTTCGTCGGAGCCGCCGTAGGGCTTTACGTGGGGGCGCGGTTGCTGGGGCTCGTGCAGCTCGCCGTGCTCGCGGTCGCGACGATGCTGCTCCTTATCGGCGCGTACGCGTGGGTACGGGTCAAGGCTCCGGCGCTCGTCGCCCGCCGGAAGCTCAAGGAGCGGTTGCAGGTCGGGGTCGAGGGCCGGGTCGACCTCGTGATCACAGCCACGCGTCGCGGCCCGACAATCGCGGTCGCGGATGCGTTCGACCAGGGGCGGCGCGCGGCGCGGTTCCTGCTCGCGCCCCTCACCGAAGGCGAAGAGGCGCGCGCCGCGTACCGGTTCCCGACCGATCGGCGCGGGCGCTTCGAGATCGGTCCGCTCCGCGCGACGCTCACCGATCCGTTCGGGCTCGTCTCGACGAGTCGCCGGGTACTCGACACGGAGCAGGTGATCGTCTACCCCCGCGTCCACGAGATCGTCCCGCCGCCCGATATCGGAGGTCTCGACCTCGACCGTGACCATCCCGCGGTGCGGCCTCGGGTCGAATCCAGCGGCGACTTCATGACGTTGCGCGAGTACGCACCCGGCGACGACCTCCGCCACGTCCACTGGAGGTCGACGGCGCGCCGCGGGCATCTGATGATGCGCCAGAACGAGACCCGGCGGCGTGCGCCCGTGCTCTTGATGCTCGACGTGCGCCCCGCGACGCACGACCGCGCGTCGTTCGAACGAGCGGTGGAGGCGGTCGCGTCGATTGCGACCGCGCTCGACCGGGCGGGCCGACCCTTCGAGGTCGCGTGGAGCACCGGCGTGAACATCGGAGCCCCCGGCCGCCGTCACCTCGCGCACATCATGGACGAGCTCGCGATCGTCGAGCCGCACGGCGCCGACCGCCTCGTGATCGCGTCGACGCGCCGCCGCTCGAGCGCGCTCATCGCAGTCACCGGCCGGCTCCTCAGCACCGACGCGGCCAGCCTCGGCATGCTCGTCCGCGACGGCGGGCTCCTCGTCATGGTGCCGACGGCAGACCAATCGGCTCCCGTCGCACCCCGCGCCCGCCGATTCCGCTCGCTCGCCGTCGCTCACAACGAACGTCCCTTCGGCCACTCCTGGAACGAGGCGGTGCTGCAGTGGCAGCGCACCGGCAGTCTTCCTACGTCGTCGTCACCCGCGCACTCCTGACCGGCGGGGCGACGCTCGCCCTCGCCCGCGTCTTCTCGGGTGCATCGTGGGTCGCGCCTCTGCTGCTCGCCGCAACGCTGCCCGCCGCGATATTGGCGTTGGGCGAACGCCGGCGTTGGCATCCCCTCGCCACGATCGGCGTCGCGCTCGGCACGGGCGCGTGGCTTGCGATCCTCGTCGACGATCCTTCGGAGACCTTGGCCGGCCTCCCGACCGCGAGCGCGCTCGCGACCGCGGGCCACGACCTGGCCCGCGCACCCCACGTCCTGCGATCGGCGGTCGTCCCCGTCGCTCCGGTGGAAGCCGCGTTGATGCTTGCGGTGGTCGCGGCGTTCGTCGCCGCCCTCGTCACGGAGCTGATCGCGCGACAGCTCGAGGCGCCGGTGGGCGCGATCGGTCCGAGCGTGGCGCTCTTCGTCGCGATGTCCGCGCTCGGCTCGGGGCGCTGGGCCCCCACTACCGCGTGCTACGCGCTGGTCGTTGTGGAATATCTCGTCGCGCTGCAACATTCCGAGCTCGAGACCCGACGCACGTGGTTCCAGAGCACCAGGAACCGGCGCTCCCACGTCGTCACCGGCGGCGCGGCCGCCGGCGCGCTCGTCGTCGCGGTCGCGATCACGCTCGGTCCGGGCATGCCGGGCGCGCGGGGCGAGGCGTGGATCCGATACCGCTCACTCGGTAGCGGGAGGGGATCGAGCATTCTCAACGTAACGTCGCCGCTCGTCTCGGTCGGGGCGAAGCTGAACGGCCAGGACTCCACCAGGGAGGTCTTCAGCGTCCGCACGACCGAGGAGCACGGCGACTACTGGCGCGTCATCGCGCTCGACCAATTCCGAACGGACGGCTGGGGCCTGAACTCCGACCAGCGGGCCGCGTCGAAACTCCCCGGCGTGACAGGCCGCCCGGGTACGAAGTTGGCCACCCAGACGTTCCAGTTGGGCGCGATCGACGCCCGCTGGCTCCCGGCCGCCTACCGCCCGATCCGTATCAACGTGCCCGGCGCGCAGGTGCTCCCGGGTTCGACCTCACTGTTCCTCGACAATCCACTTTCCGGTCTCACCTACGTCGTCGAATCCGAGATATCGAACCCCGACCCGTCTGTCCTCGACTCGATAACGTTCGCCGACCTGCGCGACATGTCGGCCGACGTGGCGCTACCGAGCAACTTCTCGGTACAAGCCCGCAGGTTTGCGCAGGACGTCACGCGCGACGCCGAGACGCCCTACCGCAAGGCCTTTGCGCTCATGACCGTGTTCCAACACGCTCCGTTCACGTATGACCAGAGCGTCAACTTCGGAACGACCCCGGACGCCCTCGATAAATTCCTCTTCGACGCACAACGCGGCTTTTGCGAGCAGTACGCGGCGGCCTTCGCGGAGCTCGCCCGCGCGATCGGTCTGCCGGCACGGGTCGCGGTCGGCTATCAGCGCGGCCGCGCCGGGTCCGACGGGCTATGGCACGTCAAGGAGCTCGACGCACACGCGTGGCCCGAGGTGTGGCTCGGGCCGAAAGTGGGTTGGTACCGCTTCGAGCCGACGCCTGGTCGCACCGATCCCGTAACGGGCCTCGGCGACAGCACTCAGGCGGGCTCCGGCGGCCCGACGACGACCACGCCGACCACAGCGGCTCGCACGACCACGCCGACCACGACCTCGCTCACTCCGAACTCGTCGCCGTCGCAGATCCAGGTACAGCCGCCGACCGCGCCGGCGCGCTCACGCACCGGCGCCCACGTACTCACGGCATTGGCCGTCACGCTCGCGATCGTGGCCGTTGTTATCGGCATGCTGCTCGCCGCGCTCGCGTTCGGTGCCTGGCGCCGCACACACCGGCGGCGCCACGAACCCGACGACCGCCGACGCGTGCTCGGCGCATGGACAGAGGCGCTCGAACAACTCTCGGCGGCCGGCATCGAGCGCAAGCCATCGACGACGTCGCTCGAGTTCGCGCTTCGCCAGGCTCCGGCGCTCGGCGCGGGCGCAGCCGGTCCGCCACTGATGGTCCTCGCGCGATTGCATACCGCCGCGATGTACTCCCGCGATGCGCCTTCGTCCGGCGACGCCGACGAAGCGTGGGCGGAGGTCGACGCCATCGCCGGCGCGTTACGCGCGAGCGTGCCCCGCGCGCGTCGATTGCGGATCCGTTGGTGGTCGGGGCTGCGCCGCTGGCCGACCCGGCCCCGGGAAGAGGCTCAGCCCTGAGCGGTGAGCTGTTCGACGAACGCCGCGCGCTCGAGGCTGAATGCGCGCACGTCGGCGTCGACGTCCGCCGCGACCTGGTCGACCGCGACGAACAGGGCGAGTTGACCCGCGCGCAACGCGTCGAGAATCTGACCGTCGTCGTGGCAAGCCCAAACCTGGCGCCCGTCGGTGATGAGGCGCAGGCTCGTCAGATCGTGACCCGCATCGCGCACCGCCGCGAGGGCGGCACGGACGCGGATCGACGGGAGACCGGCGTCGAGCATCGATCGCACGACCCGCAACGCCACGAGATCTCGAAAGCCGTAACCGCCTTCGTCACCCGGCTCCACGAGCCCCGAGCGCGACCAGTGCCGAACCTGAGCGGCCGTACAGTCGGAGAGACGTGCCGCTTGCGCCGCGGTGAAGCCCACCGTCGACGGTTCAGGGATCGTCGCGGCGGAAGCGTTCGCGCCATTGCCGTCCGCGGTCGCCGAACATGCCGCGCAAACCTCCCTGCGCTCGCAGACCCCCGGTAAGGGTCTCGAGGCCGGCTCGCCCGAGCTTGCGCACGTGCCGCTCGATGACGAGTGAGCATCCGAGCATCACCGCGAAGCCGATCGCACCGACCCAGATGTTCGACGCGAACGTGAACACCAGCAGGACGAGACCGCCGAGTAGACCGAGTGCCGCCCAGCGGATCATCCGCGCCGAGTGGCGATACAGCGTGGTGCGCGATACCCGCTCGCCGAGAGCCGGATCGGTCGCGTTCAGCTGCGCTTCGATCTCGCGGAGGATCTTCTGCTCTTCGTCGGAGAGCGGCATGGCCGCCATTCTCGCGCAGCCGGCACGGGCCAACAACGCGCGGACCGGTGGGACGGGCCCGAAACCATGGTCAGTTGACCGATTTGGGCACGCCTCCGTCCGCCGCGGAGCGGTACACGAGGTCGACGAGCCGATGCGCCGCGAGCGCGTCGACCGCGCGGGGGTGCCCGACGGCCGTTGCCGACGGCGCCACGAGGGTTCCGAGCCGTGAGAGGGAGTCGAGAAAGGCCTTCGACGGCTCGGCATACTGTGCCAGCGCCTTGGCGTAGACGGCGGGCAGGGTGAAGCGGCTGCTCCAGCTCGGCGGTTCGGACTCGATGACGTGCTCTCCATCGTCGGTCTGCACGTGCAGCGGACCGAGATAGTCGTCGTCGACCCAGAGCATCGCCTTCTCACAAAATACTTCGAGACGGCGGCTCGACTCGCGGCTGAGCACCTGGTGCCAGACACTCGTCAGCTGAGCGACCGAGTCGTCGGCAAACGAGAACGTCGCCACCGCGGTGTCCTCGATGCCCGAATACCCGAACCGCGACGCCGTGCGCGCCGAAACCTCGACCGGATCGCCGAGCGTCCATCGGAGCACGTCGACGTCGTGAATGGCATGCTCGATCACGGTGCCGCCACCGGCATGCTCGACGTCGGCTCGCCACGTTGACCCGTACAGGCCCTGCACCGGGAAGTACTGATCGTCGCGCATCACGGCCGCGAGCACGCGGCCGTGCTCCCCCGACGCGACCATGCCGGACAGGTTCCGGAACACCGGCGCCCACCGCAATACGAGGCCGACCTGGTGCGGAACACGCTCGAGCGCGGCGGCGACGCTCGTCGCGGTCACGAGGTCGGGCGCGAGCGGTTTCTCGCAGAAAATCGGAAGACCACGATCAGCCGCAGCTACCACCGCCGCAAGATGCGCGGCGGTCCAGGTGCAAACCCACACGACGTCCACTGCGTCGAGCAATCCCTCGAGCGTCTCGTGGGGCTCACCCCCCTGATGACGCGCCACCTTCGCGGCCCGATCGGGGTCGACGTCGAAGGTCGCCGTCAGGCGCGCGTCGATGAGCTCGGCGTCGGTGAGCTGCTGCAGCGCGACCGCGTGCACCGTCCCGATGTGACCGCAGCCGACCAGGCCGATCCGAATCATCTCCCCGTCGACCCGTCTTCGTTCGGCTCGACGAGCGTCGCGGGTCGGACCGCGAGGGAACCGAACCGGTCGCGCACCTTGTCCACCGCGCGTTCGACCGCCGCGCGCCGCGTGGTGCGATCGCGCCGCTCGCTGTGTGCGTCACCCGTGAACCCGAGGGTCGCCTGGAAACCGGCGACGGCGTCGAGTCGTGACAGCGCGACACCGAGGAGGCGCACACCCCTACCGACATCGAACTCGGCCGAGAGCTCCCGCGCGACCGAGAACACGACCGTGCTCACGTCGGTCGCCTCTGCCAATGTGCGCGCGCGGGTACGGGTCTCGAAGTCGCTGAATCGGATCTTCACGTTGACCGTGCGCGCCATCAGTCCCGAGCCCCTCAGCCGCGCGCACACTCGATCGGTGAGCCGCACCAGCTCGCGCTCGCACTTGGAAACCGTGTGCAGATCGGCCGCAAAGGTTTCCTCCGCGCCGATCGACTTCGCGTCGCGTTCGGGGATGACCGCGCGCGGGTCGTCGTTGCGGGCAAGCGCGTGCAGGTGACGACCGAGACCGGAGCCCAACGCGCCCACGAACACGTGCTCGTCGATCGCGGCGACGTCGCCGATCGTCCGAAGCCCCATGCGCTCCAGCTTCGCCATTGTCGCGGGGCCGACACCCCAGAGCCGCGACGCCGGCAGCGGCGCGAGAACCGCGTGCTCGGTTCCCGGCTCGACCACGAGGATCCCGTCGGGCTTCGCAAGCTCGCTCGCGAGCTTCGCCAGGAACTTGGTGGACGCGGCCCCGACCGAGAGGTGCAGACCCGCCTCCTCCAGCACCCGCCGGCGGACCGTGACGGCGATCTCTGCCGGGTCGCCGAGCATCCGCCGCGCGCCGGCCACGTCCACGAACGCCTCGTCGATCGAGAGCTGCTCGACGAGGGGCGAGATCGACGCCAGGATCCCCATCACCTCGTGGCTCTTGTCGACGTAGCGCGCCATGCGCGGCCGGAGGAAGGTCGCCTGCGGGCACGCCTGACGGGCACGCCCCATCGGCATCGCCGAACGTACGCCGAAGTCACGCGCCTCGTAGCTGGCAGTGCTCACCACCCCGCGGTTGCCGAGACCGCCGACGACCACCGGCCGCCCCCGAAGGCCCGGATCGTCGAGCTGCTCGACGGCCGCGAAGAACGCGTCGAGATCCACGTGCAGGATGGTTGCGTCTCGGCGCGCCGTCACGGCAACTCAATCATTGGCCACCCACGATTGGGCGGAACTCACGAGGGCGCGCGCACGACGCGCATGTCGTCGCGCGTCGTGCCGAACACGTCGTAACGGAAATCGACGCCGCTTCCGGGTGCCCAGCGGTCGCGCAACCACGCCGCCAACGGCTCGCCCACCCACGGCGCACACGACGCGAGCAGCACCGCGCACTCCGTTGCGGGCACGAACGCGGCCTCGACGACGATGCCGTCCGGATCGTCGACGCAGACGTCGCCTTCGAAGGCCACTGCGAGATGCACCTCACAACGCATGCGCCAGCCCATATCGGGGGCGTGCGCACGCACCTCGTAGAGCGGCCCGCTCCACTCGCGCACCCGCAGGCCGGTCTCCTCCTCGACCTCGCGCGTGAGTCCGGCGATCAGGTCGGTGTCGTCGGCGTCGATCACACCGCCGGGCGTGGACCAGTCCTCGCTGCCGCCCCGGCGTAGATTGCGCACGAGCAGTACACCGTCGGGCGTCTCGAGCAATCCTCCGGCGACGGTCCACTCACGCACGGCCACAGTCTCGCGCTTCCCCTCGTGCACGCGGCGCGCCGGTACGATCGCCGGGTGGCTGCCGAGATCACGCCGGAGCACCCCAACCTGCCCGGCCGCGGTCCACTCGCGGCGACGTTCGCCGCCATCGTGGTCTCGGGTTCGCTCGGCGGCCTCATCGGGTACAGCCTGGTCGCAACGACGTGTCCCGACTCACCGACACGAGCGGAGCAGTTGTTGCAGCAGCTCCGCGGCTTTCGGGTGCACGTACCTTCGTGCGCGTTCGAGGAGTTGGCCGCGGCCGTGGCCGGAACCATCGTCGCCGCGATCGGCGCGGCGATAATCGCCGGCCTCGTGCTGCGTGCCCACTCGGAATGGCGCGGTCACGCGCCCCGCGGGCGCGGGCGCGCACGCCCGTAGCGTTTACGCCAGCGCGATCCGTCGGAATGCTTCGGCGAATTGCACTCCGGCCATGCGGCCGGCGTCGATCGCACTCTCGCGCAGGTAGTCACGGAACCAGTCACCGGTCTCGACGAGCTGGCTCGCGTGGCAGAACAGGGCCTCGATCTTCCGTTCGAGCGTGGCGCCGACATCGACCCATACGTTCGGCTCGAAGGTGCCCGAGAGATACAGGGCGCGCACCTGGTGGGTCGCAAGCCCCTCCGCCGTCAGTTCCGGGAAGTAGTGCGGGTTGCCCGCCGCGGGCGCGACCGCGTCGAGCGTCGCCCAGCCGGTGACGCGGTGGTCGCGATGGTTCACGTAGGCCGCGCCGAAGAACACCGCAGTCGGGTCGGGGCAGCACACCGCGTCGGGTCGGATGGAGCGGATCAGGCGCACGAGCTCGAGTCGCAACGGCCGGTCGTCGGCGATCTCGCCGTCGGGATGATCGAGGTGGTGGTGCTCGGCGATCCCGAGCACGTGTGCCGCGGCCGCGGTCTCCTCCACCCGGAGCCGCGCGAGCGCATCGAGGTCGGCCTCGGGATCGTTGGTGCCCTTGTCGCCGCGCGTCGTGACCGCAACGTGGACCTCGGCGCCGGCATCCGCCCAGCGTGCGAGCGTGCCTCCGGCCGAGATCTCGGGATCGTCGGGGTGCGCGTAGATCGCGAGCACCCGCGTCGGTATCTCGTCGTGCAACACGCTCACTCGTCGCTTCCGATCTCGTCGAAGGCGCCGAGCATGCCGGTGATCGCATCGTCGTCGACATCTTTGTGGGTGACGAAGCGGACCGTGCGCGGATCGATCGTGCCCGCGTGCACACCGAATCGCGTGAGCCGTTCGACGAAGTCGACCGGGAGGGCGCGCAGATCGGCACACACGATGTTGGTGCGAATCTTCTCGGGGTCGACACTGCCCGGCCAGCGACTCGCCAGCGCGTCGGCAAGGCGGCGTGCCCGGACGTGGTCGTCGGCGAGTCGCTCCACCATCGTCTCGAGCGCCACGACACCGGCCGCCGCGATCACGCCGGCTTGGCGCATGCCACCGCCGAAGCGGGCGCGGTACACGCGCGCCTGCGCGATCACGCTCGCCGGTCCGCACAGCACCGACCCGACGGGCGCGCCGAGGCCTTTCGACAAGCAGAACATGACGGTCTCGGCCGGCGCCACGAGCTTCCGCGGTGCGGTGCCCAGCGCGACCGCCGCGTTCCAGATACGCGCTCCGTCGACGTGCACGCGCAACCCACCGTCGCGCGCGATCCCGCAGAGTGTCGCCATCTCGCCGGCGTCGATCGGCGCACCCGACAATGCCATGTACGTGTTCTCGATCACGAGCAAAGACGGCTGCGGCAAGTGGTGAGCGACGCCGTCGATCGCCGCGCGCACGCCGTCGGGTAGGTCCCACAACGGGTGCATCTGCACGCCGCTGTTGGCCGGCGCCGCAGCCCCTTCGTAGCGGTAGACGTGCGCACGGTCGGGACACAGCACTTCCGTTCCTGACGACGCGAGCACGCGGATCGCGAGCTGATTCGCCATCGTCCCCGACGGGACGTAAAGGGCGGCCTCCTTTCCGAGGAGCGACGCCGCGAGCGACTGCAGTCGATTGACGGTGGGATCCTCGCCGTAGACGTCGTCGCCGACCTCGGCGTCGGCCATCGCACGGCGCATCTCCGCAGTTGGTGTGGTGACGGTGTCGGAGCGAAGATCGATCGAGCTCACGACTCCTGCCAACCCGGCTTCACCGGCCGCATCAGCCCCTCTTGGATGACGGTGACCGCGAGCGCTTCGTCGTGGCGGAAGATGAAGCCCTCGGCGAGACCACGCCCACCTGCGGCCGACGGGCTCTTCTGGTGGTAGAGGATCCACTCGTCGGCGCGCAACGATCGATGGAACCACATCGCGTGGTCGAGGCTCGCGATCATGAAGCGGTCGTCGTCCCATGAGTGTGCATGCGACATGACGGCGGTATCGAGCAGCGTCAGATCGGACGCGTAGGCGACGACGCACGCGTGGAGCAGCGGGTCGTCGGGCAGCTTCCCGTCGGCGCGGAACCACACGAGCTGCTCGGGCTCGCGCGGGCTCGGATCGGGGTCGAGCCAGCGCGGCAGCCGCGACGAGCGGGTGTCGATCGGGCGGTCGCGCTGTATCCACTCGACGAACGCGGGCGGGAAACGATCGGCGTACGGCTCCAGTCGCTCCCGCATCGTCGGGAGCGTGTCCGGGTCCGGCGCCTCCGGCATCGGGTACTGGTGCTCTGGGCCCGGTTCGTCAATGTGGAACGACGCGGAAAGGTTGAAGATCGCACGCCCGTGCTGGATCGCGACGACGCGCCGGGTTGTGAAGCTGTGGCCGTCGCGGATGCGATCGACGTCGTAGACGATCGGGATGCGCGGATCACCCGGGCGCAGGAAGTATGCGTGCAACGAGTGCACCCGGCGATCGGAGTCGACCGTTCGTCCTGCCGCGACGAGCGCCTGGCCCGCGACCTGGCCTCCGAACACCCGTTGCCGGTCCTCGTCCGGACTCACGCCCCGGAACAGATTGACCTCGAGCTGCTCCAGCTCGAGCAGGTCGATGAGATCGTCCAACGCGCGCCCCATAGCCGCGCCGATGCTACCGGCGCGTGGGCAATGCGCTCATCCGAAGAACACTGCCGCGGTCTCGAACAGGCGGCCGTCGACGGTCTTCAAGTGCGCCACGCCCTCCTCGATCGGGATGCGCACGACTTCGGTTCCGCGCAGCGCGACCATCTTCCCGAAGTCGCCGGCGTGCGCCGCGTCGATCGCCTCGATCCCGAACCGCGTCGCGATCACGCGGTCGTACGCGTTCGGGGTCCCGCCCCGGAGAACGTGGCCGAGTGACGTCATGCGCGCTTCATAGCCCGTGCGGTGCTCGATCTCGTCGGCGAGACGCTGGCCGATTCCCCCGAGTCGAACATGACCGAAGTCGTCGACCTCTCCCGTCTGGACCTCCATCGTCGCCTCCTTCGGCATCGCACCTTCCGCGGTGACGACGATCGAGAACTTGGCGCCGCGCTGATGCCGGTGCGTGAGGCGGTCGCAGATCTCCTCGATGTCGAACGGCTCCTCGGGGATCAAGATGATGTCGGCGCCTCCCGCCATTCCCGAGTAGGTCGCGATCCAACCCGCATGCCGGCCCATCACCTCGACGACCATGACCCGGTCGTGACTCTCGGCCGTCGTGTGCAGACGGTCGATCGCGTCGGTCGCGATCTGCACCGCGGTGTGGAAGCCGAACGTGAAATCGGTTCCGGACAGATCGTTGTCGATCGTCTTGGGTACGCCCACGACCCTGACGCCATCGCCGTCGAGCTTCAACGCGACGCCGAGCGTGTCCTCGCCGCCGATGACGACCAGCGCGTCGACCCGGTCGCGGGCCAGCGTCGCGAGCACGCGGCGCGCTCCGTCGTCGGACTTGTAGGGATTGGTGCGCGACGTACCGAGGATCGTGCCTCCGCGCGGGAGGAGGCCGCGAACGGCGTTCACCGACAAGTCCATGGACTCGCCCTCGATCACTCCGCGCCAGCCGTGGCGATAGCCGACGATCGTGTGACCGTGTTGCCCGACACCCTTGCGAACCACTGCACGGATGACGGCATTCAGCCCGGGGCAATCGCCTCCACCGGTCAGCATCCCGATTCGCATCGCTGCCTCCTTCTGCGTTGCTCTATCCTGCCGCGAGTCCGTGCCCCGGGCGTGACATCGATGGACCAACCAACACCGGAACGACCAACACCGGAACGACCAACGCCGGAACGACCGCCGGAACCATCGGCGCCCGAGCGAGCTCCCGACGTGACCCCTGCCGCGCTGCCCCGGGCCCCGGTGCGCCAGACCCCGGCGCGAACCCGCGACCGACGCGTCGAGATCCGCCTCCAGACCTTGGTCGGCGCCGACGACGCGCTCGTCGCCTGGACGCGCGGTTGGGTGTCCCGGGAGCTCAGGCTGCACCGGCTGTTCGCGGCGCGTACCTTCGACTTCGCGGTGCTCACGGATCGCAACCTCTTCTTGTTCTCCACGGGGTTCTTCAGCCGCCGGCCCCGGCGATGCGTGTACTCCTCGCGCCTCGATCGGATCAACGTCTCCGACCACGTCCTACCGCGCGGACGACGATTACGGATCACGTCACGCAATGCCGACCCGCTGTGGATCGAGGTACCTGTGAGCCATCGCACGACGGCCTTCGCAGACGCGCTCGTCGCCCACGCCCACGCGGATTGACGATGAGCTGCGTCATTGCCATCGATGCCGGGACTACGGGAGTACGCGCCTTCGTTGTCGGCGACGACGGCGAACCGCGCGCTCGCTCGTATCGCGAGTTCCGGCAGCACTTCCCTCGCCCGGGTTGGGTCGAGCACGATCCCGACGACATCTGGCAGGCGACGTCCGAGACGCTTGCTGAGGTCGTGCGGGAATTGAACGACCGCCGTGAGACTGTCGCCGCGCTCGGCATAACGAACCAGCGAGAGACGGTGGTGGTCTGGGATCGTCGCTCCGGCGAACCGAGGGCCCGGGCCATCGTGTGGCAGGACCGGCGGACCGCCGAACGCTGTGACGAGCTGCGCGCGGCGGGTTACGAGCCGATGATCCGCCGCGCCACAGGCCTCGTGCTCGATCCGTACTTCTCCGCGTCGAAGCTGTCGTGGTTGCTGCACACCGGCGGAGTAGCCGCCGACGGCGACCTCGCGTTCGGCACCGTCGACGCCTGGCTGCTCTGGAAGCTGACCGGCGGTACGAACGGGGGCGTTCACGCGACCGATCCATCGAACGCGAGCCGGACGATGCTCTACGACATCGGCGCCGGCGATTGGTCGGACGAGCTTTGCGAGCTCTTCGAGGTGCCGCGCGCGTGCGTGCCGGAGGTGCTGCCGTCGAGCGGCCGGTTCGGCGTGACGGTTCCCGCGGATGCCGCGGGGCTGCGCGTTCCCATCAGCGGCATCGCCGGCGATCAACAAGCGGCGCTCTTCGGGCAAGCGTGCGTCGTGCCGGGCATGACGAAGAACACTTACGGCACCGGGTCGTTCGTGCTCACGAACGTCGGCACCTCCCAGCCGGAGCCGGCCGACGGCCTGCTGACGACGATCGCGTGGTCGCTTGCGCCGGGCGCGGTGACGTACGCGATGGAGGGCGCGATCTTCGTCACGGGCGCCGCGATCCAATGGTTGCGGGACGGTCTGGGTGTCATTCGCGAAGCGTCGGAGATCGGTCCGCTGGCTGCGTCGGTCCCCGACCCGGGCGGCGTGTACCTGGTACCTGCGTTCACCGGACTCGGCTCGCCCTGGTGGGACCCGTACGCACGCGGGACGATCGTCGGGATCACGCGCGGCACGAGCCGCGCTCATCTCGCGCGCGCCGTCGTCGAAGCGATGGCGTTCCAGACCGCTGACGTCGTCGACGCGATCACCCGCGCCAGCGGCGCGGGTCCCGCCGAGATGCGCGTCGACGGGGGCGCGTCGGTGATGGACGTGCTGTGCCAGTTCCAGGCCGACGTTCTCGGCGTGACCGTGCGTCGCGCCGCCATCCAGGAGACGACCGCGCTCGGCGCAGCCTTCCTCGCAGGTGTTGCGGAGGGCGTGTGGAGCTCGCCGGACGAGGTGAACGCCCGATGGAGCGCCGACGCGGCGTTCTCACCGACGATGACGCACGACGAGCGCGCGTTACGGCGCGCGGCCTGGGCGCGGGCCGTCGAACGATCACGCGGCTGGTCGCGCGATTGAGTTACGACGCCGCCGTTGCCGGACTCCGGGCGTCGGCGAAACTCGCGATGCGCGCAATGTCGGTAGGGATGTCGTCGGCCTGCTTCGTGGCATACGTGTCGATGTACTCGTAGCCGGAGAGCTGGCTGATCTCGTACATGACCTCGTCGGTGAGTTCCCGCAGCGCCATGTGATCGTGCTCGCGGTTGGCGTAGCGGGCGGGATCGACCGGCTCGCCGAACCGGAGCGTCACCACACGAAACAGCTTCGGCATCCGGGAATCGACGGGTTGTACGTCGTCGGTACCGATGAGACCGATCGGAACGATCGGCACGTTGCACCGGAGCGCGAGTCGAGCCACGCCGGTATGGCCTCGGTGCAGCAAGCCGTCGCGGGTGCGGGTGCCCTCGGGATAGATCCCGAACACCTTGCCCGCGCGCAACACCTCGGTCGCCGAGGCAAGCGCGCGCGCGCTCGCACTGCCGCCCTCGCGCCGGATCGGGATCTGCCCGCAACTCCGGAAGAACCACGCGGTCTTCGGGTCGTCGAAGTACTCGGCTTTCGCCACGAAGGTCACCCGCCGGCGCACGACCAGCGGGATGAAGATCGAATCGAGGAACGAACGGTGGTTCGACACCAGGATCACGGCGCCGCGGCGCGGAATGTGCTGTCGACCCTCGACCCTGACGCGCACGAACGCGTGGACGAACGGAGTGAGGAGAGCTTTGACGATCCAGTACAAGACCCGCCAGCGTAGGCCGCAAACGGCTCCGGTGTTCGAGGATCAGGCGGCGACGCGCTCCGCGGCGAGCTTTTCCAATGGGGTTGCCGGTTGGAGCCGCCCGGCCAGCGCGTCGACGATCGCCATCGTTCGTGCGACCTCGTCGTTCTCGTGGCGGGCGTTGTCGAGCGCCCGCCCCGTTCCGATCTCGTGCATCAGCTCGTCGATCAGGCTGAGAAGTAGCCGGCGCATCGAGTTCTCCTTCGACGAAGCCAGTGTGCGCGGCCGACATGGCCGGGCGGTTCCCGGAGCGTCACGGGGACGCGAACAGCAGTTGACCGGTGGATGACACACGGACCCGCCTGTCCGCGAACATTGACCGAGCGGTCAAGCGCGGCGCTACGCTCTCCGGATGCGGCGCAAGCTCACTCCGCGGGGTCGTGAACGCCGCGACCAGTTGATGGAGTGCGGAGCGCGCCTGTTCGCAGAGCGTGGCTACCACCCGACGTCGGTGGCCGACATCGTGGCCGCGCTCGGCGTCGGCAAGGGCGTCTTCTACTGGTACTTCGCCTCGAAGGAGGAGCTGCTCACGGAGCTGCTCAAGGCGTCGAACCACGATCTCCGCAAGCGCCAGCAGCACGCGATCGAAGGCGTTGACGACCCGGTGCGCCGCATCGAGCTCGGTATCCGCGCGTCGCTCTCGTGGTTCGCCGAGCACCGCGAGTACTTCGCGATCATCCAGTTCGCGGGGACCGACGAGACCTTCGCACCCGTGCTCGCCCGCAATCGGGAGATCTCGATCGCCGACACGATCCGCCACCTCAAAGACGGCATCGTCGACGGCCGGATCGCCGACCGGGACCCGACCCTCCTCGCGCACGCGATTCACGGCGTCGTGGCCGAGCTGACGAGCCGGGCGCTCGTCGACGGCAGCATGCCCGTCGGCGAGGTCGCCGATCTGTGCGTCGCCTTCTGCCTCGAAGGCCTCTGCGGCTGAACCGTCAGCCGAGCTTGGTGAGGCCCTTGCGGATCTGGCGCATCGCCTGCTGGATGCGTTTCTCGTTCTCGACGAGGGCGAACCGCACATAACCCTCGCCGCCGGGGCCGAAGCCCGAGCCGGGCGACAGCGCGACCTTGGCCTCCTGCACGCACATCATCGTGAACTCGATGCTCGTCATGTCCGCGTAGGGCTCCGGGATCGGCGCCCAGACGAACATCGTCCCCTTCGGCTTGTCGATGTGCCACCCGAGCCGGTCGAGGCCGTCGATCAACGCGTCGCGCCGTCCCCGGTAGATCGCGTTGACGTCCTTCGGGAAATCCGGGGCCTCGTTCATCGCGACCGTCGCCGCGATCTGGATCGGCTGGAACGATCCGTAGTCGAGGTACGACTTGAGCTTCGCGAGCGCGGCCACGATCTCTGCGTTGCCGACGAGGAAGCCCATGCGCCAGCCGGCCATCGAGAACGATTTCGTCAACGTGTAGAGCTCGACCGCGACGTCCTTCGCGCCCGGGACCTGCAGGATCGACGGTGGATCGTATCCGTCGAAACCGAGATCCGCGTACGCGAAGTCGTGCACGACGACGATCTCGCGCTCGCGCGCGAACGCCACGAGCTGGGTCATGAAGTCGAGGTCGACGCACGCGGTCGTCGGGTTGTGCGGAAAGGAGGTGACGATCACCCGGGGTCGCGGCCAGGCCTGCTCGTACGCGCCGCGCATGTTCGCGAAGAGGTTCTCGCCCGGACCCATGCGCACGTAATGCACCCCCGCCCCCGCGAGGATGGGGCCCCAGATGTGGATCGGGTACGACGGCGACGGCACGAGCGCGGTGTCGCCCGGACCCACCAGCGCGAGCATCAGGTGCGAGAAACCTTCCTTCGCACCGATCGTCGAACAGATCTCGGTCTCGAAGTCCAGGGTGACGCCGAACTTGCGCTCGTACAGGGCGGCGAGCGCTTCGCGGAGCTTGGGGATTCCCTTGCTGGTCGAGTAGCGGTGATTGCGCGGGTTGCGCGCGGCCTCGATGAGCTTGTCGACCGCGATGACCGGCGACGGAAGATCGGGGTTGCCGAATGCGAGGTCGACGACATCTTCGCCCGCTCGCCGGAGCTGCATCTTCAGCGCATCGATCTGCGCGAACGCATACGGCGGCAGGGCGTGAATGCGGCGGAATTCCACGGCGGAATGATACCGAGGTGCCCTCGAGAGGCATCGGACGCCGGTAGCGTGACACCGTGTCGAGACCATTCCCTTCCCGGCCGAAGGCCGTCCTCCTCGACGTCGGCGGAATCTTCTTCGCACCCTCGCACGACCGCGTCTTGGGAGCGTTCGCACGTGCGGGGCTCGCACCGACGGGGGAGATCCTCGATCGTGCGCACTACGCCGGCGCCCGGGCCTTCCCCGCCGGCGACGACCAGCTCGACTGGCCGAGGCGATGGCGCGCCTACCTCGACGCGTACATGACCGAATGCGAAACCCCCGACGACCGGCGCGAGGAGGTGCACGAGCACCTCGACAGCGAGTTCGCCGATGCGGCGCTGTGGTTGCGCGAGCTCCCGGGAGCGCGCGAGGGATTGCGCGCGTTGGCCGAGACCGGTATCCGGCTCGGCATCATCTCCAACGCCGACGGCTTGATCGGTCAACGCCTGACCGAAGCAGAGATTCTGCAAGTGGGCCCTGGTATCGGTGTGGCGGTCGAATGTGTGATCGACTCCGGCGCGGTCGGCGTGATGAAGCCCGACCCGCGGATCTTTCGGCTCGCACTCGACGCGATGGCGATCAGCGCGGCCGACGCGTGGTACGTCGGCGATATGCCGGGCATCGACGTCGTCGGGGCGCGCGCGGCAGGACTGCATCCGGTGTTGATGGATCCTTACCAGTTCCATCTCGACGCCGACTACGCGCGCATCTCGTCTCTGACCGAGCTCGCGACCTTGCTCCGCGCCGCCTCGGAGACAGCGGCCGATTGAGCCGCCGACAGCTACCCTTGCCCCGGCATGGACGCTCTTGAGCCGATCGAGCCGGCGCCGCCGATGTCGGCCCGCTACCACCGGCCCGTGGCGCCGTCGACGTGGCTGAAGGAGCTATGGGGATCACGTGATCTCGTGACCGCGCTCACGATCCGAGAGCTCCAGGCGCGATACAAACATGCCGTGCTCGGATGCTTGTGGGCACTTCTCGTGCCGCTCACATTGATGCTGGTCTTCACGACGGTCTTCCGGCATGTGGCCCACGTCGAGACCGGCGATGCACCGTACGCCGTCTTCGCCTATATCGGGCTGCTGGTGTGGACCTTCTTCTCGACCTCGGTGTCTCTGGCCAGTCAGAGCCTGTTGAACAACGCCCAGCTGTTCAACCGGGTGTACTTCCCGCGCGAGGTGTTCCCGCTCGGAGCCGTTGCGGTCGCGGCCGTGGACAACGGCGTGGCGTTGGTCGCGCTGGGTCTGCTGTTTCTCCTGACGGGCACCTCGCCCCATGTCTCGCTCGCGCACGCTCCTGCGCTCGTCGTGCTCCTCGGCGTTGTGTACGCCTGGACGATCGCAGTGTCATTGATCGTCGCGACCGCGGTCGTCTATCTGCGCGATCTCCGCCATCTCCTGCCAATCGTGCTCCAGGTCGGCATCATCGCCACGCCCGTCGCGTACGGTTTCGACGCGATCGGCGGTCAGCGTCGTTGGTATTCGCTGGCGAACCCCCTCGGACCGGTCATCGACGGGTTCCGGCGCGTCCTCCTCTACGACCGCGCTCCGCAGTGGGGGCTCGTCGGGCTCGGCGCGCTCAGTGCCGGGTTGGGTCTCGTCGTCGCGTATGCCGTCTTCAAGCGGTTGGAAACCGGCCTTGCCGACATCGCCTGACGGCAGGGTCGCGGCGGAGCAGGTCTGGAAGCGCTTTCGGGCAGATCGTCCCGACCCTCGTTTGGGAACTCGCCTGGCCGGGCTCGGGCGCCAGATGCGACGACAAAACCTCCCTCGTTGGCGATGGGCCCTCCAAGACGTTTCGTTGCGTGCCGAACCAGGCGACTCGATCGGACTCGTCGGCCCGAACGGGTCCGGTAAGACCACCCTGCTGCGCCTCTTGACCCGGGTGATGTATCCCTACGCCGGACGCGTCGAGGTAGGGGGCCGGGTCGGAGCGCTGATCGAGATCCGGGCCGGGCTCCACCCGGAGTTGAGTGGCGCCCAGAATGTGTACTTCTTCGGCGCGCTGCTCGGCCTGCGTCGTCGAGAGGTGGCGCGGCGGTTCGACGAGATCGTCTCGTTCGCCGAGCTCGAGCACGCGCTCGACCGGCCCGTGAAGTACTACTCCAGCGGGATGCAGATGCGGCTGGGCTTCGCAGCCGCTTCCTTCCTCGATCCCGCAGTGCTGCTCGTGGACGAGGTCCTCGCAGTGGGTGACGCGTCGTTTCAGCAGCGCTGCCTCGCGCGGATGCGCGAGCTGCTCGGCGCGGGCAAGACGCTCATCTTCGTTTCGCACGACCTCGCCGCCGTCGAGATGACGTGCCGGCGCGCCCTCTGGCTCGAAGAGGGACGCGTCCGAGCCGACGGCGACGTGCGCGATGTCCTCAACGCGTATCGCGAGTCGGTCGACCAACACTCGGCGGCGCGCCGATTGGGGTCGGCCGAAGAGGTCTCGCTGCTGTCCGTCTCCGTGCTCGGCGAGCGCGCCGGGACTGTGGTAGCCGGCGCAGCTGCCGTCGTCGACCTCGTGCTCGCGAACACCCAGCCGCACTGGTGCCTGGTTTGTGTGGGCGTCAGCGAAGATCCGTCCTCGCCGATCTTCGTGCTGCGCCGCGACCTGCACCTGCAGGCGGGAACGACCCGAATGCGTTGCACGATCGAAAATCTCCCGCTGCCCGGTGGCAGGTACTGGCTCTGGGCCGGGGTGTTCGACCGAGCCGGCCGCCCGTTGTCCGCTTGGCATGCGGCGTGCGCGTTCGACGTCGCGGGCCCCGCGCTCGACGTGCCCCCACCCGCGGTGGTGCTCCGGGCGCCGGTCTACGTCGGCTCGGTCTGGGAGATCGAGGCGGGTTGAGAGCCGGGCCGGAGGAGGGGCGCGAGCGATTCCACCGCCTCGTCGAGGTCCCTTCCGGCGGACAGCCGGAAGGCAGGAACTTCACGGGCCAGCTCTCCGAGGACGTCGAGGTGGGCCTGCGAGGCCGTCGCTTCCGTGAGAAGCACATTCGGGAGCAGTTCCCGCAGCGCGTCGGCGGGCCCGATCGGCTCGAGGAAGCTGTCGGCGGCTCGGGCAACCTGGGGAAAAATCAGCGCCGTGGCCGTGCAGCCGAGGACGGTGCGGCCACCGAGCACGTCGGCCGTTACCGCGTGTTTCTGGCGGCCGGGTCGCTTGGCCCGTCCGCGCAGCCATGACAGCTCCGGAATCATCTCGACGGTGGCGTCCGACACGTCGAGCTCGTCCGGGAATGCGAACACCGCCCGTCCCGTCGCATCGAGGAACACGGTGTCGTCGCCGAGAAAGTCGAAGCCGCCTCGGGCGAGAGCGGCGGCCAGTGTGGATTTCCCGGAACCGCTGGTGCCGGCGAGCAGGAGCCCGCAGCCGTCGCGAGCGAGGCAGGCCGCGTGCAGCGCAAATCGTCCCCGGCGCTTCAACAGCTCGAGCAACGACACGGTGAACAACGGGTACGCCGCGAGCATCAGGTCTGCCGGGTCGCGTCCGGTGACCGCCAGGTGTGCCGAACCGGCACGAGGGTGCACGTCGATTTGGGCGCGACGTGCGTAGTCCGCGACGACGCGGTCGCCGACGTCGTAGTAGCGCACGTCGCCCTCGGGTCCCTCGTAGACGACGCGGGCTTCCTCGAGCGTCTCGTCGCTGATCACCGGCGCGGCCGCGGGACCGGTGACGGCCACGAGCACGGCGTCATCCGCCACCGCGTCGACGCGGAAGGCGCGCAGCCGTCGGGCGAGTGCCCCGGCCACCGCCGCAGGCACGCAGATCACGCGCATCGACACACCGTGGATGCAGAACGCCATCTCGGCGGATGCCGTCGGCTCAGGCGACACCGGTGCTCGAGACAGTCGCCACGCCGGTGAAAAAAGCGCGGGGGTCCCTACGCTCGAGGAAGGGCTCGTCATCGAGCACGAGCCAGCAGTGGCCGGCGACCTGATCGTCACCCCCGCCGGTTCGACCGACCCCGAAGCGCAGGGCGACATCGGCACCGGACCGACGAAGGAGGGCGTAGAGCGTGATGCCCCTCGTCAGACAACCGGGACGGACAAGTGGTCGCGCGCGCCGGATCACCGCGTCGACAACCGCCGCGTACTCCCGGCCCAACTCCTGAACGGAATCGACGTCGCGGCCGAAGACGTTTCGGCGCGGCTCGAGGAGACGCTGAAGGCGTTCGAGGTCGAGCCGGGCGAGCAGGGGGGCCGCCGTGGCGAGCACGAGCGCGCGAGCGACGAGCGGCGCCGGAGCACTGCCGGCCACTCCGGCACTGCAAGTCATTCCGGCCTAGTCGACCGCGACGAGGCGCTCGGCTCGCAGCTCGGTGAGCAGCTCGACGACATCCCGCATGATGATGTCTTCGGGCGCCTCGTACTCTGCCGCGAGGGCGCAGGCGATGTCGGCGACCGACCGGTTGCCGTCGCACAGGTCCCAGACCCGCGCGCCGACCTCGTTGAGGGCAAAGTACGTACCGCCGTCGAGGTCGAGGAGCATCGTCTCGCCGGCCGCCTCCTGGGCGAGCACGCGGTCGCGCCGCGCCGGTCGGCCCGCGGGCATGATCACTGTTCGCGGGCGGCGATACTCAGAAGCTGAACCGGGTGAGCGACCGCAGCAGCCCGAGCTTCCGCAGCGCAGGCTTGGTGTAGTGGCGCTTGGTCATGTCGCACCTTTCCCGATCGATCATGCGCCGGACATCTTGCCCGATCTCCCACGCGAAGTCCATTTTCGCCTCAGATGGTGCCGATGCCGTCCCAGATGATGATGTCCGCCGAGCCTCTCCCCCAACCGCTCAGCCTGAACGTGTTGGCACCGGCCTTGATCGAGTTGATGACGTCGATGGTTGCCTGCTGACCGGGCTGGAGGCTCCGCCGGTACGCAGTGCCGTTGACCGTGACGGCGATCCGCCGCAGCCCGGGAGTGTTGTTCATGACCGTCACGAGATGCTCCGCGTCGGGCACGTCCGTGAAGACCTGCGGCTTGTTCTCCCTCACCAGCGTCGTCATCACGGGGTCACAGTTCGTGATGTTGCCCTTCACGTCCGTCACCCGCAGCGCGACCTGGGCCGACACGTTGTTGTCGACTCTCGTGGCGGTGACGACCACCGCGTTCTTCGTGCCCTGGGTGAACGGGGGAACGACCACGTTCGCATTCACGTTGTTCGTCACCACGATCGACTTGAGCCCGCTATCGGTCGCACCGCCGTCCTGCACCGTGATCTGAATGCCCTTCGGCGGACCGGCGAGCGTCGCCGTGAGCTTGCAGCTGGGCGGGGTGCTGTCCGTCGGACCCGTGATCTCGCCTTTGACGCAGAGGCCGAAGAGCTCGAACGTGGTGGCGGTGTTGATGGGCCCGACTTCCAAAGCGCCGGTCTGGATGTTGAAGCGGTAGATGTTCCCGGTGTTGACATCCCCGGACCAGAACGACGTGCCGTTCGGGTCGAGGTTGAGTGCGAACCAAGTATCTGCGCCGGCAACATCGTAGGTCTGAACAACGTTGCCGGCAGCGTTGAGGCGCTTGATGTTGTCAGTGGAGGCGACGAGCAGCCCACCGCTGCCGTCGAACGGCGGCAGGAGCCGCAGCGCGAACGACTCGTCGGCCACGGTTGCAAACGGGGCCAGCTGGGTGCTCGTGCTCGTGTCGTACCGGAAGATCGTTCCACCCTCGGAGGTGTAGAAGATCGTCTTCTGGTCCTTCGCGAGCTCGATCCAGTCCGAGCCGACGTTCTGCGTGGCGACGTCGAACTGACCGATCTTCGTGCCGGCGGCGTTGAACTTGAGAATGTCCTGGTTCCCGCCGGCCTGGCCGACGAAGAAGTTGCCGGACCCATCGAAGACGATCGACTCCGGGGCCCCGCCGCCGTAGGCTGCCGTGTTGATCGTCTGCGCGATGGTGTGCGGTGAGGCGTCGTTGTACGCGACGATGTTGCCGCTGGAGAAGTTCGTGGTGTACAGGCGGGTCAGCGTCGGATTGAATGCGCAGCCCGTCGTGAAACCCCCGCTGCCGTCGCTGATCGTCTCCTTGATCGTCCCGCTGTTGCTGTACACGTTGTACGACCCGTTGGAGACGCCGGCGAACACGTCGCCCTTCACCCACGTCGTGGCCGCGCTCGCGGCGCCTGCAGTCGCCGCCACGACCGACGCGGCGACGAGCGCCGCAGTTACCATGCGCACCGAATTCCGACGGATAGTCCGCATCATTCCGTCCTTCCCCTTCGCGCGTTTTGGGCGCCGGTACAAACGCGCGTCTCCTGCACCGCCGGCGCGAATCTACGCACCCGGTGCCGAATGTTCAAGCCGATCGGACGTTGCGCCCGTCGGTCCTCGACGCAACTCCCAAAGCGTGCTTGGACGCCAACCCCGTTCGGCCTACGCTTCGCCCAACTGAATAATCGACTGAAATCAGTCGACGGAACAATCGATCGACAACAATTGACCGCATGCAGGTCGATGGGCGATGGCGAACTCGGAGTTCGGGCGGCTGTTGCTCGCATGTACGCGCGAGCACGACTGGGATCAACCACCGCACGACTTGACGCGGTCGTTACCCGTCGCAGATTCGCTGAGCTTCGTCGACCACGCCTGTCTGCACGGTGTGGAAGCGTGCGCGCATCTCTCACTGCGGTCGGTCGACGCGATCCCGTATGAAACACGCGATCAACTCGAACAAGCGTATTTCGTCGCACTGCGGTCCCACGCGTGCGCCGTTCATGACCTTGCGATCGCGGCCGCGGCATTCGAGCGCGCGCGGCTGCCGTGGCTTGCGTTCAAGGGTCCGGTGTTGGCCGAGCACGTCTATCGTCGCCCCGATCTTCGCTCCTACGGCGATCTCGACCTGCTCGTATCGCCGAGTCGCCTGCGAGACGCGGTCGTTGCGCTCGAAGCGGCGGGCGGAAAACTGCTCGACCGCAACTGGCACCTCGCTTTGCGGCACATGCGCGGGCAGATCCACGTCCTGCTGCCGGCGGGAACGATCGCCGATCTCCACTGGCATCTGCTCAACGATCCCGAATCCCGGCGAGCGTTCCCCGCCGATGTCCACGACTTGCTCGACCGGGCGCGAACCGTGGAAATCGGCGGGGATGCGATCCGGACGCTCGCCGCGGAAGACACCCTCGTGCATCTCGCGCTCCACGCATGCACGTCGGGCGGGAACCGGCTCATCGGCTGCAAGGACCTCGAACAGGCTGTCCTACGCGAACCCGTGGACTGGCATGCAGTAGTGACGCGAGCTCACGAGTGGCACGCCGGGCAAACCACCGCAGTGATGTTGATCGTGGCGTCCCGCGCCCTCCGCTTCGAGGTCGCGGACGAGACAATCCGTGCGCTCTCACCCGGCCCGGTCTGGCGCCGGCTCGCTCGCCTCGCGGATCGCCTGGCGCCCGTGGAGTCCTGGAACGGGGGCGGCTCCCTCGCCCGGGACGTGTGCCGCTCGACTCGCCGCGACGATTGGGAGAGCAGCTACGCGCTCGCCCGGAGGTTCGCCAGTTTCGTCAAGGCGGGTCGGCGGGCCGGGCCCCACGAGGTCGACCGCGACCCGACGAGCCCGGGCTCGCTGCTGTTCCCGGGCAGTGACGAACGAGACCGCGCGGCCTACTTCTCCGCAGTCGAGCGGTCGGCGTCGTCGGGTACGTGGGGTGATTTCGGCCCTCGAAAGGGGTAGGTCTGCAGCGTGGTGTTGGTCGGACTGTTGCTCATCGCCGCGGCGGCCGGATTCACGATCGACGTGTTCGCGCAGAATACGGCGAGTGTCGATGTCGACGTCTTGGGCCGAACCTTCGCGGTCGACCCCGGCTGGCTCGTCGTCGCCGGCGCGATCGCGGTCGCGGCATTCCTCGTGGGTGCCCGGCTCGTCGTCGTCGGCATGGCCCGGGCGCGCGGCCGGCGGGCGACGCTCCGGACCGCGCAGCGCGCGACCCGGGAGCGCGACCAACTCGCGCAGCAACTCGCAGTCGAGCGAGCCGAGCGAGACCGCGGCCAACAGGGGACGACCGAGAATGTCGAGCGCGCATCACCCGCACCCGATGTCCCGTCCGATCGGACCGGATCGGACGGGACGGAAGGCCGGCCCGGTCGCGTCGCTCGGTAGACCGCACGAACTCATTGCGCGGTTCAGCCGAGCTTCGTCCGGGTGTACGCGACGACGGCGGTGATCTGCGCGGGCGTGAGGCTGCCCGCGAACGACGGCATCGAGCCGCGGCCGTTCGCCACCACGGCTTCCTGGTCGGCAGGGTTGGGGTACCGCGGCACGACGACTCCCGCGAGCGTCGGCCCGAACCCGCCGCCGCCGTCGGCGCCGTGACACGACGCGCAGCGCGTCGGAAAGATGGCCTGACCGGTGTCGGGCCCGGCCTTGGGAACCGCGGCCGGCCTCTGGGGCTCGTTCGTGAAGAGCAAGATGACGAACGCCGCGGTCGCGACGGCCGCGACCAGCTGCACGGAGCGGACGACGCGGTCGAGGGTGCCCATCGTCAAAAGCTCGGGAAGCCGGATTTGTCGAAGAACCACAGCGCGCTCGTGAGCCAAAGCCCGACGAGCAGCGAGAACAAGAGCCCGCCGACAACCGGCAGGGTCCAACCGGGCATGCGGCGCGACCGCACGGCCAGCACCTTGACGGTGAAGGCGCCATAGAACGCGCAACCGAACAGCGAGTGCCAGAAGCGACGGGCGTGATCGGCGTGGGACTCGAAGCCGAGCGACCAGAGACAGTGATACGCGACGGGGAGGCTCACGAGGAAGGCGAGGGTGCCGACGAGGCGGTGGGTCGGACCGACCCACTCCGGCGCCGCGCTCCGGCCGAGCTTGCCGTACATCCACAGCGCGAGCAGGACTTGCACGACCACGAGCGCGAGCACGCCCGTGGCCAGCCACGCCTTCATGTTGATGGTGCCACTGAAGCCGAGCGTGAACAGCGCCTGACCCGCAGGGTCGTGACGCCGGCCGTAGACGCCGAGGGCGACGGCCACCGCGGCGCCGGCGAGGGCGGCCGCGAGCAACCTCACATGGTCGCGGCCCTCGACGGTCGCGTCGGGTGTGGTGGCCATCGCCACGAGCGTGAACCTACTCCGCGCCTCACCCCGCGACCAGGGTTATTCCGGGGTGTTCGAGGGCAAATAGTCAGCGGGTGTTCGACGCCAACTCGCTTCGCACGCCCTGCCACGCCGACGACGATGGGAGACATGATGATGATGCGCATGCTGGTGCGGCTTGCGATCTTGGGTCTGGCGGCCTACGGCGCGAAGAGGCTCTATGACGACTACTTCGGGTCTTCTCATGTCGCGGACAACACTGGCCGCGCCATCGTCGACCGGGTCGGGCGTGCGTCCGAGCGCGTGAACGAGCACGCCCGTGAGGCCGCAAGCGACGTCGCGACCCATGTACGCGCCGCGTCACAAGAGATCCGCGACACCGCGGCCGATGTCGCCGATCTCTCCCACCCCGCTCCGGCGGACGACGGGCAACCGCAGCCACGATCCGTATGACGAGCACGCAACCGTAGGCGCGGCTGTTTGCCCAGGTGGGATCTCGCAGTGCTTACGGAGATCCGGTGAGTGTGGTTTTTGGAGGTACTGCCAGTGGTTCGGCTGGGCGTGGCGCTTGCGTGAAGTCGAAGCCGGATGCGAGGTCGCCGAGGATCTTGACGTTCTCGCGTACGGTGAGTCGCGGGTCGGGTCGGCCATCCGTGGCCGGGTCGAGGCGCTGACCGCCGAGGAAGTCGTCTTCGATGAACTTGTTGTAGGCGTCGAAGCTCAGCGTCTGGTGGTCGATGTAGCCGCGTTTGGTGTAGGGGCTGATGACGAGTCCCGGAACCCGTAGTCCGTATCCGTTCCGATCGACCGTCGGTGGCGCGACGTGGTCGTAGAAACCGCCCCAGTCGTCCCACGCCAAGAAGATCGCCGTCGAGTTCCAGTCCCGACTGTTCATCACCGCGTTGACGAGGCTGGTGACATACGCGACGCCGCTGCTGATGGGCCTCGATGGATGTTCGCTCACCTCGCCCGATGCCACGCCCACGACACTGACGGCAGGGTGCCGTTCCTCGCGTGCTTGTAGAAGTTGTGCACCGATTGGATGTTGCCCAGTTGCCCGTCGTTGCGGACGGTGTCGAAGAACGGCAGCGGGTTCCAGATCCCGGGGTCTTGGCATTCTGGTGTACGGGCGCGCAGCTCACGGCCTCGTCGTTCTCGCAGTCGGGCTCGGTCCCGGCTGCGACGTAGTAGCCCCACGACACACCGGCCCTATGGAGCAGGTAGGTGAGATCCGTCCACGCGGAGATCGGCGCGTCCTTCTGTTTCCAGAGGTTCTTCGGGTTCCCCTTCGGTGGCCTCGGTTCGGGCAGCACGTTCGCGTTGACGCAACTGCCGGGTTGTCACGCTGCGTGCAGTTCGCGGACCACGCCGATACCTGGAAGAGGTGCTCGGGGAGGCTCCACGACGCGGTGGGCTCGAACATGTGGTCCTGGAGCACGAAGTTTCGTGCGTACGCCCAGTAGTTCGGGATGTCGCTCTGCGTGTGGTCGCCCATCACGTCAACGGTCCCGGTCGCCGAACAGTTCGGGTCCGTCTCATCGGCGCAGTAGCACTCCTGCCCACCATCTCGGATGCACGCGCCACACCTCCATGTGCGGTTCGGCACGTTAATCTGCTCGACCTCGGGCCGTGAATTCGACCGGCCGAGGCAGGGGGTGACCGCGACGCGACCCGAGCGCTCGTAACCGCAGGCCAGACGGCGCTAACTGCAGGAGGTCTTATTGCGTTGCTTGGTTGCGCAGGACGCGTCGCAGGATCTTGCCCGAAGCCGACTTCGGGATCGCGTCGACGAACGTGACCTTGCGGACCTGCTTGTAGTTCGCGACCTGCTTCGCGACGAAGCCTTGGATGTCAGCGGCGGTAGCGTCCTGTCCTTGCCTGAGCACGACGTACGCCGCGGGGATCTCCCCCGCCTCCTCGTCCGGTAGCCCGATCACGGCGACATCTGCGATCTGGGGGTGCGTGAGCAGGAGCGCCTCGAGCTCGGCGGGCGCCACCTGGAAGCCCTTGTACTTGATGAGCTCCTTCAACCGGTCGACGACGAACAGGTGCCCGTCGCCGTCGATGTGGCCGATGTCGCCGGTGTGCAGCCAACCGTCGTCATCGATCGTGCTCTTCGTCGCGGGCTCGTTGTTCAAGTAGCCCTTCATCACCTGTGGGCCACGGACCCATACCTCACCGTCCTCGTCGACGCCGAGCAGCGACTGCGTCGCAGGATCGACGATGTTCACCTCGGTGTTCGGGACGGTCACACCGACCGAGCCGGGCTTGAACATGCCCGACGGAGTGGCGTGGCTCACCGGTGACAGCTCGGTCATCCCGTAGCCCTGCACGACTTCGCATCCGAGCCGCTCGCCGCACTCGATCGCGAGCTCGGCCGACAACGGCGCCGCTCCGGAGAGTATCCACCGAAGCGCGGAGAGGTCGTAGTTGTCCACGACCGGATGCTTTGCGAGCGCGACGACCATCGGCGGCGCGACGAACGCGCGCGTGAGGTGATGTTCCTGATGCAGCGACAGGAACTGCTCGAGATCGAAACGCGCCATCGTGACGATCGTGGCTCCGGCCCGCAAGCCCGTGTTCATGAGCACCTGCATGCCGTAGATGTGGAAGAACGGCAGCACCGCGACGAAGGCGTCGTCGTCTTGCATCTGGACCGTGCCGAGTGTCTGTGCGATGTTCGCGACCAGGTTGCGGTGCGTGAGCATGACCCCCTTCGCCAGGCCGGTCGTACCCGAGGAGTACGGCAGCGCGACGACGTCGTCGAGATCGACTGGCACCTGATTCGCGAGCGGTGCCGCGCTGCTCAGGGAGGCAATCGACGCGTAACCATCGGCCTCGCCGATCACGTAGACCTCTTTGACTGCAGAGTCCGCGATCGCCGCAGTTGCCGTCTCGAGGAACGCCGGGATCGTCACGAGACGCGTCGCGCCCGAGTCGACGAGCTGGTGGTGGACTTCGCCCCATGTATAGGTCGGGTTGACCGTGGTGATCACACCACCCGCGAGTGCGACGGCGTGGAAGGTGACGCCGTACTCGGGACAGTTGGGCGCCATCACGGCGACGACCTCGCCCTTCGCGAGCCCACTCTCCAACCACCCGCCCGCCTGACGGCGTACCGCGTCCTCGAGCTCGCCGTACGTCATCGTCCGACCGGTCGCCCCGTCGATGAAGGCCGCCTTCCCGGCCAGATTGCCGGCACGTTCCAGCGTGTACGGCGTCAACGGCGAGTCCGGAAGACTGACGGACGGCAACGGACTGGTGAACGTCATCTGCTCGCTCCTTCGACGAATCTCGAAACTGGACCTGTCAGGTCCTACCCGGCTTGCAGGTCGACCGGTAGGGAACACCACGATGGCAGCAGCGTGTCTCACCCGCGCGTCACCGCGTCGAGCCCGAGGCCTATCGCAGAACACGCGCCCCAGTGTTCCGGCCCCCCAACGTCTCCGATCGTCGGCTCGTGGACGCTCAGGTGAGCGTCGGTATGGTTCGATGCATCCGTGCGAACGGCATCGACCACCCGCGAACCCCTCGTCATCGTCCACAAGGATCAACGGGTCGAGCTGCCGCGAACGATGGCGACCCGCCAGCTGATCTGCGAGGTCGTCGCACGCATCGACCGCGGCGAGGAGCCGGCGTCGCGTTTACTTGACGGTGACGTCGATGTGCATTCCTGACTTGTAGTGATTCGGCGGCAGGTTGCACACCAGCGCGTAGTGCCCCGGCTCGACGTCCGCCGTCACCAGTCGGGTTTCGCCCGGGCCGAACGCACTGCCTGAATCGGCGACGCCTTCGACCAGCGGTGATTCTTCGTCGGCGGTGCCGTCGGGCTTGAGGGGAAGGTCGGCCGCGGGACGGTCCGTCTTGAACAGCACGAATTCGTGAGGGATGCTGCTGGTGTTCTTGGCGACGAAAAGTGTCTTGCCGGACGGGATCGTCGAGTTCGCGAGCTGGATGCCGTACGTGAATTCGGTGACGTGCACGACGTTGTAACCGGGCGGGAGGCTCACGCCGCCCGTCGGCCGGCGAGCCAGACCGACAATCAGGATGGTCGCCACGATCAGCAGCGCGACAGCGACACCCAAGAACGTTGGCATCAGATTCACGGTTGCAGACGGCTCTTCCTGCACTGCACCCTGCTCGGACGGGCCGGAAGCATGCACAGTGAGCATCCCGTAGCGCAACACCCGGAAATGAGAAAAAGTTTCTCAGTGAGCTCGAGTCCCGCAGACAGGTGCGACAGGACGCAGTAGGTGCACGCAGCCACCGAAGGGAAGACCGCGTGCACGAACCGCGTAGTCGAGCGCGGACCGCACGTCTCCGATCGATCCCTACCGACCGAGCGCCGTCAACGCTCGGGCAGGAGATCAAAACCCGCGCAGTTCGGCGATCAATTGAAGCACCGGCGCGGTGGTAGCGCGCCGTGGGCTCGCGTACGCCCCGTGTCAGCGCGTCTTGGCACCGATCCGGCACCACCGCATTGCGCGATTCGCATGCCGTGTCGGCAACATCACGACCTGAACAGCGTCTACACCGCGCGTATGCCTCAGCTCGGAAGACGCTGACCGCGTAATCGCGAGTATCCCCTACCGGCACTCTGGAGCGATGTGCTGCGTCGACACGCCGGCGCGCTTGAACATATGTAGTCACTCTGTTAAATAACTAGTCTGTGAAGTATCTGCAGGAGCGACGGCAACGATGACCGTGACGGCCCCCGATCGGTTCGACGTCGTCTTCGCCGCCTTGTCGGACCCTACGCGGCGCTCGATCGTGCGTCGGTTGGCCGACGGTGAGGCAACCGTGCTCGAGTTGGCCGA
>JBBQTI010000024.1:0-59716 GCA_038213435.1 Acidimicrobiia bacterium
GCGTGGCGGATCGAGTACAACACCTACCGACCCCACGGCGCCCTCGGCGGACTCACCCCCACCGAACTACGCGCCGCATCGACCACCGAACACCAACCAGCACTCTCATGAGAGCTGGACCACCAAACGGGGTCCCGTCAACGTCATACGCGAACATCGGCTCGCATATGCGCACGATCCATACTCCGGAACGGCGCGTGGCGGCATCCGATCTCGCTCGCGTGCTGCGCGGCGTACGCGTGCTCGACCTCGCGACGGTGACCGGAGCGTGTGAGCCGCGCGTCAGCCCCGTCGACGGATTGTTCTTCCGCGGCCGCTTCTATTTCGGTTCCGGTCAGGAGTCGGTGCGCTTCCGGCACCTGCGCGCGCGCTCGCAAGTGAGCGCATGCCACACCATCGGTGAGACGTTCGCGACCATCGTGCACGGCCGGGCGGTGGAGGTCGACGTGCGCGCACCCGACCAGCGCGAATTCCTGGCGTACGTGCACGAGGTGTATCCCGACTGGGAGGAGTGGTATGCGGGGAGCACGCCGCCCTACGCCCGCATCGAACCGGCGGTCATGTACGCGTACGCCTTCGAACCTTCGGTGCTGGAGGGCCTGCGGGGAATATAGTTGCGAGCGCAAGGGTTCGGAGGAGCGTCCCAAGCGAGGAGCTCGTCATGCCTGCCATCACACCCGTTGACCCGTCTGTGCTCCCGGTAATCGAGGAGTCCGAAGGAGCGGCGCGGGCCGTCCAATCGATTGTGACCGCGCAATCCACGTTCGAAGGCGGGGGCTTCCCGGTGCACCGTCCGTTCCCGCAACCGGGCGCCGATCTGGGCGCAACCGACCCGTTCCTGATGCTCGACGAGATGGGCCCGATCCGATACGGCCCCGGCGAGGCGAAGGGCGCGCCCGACCACCCGCACCGCGGGTTCGAGACCGTCACCTACTTGTTCGACGGCGAGATTGAACACCGCGACTCGACCGGCGGCGGTGGCCTGCTGCGCGGCGGCGACACGCAATGGATGACGGCCGGAGCAGGCCTCGTGCACTCCGAGACGCCGACGGAAGCGATGCTGCGCGACGGCGGATTGATGCACGGCGTGCAGCTGTGGGTCAACTTGCCGCGCGCCGACAAGCTCGCGCCGCCGCGTTATCAAGACCTCGACGCCGGCAAGCTCACGCTCGCGCGCGACGCCGACGGGCGAACGCTGCTGCGACTGATCGCCGGCGAGCTCGGCGGCCAGACCGGTCCGGGAAGCACGCACACCCCGATCGTGTACGCGCACGCGACGATCGAGGCGAGCGGAAAACTGTCTGTCGCGTGGCCCGCCGAATTCAATGCGCTCGTTTATGTGCTGCGCGGCCGCGTGCGCGTCGGCCGCGACACGCGGATCATCGGCGAGCATCAGCTCGCGGTGCTCGGCCGTGACGGTGACACGCTGGTTATCGAGGCCGCCGAGGTCGCGGATGTCCTGTTGCTCGGCGGCCGTCCGCTGCACGAGCCCGTCGCCTGGTACGGACCGTTCGTCATGAACACGAAGCAGGAGCTGCTCGACAGCCTCGACCTGTTCGAGCGGGGAGAGCTGGGCACGATCCCGCCGCATTCGTGAGGGAGAGCGGCGCCGATTCTGGCCTTGAGGGGAGGGGCGGGCAGACCCCGGCGCGCCTGGCAATCTGTCGCGCCGAGGGCCGCCTCTCAGCCCCTTCCCCCCGGGAGCTAGTGAACACCTGGTTCACTCTCTGTGGCAAGGGGTCTGCTCGAATTCCCGAACGGCCGAGTACCTATTTCGGAAAGCTGAACACCATTGTCTGGGTGCCATACGCGACCAGGCGCGGAGCCCCGTCGTCGACGTCCCAGAGCTCCATGTCGGCCGACGCGTAGCCGTTACCGGCGTGCCGGGCCCGGTTGACCGCGAGGACCCAGTCGGAGCGCGCTTCGCCCAAAACGTGCACGGTGAGGTCCGCGCTCGGCGGGAGCCACCGGCGCCGGCGGTCGGGCGCGCCCAGACGCTCGCTGACCGCGCCCGGCATCGTGTCACAGAGCGCGACCAGCGCGAGCGGGTCCCACGTACCGTCGTCGGCGCGGGGCGGGTCGTCGAAGCGATACCACGACGCGCGGAGCGAGGATGTGGGTTCGTAGTCCTCCCACGGGGCGTGCCCGAGGGTCGGGCGACCCTCGACGTGCTCCCAGAAGTTGAACGGAAGCCGGTCCTCCTCGAAGTCGTCGGGAGCCGGGTCGCGAAACGAGGGACATTCGAGCGGCGGCTGCACGCCGTCGGGCGGCTCGGCGTCGGTGAACGTGAAGCCCTCACGTGGCGCCCCGAAGACGGCGAGGGCGACCAAGCCCGCCGGTGCGCCGGGATTGTGCAACGACGCGCTGAGCTGTGAGACCGATCGGCCGCGTCGGACCACGGCGACCTCGATCTCCACCGGGCCGTGCCGGACCTGACCCGCAAAGACCGCGTTCAGGCTGCGCAGCGTCTGAGCCGGCTCGCGGAGCTCGGCGTGCATCGCGCGTGCGACCGTAGCGGCGACGATCCCGCCCTGGGGCACGATCGGGCAGTTCCACTGCTCACCGAGATCGCCGACGTAGCGGCCGCCGCCCTCGCCCTCGACGGAGGTTCCACGGCTGAACTGTGACGTTCCCACGGCCGGTCATTATCGTCGGTCGCCATGAGCGACGCGATCGATTTGATTCGGCGGTTCTGCGACGACTGGGGAAAGGGTGCAAGTGTCGACGAGATCGTCGACTACTTCACCGAGGATGCGATCTACCACAACATCCCGGTCGACCCCGCGGTCGGGCGGGACGCCATCAAGGCGACGTTCGCGATGTTCACCACGGGAGTCGAGCGCATCGAGTTCCGTGTTCTCAACATCGCCGCCGAGGGCAACACCGTGCTGACCGAGCGCCTCGACGTTTTCGTGCTTCCGAACGTCACTATCGAGCTGCCGGTGATGGGAACGTTCGAAGTGCGCGACGAAAAGATCGCGAAATGGCGCGATTACTTCGATCTCAATCAGTACATGACCCAGCTCGCGGGTGCCGCCGGCTGACGAACCGATCATGGCGCCAACATTGACCGAACGGAGTCGATCGTGTCGGCGTCGGCCGCGGACTTGTCGGGGCGATACGCGCGCACGCGCGCGAACCGCAGCGCGACCCCTCCCGGGTAGCGCGTCGACGCCTGCACTCCGTCGAGCGCGATCTCTACCACCAGCTCGGGACGGACCCATACGACCGCGTCGTCGCGATGCGACGCCAGCTCTTGCAGTCGCGCGGTCTGCCACGTCAGCACCTCGTCGGTGAGACCCTTGAACGTCTTGCCGACCATCACGAACTCGTCCGCGTCGCCATCGCGCGCGCCGAGGTGGAGGTTCGAGAGCCAGCCGCGACGACGGCCGTGTCCCCACTCCGCCGCGAGTACCACGAGATCGAGCGTGCGAACCGGCTTGACCTTCCGCCACGACGCGCCCCGGCGACCGGCGTCGTAGCGCGCGTCGAGCGCCTTCACCATCACTCCCTCATGTCCGGTCGCGAGCGCCTCGGCAAGGAACTCCTCGGCGACGACCGCGTCGTCCGTCTCGACCGCCGGAACGCGCCACGGACCCGCGAGGCCGGTCAGGATCGCAGCGCGGTAATGCAGTGGACGGTCGAGCAGGTCGTCGCCGTCGAGATGCAGCACGTCGAAGAAGAACGCGGTGAGTGTCAGCGAGTTGCTCGCCGCATCGTCGCGGCCGAAACGGCTCATGGTGTCCTGGAACCGGCGGGGGAACGCGTCGTCGGCGAGACCGATCGTCTCGCCGTCGAGCACGAAGGTGCGCGCCGCAAAGGTACGGGCGACTTCGACGACTTCGGGCAAACGATCGGTGACGTCGTTGAGGTTGCGCGTAAAGACGCGCACGTCGTCGCCGTCGCGATGCAACTGAATGCGCGCGCCATCGAGCTTCCATTCGACCGATGCCGGCCCGGTCGCCGCGAGTGCTTCTGCGACCGTGGCCGCGCTCGCTGCAAGCATCGGCTGCACGGGTCGCAACACCTCGAGGTGAACCTCGGCGAGCGAAGGTTCGCCGCCCTCGAGCGCGCGCCGCGCCGTATCGGCGAGGTCGCCGCCCAGCATCGCGGCGCGACGGACCGTCTCGGCAGGAACGCGAGCCGCGTGCGCTATCGCGTCGGCCATGAGGCCCGCGAGGGCACCTTGACGCAACTCGCCGGTGAGCAGACGCACGACGAAGTCGGCCTCGGCCGGAGTCGAACGCGCGAAGAGATCACCCAGGATCGCCTGGCGCGTCCGGGCCGATCCCGTCCCGGTGGTCGCCGCGATGCGATCGAGCGCGTCGTCGAGCACCGCGACCGTCACGGGCGGCCCGTCGGGAGCTCCACCCACGCGACTGCGCACCGCGGAAAGTGTCGACCAGCCGACACCGATGCGGCCCTGGCGAGGCTCGCCCGTGAGCAGGCACACGACAGTTGCGACCTCGTCGGGAGCGCACGCGCTCAGTAGCGCCGCGAGCGCTTCGATCTTTGCCTTGCGCGAACGTGTCGCCGCGACCGTCTCGGAGGTCTGCACGACGACGGTAAGAAGCACGGCCGCCAGGGTACGGTCGCCGTCATGGATTATCGACGTCTCGGCCGCAGCGGCCTCCAAGTCAGTGTGTTGTCCTTCGGATCGTGGGTGTCGTTCGGCGACCAGCTCGGCGTCGACACCGCAATGGAATGTCTCGACGCCGCACAGCAGGCAGGCGTGAACTTCTTCGACAATGCCGAGTCGTACGCCGGCGGCAAGTCCGAGGCCATCATGGGTCAGGCGATCGCGAAGCTGGGTTGGGCGCGCCACAGCTACGTCATCTCCACGAAGGTGTTCTGGGGCTTGTACGACGAGCCCAACATGAAGAACACGTTGAACCGCAAGTATCTGACGCAGGCGATCGACGGCTCGCTCGAACGGTTCGGCCTCGACTTCGTCGACTTGTTGTTTTGCCATCGGGCCGATCCCACAACGTCGATCGAAGAGACGGTCTGGGCGATGAGCGACATCGTGGCGAGCGGCAAGGCGCTCTACTGGGGCACCTCGGAGTGGGCGCCCGACGAGATCCGCGCCGCGTGGGAGATCGCCGAGCGTCATCACCTGCACAAGCCGGTCATGGAGCAGCCGCAGTACAACCTGCTGCACCGCATGCGGGTCGAGTTCGAATACGCGCGGCTCTACGAAGACATCGGTTTGGGCCTCACGATATGGAGCCCGCTCGCGTCGGGTGTGCTCACCGGGAAGTACCTCGACGGAATGCCCGACGGCTCGCGCGCGAAGTTGCCCGGCTACGAGTGGCTGCAGGGCATGCTCACGGATCCGAGGACCAACGAGAAGGTGCGCAAGTTGAAGGTCGTCGCCGACGAGCTCGGCTGCACGCTCGCTCAGCTCTCGCTTGCCTGGTGCACGAAGAACAAGCGGGTGTCGACAGTGATCACCGGGGCAAGCCGTGCGTCGCAGGTGCACGAGAACATGACCGCACTCGACGTCGCCGCACGCCTCGACCGCGATGTGATGGCTCGTATCGAGGAAGCGATGCCGCTCACGGCGTAGTCGTCGGCGCGATCCGGGCCGCGATCTGGTCAGCGATCCAGAATTGGGTGCGACCGGTCTCGCCCGGAGCCTCGGGCGGGCGTTGCTCGACGCGCTTGAGCGTGTATCCCAGCCGTTTCGGAATCGCGGCGCTCCGAACGTTCGCCTCGTCGCAGACGATCAACATCCGATCGATGCCTTCGATCTGCAGCCCGACCTCGGTCAACGCCCGCGCCGCGTTCGTCGCGTGGCCGCGGTTGCCCGCGTCGACGTGCAACCAGTACCCGATCTCGAGCGTGCCCGGACCGCGGCGCGTCATGAGCCCGAACGAGCCGAGGAACGAGTCGTCGGCGGTGCGGAACAGCCCGTACTGCCACTCCTCGGCGCGTTCGCGCTGTTGAGGTTGGTTGCGGAGTCGTCCGCGCTGGAACTCCACGTCGGCCGATTGGGCGTCGGCCCAGGGCATCCACGGCTTCAGGTAATCGAGGCTCTCGCCGACCGCACGCGCGACCGTCCCGGCGTCGTCGACGGTCATCCATCGGAGGTTCGAGTCGTCCTCGAGCTCGATGCGCTCGGGCGGGGAGATGCTCATGTGTCGGCGCGGACGAAGCTGTGCGCGCGCTCGACGCGCGCGACGCGCAGCTCGTACGCGTCGTACCAACGGGTGCGGCCCTCGTATTGCGCGAACGCATGATCGGCGTCGCGCTTCCAGGCCGCGATTGATTCCTCGTCGGTCCAGTATGAGACCGTGATCCCGATGTCGGAATGCGCGGTCTCGACGCCGAGGAACCCGGCTTGTTCCGCGGCGAGCGTCATCATTCGTTTCGCGGTCTGGTCGTAGCGATCGCCCGGTTGCTCGTCGCGGTGGGTCGAGAAGATCACCGCCCAATACGGAGGATCGGGCGTTCGGGCGAGAGCATCACCGGCCTCGAGACGATCGATCGACTCCACGCTCCGCTCCCTCCGGCCCATGCGCTCGGCGTCATTCTGCCTCCGCACCTGGACGGGTCTAATCCGGATATGTACTATCCGGATTATTGCGATCGAGAGGGGACGAGATGCGGGTGTTCGTGGCGGGAGCGACCGGCGTGCTGGGCCGGCGTGCAGTGACCCAACTCGAGGCCGCCGGGCACCAGGTCACCGGCGTGGCGAGATCGCCGGAGAAAGAGGCGTTGCTCGAGGCGCTCGGCGCCCGGCCCGTCCGTGTCGATCTGTTCGATGCGGATGCCGTGCGAACCGCGGTGGCGGGACACGACGCGGTAGTGAACATCGCGACAAAGATCCCGCCGGTCGCGCAGATGGCGCGATTGCGCGCGTGGGGCGAGAACGAGCAAATCCGCCGCGAGGCTTCGACCAACCTCGTCGACGGTGCGGTCGCCGCCGGTGCCACGGCGTTCGTGCAAGAGTCGCTCGCGTTCCTCTACGGCGACCACGGCGCCGACTGGCTCGACGCAACTACCACTCCGTGGACGCCGTCGATGTTCAGCGGAGCCATGGAGGCGGCGGAGGAGAACGTCACGCGCTTCACGGCGAATGGCGGGCGCGGAGTCGTCTTGCGCTTCGGCCGCTTCTACGCGTCGGACAGCGACCAGACGATCGCGACGATGCAGGCGGCGCGGCGCGGTCTCGTGCTCGACATCGGGAATGGCGACAGCTACGCGCCGATGATCGACGCCGACGACGCGGCCTCTGCGGTCGTTCATGCGCTGGGCGCGCCGGCCGGTACATACGACATTGTCGACGACGAGCCGTTCACGCGTCGGGAGCAGAGTGCCGCGTTGGCCGGCGCCGTCGGGAGACGGCGCCTGTGGCGCGCACCGAAATGGGTCGCGCCGAAACGGGCGAGCTACCTCACGGCGTCGCAGCGGGTGTCGAACCGAGCCTTTCGCGACGCCACCAAGTGGCGGCCGTTGTCGCCCAACATGCGCGAGGGCTACCGAAAGCTCGTTCGGGCGATGCGCATCGAACCCGCCCTTCCCGGCCGCGTGCGGCTCATGCTGTGGGTGCTCGCCGTGACGGCGCTCGGCGTCGGCGTCCAAGCGGAGTTCTTCCCGCGCGCGTTCTACGACGACTTCCCGTACGGGCGCGGTTGGGTCGCGCTGGACGGGCGCTACAACGAACACCTCATCCGCGACGTGGGCGCGCTCAACCTCGCGCTCTTCGTATTGACGATCGGCGCGATAGTCGTCGGGAGCCGAGCGATCACACGGATCACTGCGATCTCCTGGCTCGTCTATTCGGTGCCGCACCTCGTTTACCACCTGCGCCATCTCACGATGAGGATGCCGGGCGCCGACAAGGTCGGCATCGCGGTCTCTCTCTCGATCCCGATTGTGGTCTCGGTCGGGGTGCTGTTCGATCGAGCGCGGATTCCCGCGTCGTCCTCAGGTGGGCGACTCCCCGCGTGATCCTGTGTTGCCGGTTGAGGTCCGCGTCAGCCCGTACATGTTCAGCGACCGCATAGAGATCTCATCTTCGGTGGAGCCGTCGTCGTACCCGGGCGACACCAGAGGTGAAGCCTGTTCGACCTCGACCATGACCACCGCATGGATGCGCCCACGCTCGGTTCCACGCTCCGCGTAGAAGCGCACGACGTCCTCGTAGAGCGGCCCCTCACGAAGGACCGTGGCGGGCCCCTTGAATCGATACCCCTTCCGTCGTATCGGGTCGACGACGTTGATCTCGACCACCATGTTGCCGGCTTCGATGTTGCCGGTTGTCCGCGGCGAATGCAGGTCGAGGAACACGAGGTGCTGGTCGTCCCAGACGGTTGTGGTGCCCTTGGGGGACAGGTTGGGCGAGCCGTCGGCGCAGACGCTGGCGACGTAGCCGAGCCGCTGGGTTCGGACCACCTGCTTCATGTCCTCGTCCAGCACGGAGCTTCCCCCTGAACACTCCCGACCTACGCTCACCCGCCGATGACCGAGGCTAATGACCGGGGTTGGGCTCGCGCCGCATGAGGACGTCGACGGTTGCGACGCTGTTCATGCTGGGCGCTCTCGTATCTGCGTGCACGCACGCGGCGCACTCACCGGTCGACGCCTCGCCCAGGATCGAGTCACGAACACTTGTGTCAGGCTTCGAGTCGCTCGGCGACTTCGCCGGCATGTACATCTCTCCGCAGACTGCCACCACCCGGCACACGCTGGTGTCGTCTCCACGACACGGGGGTGGGCACGCACATTGCGCGTGGCTGACGGGTCGCGGAACCGGCGTCGACACGGATGGCCCGAACCATCGCGGTTATCCGACCGTACAGTTGCGGAAGATCGACCCTCGGGGCTTCGCGACTCCGGCGGTGGTCGACCTGTGGGTTTGGGTCGACGCGAAGCTGAGACCCGGACAATGGCTGAGTCTCGCGACTTTGTCGCCGGATCCGTCAGACCGGTGGACGCGCGTCGTCACGGTCAATCTCGATCCCGGTGGGTGGATCAACGTGTATCACGTCCCCGATCAAGGCGAACACCGCCCGACCGTCGAGACTCATCGAGCGTTTCCGCAGCGGCAGTGGGTTCACGTGTCGATCCGGATCGACTTCGATCCACAACACGGTTCGATCGAGGTGGTGCAAGGCGACGAGCTCGTGGCCGAGGCGGAGGTGAACGGCGGACATGGACGCCTCGAGCAGGCGCACTTCGGGATGTACGCGATCTCGTCGTTGACATCCGCCACGGTATGCAACGACGACCTCGAGATCACCAGCCACTAGCCCGTCTGGGGCGCGGTTTCGGCGCTTGAACCATTCCGGCGCGCTGTACGTATCGAAGGCTCGGCAGGACTCTCGAGGAGGTACGCATGAAGGTAGTACGCACCGCAGCTGTTGGCCTGGTGTTCGGCGCGGCTCTGCTCGTGCCCGCTGGTGCCGCAATAGCAGCCGCGAATCCGAGCGGTACCGGATTACCAAGCCAGTCTTGCGAGGACATCGGTGGTGCCACACCCGGTCACTCCGCAACTTCGCCGGGCGCTCCGTTCAACGAGGGCGTTGGGACTGGCGGTCTGAACTACAGCGAGACGTCGCAGTACGACGTCGCATGCTTCCAGCTGAACAACTAACTCGGCAATGTGTTGCGCCCTTGCGGCACCGGTCGCGTGGCCGGTGCCGCAAGTCGCGAGGTGCGCGAGGCGCGCGAGGATGCAGCGATGCTGGTCGACCGCGCGCTCGTGCGAAGGATCGAAGGGGTGTTCGCGCGTGACGCGGCGGAGTATGCGTACGCGTTGCGGACGATAGACCCGACGAGCCTTGCCTCGGTTGCGGAGTGCGCGGGTGGCCGGCTCGTCTATCTCGGGCCCGGGATGTTCGTGAACCGCGCCTTCGGCGTGGGCATCGACCGACCCGCGACGGCGACCGATGTCGACATGATCGTTGAGTTCTTCGCCGTACGCGACTGTGCCGCCGAGATCGAACTGTGCCCCTACGCACATGACGCACTACGCGCTCGTGTCGTGGAACTCGGCTTCGGGATTGCCTGGTTCCGCAACGTCTACGCGACCAGACTCGTCGACGAACAGGCCCGACCGCTCACATCGATCGTGGAGTGCGTCCCGGTCGACACCACGAATCTCGACGTCTGGGAGTCATTCTGGGTCCAGAACAGCGTTGAGGGTCCCGACATCGTCCAGCGGTTCGCGCAGGCACGGCATCTCAAGCCGGGCGAAATCGACTTCATCGTGACGTTGGGCTCGGACGTGGTCGCGGTATGTTCGATGACGATCAGCGACCAACTCGCCGACCTGGGCGGTATGACGACACGTCCGGCGTTCCGCCGGCAAGGCGTGCAAGCGGCCTGCCTCGCCCATCGCTTCAGAGTCGCGCGCCAAGCCGGTTGTGACCTCGCCGTGACGAGCGCGGATCCGGGAGGCGAATCCGCGCGCAACATCGAACGAGCAGGATTTCGTTGTCTCTACACGTCGATCGGACTTCGGCGCTCACTCGACCGGTGACCCGTCGCGCGGTCCTCGGTAGCGTGGATCGACGGCGCGGATCCGACATGCCGAGACATACCGAAGCTGAAACTGAGGTGACCGTATGCCCCGCAGTAGCGCATCGTTTGGCGGCCTCGCTGCGATCGTCACCGGTGGCGCGTCGGGAATCGGGTTCGCGATCAGTGCCGAGCTCGCTACAGGAGGTGCGGACGTCGTGCTCGCCGATTGTGACGGCGAGCGAGCCTCGCTCGCAACCGAGGAACTCAACTCGCGAGCGCCGGCCGGGAGCGGGTTCGTCTCTGCGGCGACCCCTCGACGTACGAGACGGGTCGGCGGTCCCCGGCTTGGTCGGCGAGGTCGCGGCGCGACATGGCCGCGTCGACTTGATGTTCAACAACGCCGGCATCGTGATCGGCGGCCGTACCGATGAGATGACGATCGAACACTGTGATCGAGTGATCGACGTGAACCTCAAGGGCGTCATCAACGGGTCTGCGCCGCATATCCGTTGATGATCGAGCAGGGTCACGGTCACATCGTGAACACCGCGTCGACTGCGGGCCTCGCGCCCGCGGTGCTGGTCGCCGCGTACTCGGCGAGCAAGCACGCCGTGGTCGGGCTCAGTGGTGCTCTCCGCGCCGAAGCGGCCATGTTCGGCGTCCGGGTGAGCGTGTTGTGTCCCGGTGCGGTCGACACGCCGATCCTCGACCGGCGGTCGCCCGTAGATCTCGCGCCCTTGACCTCGCCGGTTCTGACCGGGCGCGAGTACATGGCGGCAGTTGGATTGAAGCCGATCCCTCGGAGCGGTTCGCACGCGCGGCCTTGAAAGGGGTGGCGCGCAACCGAGGCATCATCGTGTGCCCGGCGAGCGCGAAGGCAGTGTGGTACCTCCAGAGAATCGCGCCCACGCTCGTCGACCGCGTCGACCGCGTCGACCGCGTCGACCGCGTCGGCCGCCGCACCGCGCGCCGCATCACCCGCACCCTCGCAAAGAGGACGTGACACGAACCCGACCAACGGGGCAGTATCAATTCGTGTCGGCCCCGTATGACGTGATCGTGATCGGTGCGGGTTCTGCGGGCGCGGTCCTCGCGGCTCAGTTGTCGCAGGATGCGAACGCCTCGGTGCTGTTGCTCGAAGCCGGGCCCGATCACGCGACGGTCGACGCACCGGCCGGGTTGCACGCCGCAAACTTCTTCGCCGCGGCGCTCGAGCCGGGCCGTATATGGCCGAACCTGGTCGCAACGCGCGCCGCGGGTCAGGCCGAAGGCCTTTATGTGCGTGGCCGCGGTGCGGGTGGGTCGTCTTCGGTGAACGCGATGGGTGCCATCCGTGGCACCGTCGACGACTACGAACGCTGGGCAGACGAGAGCTCGGCTGTCCGGGTTGGGGTTGGCCGGAGATGCTCGATGCGTTGCTGCGCGTGGAGGACGATCTCGATTACGGCGGCGACGGTCTGCACGGCAAGGGCGGGCCGCTCCCATTGTCTCGTGTCGCCTTCGATGAGCTCTCGCCACTCGACGGGGCACTGCGCGCGGCGATGCGCGGGCTCGGCTACCCAGTGTGCGACGACTATCACGCGCGCGACGCAACCGGCGTGAGCCGCGTCGCGCTCACGATGCGCGACGGCCGGCGCGTCTCGACCAACGACGCGTACTTGGAGCCGGCACGGAGCAGGGCGAACCTCGAGGTGCGTGGTGATGTGTTCGTCGACCGAGTGCTCCTCGACGGGCGGCGGGCGAACGGAGTACGCACCGCGGCCGGCGAGGAGATCGCGGCGAGCGAGGTGATCGTAAGCGCAGGTGCGATCCATTCGCCTGCGATCCTCTTGCGATCGGGCGTGGGGCTCGACGACGGGTTGCCGGTGGGTGCGAACCTGAAGGACCACGCGGCGACCGCGGGCTTCGAGATCGCACTCGAGCCGGCCGGACGGATGCGGTCGCCGAATGCGCCGTTGTTGGGTTCAATGCTCCGTTATACCTCCGGTCTGGCCGGCGCCGGTCCGAACGACATGCAGATGGTCTGGTTCGGGGCGGTCGGCCCGGGCGACGACGCGCTCGCGGTCGGCCGCTTGATGGGTGCGGTCATGCGCGTGTTCTCACACGGTTGCGTACGGCTGCGCTCCGGCGATCCGCTCGTCGACCCCGTTGTCGAGTTCAACACGCTGTCGGACAACCGTGATCGCACCCGACTGCGCGAGTGCGTGCGGCGAATGATCGACGT
This sequence comes from Acidimicrobiia bacterium, assembly GCA_038213435.1. Classification (GTDB taxonomy): domain Bacteria; phylum Actinomycetota; class Acidimicrobiia; order IMCC26256; family PALSA-610; genus PALSA-610. Next base: position 12,695 of record JBBQTI010000024.1, read on the forward strand.
CGTGCGCCATCCGGCCGTCGCGTCGATCAGTGACGGCGTGCACGCGCTCACGACTCCGATCGACGAGCTGGACTCGGACGACGCGGTCGACGCCTGGTTGGCCGCGACCGTGAACGACTACGTGCACGCGGTCGGGACCTGCCGGATGGGCACGCGCGGCGACGCGGCCGCCGTGGTCGACACCGACTGCCGGGTCATCGGCTACGAACGTCTGCGCGTGTGTGACGCATCGGTCATGCCGGACCTACCGAAAGCAAATACGCATCTCACAACGGTGGCGATCGCGCAACGGCTGATCTCCAAGATCCGGTCCTGACCCGCACCGCGCAGCGACCGGAGGGAGCGGAGGGAGCGGAGCGACCGGAGGGAGCGGAGCGTGGAGTCGACCCATGATGATGAACGAGCACCGGGCTACCCCGCGGCAATTCGCGGGTCAGCCCGTATCCCGCGGGGCGGCTCGAACGATTACCTCATATGAGTGACTACGAGAACCCCAACGAGGCGGACTATTTCGAAGTGACCCGCCGCCTTCAGCAGTTCGGGTCGGCGCCCCTCGAAGCCGAGGTCGCGGCCCGGGCTCTCGGCCGAGTGCGGGCGGGCGGGCCGGCCGGCCGACGGGTCGCTCGAATGAAGCTGGTGTCGGCAGCCGCGGTCGCCGCATTCCTCGCGAGTGGCGTCGGGCTCGCCGCGGCCGACGTACTTCCGCCTTCGGCGCAAGACGTCGCGCACAACGCCCTGAAGACTGTCGGTGTACACGTTCCACCGGGCCACGACCGCTACAACGACGCCACGGCGTGCCCGGGCGGACCGTACGCGAACCACGGCGCGTATGTCCGCGCGCATCCGGAGGATCCGAACGCCGGCACGTCACCGTGTGGAAAGCCCACCCGAGCGGTCAACCCGTCAGGTCCAGGCGCCGAGAATGACAAACAAGGGAAGGGCGCCGGAAACGGACCCCCGCCCTGGGCGCAGGGAAAGAAGGATCAGTCTAAAAAGAACCAAGGTAAGAACGACGAGGCCACGAGCGACGAAAAGGACGGCGACGACTCGAACGGCGGGGCACTCCAGCCACCCAAAACCGTTCCCAAGGCGCCGCCCTCGACACACGTTCCGGCCTCGACGGTCACGTCGACCACCAGTCCACAATCGACAACGACCACCTCGACCACCACTCCCGAGTCGACGACCACGAGCACCATCACTCATTCGTGAACCTCACCGAAAATGCAACACCGACGGCGGTCGTGACCGATGCGCCCCTTGACGATGCCGAGGCTTCACAGCCCACGGTTGAAGCCGTGTTCCGTCGTTTGGCCGGTCCGGTGCATGCCTATCTACGCGCCGCCGGTGCCGCCGACAGCGAGGATCTGCTCGGTGAGGTGTTCTGCGACGTGACGGAGGGCCTCGGCCGGTTTCGAGGCGACTGGCCGGCGCTTCGCCGATGGGTGTTCACGATTGCCCATCACCGCCTCGTCGACGAACGTCGACGTCTCGCCCAACGTCGCCGCTTCTTGCGCGCCTGTCCGGTACCGGTCGCCGCGGCACCGGGTGAGCCATTCGATCCCGGCCTCGTCGATGCTCTCGGTGCTCTGACGGCCGACCAGCGCGAAGTTGTCGTGCTGCGGTTCGTCGCGGATCTCCCGCTCGAAACGGTGGCCGAGCTGACCCGACGACCTGTGGGCGCCGTCAAGTCGTTGCAGCATCGTGCCCTTCGCCAGCTCGCCGAGATGCTTCGCTGCTAAACGAGAATCAGTCGTACGAGTTCTGACGACTCGGTCGTTGAATATCGCGGGCGCGCCAAAGTCGTCCCGGTGAGGGTTCGCTATACAGTCACGACGTGCAGTGGTATCGGACGGAGGCTGTACCTGCGACCGTGTGTCCGGAGTGCGGTGCGGCCGTCGCGCCGCCGACTGGATCGGCCTTCGTCCATGGGGTCGGGCCAGTGGGTTATCAGTACTGCGCAGCGTGTGGTGAGAGATGGCGATGCATCTGGCAGCCCCCGACCCACCGCCGGCGCCGTTGGCCTCGGTTGCTCGTGATTCTTCTTGGAGTGACGGTTGCCGCCGCCGGCGCCCTCTGGCTGCTCAAACGCGACTCGACGAGCTACCCGTCGCATTGGGATGTGCGGCTGGCGCCAATTACTGCCCGAGTCGAGGCGCTTCGCGGTCTGACGTTCAAGCATCCGGTCCGGGTCACGTACCTATCGGCGCAGGCGTTCGAGAAGAAGTTGACGACGAGCCCGGACGATTCGAAAAAGCAGCGCAAGCAGATCGATGAAAGAGGGGGACTGTTGCGGGCGGCCGGTTTGATCGGCGCAAACGTCGATCTTGCCCGGGCAATCGACACGACCCACGCCGCCGCAACTCTCGCGTTTTACGACTTCGACGCCAAAGTTGTGTATGTGCGCGGAACCGGTGCGTTCACAGTCGAGACCCGCGTGACGCTCGCGCACGAACTGACGCATGTCCTCCAGGACGAACACTTCGATCTGCCGAAGCTCGAGAAGCGAGCTGACGCCTCGCAGTCGGGGTCGTCCGATGCGCTGAGGTCACTGATCGAAGGTGACGCGATCCGCATACAAGACCGCTATCTCAGCGAGCAGTCGTCGGCCGACAAGCAGGCGTACGACCTGCTCTCGGCGAAGAGCGCGGAACAGGCGGCGAAGCGTACTCAACGTGTCCCGGCCGTTGTCGGCACCTATTTCAATGCGCCGTACACCTTCGGGCCGCAGGTCGTTCGGGTGTTGGACGCAATCGGCGGCCACGCGGCCGTCAACGCGGCGCTCACCGGACCGACACCGTCGACACGCATCTATCTCGATCCGACCGCCGTGAACGATACGCCTCCGATCCCGAAGGTGCCGGCGCTGAACGCGGGTGAGAAGGAGCTTCCGACGTTCTCGAGCAACGACGACGGCTTCGACCACTTCACGCTGTACCTGATGCTCGCCGCTCGGTTGGAGCGCGCGACCGCGTTGCTTGCAGGCGACGCGTACTCCGCGGGTTCCGAGGTGCTCTACACCCGATCCGGGGTGGCGTGCTTCAGGGCTGCCGTCGACGGGGTCGACGCGAAGAGCGACGCGTACCTTCGATCGGTGTTGGGGCGCTGGACGCGCAGCATGCCGGATGCCGGCATCGACTCGACCGACGCGCCACTCGTTTTCCATTCATGCGATCCCGGTCGTCGGGCCGTCACGCCGAATGACGCGGCTATCACCGAGGCGATCTCCCTGGCCGCCGGCCGCGACGCGGTCACCGCGCTCTTGGTGCGCACCCATGTTCCGAGTCGGACCGCGGCGTGCGTGGCGCGCCTGCTCGTCCAGCAGCCCGATATCCGCGACGGTATCCTCAGCGGCCGAGCCGGCGCGAGCCAGGCCGACCAACAGCGCGAGGGGGCGGTCGCCGCAAACGCGTGTCGACAGAACACGCTCGCCGGCCTCCCGTAGGCAAGTGCCCGGCGTCGCGCCGTGTCGTCGCGGCGCGGACGACTCGTAGGATTGCGGGGGTGAATCGGTATCTCGTCGAGCGCCTACAACCGTTCGGCACGACAATCTTCGCCGAGATGTCGGCGCTCGCAGTCGAGACCGGTGCGATCAATCTCGGGCAGGGATTTCCGGATTCCGACGGTCCCGATCTCGTGAAGCAGGCCGCCGTGGACGCGATCCGGGCGGGACACAACCAGTACCCGCCCGGTATCGGCATCCCGGAGCTGCGCGCCGCGATTCGCTCCCACCAGCAACGGTTCTACGGGCTCGAGTACGACGCCGGTGCCGAGATCCTCGTCACTGCCGGCGCGACCGAGGCGATCGCCGCGGCGCTGCTCGCACTGTGCAGTCCCGGCGATGAGGTCGTCACGTTCGAGCCGTACTACGACTCGTACGCGGCGTGCATCGCGATGGCCGGCGCGACGCGACGCGTGGTCACATTGCGCGCGCCCGACTACAGCTTCGACCCCGACGAGCTGCGAGCAGCGATAACGCCCCGGACGAGGCTCGTACTCCTCAACTCTCCGCACAACCCAACTGGCAAGGTCTTCACCCGTGCGGAGCTTGCACTCGTCGCAGACCTCGTGCGAGAGCACGATCTGCTCGTCGTCACGGATGAGGTGTACGAGCACCTCGTCTACGACGGCGAACACGTGCCGATGGCGACCTTGCCCGGAATGCGCGACCGCACCGTCACGATCGGCTCGGGCGGTAAGACGTTCGCGTTCACCGGCTGGAAAGTCGGTTGGGCGTGCGCGTCGCCCGAGCTCGTGATCGCGGTGAAGACCGTGAAGCAGTTCCTCACCTACGTGAGCAGTGGTCCGTTTCAGTACGCCATCGCGGTGGGTCTGCAGTTGCCCGACTCCTACTTCGCCCAGTTCCGTAACGAGATGCTCGAAAAACGCGATCGGCTCTGCGCGGGGTTGACCGATGCGGGCTTCGACGTGCTCCGGCCGCAGGGCACCTATTTCGCGACCGTCGACATCCGCTCGTTCGGCGAGACCGACGGGCTCGCCTTCTGCCGGTCGCTGCCGCGCCGCTGCGGGGTGGTCGCGGTCCCGAGTGTCGTGTTCTACGACGACGTCGAGGCGGGCGCCCCGCTCGTACGATTCGCGTGCTGCAAGCGGATGGAGGTGCTCGATGAGGCGTGTACCCGGCTGAAGCGCCTGGCCAAATGATCGTCGCGGGTATCCAACACGACATCATCTGGGAGCGGCCCGCGGAGAACTTCTCTCGCCTCGCGCCGATGATCGAACGCGCGGCGGCCGCCGGTGCCCGGCTCGTCGTGTTGACCGAGATGTACGCAACCGGCTTTTCGATGAAGACCGACCGGATCGCGGAACCGATCGACGGACCGAGCGCGCGCTTCCTCGCCGAGCAGGCGCGTGCCCACGGCGTATGGGTCTGCGCGTCGGTACCGGAGCGCGCGCAGCCGAGCGCGCGTCCCTTCAATCAACTCGTGCTCGCCGCACCCGAGGGCACGACGCGGCGCTACGCCAAGATCCACCCGTTCACCTTCGGTCGGGAGCACGAGCACTACGCGGCGGGAGAGGACTTCCTCACCGTCGAGATCGAGGGCACGCGCTGCACGTTCTTCGTCTGCTACGACCTTCGTTTCGCCGACGAGTTCTGGGCGCTCGCGGAGCGGACCGACTGCTACGTCGTACCTGCGAATTGGCCGGCGGAGCGCCGTGAGCACTGGATGGCGTTGCTCCGCGCCCGCGCAATCGAGAATCAGGCCTATGTCGTCGGCGTCAACCGCGTGGGCGATGGCGGACGACTGCACTACTGCGGCGATTCGATGATCATCGATCCCTTCGGTGAGATCGCCGCCCAGGCCGCCGAGACCGAGACGACCATCAGCGCGAACGTCGATCCCGGTCGCGTGCGCGCGATACGCGCCGAGTACCCGTTCCTCCAAGATCGCCGCTGAGCCGGCAGCACGGGGGTGCTGACGCTCATACGATCGCGCCGCCGGCCGCGAGGTCGCGGCGCAACGCGTCGACGTCGACGTTGTGTACGTCGCCGTCGGGTGCCAGCGCGCCCGCGGCGCCCGCGGCCTCGCCGGTCGCGATCGCGGCTGGGATCTCCTTGGTCGCCTGGTGCACGTAGCGGCTCGTCGAGATGCAGCGCCCGCTCACGAGCAGGTTCCGCACGGCCCCGGTCGTCAAGGTCCGGTACGGCACGTCGAACACGACCTCGCGCCGCGTCCAGTGGCCGGTCCGCGCAATTGCGTCCGGGAAACGACGATCGCCATCGGACTTCTCGAGCACGTAGTCGCCGACGAGCCGCCGACTCTCGGTGATGCCGATCATCTTCGCCACGTCATCGAGCCACGCGCCCGGATGCGCCTCGCGTATGCGCGCGATCGCGACTCGTACTCCGTCGCGACACTCGAGCTCAGCCGCGGTCAGGTCGTCGGGATCGGTCGGGTCGACGCGTCGCGCCAGCGGGCCCCAAGGCACGAGCACGCGCCCGGGCGCGGTCGTGCGAAAGCCCACACCGTCGGGTGCATCGAGGCCTCCCATCCGGAACCACAGGTGCGGCGGGATGGTGACCGATGCGAACGGCGCACCCGCGGCGACCATGACGTCGCCGTCGCCACTCGCGTCGACGACGACGCGCGGCTGAACGACCTCGCGTCCCCGCTTCGATTCGAGCACGACGGCGACGATTCGCCCGTCGGGTGCGTACGCGTGTGCGCACCACGAATGCAATCGGAGCCGCACGCCGGCCGCCCGCAGCAGATCGATCGTGACGTCGCAGAACGCTTCGGGATCGAACGCCACCGAGTAGCGCACGACGTCGGGCGGCGCGCCCCAGATCAATCCCCAGCCGCGCCAGTGCTCGACCGCCTTGGCATCAGTCGAACCCCATTCGCTCGATCCGGGAGCGCGCGCGTCGCCGCGCTGATCGAGACGGTCGACGATCTCCTGACACAACCCGGCGACCACCTGGGTGCCACAACCGTCGTCGAGCGTGAGCAGGAGGTTGATGAGGCCAAATGTCGCGAGCCCACCGACGAACCCGTACCGCTCGACCAGCAGCACATCGGCGCCGCGGCGCGCGGCGGCCACCGCGGCCGCGAGGCCCGCGCTGCCGGCGCCGACGACGAGCACGTCGGGGCGGCCGACGACCGGGAGGTCGCGTGGAGGCTCGCGCCACGTCGCGGTCATGGGCGGTCACGGTAACGTCGAAGTCATGAGGTTCGCGCTCTTCTACGAGATCCCCGTTGCCCGTCCCTGGTCGCCCGACAGCGAGCACCGCGCCTACAAGAACACGCTCGAGCAGGCGATCGCGGGGGAGCGCGCCGGGTTCCATGCCTTCTGGACGGTCGAGCACCACTTCCTCGAGGAGTACTCCCACTGCTCGAACCCCGAGGTGCTCTACGGTGCGATCGCCAGCCGCACGTCGAAGATGCGGCTCGGCTACGGCGTCCGGCTCATGCCGAAGCCGTACAACCATCCGGTTCGCACCGCCGAGTCGGTGTCCGTGCTCGACTTGTTGAGCGACGGTCGCGTCGACTTCGGCACGGGTCGATCGGCCACGCGCATCGAGCTGGAGGGCTTCGGGATCGATCCCAAGGACTCCCGCGAGATGTGGCGGGAGGCGATCGAGCACGTCGTCGGGTGTTGGACGAACGACCGGTACTCGTTCGACGGCAAGTACTGGTCGCTGCCCGATCGACGCGTCCAGCCCAAGCCGCTGCAGCAACCGCACCCGCCGATCTGGGGCGCGACGACGAGCGACGACGGCCACGCGCAGGTCGGCGACCTCGGTCTCGGCTTGTGCTCGTTCGCGGTCGGTGTGTCACCCGAGGACGTGAAGAAGAAGATCGACATATATCGAGCCGCCGTCTCGAAATGCTCGACTCCGATCGGCAAGTTCGTCAACAACCAGGCCGCGACCTTCACGATGGCGTTGTGCGCGCCCTCACAGGAAGAAGCATGGGCGGCGGCGCGCGACTCGTTCGAGTGGTACCCGAAGGTGGGCGCGCGTCAGATCGCGCAGGTTGCGGAGTGGATGGCGGAACGCAAGCAGGCGCTCGGCAACTACGACTACGCAGCCGACATGAAGGCCGTCTCCGACGACGGCTCGCTCGACCTGCTGTCACTCGAGTACCTGGTCGATTCCGGTGCGTGCGTGCTCGGCACCCCCGACCAGTGCCTCGAAGCCTGCAAACGTTACGAGGCGGGGGGCGTCGACCTTCTGCTCTGCCTCGTCAATCCGTACAAAATCGGCCACGAAGCCGTGATGCAGACCATCGACCTCATGGGCAAGCACGTCATTCCGAGCTTCGCCTGACTCCGGCTCGTCGTCGCGCGGGCTGCGCTAGAAGCGCCAGCGCGTCGCGCCGCCCGGTTCAACGGTCCCGAGCGCCGTCGCGGTGCGCGGAGAGAGCCGGTACACATGCCACGGCGGCGGTCCGGCCGATGGGGCGCTGAACTCGGCAGTGAGTGCCAAACCCGTATCGTCGACGCGAGCCGGCCAGCCCTCTGCGGCCCAGCGCTCCGCCATGGCCGCGACCGTCGAGGGATCGCTCACTTTGCGGGCTTCCCCTTCCACGACGAGGTCGAATTCATCGCTCGCCACGCTCAAGACGCAGCGCGGGTCGTTGGCGAGGTTCCTGCCCTTGCGCGTCGCGTCACCCGTCTCGAACCAGAATGCATCGTCGACCCAGAGGGCGCCGATGCCTGTGACGTGCGGGGTGCCGTCGCGATTGATCGTCGCCAACCAGCACGTGTGCCGGTTCGGGCCGCCCGTTTCCGGAGCCTGGCTCAGTCCTTGATCGAGGCGGCTCTTTATGCCTCCCCAGTCGAGCAGCGGCGTGCCGTACAGATCGGCGAGGTTGGTTGCGTCCATGGACTTCAGACCTTACGCACCCACAAAAGTCATCGGAGCGGACGTTGGCGAGCCGATACCCGACCGCGAATGGGGCTTATAGGCGCGCCGCCGGATGCCGATCGCGAAGGTGACTGCAATTCCATTGCGAACGCTAGGGAGGCGATCCAATGCTTCGGAAAGTGCTCCATCTCGCATATCACTTCGTGACCGTTGCCGACGAGGTACCTCGCCACATCAGCGATGCGAGCTGACCGGCTTGCGGATCATTCCTGCCAACCCACCGCGAAGGTCTTGACGGGTTCGGGCATGCCTTTCAAGCTGAGTTCTCCAAGATCTTCGAAGCGAAACGATTTGCCGAGGCACAGTTCACGCACTGCTACCGAAACGGCGATATCGCCGGGAGGAGCCGCGGCGCACAGTCGGGCGGCAAGCTGAACCGCCGCGCCGAAGGGTCGCTGTTGTCGTCGGTGACCGGCTCACCGGCACTGATTCCGACCCGCAAATGTCGGTGAAGACAATCGCCCGCATCGCCGGCGCCGTCGAACGTCACATGTCGGCGGGGATCGCAACGGTATGAGTGTCGCGGCCGGAGCGCAGCACCTTGCCGGGCAGCGCGCCGGTCTGGTCGCCCTCCGACACGATGGTCGTGCCGTTCACGATCACCCGCTGCACGCCGATCGCGTTTGCGAACAACCGCGCCGCGCCGCCCGGAAGATCGGTGACGAGCTCGACCTCGTCCGTCGCGACCGTGTCGGGATCGAATATCACGACGTCGGCGTGAAAGCCCTCCCGCAGCTCGCCCCGCTCGCGTAGGCCGAAGAGCTGTGCCGGCGCCTGGGTCATCAGCTGCACGCACCGTTCGAGTGAGATGAGCTGCCGTCCGCGCAGCGTGTCGGCCAGGAACGACGTCGTGTACGGCGCGCCGCACATTCGGTCGAGGTGCGCGCCGGCGTCGCTCCCGCCGATCAGCACCAGCGGGTGGTCCCACGCCTCGGCGCGCATCTGCCACGACTTCAGGTCGCCGTCGGACGGCAGCGGCCAGAGAATCGTCCGAAGGTCGTCGTTGATGACGATGTCGAGGAGCGTGTCGAACGTGCCGCGGTTCTCGCGCTCGGCCAGATCGCTCACGACCCGGCCCTTCAGACCTTCGTTCGCCCGGGAGTATGTGTCGCCGATCTGGTAGCGCCCCCACGACGCGAGGCGCGAGAAGACGCCCGCCTCGGGAGAGCGGGCCCGCTCGTTCATCCATGCGCGCACGGCAGGATCGCGCAGCTTCGCGATCCGCTCCGGGATCGGAAGGCTCATCACGTCCGACCAGTCCGGCAACATGAACAGCGCGCAGTAGTTGCGGAACGACATGTTCATCTCGACAAGGATCGGCATCGTCAGCGCGATCGCGGTGCCGCCCTGCGCCCGTGCGTGTTCACACGCGGCCACCTGGTCGTGGTACCGCTGGGGTTCGCGCGAGTCGATGCTGAGCACGTTCCAGTTCAGCGGGCGCCGGCCGGCGAGCGTCATCGCGGCCATCTGATCGACTTCCTCGTCGCTGAAGCCGCGCAGGCAGCCGCTCGTAACGTACTCGAGTGTCGTTCCCTCGTGACCGGAAACCGCACGGCAGAGCGCGAGGACCTCTTCGTTCGAGGCCCAACGGGAGCCGACCGGCTGGCCGTCGCCATCGGAGTGTGTGAACGACAAGGTGGTCGAGAAGCCGAGGCCGCCCGCCGTGATCGACTCCTCGAGCAGGCGTGTCATCGCGTCGAGCTGTTCCGCCGTCGCCTCGTTGCCGATCGCGTCGGCGCCCATCACGTTGCGGCGAAGCGCGCAGTGGCCGACGAGGAAACCCACGTTCAAGCCGATTCGATCGTCGACCGCGTCGAGGTATTCACCGAACGACCGCCACGACCACGGCACGCCGGTCTCGAGCGCAGGCAGCGGCATTCCCTCGACCTTCGCCATCATGCGGCGCAGGTAGTCGGCGTCGGCGGGATCGACCGGCGCGAGCGTGAACCCGCAGTTGCCCGCGATCATGCTCGTCACGCCGTGGAGGTTCGAGGGTGTGGCCGCGGGATCCCAGAACAGCTGCGCGTCGTAGTGCGTGTGCGGGTCGACGAAACCGGGCGCGACGACGAGTCCGTCGGCGTCGATGGTCTCGTCCGCCTCGTCGGAGATCCGGCCGATCTCGACGACGCGGCCGTCACGGATGCCGACATCGGCCTGGCGCGGGGGCGCACCGGTGCCGTCGACGATCGTGCCACCGCGGATGATGCTGTCGAGCATCATGACCTCCTAGCGCGTCTTGCGCTTCGCGTCGTGCACCGATTGTCGGCGCTTGGCTTGTGCCGCGGCGCGCGCGTCGCGCTCGCGCACCTCGGCGGCGCGCTTGGCTTCCTTCGCGGCCCTGCGCTGCTCGCGCTTGGCCTCCAGCTCCTTCTTGTCGAGAGCCGGTTCCGGTGCTTCGAGCTCGGGCTTCGCATCGACCTCCACCGGCGGACCGATCACGAAGCGTTCGTCGGTCTCGAGCAGCTCGCGCATCACCGGCCGGCAGAGCGCGTCGCTCGCCGCGTAGCCCGCGAGCATCAACGTCGTGAGGGGCGCGCCGTGCCGCTCGATGACGGCGGGCAGCACCTCGAGCAGGTCGTCGCGCGTCGGCTCTTCCGAGCGCGGGCCCAGCGCCTCGACGGTCTGATCGTTGACGTGTTGCGCGAGCGCGAAGAGGACCTGGAGCTGGTGATCGGGCGCCGCGGTCTGGAGCTTGCGCCGCACGAGCGGCACGAGCGCGTCGCCGAGCCGCATCGTCGCCCGTGGGAGCTGCAGCTGCGCGGCGACCTCGAGGCGGGACTTCTCGCTCATGCCCGCGAGTGCATTGCGCAGGACCTCGTCGTCGAGCGCGGCGAGCGCCTCGGCCATCCGAGTGACGTCGGCCTCGGCCCGGGCCTCGTCCTCTTCGTCGTGCTCGTGGTCGAGGCCGGAGTCGTCGTGCTCGTCGTCGTCGTCGTCGTGCACGTGGTCGTGGACCTCTTCGTCGATCGATTCGGCGCTCATCGCCCTGCAGCTTCGCGCGCGGGGAGCGGCTATCGTCGAGCGGACACCGCCACTGACCTCTGACGGGAGAGCCCGGACGCTGCTAGGGAGCGAGCCGGGCGCCGAAGGAGCAACCACTCCCCGGAATCTCTCAGGCACCCGAACCGTCGGAGCGAGGCAACTCTGGAGTTCCGCGACAGAGGGGGAGTCGGGCCGTTCGCGGTTCGCACCCGAGACGCGGAACGAGAGGATTGCCGCCATGCCCGACCAGCTGGCCGCCGAGGATCCGGGGTCGGATGTGTTCGCCGACCGGCACATCGGTCCGCGCGCCGCCGAGCAGATGGTGATGCTCGCGGCGCTCGGATACGGGTCGCTGGCGGAGCTCGTCGACGCCGCGGTGCCGGCTGTGATCCGCGACGCGGCACCGCTCGCGTTGCCCGAGGCGCTTTCGGAAACCGAGGCGCTCGCGCGGCTGCGGGGGATCGCCGGCCGCAACCAGGTGTTCACGTCGCTCATCGGGCTCGGCTACCACGACACGATCACGCCCCCGGTGATCCTGCGAAACGTGCTGGAGAACCCGGCCTGGTACACGGCGTATACGCCATACCAGCCGGAGATCAGTCAGGGCAGGCTCGAAGCGTTGCTGAACTTCCAGACGATGGTGAGCGACCTCACGGGCATGGACCTCGCGAACGCGTCGCTCCTCGACGAGGGCACCGCCGCGGCCGAGGCCATGGCGATGCTCCACCGCAGCAACGCGAAGAAGGGTGCGGTGTTCCTCGTCGATGTCGACGCGCATCCGCAGACGGTCGATATCGTGCGCACGCGCGCGGAGCCGCTTGGTATCGAGGTCGTCGTCGGCGACCCTGACTCGCCCGAACTGATCGACGGATGCTTCGGCATGCTGATGCAGTATCCCGGGAGCAGCGGTCGGCTGCACGACCTCACTTCCGCGATCGAACGCGCGCACGCGCGCGGTGCGCTGGTGTGCGTCGCCGCCGACCTGCTCGCGCTCGCGCTCGTGACGCCGCCCGGCGAGATGGGCGCCGACGCCGTCGTCGGCACGACGCAACGCTTCGGCGTGCCGCTGGGATTCGGCGGCCCGCACGCGGCGTATCTCGCAGTGCGCGACCAACATCGACGCACGCTTCCCGGCCGTCTCGTTGGCGTCTCGATCGACGTGAAGGCGCGCACGGCGTTCCGGCTCGCGCTGCAGACGCGCGAGCAGCACATCCGGCGCGAGAAGGCCACGAGCAACATCTGCACCGCGCAGGTGCTGCTCGCGGTCATCGCGGGCTTCTATGCCTCGTACCACGGCGCCGAAGGCCTGAGGGCGATCGCCCGGCGCGTCCACCGGCTCACCGCCGGTCTGGCAGCCGCGCTGCGCGAGGGCGGGGTGGAGGTCGTGCACGAGAACTTTTTCGACACCTTGACGGTTCGGGTGCCCGGGCGCGCCGCGGAGCTGATTGCCGAGTGCGCCGCCCGGCGGGTCAACCTGCGCTTCGTCGACGCCGACACCCTCGGCATCGCGCTCGACGAGACGACGACGCCGGCGATCGTGCATACGGTTCTGGCCGCGTTCGGGATCGACCGCGCCGTCGGCGATTTCGTCGAAACCACCACCGACGCCATCCCGGCCGCGCTCCTCCGTACGTCGGATTTCCTCACGCATCCGGCCTTCACCTCACACCGCTCCGAGCACCAGATGTTGCGCTACCTCCGACGCCTTGCGGATCGCGACCTTGCGCTCGATCGCACGATGATCCCGCTCGGGTCGTGCACGATGAAACTGAACGCAACCGCGGAGATGGAGCCGATCACGTGGCCCGAGTTCGGGCGCATGCATCCGTACGCGCCGCTCGAGCAGGCCCGCGGCTATCTCGAGCTCTTCGACGATCTCCAACGCTGGCTCGCGGAGATCACGGGCTACGACGCGGTCTCGTTGCAGCCGAACGCCGGTTCGCAGGGCGAGTACGCGGGCCTCCTGGCGATCCGCAGGTACCACAGCTCGCTCGGTGAAGCGCGGCGGCGGGTGTGTCTCATCCCCGCATCGGCGCACGGCACGAACGCGGCCTCCGCCTCGATGGCGGGCATGCAAGTAGTGGTCGTCGCGTGCGACGACCAGGGCAATGTCGACGTCGACGATCTGAAGGCGAAGACCGTTGAGCATGCCGACGAGCTCGGCGCACTGATGGCCACCTACCCGTCGACGCACGGAGTGTACGAGGAGCAGATCCGTCAGATCTGCGCCATCGTTCACGAGCAGGGCGGCCAGGTGTATCTCGACGGCGCGAACCTCAACGCGCTCGTGGGTGTGGCCCGGCCCGGGAAGGTCGGTGCCGACGTGTCGCACCTCAACCTCCACAAGACGTTCTGCATCCCGCATGGTGGGGGAGGTCCCGGAGTCGGGCCGATCGGCGTGCGCGCGCACCTCGCTGCCTTCCTGCCGAACAACCCGCTGCGCGCCGAAGCCGGTCCGGCAACGGGCATCGGCGCGATCAGCGCCGCGCCGTGGGGGTCGGCGGGCATCCTGCCGATTCCGTGGATGTACGTGCAGATGATGGGGCCCGTCGGACTCACGCGCGCGACGCACGTCGCGATCCTCAACGCGAACTATCTCGCCCACCGCCTCGCCCCGCACTACCCGGTGCTCTACACGGGGTCGAACGGCCTCGTGGCACACGAGTGCATCATCGACCTCCGTCCGATCACTCGCGACGCGGGCGTGAGCGTCGACGACGTCGCAAAGCGCTTGATCGACTATGGCTTCCATGCGCCGACGATGTCGTTCCCGGTCGCGGGCACGCTGATGATCGAGCCGACGGAATCCGAGGATCTGGGTGAGCTCGATCGGTTCGTCGACGCGATGATCGCGATCCGGAAGGAAATCGACCTGGTGGCCGCCGGGGAGTGGCCGGCGGACGACAACCCGCTCGTTCAGGCACCCCACACCGCGGAGGACGTGACGGCCGACAGCTGGTCGCGCGCCTATCCGCGAGAGCTCGCGGCGTTTCCGGTTGCGGGTCTACGGCGCGCGAAGTACTGGCCTCCCGTGGGTCGCATCGACGGCGTGTACGGCGACCGCAACGTCTTCTGCAGCTGCCCGCCGGTAGAGGCCTATCAGTAGCTATCTCGCGTCGGCCCAACCGCCGGGCGTGCGGCCGTCGGTCCGGACGAGCCGGTGCGCGAACAGCCAACGGTCGCCGTCGGTTGTGAGCCGGTCGCGGTACCGTCCCCAGTGATCCACTCCCGCACCGGTCATCACGGTGAAGTAGCTCGTCGCGTTGGCCTCGGTCGCGGATGCAAGGTCGACGCGCACGCTCGAGACGTGGTGCTGCATGCGTCCCGGGGGCGCGGCGGTGACGACGTCGCTCCCGACCCCCCGGAAGAAGTCGAGGATCGCGTCGCGACCGACGGCCCGCGCGCCGCCCGTTCCGTGCACCTCGAGTACGCCGTCGACGGCGAAGAGCGAGGCCACGTCTTCGAAGCGACCGTGGTCGGCGCCGTAGGTGTACGACGCGATGGCGTGTCGTACCGTCTCGCGCGCGCTCAACTCCCAGAGCTCCACGGGCGGGGACGCTACTCAGGCGACGCGGGCCTGAACCAAAGGAGGCCGACGGTGTCCGACGCGTGCTCGATCTCGACGGCGACGGGAAGATCGAGCCGTAATTCGGACGGCTCGAGACCTTTCAAATTGCCGACGAGCCGGGGTCCCTCCGCGAGCTCGACGACGAGGATCGCGTATGGGGGGGTGAAGGCAGGATCGACCGCGCGATGCGTGACCGTCCACGAGAACACGCGCCCGCGGCCCGTTGCCGGTTCCCACGTCGCGTCGACCGATCCGCAGTGCGCGCACCGGAGTCGGGGTGGGTGCCTCCAAGCGCCGCACGCGGCGCACCGCTGCAGTCGCAGCTCGCCGCGCGCCAGGAAGGCGTAGAACTCGCCATTGAGCCCGATCGCGGACGGCAGGAACCGATCGCTCATCGGTCGCGGCGCAGCACGACGATGCTGCCGTCGCCGAAATCGCCCCAGCCGGTGACGCATCCGACCTCGGCGCCCGCGACCTGCGCCGCGCCGGCCTGGCCGCGCAGCTGACGCACGGCCTCGACCACGTGGTTCATCCCCCACATGTGCCCCTGCGACAACAGCCCGCCGTGCGTGTTCGTCGGGAGGGTGCCGCCGTCGAGTCTGAGCACGCCGTCGCGCACGAACGCGCCGGCTTCACCGCGGCCGCACAATCCGAGCGCCTCGAGTTGAAGGAGCACGACGTACGTGAAGCAGTCGTACACCTCCATGAAGTCGAGCTCGTCCGCGCGCAGGCCCGCCGCGCCGAGCGCGCGCGGTGCCGCGTCGGACAAACCGATGCGGAATATGTCGGGTCGATTGGCGATGTCGTCGGCGGGGTACGGATGTCCCTCCGCGCCGGCCAGGATCACCGCGGGCGCGTGCGGCAGATCGCGCGCCCGCTCGATCGAGCTCACGACGACCGCGGCCGCGCAGTCCGTCTCCAGGCAGCAGTCGTAGAGTCGGAACGGCTCCGACACCCAGCGAGCGTCGAGGTACTCGTCCATCGTGAGGGGAGTGCCGCGCATCAGCGCGCGCTCGTTCAGCTGCGCGTGCGCTCGGAAGGTCACGGCGATCTCGCCGGTGTCGGTATCGCGCGTGCCGTAGAGCTGCTTGTGCCGCATCGCGATCCACGCGTAGAACTGCGCGGCCGAACGCGCGCCGTAAGGCACGTAGTAGTCGAGGACGACGTCGCCGACGGCGCTGCCGTCCAACCCTCGTCTCGGCCGCGGGATGCCTTCACGCGGCCGGAACGCCGAGTATCCGTTCCACCCCACGACGACGAGCACATGGCGCGCGACACCGGCCGCGACCGCCAGAGCCGCGTGCTGCAGCGAGGCAACGGGGCTCGCGCCACCCATGTGCACCGTGGTCGCGAAGCGGAGCGTTTCGATGCCGAGATTCGCGGCGAGCTCCTCGCTCGTCGTATAACCGGGCGGTGGAATGATCCCGTCGATATCGGTGGCCGCAAGTCCCGCGTCTGCGATCGCCGCGTCGGCGGCCTGCAGCATCAGCTCGACCGGCAGGAACGGCGCGCCACGCACGTAGTCGGTCTCGCCGATCCCGACGATCGCCGTACGCCCGCCGGAGCCCGAGCCCAGTTCGTCGCCGCTCACGAGACGCGGACGCTACCGGGTCGCCGCGCGGCGCCCTTGCCGATGATTTGGCGGGGCTCGTGGGGCTGGTATGCTGGCGTTACCGATCGGTAACTTGTTCACGGCCCGCAGAGCCCGAGGTGTTGGCGCCTGGCCGGCGGCGGGCGAAGGGATGGTCATGACCGACTTCTCGCTCGAGCTCAACGAAGACCAGCTGCAGATCCAGAAATGGGTGCACGACTTCGCGGCCGACGTCATCCGGCCCGCGGGACGCGAATGGGACGAGCGGGAAGAGACGCCGTGGCCCATCATCGAAGAGGCCGCCCGCATCGGCCTCTATTCGTTCGAGTTCATCGCCAACGCGTTCGGTGACCCCACTGGGTTGACCTTGGCGCTCGTTTCGGAGGAGCTGTGCTGGGGCGACGCCGGCATCACGCTCGCCCTCCTGGGCACGAGCCTCGGGGTCTCGGGCATCGTGGGCAGCGGCACGCCCGAGCAGATCGGCGAGTGGGTGCCGCAGTGTTTCGGAACCGCTGACGACATTCACATGGCGGCGTTCGCGGTGAGCGAGCCCGACGCCGGCTCCGACGTGTCGTCGTTGCGCACTCGCGCGGTATACGACGAGGCGAAGGACGAGTGGGTGATCAACGGCGCCAAGACGTGGATCACAAATGGCGGTATCACCAAGGTACCGACCATCCACGTCGTCGTCGCCGCGGTCGAACCCGAGTTGAAGTCTCGTGGCCATGCATCGTTCATCGTTCCCGCAGGGACGCCGGGCGTGAGCATGGGCCAGAAGTTCAAGAAGATGGGCATCCGTGCGTCGCATACCGCCGAGGTCGTATTCGACGATGTGCGAATCCCCGGCTCGTGTCTGCTCGGCGGCAAGGAGAAGCTGGACGCGCGGCTCGCGCGGGCCCGCGAGGGCAAGAGCTAGCGCGTGCAGGCCGCGATGAGCACGTTCGAGGCATCGCGCCCGATCGTCGGTGCGCAAGCGCTCGGCATCGCGCGCGCCGCGTACGAGTACGCGCTCGACTACGCGAAAGAGCGCCAGGCGTTCGGGCGGCCGATCATCATGAACCAGGCGATCGCGTTCAAGCTTGCCGACATGAAGATGCACATCGACGCCGCTCGGCTGCTCGTGTGGCGCGCATGTTGGATGGCCGCGACCGGCAAACACTTCCAGGCCGGCGAAGGCTCCATGTCGAAGCTGTACGCCGGCGAGACCGCGGTCAGGGTGACCGAAGACGCGATACAGATCCTGGGTGGCGCCGGCTACGTACGCGAGCACCCCGTCGAGCAATGGCACCGCGACTCGAAGATCTACACGATCTTCGAAGGCACTTCGGAGATCCAGCGGTTGGTAGTTGCCCGCAGCATCTCCGGCCTGCACATTCCCTGATTTCAGTCCGCCCGGTCACATCCCGTCCAGACGGTCCAATCCCTTCTCCATCCAGCAGGCTCGCTGCGTCTTCACGCTCCGATGCGTGCCCGCTCGATGAGGACGTCCGAGAGCGTCTCGAGCGCGTGAGGAAACGCATGTGAGGGAGACCGGCTGTACCCGATGACGAGACCTTGCTGTGTGAGCGGCCCGACAGCGTGGTTGGCGAGACCGAACAGCGCAACCGATTGTTGCCCGGCTCGCTCAATGATCTCGCGCTCGTCGCGATCGTGCAGTAGCGCCGTGAGGTGGAGGCCGGCCGAGACGCCGGTCACTTCGAGCCACGGCGCGTCGTCGGTGAGAACGCGCATCATCGCATCGCGTCGACGTCGGTAGTGGAGACGCTGGGCACGCACGTGACGGTCGAGCAGCCCAGAGGTGATGAACGTTGCGAGCGCCGCCTGTTCGATCGCAGAGACGCGGTCGCGACGAACGCGCATCGTGTCGAGCACGGGCTCGACCAGCGCAGCGGGAAGGACCAGCCACGCGACGGCGACACCAGGCGCGAGTGACTTGCTCGCCGTGCCGCCATAGATGACGCGCTCGGAATCCAAGCCCTGCATCGCGCCGACCGGTCGCTGGCCATAGCGGAACTCACCGTCGTAGTCGTCCTCGACGATCCAACTGTGGGATTCGCGCGCCCATGCGACGAGCGCGGCGCGTCGGGCGGGGGAGAGCACAACGCCGATCGGGTACTGATGAGCGGGCGTGCACATGATCGCTTCGACATCGCCCAGCTCATCGACGCGAACGCCTTCGTCGTCGACGGCCATCGGTACGACGTCGGGTCCGGCGGCGGCGACGATCCTCGCGAGTGGCGGAAGGCAGGGGTTCTCGACAGCGACGCGTTCTACGCCTAGGCGATGGAACGTCGCCGCAAGCACCGACAGAGCGGACGCAAAGCCGCCGAAGATCACGATGCGCGATGGATCGGTGACGACCGCACGCGATCGCGCGAGGTAGGCGGCGAGCGCCTCGCGAAGCTCAGCGATGCCCTGCCGGTCGCCGTACCGAAGAAGATCATCGGGATTCGTGTGCAGCACCTTCCGGACCGCCGTAGCCCACGCTCGACGCGGGAACGAGCTCGGGTCGGGCTCGCCCGGCAAGAGTTCGACGAAGAACGGGTTCGATTGCTCGGTCGTGCGCGTCGTGTCGGTCCTTTGGATGTGCGCGACTGTCGTGCCCGATCCGGTGACGGTCACGAGGTAGCCTTCGGCCGCGAGTTGCTCGTACGCCGAGACCACGGTTGCGCGTGCGCATCCGAGCTCAGCGGCGAGCTCGCGAGTCGACGGCAAACGAGTGCCCGTACCGAGATGGCCGGCGACGATCGACTGCCGTAGCGCCCGCTCGACCGCCGCCGCTCGCGTACGCCCTGGTCCGACGTCCAGGAGGGTGTCCATTGGTCTGCCTTTCAGGGTTTGAAGTGGTCTAGAAAACCAGTCCAGTTCTTCGTACGGTACGCACATGGAGACGAAGGTCAAGCCTTGGGTACGTCTAGGGATCGCCCTGACGATGGCCGGGCCGCAACTGCTCATAGGCCTGTGGGCGGTGCTCGCGCCGAAGAACTGGTTCGAGACGTTTCCGGGGTTCGACCCGCGTCTCGTTGCCGCCGAGCCGCCATACAACGATCACTTGGTCCGCGACGTCGGCGCCGGCTTCCTCGCGACGGGGGTCGTTCTGATAGTTGCGGCCCTGTGGGCGAACCGAGCCGCGATCAACATCGCTCTGCTCGCGTTCGTCGCGTTCACATTTCCTCACGTTCTCTACCACGCGACGCATCCGGCTGGCGCGCTCACGGGTGTGGAGAACGTCGTCAACACGCTTTCGCTCGCGAGTGGTCTCGTGCTTGCGGCGGTGTTCGCATGGGCACTGCGCGGCGCGAGTTGGCCGCACTCTTCGCACGAGGCGACGTGAGCTACACGATCTTCGAAGGGACGAGCGAGATCCAGCGGCTGGTGGTAGCTCGCAGTATCTCTGGCCTGCACATTCCCTAACGTCAGCGCGCGTGAACAGCGCGCCGTCGAGCCCTGCCATCCCGACTCCCATCTCTACTGATTCGGTGTGCCTTCTGTACGTGAGCTCTCCGGATGGATCGAAGGCCGTACGCGTCGACACCCGCGAGCACGAGACGGACGGGACGACACCGTCTTGGCCGATTTCGCGGATCTTCGAGAACGACGAACTATGCCCGGCCGGGTCGCGAAGAGCAGGTCCCGCAGCGCCGGCGCGGTTGTCGTGGCGTTGTTGGTGCTCCAAGCCGTCGTGGTCATGTTCTTCACGTCGGACCTGGACACAGGCATGGACCTCGCCGAGTTTCGTAGCAGTACTTGATGTGATCGGGCTCGGCGTCAGTCAAAAGGGCGGCGGGTACCCCTTGTGCTGCGTCTCGCGGGTCAGGAACCAGCGCACTTCACAACCGCTCGCGACGCGTGACCGTGGGTGAGCCGATCGGCTCGTCCTACGGCCCGACGTACGACCGATACCGTGGTTCTCGGATGTTTGTCAGATGGCGGCGCTGAGTGGTGGTCACCAGCCGAGAATCCGGACATCGCGAGCTCTACCGTTGGCAACTCGACGCGCTCATCAGTTGGTTGCGTTGCGGGCGACGCGGCGTGATCGAGGCGGTCACGGGCTCGGGCAAGACCGACGTGGCGATCGCTGCCGCATCCGACGCGTTACGCAGGGGTCATTTTGTGCTCGTGGTCGTTCCCTCGCGTGTGCTTATGGAGCAGTGGCATCGCCGGCTAACGGCTTCGCTTCCCGACGCGCGGATCGGCCGGTTGGGCGACAGCGGGAAGGACGTTCCGACGTCATGCGACGTGCTCGTCGCGACCCGTCATTCGGCTGCGGCGCACAAACCGGTGCCGCCGGGCGCGATCGGTGGACTGCTCATCGCGGACGAGTGTCATGGCCTTGGTGGCGGAATCCTCCGACGCGCGCTGTTACCTCAGTACGAGGAGCGCCTCGGCCTCACGGCGACACTGGAACGCAGCGACGACGCGGTGACGGAGTTGCTGCTGCCCTACTTCGGGGGAATCTGTTATCGCTACGGCTTTGAGCAGGCCATCGCCGACGGGGTGTGTGCGCGACCTCGGGTTGCATTCGTCGGGGTGGAGTTGTCGGTTGACGAGCGGGCCGAATACATCGCGACGGAGCAGCGGCTCGTGAGCGCGCGTCATCACCTCCGGCTGGTGAGAGGGATGCCGCTCGAGCCATTCGGAGAATTCCTCGCTGCGGTTGCGCATCTGGCCGAGCGTGACGCCGGCGTCGACGGCCGCGCTGCGCGCGACTACCTCGACGCGTTTTCCAGTCGTCGCCAGATCGTGGCGCAGACGATCGGCAAGTACGAACTGCTCGGCGATCTTGCAACTGCGATCAAGGGGGCTGATGGGGCACTGGTGTTTACAGAGACGGTGCGCGCGGCGAACCACGCCATCAACCGGCTGGATCCGTTGGTGTCGATCGATCTGATCACTGGGTCGACTGCTCGTCGTCAGCGCCGGGAGATTCTCGACGATCTGCGCGTCCGGAGACTCGACGCCGTCGCGGCGCCCCGAGTCCTCGATGAGGGCATCGATGTTCCGGACGCGAACCTTGGAATCGTCATGAGCGCGAGCCGAACCCGACGCCAGATGATCCAGCGGATGGGTCGCATTCTGCGCCGCAAACAGCCCGGGATCGCAGCTCGTTTTGTGATCATGTTCGCCAAGGACACGTTGGAGGACCCGGCCAACCGCATCGAACGCGATGGGTTCTTGGACGAGATCGAGCGCATCTCGGAGGCGACCCGGGTCTTCGACAGCGCGCAATTCGCGGCGCTCGACGCCTTCCTCGCCGAGCCCGGTCCGCAGGTAGTTCCCGACCCCGAGCATCTCGAGACTTACGAACGCGCCGCGGCCGCAGCCGTCGCGAAGCGTGGTCCGGCTCTCGTCGAGATGGTCGAACATCTCGCCGACGAACTAGGGGTCGAAGTGGCGTACGCGTTCTTGAACTTCGCGGGCCGAGGTCAATCAGGCCCGCGACGCGACGCCGCGATCCGCCGGCTCGACTTGCGTCTTTCTCACCCCGAACCCGACGCGTCGCCATTTCTCGAGCTCGAACTCACCAACCTGCCGCCGATCGCCACACCGAGAATCGAGCCCAAGCGATTGTCGACCGGACAGGTGCCCCTCGAAATCGTGCGCATCGGGCTCGCGTGGCGGATCAGCTGCACAGGTTGTGGCGAGTCGTCACCACTCGTCCAATTCCGGTGGCAGGTTCTCGACCAGACCGTGACCTGCTGCTGCACATGATCTCGAGCTCACGAAGCACCGGTGGCACCGCATCCGACTCTCTGTGCTGCCTTCGAATCGGTGAACGATCCAGAGACCAAGTCCACGCGAGCGCGGCGAGCATTCTGGCTCGCGTCGAACGCGCGGGTGATTGGTCATCGCGTCACTCCGAGATCGAGAGCGAGATCGCGTACTCGGGGCAGTTCGCCACGGCCAGCCGCGCTTTGTCTTCGAGGTCCGCGGACACCGTGCCGTCGTGCAGCTCGTGCGCCTGGCCGAAGTCGTCGACGTCGAAGAGCTCCGGTGCGATCGCGTAGCAGCGGTTGTGGCCCTGACACTTCTCGGGATCGACATGCACGCGTATCACGTTGCCTCCCGGTCTGCGGGCAACGCTAGACCAACCGTGCCTGGTGCTCCCGAAGGGCGGCCCTCACTTGGCGGACCTGCGCCTTCGGGAGATCAAGCTCGTCGCTACGCGACCTTCTCCCGCCAGGCCATGGCCTGGAGCTCGATCGCGACCGCGTCCATCACGTCGATCACCGGCTCGAGCCGGAACGTGAACGCGGCGAGCGCGGTGGTCAGCAAGTGGATGTCGGCGAGGTTGTCGGTCTCGATGACCGCGTATCCGCCCCAATCGCCGACGCGCACCACGAATTGGTGGAACGTGAGGCCGGCAGGCGCGTTCCACTTGCGGAACACGTCGAGGATGCGCGTTTGCGCGGCCTCGTACTCGGCCGGACCGGCTCCCGGGCGTTCCTCCCATCTCAGGACGAATTTCCGGTACTGGGGTGCTTCGGTTGCGGGGTTGCTCATGACGTGTCTCCTGTCGTGGTTCAACGTGGGTGGATTACCTCGCCGCTAGGCGTCGTACTGGCCGCCGAGCTCCCCGGCCTGGGGCCGGCCTTGGTGTCCGGCGTCTTGCAGGATCGCCGGGACTTCGGGGTCGGAGACGAAGCTCTGCCAGCCCTCCGCATCCCAGTCGAAGAGCACCCACACCCGGTCGTTCTCGTTGGGATCGCGAAAGACGGTCGAACCCTTGGAGCCGTGCTGCTTTCGCTTCTCAGCGCCCTTGGTTGAGAAGACCTTCAGGAAACGGTCGAAATCCTCGACCTTCGTCGTTGCCAGGATCATGGTTCTCCTCCTCTGCGGGAAGCGCCACGGATCGGGAGGGCTCCCTATTTCGCGTGTGACGCTGGTGGATACTCCGCTCGCAGCATGCGGACGGGTTGTTACAGCCGCGCATCACCTCGGGAACACGACAACCGGACATTCGCGGTGACGCGCGCCTGTAACAACCCGGGCCGCATGCTCGCGTGGGAAACATCCCACCCGGAGGAGCCAGAGCCATGACGCGCAGCATGCCGGCGATGACGATTTCGGCCCACGAGGCCGCCGCACTCGTGTGTTCGGGTGACTGGCTCGACTACGGGGCGGTGCTCGCCCAACCCGACGTGTTCGACCAGGCTCTGGCGGAACGAGCGAGTGAGCTTCGCAACGTGAGCATTCGCGGCTGCTTGAGCGTGCGACCACGCGCGGTTGTCGAGGCCGACCCGGGCCGTGAGCATTTCAACTATCTGAACTGGCACTTCGGCGCGTACGACCGCAAGCACGGCGACGCGGGCCTGCAGAACTACATCCCCTGCAACCTCGGCGAGATCAGCGACTATTACCGTCGGTTCATCGATCCGCCCGACGTGATGGTGATCAAGACGTGCCCGATGGACGCGGACGGGTACTTCAACTTCAGTGCCGCCAACCTCTGGCATCGGGCGATCGCGTCACGGGCCAAGGTCGTCATCGTCGAGGTCAGCGGCGAGCTGCCCTACGTGCACGGTATCGAGAACGGCTTACACGTGAGTGAAGTCGACTACATCATCGAAGGTGACGGACAGCCGGTCACCGAGTTGCCGAACCTGGCACCCTCTGAGGCCGACCGTGCAGTGGCACGACTGATCGCGACTGAAATCGAAGACGGCGCGTGCCTGCAGATCGGTATCGGCGCGATGCCGAACTCGGTGTGCTCGCTGTTGTTGGAAAGCGGCGTCCGTAACCTTGGCGTCCACACCGAGATGCTCACCGACGGGATCATCGATCTCTACAAAGCCGGCGTCGTGACCGGCTCGGCGAAGACGTTGCATCCAGGCAAGATCGTGTGCAGTTTTGCTCTTGGTTCGCGGGCGCTGTACGAGGCGATCGACCGCAACCCTGACATCTCCTGCCAGCCGGTCGAGTTGACGAACCTGCCGCATGTCATCATGCAAAACGATCGCCTCGTGGCGATCAACAATACGACGCAGATGGACCTTCAAGGACAGGCGGCGAGCGAGTCGAGCGGTCACCGTCACATCAGTGGCACCGGTGGTCAGCTGCAGTTCGTCCGGGGCGCGTACGCGTCGAACGGCGGAAAGTCGTTCGTGTGCATGTCGTCGACGTACGAACGCCGGGGTGTGCGCGAGAGCCGCATCGTGTTGAGCCTGACGCCGGGAAATATCGCGACTGATCCTCGAAGCGACATGATGCATGTGGTGACCGAGTTCGGAAAGGTCAACCTCAAGGGCAAGTCTGTCCCCGAGCGGGCCAAAGCGATGATCTCGATCGCGCATCCCGAGTTTCGCGACGATCTCGAGCGTGAAGCCCGCGAGAACGGACTGATGCCCAAGTCGTTCGCCTGAGCAGAGCAGGACCTCCGCAAGCCATCACTTTGCCGTGGAGGCGCGGTGGACGCGGCGTCAATCTCCGTGCGAAGGTGCCGCAAAAACGTGGACTCGCGAGACGATCGACACGACTGAGGAGGGCTCATGCCGAAGGGATACGTCATCTTCACCGACACGGTGAAGGACCAGGAGGGCATGGGGATATACCTTCAGGCCGCGTTGCCGACGCTGATTGCGGCCGGCGGATCCCCAATCGTGTTCGGCCCTCCCGAGGATGTCGTCGAAGGCGACTGGCATGGCGATCAGACCGTGATTCTCGAGTTTGCCTCGGTGGAGGCGGCACGCGGGTGGTACAACTCCCCCGAGTATCAAGCCGTGATCGGCAAGAGGCACGCGGCGGCCCAGTCGAACGTCGCGATCATCGGTGGTTTCGAGATGCCCACCGGCTGATCCACATCGACTTCGCGTTCTTGGTGTCGATGCCGTCAGGCGCCGGGGTCGCGTGTCACGGAATACTCGAGTAGGTCACCGATCGTCCAACTGAACTGGACTTTGGCGCCTTCGAGAGCGAAGGTGCCTTGTGCACCCAGAGGCACCGTGACGTACTGCGGCGTGGTACCGCCGCCGTTCGTGACGAACTCACCGGTCGCTGCCGTCGTCGAGTTGTGCATGACCCGGCAGTGCACGACCGTGCCTTCGGGGAAGTAGCCATAACTGACGCCCAGCGACTCGCGGTCGGCGAAATCGACCTCGAAGATGTTCCCCTTCGCAGTGTCGAGGTCGGCGGCCGGAACGCTTCGCACCGAGATACCGGGCACCGGCTCGAGCGGATCCGCGTCGGCGATCTCCGGTTCCGGCGTTGGCGAGCGACGACGCCGAGCGGCGATCACGGCCAAGGTCGCGACGAGCGCGAGAAGCGCGACGAGCCCGACCACCGCGCTCACCAACAAGGCTGACGACTTGCTCGTTTCCTTCGCACCGGCAACGGGAGTCGTGGACCCGTTCCCCGAGGGAGGCGGAACGGTTACCACAGCAGTCCAAGCGCCCGCGTCGTCGCGGAGGTGGTCGTCGTTGATGCCGAGCGAAAGCTCCCCGCCCGCGCGTACCCGCAACGTTGTTCCGGCGCCGACCTCGAACGGAGCCGACGAGCCGATCCGTCCGATCAACGACCAACAACTCAGGTCAGGTGCCGGCCAGTGCGCCCCGGGAACCGGGAGGAGGCATCGTCGTCCGACACCCTGGGGCGGAACACGATCGATGGGCGCGGGACCGAAATGCATCCGTCCCGTCGCGCTGATCGTGACGGAGTCTCCCAGGCGCAAGACGACGCCGGTAGCGGTCCAGGTCTGGTCCGCCCGCAGCGACACGTTCGTCACAGTGGTCGCCGACGCGGCCGGCGATGCCGCGAGAACGGCCGCCGTCATCAGCACCGATGCAATGCAAACTGCCACCGGCCGGGTCGACCGTTTGTGACGGCCGGGCGCCACGAGCGCGAGGTTTGCCAGTCGACGGGGGCGGGAAGCCATTCGCGTGGTATATCGGCAACCCCAACGGGACCCTGAGCCAAGGCCCGCCGAACGGCCTCCCAACGGCATCGGACGGTGCCGTTCAGCGGCCGGAAGCGACTGGTGATCGAGGCGTCGGTCCCTGTGCGGATCTGCGACAACGGTGGGTGGACCGATACGTGGTTCGGTGGACCGGGACGGGTCTTGAACATCGCAGTGACCCCCGGAGTCGCGGTCGCAATCGGCGCGACCGGCGGCCCGGACCCGGTGGTGTTGCACGTAGAGACGTTCGGTGACCGGTATCCCGTCGTCCCAGGGGCGTCTCGGGTCGCCCGCCACCCGCTGCTGGAGGCCGCGATCGACGCGTTCCCGCCCCCGGCGGACACGGCGGTGGAGGTCCGCGTCCGATCCGCGGTCCCGGCTGGTTGCGGCGCGGGTACGTCGGCGGCGGTCGCGGTTGCCCTCCTGGGCGGATTGGTCGACCTGCGCGCCGAGCAACTCTCGCCGCGCGCCGTCGCCTACGCCGCACATCGGCTCGAGGTCGACGTCCTCGGCCTCCAGAGCGGAATCCAGGATCAGCTGAGCGCGGCGTTCGGTGGGATCAACTACCTCGAGATCGAGCCGTACCCGGAGGCAACGGTGCAGACCCTACCCGCCTGGGAGGAACTCAGCTCCCGGCTCACGCTGGTGTTCGTTGGTCGCGCCCACGATTCCTCGAGCATTCACCGCCAGGTCATCGAAAGGCGTCGCGGGTCGCAGGCGTTCTCGCGGCTGCGAGACGCGGCGGTCGCGGCTCGCGACGCGGTCCTTGCCCAGGATCTCCGCGCGTTCGGTGAGGCGATGATCGCCAACACGGACGCACAAAGGTCTCTGCACCCTGAGCTCGTGGGCGTGGACGCAGCACGGGTGATCGAGATCGCGGCGGCGCACCCGGCGGTTGGATGGAAGGTCAACGGGGCCGGCGGAAACGGCGGTTCGGTCACGATCTTGAATGCCAACCGAGAAGCCAAAGAGGAGCTCGAGCGTCGCGTCGCCGCGTTGGACGCGCGCTTCCGGGTGCTCCCCATCCGCATCAGCACCGTCGGGCTCGAGGTCTCGGGCTCGCTCTAGTTCCGGGCTTTTCCCGCGTCAAGGTTCGGGCCATGATTGCGCAATGTCAGAGAACCTCGCGTTGCTCGGTGCGTACAGCGATGCGATGACCCGCGGCGATCGGGAAGCCGTCTTCAAGTTCTGGTCTCCCGACTTCGTGAGCCACGTGACCGAACGGGTGAATCCCGCGGCGATGGGTTCCGACGTGCGGGGCCACGAGCTCGAGTGGTGGACGCAGGTTCGCGGCGCCTTCCCCGACATGGTTTTCTCAGTCGACCTACTCATCGAGTCGGGTGATCTCATCGTCTCCAACTGGACCGTTCGGGGGACGCACACGGGAACCGCGTTCTACGACGTGGCCGCGTCCGGTAAACCGGTGGTGATCAACGGCACGGCCATCCTGCGCCTGCGCGACGGCGAGATCGTCGAGCATTGGGGCGGCCCCCATTGTCAGGACGGTGTCGGTCTCACTCACTGACGCGGCATGGAGGACTCGACGTGACACTGACCGAACGGCTCGATGAGCTCGCGGACGAGAGCCGGTGGGATTTCTCGAACCTTCGAGCACTCTTCATCAACTGCACGCTCAAGAAGTCGCCTGAGACGTCAAATACTCAAGGCCTCGCCGACCTCGCGATCTCCATCATGGAGCAGAACCGCGTCAAGGTCGACGTGGTCCGCGCTGTCGATCACGAGATCGCGACGGGCGTGTACTCCGACATGACCGAACATGGGTGGGAGCGCGACGACTGGCCCGAGATCCACGAGCGGGTGATGGCCGCCGACATCCTCGTGCTCTGCGCTCCGATCTGGCTCGGTGAGAAGTCGTCGGTCTGCACCAGAGTGATCGAACGTCTCTACGGCAACTCGCATCTCCTCAACGACGCGGGCCAATACGCGTACTACGGCCGGGTCGGCGGCTGCCTCATCACCGGCAACGAGGACGGCGTGAAGCACTGCGCGATGAATATCCTCTATTCGCTGCAACACCTCGGCTACGTGATCCCGCCGCAAGCCGATGCCGGCTGGATAGGCGAAGCGGGTCCGGGCCCGAGCTACCTCGACCCGGGCTCGGGCGGACCCGAGAACGACTTCACCAACCGCAACACCACCTTCATGACCTGGAACCTGCTCCACCTCGCTCGCCTGCTCAAGGAGGTCGGCGGGATCCCCGCGCACGGCAATCAACGTTCGGAATGGGACGCCGGTTGTCGGTTCGACTTCCCCAACCCCGACTATCGCTGATCGTGATCCGAGACCTGCGCGCCGCGCGCGACGCTGTCATCCGCGAGCACATGGAGTCCGAGAACCGGCTCGAATTCGATGTCACCATCGCCACCTTCGACCATCCCCGTTATGAATTGGTCGGGACCGGGCAGGTGTTCGACGGCGAGGAGCAGGTCCGGAAGTACTACGCGGCCTCGCGAGCAGCATTCCCCGATCAGCGCAACGAGATCCACACGCTCCGCCACGCCGAAGACGCCGTCGTCGTCGAGTTCGACCTGCTCGGCACCCACCTCGGAAACTTTGCCGGCTTCGATCCGACCGGCCGGACCTTCCGCTGCCGTATGGCTGCCATCTTCGAGTTCGACGGCGACCGCATCGTGTGCGAGCGGATCTACTTCGACTCGGGCACGATCCTGCGGCAGCTCGGCCTCACGGGCGACCAGGCGACATGAGCAGGCCCTCATGGCGTCGTTGCGGCCACACAACGGTCGCGCGGACCAACCGCGTGTAGGCCGACTGTTCAGGCCCAGGAGAGTTTGGCTTCCTCGACGCCGAAGCGGAGTGCCGCGATGACCGAAAAGGCGGCGCTGAACGCGGCGAGGACAGCAAGGGGAAGCGCGACGGAGGAGAATCCGCCGCCGCCGATGATGACGCTGCGGAACCCGCGTATCGCCCAGTACGTCGGTGTGGCCGGAGCGATGTGCTGCGCCCAAGCCGGCAACAGATAGAAGGGCGTCACCGCACCGCCGATTCCTCCGAGCAGCATCGCGCCGAGGTTCGTCGCCGCGTTGAGCTGCAAGATCGATCGGCACACGGCGAGGAGCATGAACCCGAGCGCAACCTCCATCACGGCGAGCATCGCGGCAACAACAAGGAACGCAGGGACCGAACCTCGGATGTGAAGGTCGAAGAGGACCCCGCCGAGTCCGAGCATCACAGTGAGTTGGAGGGCAAGGGTGAGGATGGGAGCGATGCTCTTGCCGAGCATCAACTCCCAGGTTTCGAGGTGACTGGCGCGCAGCCGTTCCCAAGTCGACCACGCGTGTTCGCGAAACACCGCGAATCCCAGGTTGCCGACGAGGAATGCGCTGAACAGCACTGCGGCGCCGGGGACAACTTGTTCCGCGCCGTTCAGCGCATGGTTCGGATAGCGGATGCCCATGGCGGCGCCGAACGCGCCTTTGGTGAAGGCCATGAACCCAAGCGGCATGATCGTGAAGGTGATCACGAACGTCGGGTCGCGCTGCAAAATGCGCAGGTCGTGTCTCGCGATGGCCAGGATCCGGCGAAGGCTCGATCCGGTCAATGGTCGGCCTCGCCATCGTCGACCGTTTCGTCGGCTGAGTAGCGGCGACCGGTCAGGGCCATGAACACGCTCTCCAGGCTCGGTCGCCTCACGTCGACGGAGACCACACGGTCGGCGTCGCGGCCGAGCTGTCCGATGATGTCGGCGATCGCGATCCCCGGTTGTTCCGTCGTGAGACGGAGCGTGGAGCCGTCGACTTCGAGATCGTGAGCCCTGAGGATGGGGGCGTCGCCGTCGAACGTGATCTCGAGACCGCCTGATCCGTGGGCCGCGATGAGGTCATCGAGCGAGCCGCGCGCCAAGAACCGACCACGGTCGAGGATCGCCACACTGGCGCCGAGGTCTTCGATCTCGGGGAGGTAGTGCGTCGAATAGACGACCGCGGTCTCATCTCGTGCCGCGAGTGCGGTGACCGCTGCGAGGAGACGGGCCCGAGTGCTCACATCGACGCCGGTCGTCGGCTCGTCCAACAGAAGCACGCGCGGACGGTGCAGCAGCGCCATCGCGGTGTGCAGTCGCCGCTTCTCGCCACCCGAAAGGTGACGCGCGAGGCGCGGAAGAAACTCGGTGAGCTCGAGAATCTCGGCGACCTCCTCGACGCGTTGGTCTCGCAGCGGCTTTCGGTAGCCGGCGAGATCGGCGAACAAGACAAGGTTGTCCCGAACCGTGACCGTCGGATAGATCCCGGTCTCTTGCGCGGCGAGACCCACCTGAGTGCGGGCGGCGCGCCCGCCGGTCGCCATGTCGACGCCGGCCACGCTCACGCGACCCGTATCGGCCTCTCGGAGTCCCGCGATGATCGAGACGAGTGTCGTCTTGCCGGCACCATTCGGGCCCAACAGTCCGTGTCGTATGCGAGGCCTGGGAGCTCGTCGAGAACGATCACCTCGACCTTTCCGACTTCCGCGCGTTCACCTTCGGGAACCCGGTCGCTCTCTGGTCCGCCACGAACCCCAACTTCTTCGCCGGCACGATCATCGAAGAAGCGGTCCGCGCCGAGGTCGATCTCTCCATCGGCAGCTGATCGTCAGACGTTTCGTGGCCGGTAGCGCAGGAAGAGGTAATCGTCCTCGCCGCAGACTGATAGCAGGCGAAGCCGTTCGAGTTCGTCGAGGGTCGACCCGGCGATGATCCGCTTCGCGTCACCGCTCGCCAGTAGCGGCGAGAGCGTCACGCACAGTTCGTCGAGCAAGCGCGCTCGCGCGAGGTCGCCGTTCAGCGTCGGGCCGCCTTCGGCGAGGACGGTGCGTGCGCCGCGCGCACCGAGCTCGTGCATCGCGTGTGCCAGGTCGACGTCGTGCTCACCGGCAACGATGACCTCGGCGACCTCCGCGGCTCGGTCACGATCGGCGGTGTCGGCGTCGGACACCGTGATCACCATCGGGCGCTCGGTCGCCGCCGTGAAGAAGGGCGCCTTCCAATCGAATTGACAGCTGCGCGACACGACCGCGATCGGCGGTACGGCCGTCTGCCCGCGTTGTCGACGCGCGTCCTGTGTGGTCGGCGGGAGCACCGCGGGTCCGTAGTGCTCCGCCTTCATCGTTCCCGACGCGACGAGCACGACGTCGGTGAGGGAGCGCAGGGCGTGGAACAGCGCCTTGTCCGCGGGTCCGCCCAGCGCGCCCGACACGCCGTTCCAAGAGGTGCCACCGTCGACGCTCACGATCATGTTGAGCCGAACGGACGGACGACCGTCGGCGCGCGGGAGATCCGCGTACACCTCGGCGGGGTCGACGGCCTCGACGCAGTCGGGAAAGAGCATCCGCATCGCTACCCTCCGGAATCTTGTTGCGGCCTCGGGAGCTCCCGGGACAGCGGCGAAGCGTTCCATACATCTGAGTCCGATGGACCGCGACCGCCGCCCTTGTCGCGTCGGGGCGCGGAGAGGCTTGAAGATGCGAGGCGGGTGATGTCGGAGAGTGGCCCCATTGCGTAGACGTAGTGGTCGGGTCGTATGACGACGGCGTCGGCGCCATCGAGGAGGGGTTGGAGTTCGGGAAACGTATGCGCGTCGAGGACCGTGGCTCGCGGGGACCACCAGTTCAGGTCGGGGTCGTCGGCCGCAAGTGGCGTGCGGGTGATGACCGCGAATCGTGGACCGACGAGGTCGTCGAGACGGCGGCCGTTGATCCAGGGTTGCGCGCTGAGTGTTCCGCCGCCGAGTCCGATCGCGAGTCCGCCGGTGAGCGCAGGTGTTCCCTGGGGCGCGTCGGTTTTCTCGTGTTGTGTGGAGAGCATCTGGCTGTCGCGCGCAGCGGCGATGTCGGGGTCGGTGGTGCAGATGATGCGCCCGAAGCCGACGGCGAGCTCGACGATCGCGCGGACGTGGGGCTCGCGTTCGAGCTGGTAGGTGTCGAGGAGCACGTCCGGCGCGTCTTGGTGTTGAAATGCCGCGAGCTTCCAAGTGAGGTTTGCGGCGTCGCGCATTCCCGAGCACATGCCTTGGCCGAGGAACGGGGGCATTTGATGCGCGGCGTCGCCGGCGAGGAAGACGCGTCCCGCGCGCCACTGTTGTGCGATGAGTCCGTGGAACGTGTAGACCGCGGCTCGCTCGACCTCGACGGCGGCAGGATCGATCCACGCGGCGATGAGCTCACGGACTCGCGCGGGTTGTTGGATCGCGTCGGGATCGTCGCCGGGCAGCAGCATGAACTCGAAGCGAAATCGGGGCCAGGGCATCGGGACCAGGGTGTGGGGCCGCGCCGGATCACACACCTGCAACGCACGATCGGGCAGCTTGGCGACCGGCTCGCGCAAGAGCAGGTCGACCACGAGCCACGGCTCCTCGAACTCGAGATCGTGCATCGCAGTGCCGATCGCGCGACGCACGAGCGACCGTGCGCCGTCGCATCCGACCGCGAACCGTGCGCGGATCAGCTCACCGTCGTCCAGCGTGGCGACGACGGTCTCCGCTTCTTGCTCGATCGCCGCGACTCCCACCCCGAGGCGGACGTCGGCTTCGGTGTCGAAAACCGCGCGGCGGAGCGCGCCTTCGAAACCGGGCTGGTGGAAAAGCACCGACGCCGGCCAACCCGTCGGAGCGAGTCCGGGCGAGCGGAAGCGCAGCATGACCTCGCGATCCGCCGTAAGGAAGTCCATTCCCTCGTTGAGCTGCATGGCGGTGACGATCTCATCGGCGCAGCCGAGCTCCTGCAGGATCCGCAGGATCTCGTGATCGCAATGGGCCGCGCGCGGCAGTGGATACAGGTCCACCTCTCGGTCGACGGCGATCACCGACAGGTCGTGGCGCGCCCCGAGGCCGGCCATCGTGGCCCCGACCGGACCGAAGCCCACCACGAGCAGGTCGACCACTTCGTCGGTCAACGGATCACGAGCGGAGCGTCGCCCAGCCCGCTTCGAGTTCGACGAGGTCGGCGGGCACGACGAATTCGGGGGGCAGATTGGGTCCCCACGAGTTGGCCGCGTGCTCCAAGCTCAGCGGCGCGCGCCCGCGCTCCCATGCGGTGTCGTCGGTGATGCGGTCGAGGTCCGAGTACAGCTCGAGGAACGACCCGGAGGGGTCTCGCAGGTACCAGTAGAAGTTGGAGCCCGCGAAGTGCCGGCCGAGGCCCCAGGCGTGACGATGCGGGTCGCTTCGGTACAGCGCGGTTGCCGTGTGGCCGACGTGGTCGAGGTCGTCGCACTCCCATGAGTAGTGCTGGAGGATCGGCACGGGCGAGTGCACGAGGCCGATGTTGTGATGATCGGTGGAGCAGCGCAGGAAGTGGATGATCCCTTCGACCTCGTCGCTGACTTTGCATCCGATGCCTTCGACGAGCAGATCACGGGTCGCACGCAGGTCCGGGGTGCCGATGACGAGGTGGCCGAGACGGCGCGGCGGTCGCGGCGCTCCGAACACGGCGGGAGCGCGCTCGTTGACGCGCACGATCGCACCCAGGGTGTTCGGTGTCACGAGATCCACCGGTGGGCCGGCCACTTCGGGTTCGGCGACCCGCACCGTGATCAGCACGCGTGATGCGTCGTCGACCACGGAGACGGACTCCGGCCCGCGTGTGGCGGACGCGCCGCGCGCTTCGAGCCGTTGCTGCACGGCGTCGAGGTCGCGATCGTCACGACAGCCGATATCGACCGCGATGAGCCGCCGGAACGGAGCTTCGTCGATGACGACGGCGGCGCCACCGCCCGAGCCGGTGTAGCCGGAGGTCGCGTCGCGGGTGAGGCCGAGCTCGGCGTAGTAGGCGTCGATGGCGGTCGGGCGGGCGACGGCGGCGCGGAATCCGAGGAGTCGGTGGAGGCTCATGGTGCGAGCGGTCCGTCGCCGGCGAGGCATGTGTTGTGCAGTTCACCGATGATGTCGGCGCCCGAGATGATCGTCTCGCCGGGCGCGAGATAGCGGCCGCGCGCCATGCCGACGCCGGACGGGGTTCCGGTGAAGACCAGATCACCCGGGTACAGCCGGCAGATCGACGACAGGTACGCGACAAGGGTGGGGATCGAGAAGATCAGTTGACTGCTGCGCGCGGCTTGCATGCGCTCGCCCGCGACGTCGCACCACAGCGCCAGATCGTCCGGGTCGGCGAACGCGTCGATCGACACGAGCGCAGGCCCGGTGGGCCCGTAGTTCGCGAAGCTCTTGCCGAGACAGAACTGCGGTGGGACGCCGGTCATCTGCACCGCCCGGTCGGAGATGTCCTGTCCGAGCGTGAGCCCGGCGACGACACCCCACGCGTCGCTGACCGCAACGTGCGACGTCGCGTCGCCGATCACTACGACGATCTCGACTTCCCAGTCGACCATGGCGCCCGAGAGTGGAACGTCGGCGGTGGGACCGGCGATGCACGACGGGAACTTCGTGAAGGTGAGCGGCGCGGGCGGAAGCGGCGCGCCGGACTCACCGGCATGCTCTCGGTAGTTGAGTCCGATGCCGAACACCTGGCGCGGTCGCGGGACCGGCGCCCCGAGCACCGCATCGGCAACGTGGCCGCCTGCGGATGCCGACGCGCAGCGACCATAAAGAGCGTGCAGCTCGCGATGGTGGACGACGGCTTCGAGTGGATCGGCGAGCCGCGCGTCACCGGAAAGCGTGGCGAGGTCGAACCACGAGCCGTCGTATTCCAATGCGGCCCGCCCGTTGATGTTGACAAGTCGAAACATGGGTCGTCCCTACTGGGCGTCGGTGTCGGCGTTCCACGGCAGCGCGGCGCTGGTCCAGTGGGTGAGCGACGGGTTGATGTCGGATTCGTCGTGCACGTGACGCGGTGGAGTCTCGAACGTCGCGTACGGACGCAGTCGCAGCACGACCCGGCCCTCCTTCTTCGCGCCCTCCGCGACGAGCGCCCGCACCGATGCGTCGAGCGGTTTGCCGGCCATCACGCCCCCGATCGCCATCATGAGATCGACCGTGCGTTCCTCGTCGGTGTCGATCTGTCCGTGGCAGTACACCTGCAGGTAGGTCGGGGGCCACTGCTCGTCGAGCACACACATCGAGACGTTCGGGTTACGTGCGACCGCGCGGGCCTTCGCCCGCTCGCGCATCGTCGACACCAGGATCGTGTCGTCGGCATCGATCACGTAGTAAACGATCGACATGGCCGGGCCATCGGACACGCGGTTGTAACCGAAGATCGCCGTGCGATGGTCACGCACGAACGCTCGCCGTTCCTCGGGCGTCATACCGGCTCCTTCGTGGTGGCCCGGATCAGTAAGTCGACAACGAGGTCGGCGTGCGCGGCCACGAACTCGGGCGCGAACGGATCCACGCCCGTGAGGCGCTCGCACTCAGGGGCCATCACGAACACGGTGGCGCCCGCCCCGGTCAGCAGGTAATACAGATGTGCCGGTGCGACCGGCCCGAGCTCACCGCGCGCGGCGAGATGTTCGAACATCGCGAGCGCGTTTTCGTACAGCGGCCGAACGTGCGTTTCTACCAGCCAGTCGAGACGGGCGCCCGCACGCTTGCTCTCCTGCATGATGATCCTGTGGAGCTGCGGGTTCGCCGCGGAGAACTCGACGAAGTGCCGCACCATCAGCTTCGCGATCGTGACGTCGTCGACCCCGCGCAGACCGGAGAGTCGGCGCTCCATCGAGGTGCGGAAGCGCTCGAACAGATCGTCGACCGCGGCGCGCCACAGCTCCTCTTTGCCTGCGAAGTGGTAGTTGAGCAGCGGCTGGGTCACCCCTGCGAGCTCGGCGATGGCGCGAGTCGACGCCCCGTCGAAGCTGCGCTCCGAGAACAGATCCAACGCGGCGTCGAGGATCGCCCGCCGGGTCTCGAGGCCGGCCGGTCGGGACGCGAGCGCGGACACGGGATGGATCTTATCGTTCGATCAGATATAATGCAATAGCCTGATCGTGCGAACGAAGGCCCGGACGAGCCTCGAGCCTCGAGCCTGAGGCGCGTGTGTCCCGACAACCGATTCAGTTGTCGACGCGCTGTCCCGATCGGAGCACGACGCCGGGACGCTGTCCGGTATCAGCGCCATCGCGCAACAGTGTCCGGCCGTTCACGATCACGGAGTGGTATCCCGTCGCGTCGACGACGTAGCGGCCGCTGCCGGCCGGGAAGTCGCGGACGTAGCGCGGCGTATCGCCGGCCGACAGACGCTCCGGATCGATCAGCAGCACGTCCGCGGCCTTTCCGGATTCGAGCGTGCCCCGATCGGTGATTCCGTACGCCTTCGCCGGGATCGACGTGAGGCGCGCGATCGCGTCCTCGATCGACAACACGTCGGGCGTCCACTCGCTGATGAGCCGGGTCGTGAAATCGGCGCCGCAGAACGAGAGCAGGTGCGCGCCGCCGTCGGAGCTACCGGCCATGACCAGGGGCGACCTGATGAGTGCCTCCGTCACCGCCTGGCGCTTTCTGTTCGGCGGCGCGGCGAGTACGAACTGCATCTGGAGATCGTCGGCCAGCGAAAGGTCGAGGAACGCGTCGAGTGGATCCTTGCCCTGTTCCTCCGATATGTCCCAGACGGTGCGATGGACGAAGCTTTCGTGCTCGGGGCGGTGGACGGTCTCCACGGCAACAACCTGCCAAACGAACACGAACGAACGACCCGTCGGGTCGGCGATCTCCCTGCGCATCTGGTCGCGCACGGCTTGCTCGCGCAGCCGCTGTGAGCGACGGGGCTCCGGCAGCGTCAGCGTGTCGCGAAACGACGGCATCTCATCGAACAAGAACGTCGAGTCGAGCGAGAAATGCGCCCCCTGCCGGTTCGTCGCGAACATCGGATGGACCTCGAGACCGGCGTCGGACGCCGTCTGGGCGAACTCGAGGCTGCGAGACCAGCCGTCGGGCGCGTGGGGAAGCAACGTGAGCGTGTTGAGATGCACCGGCCGCCCCGACACGCGTGCCATGGCCAGCACGAGCTCCCGGTCGGCCTCGTCGTAACCATTGAGGAACGTGCGCGGGATGAATTCGATCGAGCCGCGGCCGACGACGCGCAGTTCGGCAGCCAACGCGATGAGCTCGTCCGGACGCGCGTGATTGCTCGGCACGCCTCGCCCGTCGTGCGCGACGTGCAGATCCAACTGGCTCGAAGTGAAACCGATCGCGCCTTGGTCGAGAGCCGAGCGAACCAATCGGCACATGTGCGCGATCTCGTCGTCCGTTG
This sequence comes from Acidimicrobiia bacterium, assembly GCA_038213435.1. Taxonomy (GTDB): domain Bacteria; phylum Actinomycetota; class Acidimicrobiia; order IMCC26256; family PALSA-610; genus PALSA-610. The sequence goes on from JBBQTI010000024.1 coordinate 50,271, forward strand.
CGGCGCGCTCTGATGCCTCGTCGCCCATCACGTACCGGCGCACGGCGCAATGCCCGACGTTCGTGCCGACATTCACCCCGAGCCGGCCGTCGAGTCCGGCGAGGAAGTCTCCGAGCGTTCCGCCGCGGAACGGAACGCCGGAGCGCAACGCGTCGGCGCTCATTCCTTCGACACGCGACAACATGAGCAACAGCCATTCGAGATCGTCCGGCTTGCTCGGCGCCAGCGTGAAGCCACAATTGCCGGTCACCACGGTCGTGACGCCGTGCCACGACGCCGGGGAAGCGGTCGGGTCCCAATGCAACTGCGCGTCGTAGTGCGTATGAATGTCGACGAATCCGGGCGTGACGAGCAGACCGTCGGCGTCGATGCGTTCGCGAGCGGCGGTCGCGTCGACCTGTCCGATCTCGACGACCCGCCCGTTGGCGATCGCGACGTCGGTCGTGCGCGCGGGCGCGCCGGTCCCGTCGACGACTGTGCCGCCCGTGACTACGAGATCGAGATCCGTGCTCACAGCGAGTACATCGCAGCGGCGTTGAGACCGAAGAGGCCGGCGCGGGCGTCGTCGTCCATTTCCTCGGTGTATTCGCGCAGCTCGTCGACGACGCCGGGATACTTCGCGTCGGAGTGAGGGAAGTCGGACGCCCACGTGATGCGATCGGCACCGATCAGCGGCCACAGCAGCGGCGCCGTTCGCTCACCCGGATCGAAGCTGACCCAGCATTGCCGACGGAAGTACTCGCGCGGCGTCAATGAAAGGTTGGGAGTCGCCCACCCGTAGCTCTCGAGAAACTCGTCGAGCCGGTCCATCCAGTGCGCGATCCACCCGCCGCCGCACTCGAGCACGATCACCTTCAGCTCGGGAAACCGTTCGAGCACGCCGCCGTACACGAGGTTCGACAACGTCATCTGCTGGTCGATGAGCAAGATCAACGCGTGGTGCGTGCCGGGCGCCATCAGTCCCCCGAGCGCCCGCGACGCGCCCGGCATGTCCGAAAGACCGGCCGGATGGAACGCGATCGGAAGACCTGTCTCGGACAACGCTTCCCAAACGGGCGTGTACGCGGGGTGGTGCAGCGGTCGGTCGTTGTACGCGTTCGGCCGCGCGAACCCGGCCTTCAACCCCAGTTGCGCGATGCGGCGGGCCTCCTCGGCCGCGCGCTTCGGATCCTGCAGCGGCAGCGCTCCCACTCCCGCGAGTCGATCGGGAGACTGCGCGCACCACTCCGCGAGCCAATCGTTGTAGACCTTGCACGACTCGACTGCGAGGTCTTGGTCTCGGATGGCGCCGAGCTTCAAGCCGAGTCCCGGATACATCACCGCGATGTCGATGCCTTCCGCGTCGAGCACCTTGACGCGTTCGTGCGCGTCGAAGCCGGCGGGGTTCAGGTCCTCATAGTGGCGGCCGCGCCCGAACTCGTCGAACGATTCACCGGCGTTGCCGAGCCCGACGAGACCGCGGTCGGTCGCCATGCGCTCCTCGACGAGGCACTCGTCGTAGCCCGTCTGCTCGTTCCACCGAAGCCGAATGCCCTGCTCGCGCAGTCGCGGTGGGAGCTTGTCCTCCCATAGTCGAGCGGGCTCGCACAGGTGGCCATCGGCGTCCACGACGGAAAGATCAGCAATCATGGCACGAAGCCTCCTGCTCCCGTCCCTCGTCGTCAACCGAGGCGCGGCACAATGGTGTCGATGCTCGAAGTCGTGCTGGTTGAGCCGCAGATCGCCACGAACACGGGCAACATCGTCCGGCTGTGCGCGAACGTCGGCGCCGCGCTTCACCTCGTGCGCCCGCTCGGCTTCGCACTCGACGACGCCGCGCTGCGCCGGGGTGGACTCGATTATCACGAGCTCATCGAGACGCAGGTCTGGGACACCTGGGACGAATGCCGGAACGCCCTTGGTGTCGAACGGCGCTGGCTTGCCACGACCACGCGCGTTCCCCATCGTCGCTACGACGATGTCGACTACCGAGTGGGCGACGTCGTCGTGTTCGGCTGCGAAGCGACCGGGCTCGGCGAGGTGCTTCTCGCCGAGTTCTCGTCCGACCATCGCCTGCACATTCCGATGCGTCCGTCGAATCGCAGCCTGAATCTCGCGAATGCCGTGAGCGTCGTTGCCTACGAAGCTTGGCGTCAACGCGACTTCGTAGGCTCCGCGACGGGATCGTTCGAAGAGTCGCTACGCCCTGCTCGTCTACGCCGCGTCAGGGACTCCGGGGGAGGCCGACGAGACGTTCCAGGTCTCGGCGAGCAGCTCGTATGAGCGCAGCCGGTCGGCGGGGCCGTGAATCATGGTCGTGATCATCAACTCGTCCGCGCCGGTGCGTTCTGCGAGTGCTTCGAGCTCCGCTCGCACGTTGTCGGGCGCACCGCGGATGAGCGGCGCGGTCCAAGCCCGGACGATGTCGCGTTCCATCGGCGTGAACACGTATTCAGCGGCTTCTTCAGGCGTCGGGAGCTGCGTCGGCCGGCCCTGGCGAAGCCGGACGAAGGAAAGCGCGCTCGAACCCGAGAGCCATCGCGCTCGTTCCTCGGTTTCGGCGCAAACAACGGGGACGCCGATCATCGTGTACGGCAGCCCGAGCGCACTCGACGGACGAAACGCCTCTCGGTATACGTCGAGCGCGGCGATCGTGTGGTGCGGCGCGAAGTGGTGCGCGAACGAGAAGGGCAAGCCGAGTGCGCCGGCAACCCGTGCGCTGAAATCGCTCGAGCCGAGCATCCACATCGCGGGGCGGTAGCCGCGACCCGGCACGGCGGTGATCTGCGGATGCGCGCCTTCGAAGAACAAGAACAGGTCGCGTAACTGCTCGGGGAACTCGTCGGCCGCGAGAGACGGGCTGCGCCGCAAGGCTGCGGCGGTGACAGGATCGGTGCCGGGCGCGCGCCCGATCCCGAGATCGATGCGACCGGGATGCAGGGCCTCGAGCATCCCGAATTGCTCGGCGACGACGAGCGAGGCGTGATTGGGAAGCATCACGCCACCCGCGCCCACACGGATCGTCTGCGTCGACGCGGCAAGGTGGGCGATGAGCACCGCGGGAGAGGAACTCGCGATACCGGGCATGTTGTGGTGCTCGGCGACCCACAAACGTCGATACCCGAGGCGTTCGGCGAGCCGAGCCAATTCGACCGAGCCGGCGAGCGCCGCGGCCGGTGTCGTTCCCTCGCCGACAGGAACCAGGTCGAGCACCGAGAGTGCGGGACGCCGCATCGGCGCGAGCTCATTCATCCCGGGTGGCAACCCTCTCGAACCATCGGCATCTTCCCGTCGGATTGGCAGCGGGGGCACCAGTAGGTGGAGCGTGCCGCCCGGTCGCGCCGGCTGACTATTCGTCCGCCGCAACGCGGACAACGCCGGCCCGATCTCCCGTAGACCGCGAGCCCGCGGCCGTAGGTGGTGCGGCGACCCGTGGTCAGGTTGCTCGTGAGCTGCAGGTGCGCGGTCTCGTAGATGCGCCGCCGGGTCGGATCGTCGAGCTCGGCGATGGCCGTGAACGGAAAGATCCGCTCCGCCCAGCAGGTCTCCGACTTGAAAACGTTGCCGATCCCGGCCGCGACCCGTTGGTCGAGGAGTGCGGTGGCGAGCTCGGTGCCCGGTTCGAGCGACGCGAGCCGAGCCAATACAGCCTCGAAGTCGATCCCGGAGTCGCAGAGGTCGGGACCGAGACGCTCGAGCATCCGGGACGCGCGTGTAGGACAGTCGCGCCCGTCATGTTCGCGGCGCAGCTCGACGATCGGCGCCGAGAAGCAGACCGCGGTAGTGCCGTCGTCGACTCGCACGACGACCCGAACGCTGTAGCCGGGCCGGCGCCACCGCTCGGCGGATCCGTAGACATGCCACACTCCCGTCATCTGCATGTGCGTGTGCAGCACGTGACCGTCGGCGAAGTGCACGAGGAGGTGCTTGCCCGCCGCGTCCACCGCGGTGACCTGGGTGCCCGGCTCCGGTCCGCGTCGACCGCGAGGATCGCGTCGCATCTCGAGCTCGACGAGGCGTTTGCCGACGAGCGCGCTCCGCAGCCGGGTTGCCGCGCGGAAGATGGTGTCGCCTTCGGGCACGTCCACCATCGTGCTACATGTCACACTGAGAGACCACGGCGGCTGCCACATCGGGAGGGAGACGATGGACCGTGACGAGCTTCGACAACGGCAGGTTCCGTTGAAGGAGCGTTACCGCGCGGAGCCGACGGCTGCAGTCGTGACGCTGCGAGCGGTTGGCTCGCTCGCCGACGGTGATGTCAGTTGCTCGGTGCAGACGGGTCGCGCGCTCGTCGAGGCCGGTCTGCATTCGGCGACAGGAGGGGACGGCACGCTCGCCTGCTCCGGCGACATGCTCCTCCAGGCGTTGGTCGCCTGCGCCGGCGTCACGCTGCGGTCGGTCGCCACGAACCGGGGCCTGGATGTGACCGGCACCGTGCGAGCCGAAGGCGATCTCGACTTCCGCGGTACCTTGGGTGTCGATCGCTCCGCTCCCGTGGGTTTTCGATCGATCCGCCTCAGCTTCGAGCTCGAATCGGATGCGACAGCCGAGGATCTCGATGCGCTCGTCGCCGCGACCGAGCGGTACTGCGTTGTGCTCCAGACCCTTGCCCGAACGCCGGAGTTGTCGCTGGCGCGAAGCTGATCGAGATGGCGAAGGCGAGGTCGTAGCCGGCCGGCCTGGGTAGAAAATGTCGCAGGCGTCCACGAAGGAGAAGACCCATGGACATCGTTCGAAACGCCGATGGCACCCTCGTCGTTCCCGTGCAGCAAGCACGGCACCACGAGACCGATGACGCTGCCGATGTCTCGTCCGACGGTGCCGGTAGTGCGGCGCCGCCGACGAATGCCACGACCCGGGTGCTCCACCCGGGCGAAGGCGGCTACGACGAGGCGCTTGCCGAGTGGGACCTTCAGCAGAATCCCGATCGCGCACCCGTCGTCTCGACCGCAACCGGTCGCCAGGAAGCCATGACCCTTGTCCACGCGGTGGCGACCTCGCCCGATCATGCGGTCGCACCGGCGGTGGAGGCGCTCGACGATCCGGAGGCGAGCGCGCAGGCGTTGCGCCACGTTCTCGTCGGCGGTGTGCACGCGGTAGAGGCGTTTGCAGCCGAGGTTGCCGCAGCCGAGGGCGGCGACCCACTCCCCGCGCACGAGGCGACGAAGATCATCGGCGAGGTGCTGGCCGAGTTCGATTGACGATCAGGAGATCGCAGGCACCCTCGAGACCGTGTGGCCTCGAGACTGTGGCAGGTGCGCAACTCAGAGCGCGAGGCGCTCCGCGTCGTAGATGTCGAGCGTGGGCGGCTCAGCTGCGAGATCGCGCATCGTCGTCGCGAATATGCCCGAGGCGGGCACGCCGAAGTGCGCCACGAGCGCGTCGCGGTCGGCCCACTGCTCGAGGAACACGAGGCGGTTCGGGTCCTCGACGTCGTTATGCACCGAGTGCATGATGCAGCCCGGTTCCAGGCGGGACCGGCGCACGTGCTCGAGGCTGAGTCGCAGCACCTCAGCCAACGTCTCCGAGTGGGCCTTCACGCTCCCGGTGACGAGGATCACACTGCCGTTCTACACCGTGGCATCGCCCCTTGCCCCGCATCACTGCTTGATGTAAGAGGACATGCCGAACGCGCTTGTAACCCGGAACATCGACTGGGATCGGTGAGGCGTGCGCCTCGCGGCTCGCGGAGCACGGCTGGACCGTATTCGCCGGAGTTCGCCGCGCCGAGGACGGTGACCGCCTGAAAGCGGAGGTCACGGGCGACGTGCGTCCGGTCATTCGCGCTACCAGTGGATCCTGGATCAAACGCGCGGGTTCCTCGACGAGGGCCGCCGCAAGGGAGTACCGCCGGGCAAGGTCGCGGATGCGGTCGAGCACGCGCTGACCGCGACGCGCCCCAAGGCCCGCTACCTGGTGGGTCCGGACGCCAAGTTGATGGGCCATATCGTGACGCGTTTGCCCGACCGCGCCCGTGACGCGTTCGTGCGGATCGCGTCTCGACGCTGGGAGGCGCGCGGACGCACGCTTGGGCGCAACTCGTAAGGTCTGCCCGATCGCCACGCGCCCTCGCGATCCTTTACCGTTGCACGCGAGTTCACGCGAGCAGGCAAATGGCTCCGACGTTGAGGACGATGTCGACGCGACCAAACGGGAGATCGTGAGCAAGACGGGGCGCGTGGTTCTTGCCGCGTTGACGATGTCCCTGGCGGCCATCGCGGCGCGACCCCTACCGGCTCAGGCGGACGCGCGACATTGTTTCGCTCATCCGCCGAATTCGGTCGCCGATTATCAGTCGGTCACCGACGGGCGGGACGCGAACTTCGGTATCGGCGACATCACCTCGGTCGTGAAATTGCCGGACGGCAGGCGTTTCTTCGCGCTCGGCGACACTGCGTATTACACGCTCAATCCCGACGGCAGCGCCGGATCGATTACCGGATTCGGCAACAACTCGGGATGGGTGCAGTCCGAAAATTGCTTCACTCTGTTGGACCGCGCCGGTCCGGGTTCGAGGAGTTGGGTCCTGCCGCCCCAGCAGGACGGCTCGTTCTATTGGCCGGGCGCATCGATCGTCGTCGGGTCGCGCCTTTACGTCTTCATGCAGCGGCTGGTCCCGAAAACGCCGTTCGGCACTTCGCTCGGTTCGGCGGTCGCGGCATTCGATCTTCCGTCGTTGAAACTCGCACGGCTCACACCGATCCCCTGGATGGCGCAGCGCGTGTTCGGCGACGGGGCGGTGTACGACGACGGTTACGTGTACACCTATGCGCCGCAACGGCGCACGTGCGCGTTCTGTTTCACGAGCGACATGTATGTGGCGCGGGTTCCCGAGAGCCAGATCATGGTGCCGAGCGCCTGGCGCTTTCGTTCGGGATCGAGCTGGGTCAGCGACCGCAACGCGGCGACGCCGGTGTTGCGCGACGCGGTCAGCAACGCCGACGTACAGCACTACGGCAACGGCTTCTTGTTGATCACGAAGACCCTTAGCATCTTCGGCCCACCCGTCGAAGCTTGGTGGGCGCCGAACCCGGAAGGCCCTTGGCGCGATCTCGGCACCGTGTACTCGGTTCCTTCGCCGCCACCGTCTCGAGTGTCGGGATACACCTACCACGAGGCTTATACCTACAACCCGGTCGTCCTGGCGAGCACGCGTCTCGCCGAAGGCGGGTTGCTCGGCTCCTACAACGTGAACAGCTTCGACCCTACCGACCCGCAGCGCGACGGTCGCCTGTTCGGGCCGCGCTTCGCCTCGATCACGGTTCCCGCGCCGCCGAGCGCCCCATCACGCGGTACGAGCTCCCCGGAGGTTTCTCCGTGGACGCCGACGTTCGGGGTGGACGCCGCCGGTCGCGTGCGCACCCTCGGCGGGGGAGTGGCATTCAACAGTTCCTATACAACGCACGCAGTGGCCGTGGCGCGGACCCCGACCGCGCGCGGCGGATGGATAGCCGCGGCCGACGGCGGAGTTTTCGCGTACGGCGACGCGCCGTTCTACGGTTCGATGGGTGGCGTGCGACTCAACCAGCCGATTGTCGGTATGGCGGCCACGCCGACCGGCCGCGGCTACTGGCTCGTCGCGCGCGACGGCGGAATCTTCTCGTTCGGTGACGCGCGGTTCTACGGTTCCACCGGGAGCATTCGGCTGAACCGGCCGATCGTGGCGATGGCGGCTTCGCCGACCGGCGCCGGCTACTGGTTCGTCGCATCCGATGGTGGCATCTTCGCGTTCGGCGACGCGCGGTTCTTCGGCTCGACGGGCGGCGCGCCTCCCGGCTTTCCCGTCAGCGGCATGGCCGCTACGCCGGACGGCCGCGGCTATTGGCTCGTAACGGTTGCGGGCCAGGTGTACACGTTCGGCGACGCGAACTACGAAGGAGATGCACCCTTGCCGCTCGCGGCGATTTGCATCGGCATCCTGCCGGCTCCCGGCGGCTATCGAATTGTCGACACCGAAGGAAGCATCTTCGGGCGCGCCCTTGCGCAGAGCCGAAATCGGATCTCGAGCCCGACACCGTTCGTGGCCGCCGGCTGAATTCCCGGGCAGCGACATTCGGGCCCGCGGATCGGCGATGCCGATCGAGCCGCCACGCCCACGTGACCGAACGCGTCCTCCGTCAGAACGACGCCGTCGCGGTCGCCGGGTTCTCGCGCCGAATTGTCGACACGAGCTCGCCGTCATCGACGAGGTGTACGCCGTCGATCTCGCCGCCGAGCGCACGCACATGCCCGCAAGTGTGCGCGCGCGTTCCCGATGCCGCCGAACGCGGGGAGCTCGGCCGCATGCGCGTCGCGCGAGTCGATCCAGCCTGGCGCGAGGGCGAGCCCCGAGTTCATCAAGACCCGCGCGCCGACCGAATCCGGTTCGGTCATCGCGACCCGGTAGAAGGTCGGGATGGCATCGCCCGGTTCGGGAAACGGCGCCGGGATCGTCCGAGCAACCCGGGGTTCGTGCGCCTCGGGCAGCCCCGATCCAAAGGTCGAGGTCGAGCGGGTCCTCTCCGAAGGCTCAACGGCGTTGCTCTACCCTGAAGGCGATACTGAGCTTGCCGCCGACCTCAACAGCGGCGACTGAGCACCGAGGATCAACCTCGAGTTCCCACCACTGCGCGGGTACGGCCGACGCGTGAGCGACAGGCCACAGACGCCGCGGCCCGGGACCGGCACGTTCCCCTCGCAAGCACGGTCGCCTGACGACCCGAGACCATGGAGTTCTGATCATGCGGAAACTGATTGCGTGGGCGTTCATGTACTCGCTCGACGGCCTACTCGCCGACGACGGCACCGAGTACTGGCAGTTCTGCTTCGGCTTGCCCCAGGACCCGGCCGAGCAGAAGCAGAAGATCGACCTCTTCGAGAGCGCGTACGCGCACATCATGGGCCGCGCCGCCTACGAGGCCATGGCCGAAGCCTTGCCGACGGCCGACCACCCGTTCACCGGCCTCATGAACGCCGCGCGCAAGGTCGTCTTCTCCCGGACTCTGAGGACGGCCGAGTGGGCCAACACCACCATCGCCGCTGGTGACACGACAGAAGAGATCGACAAGCTCAGGCGAGGCGGCGACGGCCACATCGTCGTCTGGGGCGGCGTGAGCTTGTGGCGGTCGCTCATGCGGCTCGACGTGATCGACGAGTTCCGCCTGGACTTGCACCCCTACGTTGCGGGCGAGGGTACCCGGCTGTTCGACGACGTCCCCAAGTCCTACCGGCTCGATCTGGTCTCCAGCACCGAGTTCAGCAACGGGACCGTCGGGCTGCACTACCGCCGGCACCGCTAGACCGGCAGTCGACATGCACGACGAGTGGCAATCAGGCCGGCGCCACTAACCCCGATAGTTCACGGGTTCGTGGGTGAGGTCGGTCGCTGAGCGCGACAAGTGCCCTTCTCGTAAGGCATTCTTGGTGTTGCGACACAACAAGAAGCACCAACGAGAAAGGCACCTGACAGATGCACGTTACCAGCA
>JBBQTI010000025.1:0-58160 GCA_038213435.1 Acidimicrobiia bacterium
CAGCATTCGACGCGCTCGCGAAGCGTCCGGCAGACGAGCGCAGGGCGAACGCCGACGGAACAACACCTGCCGCGAAGACGCCGACAGAAAACACAATCACCAGGAGGCGACGCATGCAGGTCATTTGACCGTCCTCAAAAAAGTTCGGCGGTGCGTGCCCGCGCGTGTACCGGCGACCGAATGAACGAAAACCCCGACACTTCGCCGCAGGATACCGCGCCACAAAGCCTCCGAGCGGGACCGTCAGGATTTTTGTGGGCGGCCTCATGCGGTCATCGCAGAGCAGTGCGTTGAGGTCGACGAGCTTCACCTGACCCAGCCGAGGCTTGACGTACCACCGCACCACCTCGCGGTAGCTCTTCGCGGTCGACGGCTCCAGCGACGGCGCATGTCCCGCGAGCCACTGGTCGAAGTACACGCCGACCGTCAACGAACCCGCATCGGCCACCCCGCCCGTCAGCGCGCCCGCGAGCGCCCGTTCGGCCTCGCGCTTGGTCGGGAACCCGCCCTTCCACCGCTGTCGACGACGACCCGAAGCCGGATCGCGACCAACGTCGACGACGTAACTCCACGTGTTCCCGCGCTTGACGACGCTCCCGCGCACTCGATCCTCCGCACGCGATAAGCGCACTGCGAGCGCTCGACGCGACAGGTGCCCTGCGGACCGGCGTTAGCAACCGTTAGCAAGCAGGCCGGGAGGGCGAAGGATCACCGGCCGCAAAACGGCCGTGACCTGCACCAACTCAGCGCGCTCGGAGGGAGTCGAACCCCCAACCTTCTGATCCGTAGTCAGATGCTCTATCCATTGAGCTACGAGCGCCGGAGCCGGACAGTGTAGACGTTGCCCTTGCTGACCTCCGGGGCGTTCACCTAGTCGTCGTCGTCCTCGTCGTCGTCCTCGTCGTCGTCCTCGTCGTCGTCGTCCACCTCGTCCACGAGGTAGCTGTACGCCTTGGCGAGCGCCAGAACCTCGTGCGCGTCGGCGCTGACGATGTGGTAGGCGATGCGCTCGAGCAACGCGTCCCGCACCTCGTCGGCAGTTGCCATCGTGTCCTCCTCGCCGGGCAGCTCCGTCGACGATAGATGTTCACGCGCGAGCACAACGCGGCTCGGGACCGGCCGTCTCGACCGTCCGAATTGCGGCGCGCCGCGGTGCCAATTGCTCCAGGTTCGTCGTCAGCGGCCGATTGCCTGGTGTGGCCTCAAAAAAGCGCTCCAACGTAATCACGCAAAGGGCACAAAACGGCGGGCCCGGCGGCTCCAACCAGCCGCCGGTCGAGACACGGCTCGAGCAGATCCTCCAGTCGATCCAGGCCGACGGCCCGCCGCCCGGATCCGACGACGCGGAGGTCGCCACCGACACGGCGCCCGCTTATCTCCCGCCCTCCATGTCGCTTCCCTCGCCGGGCCACTCGATGACCCGCCTCGGCCAGGCAATGGTCGACCGCGGTCTCATCACGCACGACGAGCTCGAGCGTGCCCTCGAGCACCAGCGTGTCACCCGAAAGCGTCTCGGTGAGTCACTCATCGACATCGGCGCGGTCACGAGCGTCCAGCTCTCACAGGCGCTGGCGGATCACCTCGGCGTCCCCTTCGTCGATCTCGAGCTCCACCCGCCGGATGTCCTGCTCGCAGGCATAATTCCCGAGGAGGTCGCGCGTCGTTACTGCGCGCTGCCGGTCGAGCGTTGGAATGGTCAGATCGTCGTCGCGATGGCGAACCCCAACGACGTTTTCGCGCTCGACGACATCCGCGTGTTGACGGGACAATCGATCCTCGCCGCGCTGGCCGATTCCGGGCACATCCTCGCCGCGATCGAGCGCGCCTACTCGGGGTCGGAGCTGATCGAGAGCTCGCTCGATGACGCGGCGGACGACTACGACGTCCAGGCCGAGTTCGCGCAGGGCGCCCTCGTCGACGACGGTCCAGTCGTCAAACTGGTCACCGCGCTACTCGAAAAGGCGGTGAGCGATCGCGCGTCCGACCTGCATATCGAACCTGCGTCGAAGAACGTCAGCATCCGCATGCGGATCGACGGCATCCTGCACGACACCTCGGAAGCCCCACTCAACATCCTGCGACCGATGGTGAGCCGGCTCAAGGTCATGGGCAGCCTCGACATCGCGCAGACTCGCCTCCCCCAGGACGGTCGTTTCTCCCTGAATGTGCGAGGTCGCCCGATCGACGTGCGCATCGCGACGGTGCCGACCGCCGCCGGCGAGTCGGTCGTGCTCCGCCTGCTCGACCCGGTACGCGGCGCGATGGACCTCGCGAGCCTCGGGCTCAGTCCGGACCAGCACGAGCGGCTCGTGGGCGCGTTCCACGCACCGCAAGGCGCGATCTTCGTGACCGGACCGACCGGATCGGGGAAGTCTTCGACGCTCTACGCGCTGCTCTCGTCGGTCAACACGCGCGACAAGAGCTTCGTTTCGGTCGAGGATCCGGTCGAGTACCGGCTCGACGGGATCAAGCAGATCCAGATCAACACCCGGGCCGGAATGACCTTCCCGAGCGCGTTGCGTTCGACGTTGCGGGCCGACCCCGACGTCATCTTCGTCGGCGAGGTGCGCGACGCGGAGACCGCGCGGATCGCGGCTGACGCGTCGATCACGGGCCACCTGGTTCTGTCGACGCTGCACGCAACCCGCTCCGCCGCCGCGCCCATCCGGCTCATCGACATGGGCGTCGAGCCCTACCTCGTCGCTTCCGCCATCTCGTGCATCGCGGCGCAGCGACTCGCCCGAAAGCTTTGCGACAACTGTGCCAAGCCGGTCGAGAACCCCGACCTCGCACTCCTCCGCCGGCTCGGCGCGACCGACCAGATCCTGGACGAACGCGCCACTGTCCGAGCCGCGATTGGCTGCGCGGTGTGCCGGCAGACCGGCTACCACGGGCGCGCCGCGATCTACGAGGTCATGCCCGTCACCGAGGACATCACCCGTCTCATCGTCGAGCGCGCGCCGAGCGCCGACATCGAGCGGCTCGCGGTCGAACAAGGCATGGACACGTTGCGGGTCGCCGCGCTGCGCCGGGTACTGCTCGGCGACCTCAGCATCGACGAGATGGTGCGCGTCGTCTCGTAACAACGGGTCAGAACGCGAAGCGCACGATGCAGAAGGCACCGGCTGCGAGACAGTAGATACCGAACGGCGTGAGGCTCTGCGTCTCGAAGAACCGCACGAGGAACCGCGTCGAGAGATACGCGGCGAACGCCGCCACTACTGCGCCGACGAGCGCCTGCCCGCGAACGCCGTCACCCAAGTGCCCCATGAGGTCGGGAAGCTTGTAGACGCCCGCGGCGAGGATGATCGGGGTCGAGAGCAGGAAGGCGAAGCGTGCCGCGTCCTCGTGGTCGAGCCCGCGCATGCGGCCGCCGACCATCGTGATGCCGGACCGGCTGATGCCGGCGAACAGCGAAGCGATCTGGGTGCAGCCGATGAACACCGCCTCGGCGTAGCTCAACGACTCGATGCTCCGGCCGCCCGAGAACCCGTCGCCCCCGTACCCCGCGCCCGCCGCGACCCGCCGGCGTAGCGCTTCGCCGAGGAGCAGGATCCCGCCGTTGATCGTCAGGAAGATCGCCGCCGCCGCGGGTTTGGCGAAGAGCGTGCGCAGCGAGTGTTCGAACGCCAGTCCGACGATGCCGGTCGGGATCGTCGCGACGATGAGCAGCATGCCGAGTCGCGCGTCGGGAGTCGTGACGCGCCGTTGGCGGACGCTGTCGAGGAGGCCGCCGATGATCTTGATCCAATCGCTTCGGAAGTAGACGAGCAACGCGAGTGCCGTGCCGACGTGCAGCGCGACGAGGAACGCGAGGTAGAACGACTCGCCCTGCGACTGCGCCTTGACGAGATCGTCCCAGCCGATCAGCGCGGGGATCAGGACCGAATGACCCAGGCTCGACACCGGGAACAACTCCGTCACGCCCTGTAGGAGACCGATCACGATCGCCCGGAAGAAGGTCAGCATGGCCGGGAAGCCTCGCGTGGCGCCGTCACGGGCGGCGCACGCCCTCGAAGTGCACGAACCGTGGATGGGCCCGACCATGACCCAGGCGGCGCGCCCAAGTCGTGGGGAGCGCCTTCGCCTCGGCCGCGGTCAGGTAACGCGCCGGATCGAGGTCGATGCCGTTGCGCCGGAACTCCGGTTCGATCGCGTCGGCGACGTACTCCGGCGTCGGCACCGGCAGCGCTTCGTAGCGCGCCGGCGTCGAATCGAGCCAGATCTCGCCGTTGAGCGTGACGTGCACGAGCGCTCCCGGACGGGCAAGCGCCGCGATCCCACCGACGACTTGGGGACGAGCGAGAACGATGCCTTCGAGCAAGGCGCCCCACGGCAACAACACGTCCACCTCGTCCGCGATGCGCTCGAGCTCGCCGGGCAATGCTTCGATCGCGGCGCGCAGCAACACGAGATTGGGACGGCCACCGCGCGCCGCCTTGCGCGCCGCGCGGTACGCGATCTCACCCAGCGGCTCGTCGAGTGCGTCGAGTCCGAGCACCAGCCAATCCGAGCGCTCCGATGCGAGGTGATAGGCGTAGCGCGCGTCGCCGGTCCCGACGTCGACCGCACACTTGAGGTACGCACCGCGCAGCGCCTCGAGCTCGGCGCGCGGCATGACGGAGGTACGGCCCTTGCCGACGACCCGCGTCAGCGTCATGCGCGCTTCGCGATCGCGAGCACGCGCGCGTACGCCTGCTTGTGGCTCGTCCCGGGCAGCTCGGCGAGCGCCTTCGCGAGCGTCTTGGGCGTGACGCCCTGCCCGAGCAGTGCGCGCACGAGGCGATCGAGTTGCTCATCCGCGACCGCGTCGGTCTCGCTCGTCTCTCCGCGAGCGCCCGCGGGCGGCGCGACCACGATCGTGAACTCGCCGCGCGCCTCGTCGGCCTCCGACAGCTCGGCGGCGAGGTCGCCCGCCGTCCCTCGCCGGAACTCCTCGAACACCTTCGTCACCTCGCGACCGATGCACACCTCCCACTGCGGGCTGACTGCCGCGAGATCGCCGAGCAGTCCGCCGACCCGTCGCGGTGCTTCGTGTACGACGAACGCGTCACCGCGCTCGACCAGGCGCCGGATCTCGGCCTGACGAGCGGAGGAACGCCGAGGCAGGAATCCGGCGTAGGTGAAGCGATCGACCGCGAGGCCCGACGCACTCAGCACCGCGAGCAGCGACGACGGACCGGGCACCGGCGTGACCGCAAGACCCGCTTCGACCGCGCCATCCACTACGACGTACCCGGGGTCGCTGCACAGCGGCGTTCCCGCGTCGCTGACCAACGCGACCCTCGCGCCGCGCTCCATCTGCCCAAGCACTTCGCTTGTGCGCTCCGCCTCGTTGTGGTCGTGATAGCTGAGCACTCTTGCGCCGACGCGCAACCCGGTCCGCCGGGTCAGATCGCGGAAGCGGCGCGTGTCCTCCGCGAGTACGAGGTCGACGGCCTCGAGCACCCGGCGGGCTCGCGGCGACAAGTCGTCTTCGTTGCCGATCGGGACCGACACCACGAACAGCGCGCCGCGCCGGTCGCCGGTACCCAGCTCGCGGATCGTCACATGCAGTTCGGCCGTCGGGTCGCCGACCGCATGTACCAGCTCGCGGTCGACGTCGGCCGCGCTCTTCGTCGCGTCGTACGCGAGCGTGCGGCCGCGCAGGCCCGGACCTCGCCGGAACACGAGGGCGTCGTCGCCGAGAAAGAACGCGCTCATCGTGGCCGTGAAGGTGTCTCGCACGCCGGCGCAGTCGAGCGTGACTACCACATCGCCACGCAGGCGCGCGAGCTGCCGGTCGTCATGTTCACTGCGCACTCCGAGCACGCACGTGGCGCGGCCGGTCACATCGGCGTCGCGCGTGAGCTCGACGGTCTTGGTGTGGCTTCCCGAGATATGCGGATGCCCATGGCATCGAAATGTCACCTGGGCCGTCGCGCCCGGTCGATTCGGCGCCGCCATCAGCGGTGAACCTACCGGACCCGCGGGCGGCCGAAGCACGTGAATCACCTGTTGTCCGTGACCGACCTGAGCGCCCGGGCGATTCTGACGCGCGCCTCGAGCGCGGCGCGGACGTTCGCGCGCAAACGACCTGCGGACCGGCGCGGCGCTCGAGCGGTTCGTCGGCCGCCTCACCCGCGCGCTGGACCGACGCGGGTTACTCGCAGCTCGACCAGCCCGGACCGAGCACGAACGTGGTGGTCCACTCGATCGATGCCGACTTGCCCCGGCCCTACCGGCGTAAGGCCGCACCGACATTCGTGATCGCGATCGCGAGCTGGCCGAACTGCCCGATCCGACGCGAACGGTCGTCGGCCTACGCAATCACGGGCTGACGATCACCGGTCACAGCCTCGACGACATCTTCGACCGCGCGGGTGCCGCCATTGTGCCGCGCGTCCCAGTGGACTAGCGGCCGCTTCGCTGCCTCGTGTGCGAGGAGCCACCGCTTGTAGTCGAGGCCGAACGCGTAGCCGCCGAGCGCTCCGCCGGTGCGGATCACTCGGTGGCACGGCACGATCAAGGTGACGGGGTTCGCGGCGTTCGCCATTCCCACCGCGCGTTGCGCGTTCGGCCGTCCGACGCGCCGCGCCAGCTCGCCGTACGAGATCGTCGAGCCGACCGGGATCTCGCGCAGCCGGCGCCATACCTCCTGTTGGAACGGGGTGCCGCGCGTCTGGACGGTCAACGTGTCGATCGCCTCGACGTCGCCCGCGAAATACGCCTCCAACGCTTTGTGCACACCGAACCGGTCACGCCGCACCGGTTGCGGTGTCGGATCGAATGTCGCGCCGCGCACCACACCGTCGTCGACCGTTGCGCGGAACGAGCCGAGTGCGAACTCCACCACTACGAAATCAATGGTCATGCCTAGGTTGTACGCCGATCGGCTCGCCGGATCCGGACACGCCCGACCCGTGTCCGGATCCGTCCATCACGATGACATAGAACTAGGGCGTGGACGCATTCACCGGAGTCGTCACCACCGGCATCTACTGCCGGCCGGGGTGCAGTGGTGCGCCGCTGCCGCGCAACACGCGGCCGTACACATCGGCCGCCGCGGCCGAAGCCGCCGGCTTCCGCCCCTGCCTGCGTTGCCGGCCCGACCGCGAGCCGGCGCCCGGATGGGTGGAGGCGCCCGAGCTCGTGTGCCGGGCGCTGCGCGCGATCGCCGACGGTGCGCTCGACGACGCAACCGAGGACGCGCTCTCGGCGCGGCTCGGTGTGAGCGCCCGCCACCTCCGCCGCCTCTTCGACGTCCACGTGGGCGCGACGCCGGCCGAGGTCGCACGCAGCCGGCGGGCCCATTTCGCTCGGCGACTGCTCGACGACACCGATCTCCCGCACGCGCACGTCAGCACCGCGGCCGGGTTCAACAGCGTCCGACAGTTCAACCGGGTGATGAAGGACGTCTTCCGGTTCACCCCGCAAGAGCTGCGGGCGCGTCGACGGGTACCGGATCGATTGGTGGTCGACGGCGGCCTCGAGCTGCGCGTTCCCTACCGGCCGCCGCTCGCGTGGGCCGCAATCATCTCCTTCCTCGCGCCGCGCGCGATTCCCGGCGTGGAGACGATCGACCTCGAACGCGGCATCTACCGGCGCACGGTCAAGCTCGCCGACGCCCCCGGAGTGATCGAGGTGTGGGACGAGCCGGCGCGGTCCGCACTGCGGCTGCGGGTCCACCTCCCGGCCTTCGACGGCCTCGTGCACCTCCTCGCTAGCGTCCGCCGCCTCTTCGATCTCGATGCCGACCCGACCGTCATCGACACCGCGCTCGCCCGTGATCGGACCCTCCGGCCATTGGTGCGCGCCCGACGCGGCGTCCGGGTTCCGGGCGCCATCGACCCCTTCGAAGTGAGCGTGCGAGCCGTCCTCGGCCAGCAGGTGTCGGTGGGTGCCGCGACCAAGCTGGCCGGTCGCCTCGTCGAGCGCCACGGACGCCCCGTGCCCGGTCTCGGAGCGCTCGGTCTCACCCACCTCTTCCCCGACGCCGCCACCCTGGCCCGCGCCGACCTCACCGACGTCGGGCTGACCCGAGCTCGAGCTCGTGCCGTCAACGGCTTCGCGACCTCGGTCGCGACCGGTGGGCTCGAGCTGCATCGGGCCCGAGACCTCGACCACACCCTCGCGGAGCTCCAGGACCTGCCCGGATTCGGGCCCTGGACGGCGCACTATGTCGCGATGCGGGCCTGCGGTGAGCGCGACGCGTTCCCCGCGTCCGACCTGGGACTCCGGCGCGCCCTCGGCAGCGACCCAACCGCTCGGGCCGAGGCATGGCGACCGTGGCGGGCCTACGGGGCGATCCAGATCTGGCTCGGTCCGGTCGCCCCTGCGGAATGACTCGCCGATCGAACGTGCCGATTCAACTTCACTCCCCCGGGTAGGGAACTTGGGCCACGGATGGGGAGAGGAGCCGCCGCTCGCGCCGCATTTTGCCTGGTCAGAGCCAATATTCCAGCTTGAGATCCCCGACTGCTTCGGATATGATTCGGGACCGGCATTCGCCCTCGCGGCAGCCCAAACTCCCCCCAGACGTGTCCCAGCTTCGAGGAACAACCTCCCGGTTGGCGAGCGTTGCACGAAATGCCCGCCCGCCGCCCGAGGCGCGATACTCGCCCTAGGACGTCGCGCAGCCGATACTGATCGCAACAGTCAACGAAGCTCGAAGCCCCGTTCCTCAGACTCCGAAAGTGAAGAAATGGCCGTCAAGCATGTGAAGGCCCGGCGAGAAGACCGCGACTATGAAGATCTCGTACGGCTCTATCTCGAGGACGTGGGTCGCCACGACCTCCTGACCAAGGACGACGAGAGCCGGCTCGCCCAGGCAATCGAGGCCGGCACCGCCGCACACGAGCGGCTCGAGACCGCGAAGAAGCTCACGCCCACGCAGCGACGCCAGCTTCGGCGCGAGATCCGTCACGGTGAGGAGGCGCACCGCCAGTTCGTCAACTCGAACCTGCGGCTCGTCGTGTCGATCGCGAAGAAGTACCAGAGCTCGGGTCTTCCGCTGCTCGACATCGTGCAGGAGGGCAACCTCGGCCTCATCCACGCCGTCGACAAGTTCGACTGGCGTAAGGGCTTCAAGTTCTCGACCTACGCGACGTGGTGGATCCGCCAGGCGATCCAGCGCGGCATCGCCAACTCGGCGCGCGTCATCCGGTTGCCCGTGCACGCGGGCGACATGCTCACGGCGCTGCTCAAGCTCCGCGCCCAGCTCGAAGGCTCGCTCGGCCGCACGCCGACACTCGCCGAGCTTGCTCGTGAGGCCGAGCTGCCGCTCGAGAAGGTCGTCGAAGTCCTTCGGTACGCGGTCGATACCGTTTCCCTCGACGAACCCGTCCGCGACGACGGCGACGCCGAGCTCGGCGACTTCGTCGAAGACCGCAACGCGGTCGCGCCGTTCGAGCACGCAGCGACGAGCCTGCTGCCCGGCGAGGTGGCGAAGGTGCTTTCGGTGCTCGACGAGCGGGAGCGCACGATCCTCACGCTGCGTTTCGGGCTCGACGGTGGCGGCGAGCGCACGCTCGAGGAAGTGGCCGAGCACTTCGGCCTCACCCGGGAGCGCATCCGCCAGATCGAGGCCCGAGCGATGTCGAAGCTGCGGCATCCGTCGGCCGACGTCGGCGCCCGCGAGCTCCTCGAAGCCGTTTAACCGACTCGCTTCCGAACCGGACCTGCGTCAGGTTCCCGCGACAACGGCGGGGGCGTGACGCAGGTTCGATCGCGTCCGGCGCGCAATCGACGCGCCGCCGAGGATCACCGCAAGCCCACCGAGGCCGAGTCCGGCGAGGATGAGCCAGTGGCGGCTCTGGCGGACACACGCCCACGGTCGGTTCACCACAGGCCGCGTACGCGTACGCGCGCTGCACGCCCGGGTTCGACTGCGCGGCCTGCCACTGGGCACGCCACCGAGCCATGGCCGCGGGGTCTCTTTGCTGCTCTGGCGTCGGTAGATCCGCGCAGATCGCGGCGTTGATCGCCGCGATCTGCGCGGCGGTCGGTCCAGTCTTGTCGGCGTGCCAGCCGTCGGTGATTGCGATGCACCCGGTGTCATGGTCGGGCCCGGCCGAGAAGCCCGTCACCGAAGGCCCGAGCGCAACACACCCAGCGGCGAGTAGTTCACACTCACGATCCAGAACAGCTGACGCAACGAACGACGATCGTGAGGTCCCGGGGCCATCGGCTCCGGGACCTCACGTCGTTCTACGAGCAAGCAGCGAACACCGTGTAATGCGTGCCGTTCGGACCCCGGGTGCGACTGACGAACTGATACGTCGCCGGGCAGTTCGCCCGGCGCCGAACCCGACCATGTGCCATCGGCGGTGAAGCCGAGCACCCGGCCCCACGTCCCGGCGGTGTCGTTCACCATGAAGTTGATCACTTGATTCGTGAGGAGGCCGGAGGCGGCGACCAACGAGCCCGAGACCGCGCAGGACGCCGGCGACGCCGCGGGGCGCGGTCGCGCTTCGGCGACCGAGGCAATCATCGACGGATCCTGCGTCCGCCTTGATTCAGTCGGAAGTGAACCGTTCGAAGAGCTCGGCGAGGGCCACGTCGGTGCCGGCCTGGGGAAGCGAGATGCCGCCGTCGACCACCAGGGTCTGACCCGTGATGTAGCTCGCCCTTGCCGACGCGAGGAACAGAACGGCCTCGGCGATCTCGTCGGCGTGACCGATGCGCCCGAGCGGGATCGCCCGCGCGACCGGGTCGAAGACGTCGGGAAACTGCTCCCACACCGCGGTCAGCGGGGTGCGAACGTGCCCGGGGGCCACGCAGTTGACCCGGATCGACGGCC
Organism: Acidimicrobiia bacterium; assembly: GCA_038213435.1. GTDB lineage: Bacteria > Actinomycetota > Acidimicrobiia > IMCC26256 > PALSA-610 > PALSA-610. The sequence goes on from JBBQTI010000025.1 coordinate 10,781, forward strand.
CGTATTCGAGCGCCCCACTCTTGGTGAGTGCGACAACGCCCGCCTTCGCCGCAGAATAGGCCGCCTCGTTGCGGGTCGGGGTGAGTGCCGACACGGAAGCGTTGTTCACGATTGCGCCGCGCCCGGCCTCCAACATGAGCGGCGCCGCAGCCCGAATGCCATTGAACGTGCCGGTGAGATTCACGTCGATGAGCCGGTGCCACAAGTTGTCGTCGACGGTGTGCAACGGACGCAGATCGCCGGTGCCGGCGTTGTTGAAGAGCACGTCGATCCGGCCGGCCGCGTCGGCAACGAGGCGAACGGCCCGCTCAAACGCCTCGCCGTCGCGCACGTCGAGCGCGTGCGCGCTCCCGCCGACTTCCTCCGCCACCCGCGCCGCGGCCTTGCCGTCACGATCGAGAACCGCAACGGAAGCGCCCTCCGCGGCGAACCGAACGGCGGTGGCGCGCCCGATCCCCGAAGCCCCTCCCGTGATGATCGCCACCTGCCCGTCGAGCTCACCCACGGGCGGCGACGCTAGCGGCGCCCTCCCTAGCCGTGCGCAGCGAGGGCGGCGACCGCGCCGCACGCGTACGCGTCCGCCTGGACGACGTCAACCGGACGGTAGCGATCTCCGCACGGCGCGACGGCCTCGAGCAGCGCGAGGACCTCGTCGCCGCGCCGCATCGCGACCACGAGCACGCCGCGACCGTCGAGCGTCACCTGGCGAACAGACTTGTTGTTTCGCAGGACCGCGTGCGCCGCGGTCGTGTCGTCCGGCACCGACCGACGAGCCGTGAGCTCACGCTCGGCGGCCACCGGAACTTCGCCCGACGGTCCGAGCAGCCGAAGCCGCGTGCAGTCGGCGTGGACGACGTCGGCCAGACCTGCCGCGAGCCGCCCGGCCGCGCGACCGATGCCGTCGCGCAGGTCGAGCAGCTCGCGATCGCCGGCGAGCGCGCCCGAGAACATCAACTCGCTCGCAACGACGAGCGTGATGCGCATCGAGTCTCCTCGCAGCAACGCCAGCCGGCGAAGATGACGGTCCTTCTCGACGGCGTAGAGGCCGAACGCGACTGCGAGCGCGATCGCGCCGACGCGCACGATGCCGCTCGCCAGGAACACCGCGAACAATGCGACGAAGCCGCTCGCGCCGAGGACGACTGCGATCTGTAGTCGGCGGCGCGCGATCGCCCTGTCGGTGAGCGGCCGGTCGGTCGGTATCCCGACGCGCCGTTCCTCGAGCGCGATCTCACGTTCGAGCGTGGTGATAGTCGCCGGCATCGCTCTCCCTCTCGAGCTGCCCGGTCCGTTGTCCCCTCCCTCTCTACATCGAGCGGTCGGCGGGTCAGACTTGAGCGGAGACCTCGTAGACAACGCCGTGATCGCGGGTAAGCCACGCGATCCCGTTGTCGTCGGCGTAGCCGCGGCCCTGCACGTTGAAGATGCGCAAGGAGGCGGCGCCCAAGGGGTACGGGCCCCAATGCCACGTGCCGCGATGCAGATGTACACACGTGTGGCGAGCCAGCGCGAACGCCCGAACCGTGTCGAAGTGTCCCGGTTCCGAGAAGTCGACGTCACCCGGTGCGACGACGACGATCGCGTCACCGCTCATCGGCATCAAGGTCTGCGTGTGCGTGTCGTGGCGATTGAGCAGCTCACAGCGCAGCCATCCGTCGACGACCTCGAGTTCGTCGAGCGTGTGCCCGATGAAGTTCACCGAGCCGTCGTTGCAGAGGAACTCGAGGTCGGCAGTTGGATTGCCGTCGTTCTCCTCGGGGGGCAGGGCGCCGAAGGGGGCGAACGACGCGCGCGTCGCCGGCTGCGCATCGAGCCTCACCGTCCGCATGTTTACCTCCCTATCTATCGCTCGCTCGCGCTGCGCCTCCCATTCGGTCGGCTCCGCTGCCGCTCGCGCCGCTCCTCTAGGCTGACGTGGGCGTCAGTCTTGCCTATATCGCCGGGCGCGGAGGTCACGAAATGGACGTGCGGTCGATCGAGGACGTCGAGCCGGTCATCGAGCACAACGGCACGGTTCCCGTGTGGTGGTTGGTGAGCCCGCGGGAGATGTTCGACATCACCAAAGGCGGGCACCTCGAGCTCGTGAGCGAATTCGAGGTCGCAGGCGGCGGATTCGTCGACCCCCACCACCATCCGACCCACGAGTTCTATTACGTCACCGCCGGTCGGGGGATCATGACCATCGCCGGCGAAGATCGCGAGATCCGCCAAGGCGACCTCGTTCACATACCCCCGAACGAGGTGCACTCGTTACGACCGGTCAGTGACCACGCGCCGATCCACTGCTTCGCGTTCGCAGTCGGCATCGGCGGCGCCGGGCCGGTCGACTACACGAGCTGACGAGTGGGCCGGGTCCTCGTCACCCGTCGTCTTCCGGACGGTGGGCTCGACCCGCTCGCGGGTCACGAAATCGTCGGACCGCAACCCGACGACAGGCCTTACACGCCCGGGGAGCTCTGCGCGTACGCGCGCGAATGCGACGCGATCGTGTCGTTGCTCACCGACCGGATCGACGCCGACGTGCTCCGCGCCGGAGCGCAATCCGGCCGGTTGCGAGTCGTGGCGAACGTCGCGGTCGGGTACGACAACATCGACGCGCCGACCGCGGCGGCGCTCGGCATCACCGTTTGCAACACGCCCGGCGTTCTCGACGACACGACCGCCGACACCGCGTTCTTGTTGATCCTTGCCGCATCCCGGCTCGCGTCGACCGCCGAGGCCGATCTACGAACGGGTCGATGGAAGGGCTGGAGCGTCACCCAGTACCTCGGGCACGACGTGCACGGCGCGACTCTCGGACTCGTCGGCTTCGGCCGCATCGGACGCGCGGTCGCTCGCCGCGCCGAAGGGTTCGGCATGCGGGTGTTCCACCATGCGCGTCACCCGACGAACGAGCCGGGCTACGTCGGCGCGCTCGACGCGCTGCTCGCGGAGGCCGACATCGTCTCGCTGCACACGCCCGGCGGCCCCGACACGCACCATCTCATCGATGCGCGCCGGCTCGCGCTCATGAAGCCGACCGCGGTGCTGGTCAACACCGCCCGCGGCACGGTCGTCGACGAGCGCGCCCTGGCCGAAGCGCTGCACGACGGGCGGCTGTTCGCCGCCGGCATCGACGTGTACGAGCGCGAGCCCACGGTCGAGCGTCGATTGCTCAGCGCGCCGCGCACCGTGTTATTCCCTCACATCGGTTCGGCGTCGCAGGCGACCCGCACGCGCATGGCCACGCTGGCGACGACCGCGGTCGCGACCGTGCTCGCCGGCGGCACCCCATCCAACATCGTGACGCCCACTTGATCGCCGCGTAGCCTCGGCGTCATGAGCGAGCAAGTACGCGGCGTCGTTGCGACCGCGAAGCAGGCGCCGGTCACGGTCGAGACGATCGTCGTTCCCGATCCCGGTCCGGGCGAGGCCAAGGTGCGCGTCCAGGCGTGCGGCGTATGCCACACCGACCTGCACTACCGCGAAGGCGGCATCGGCGACGACTATCCGTATCTGCTCGGACACGAAGCCGCGGGCATCGTGGAATCGGTCGGGCCCGACGTCTCGGGAATCGCGCCGGACGATTTCGTGGTGCTCAATTGGCGGGCTGTGTGCGGCGAGTGCCGAGCCTGTCGCCGTGGCCGCTCGTGGTACTGCTTCAACACCCACAACGCGACGCAGAAGATGACGCTCGCCGACGGCACGCCACTGTCGCCCGCGCTCGGCATCGGCGCGTTCGCGGAGAAGACGCTCGTCGCGGCCGGTCAGGCGACGAAGGTCGACGGGCGGGCCGATCCGACCGCGGCCGGCTTGCTCGGGTGCGGCGTGATGGCCGGCTTCGGCGCCGCAACGTATACCGGGGGCGTCGATCGTGACGACACCGTCGCCGTGTTCGGTTGCGGCGGCGTAGGCAACGCGGCGATCGCGGCCGCCCGTCTCGCCGGTGCGCGCACGATCATCGCGATCGACCTCGACGCGCGCAAGCTCGAGTGGGCTCTCGGCTTCGGCGCGACGCACACCGTCGACGCGTCGACGGTCGACGCGATAGAGGCGGTTCGCGCGCTCACCGACGGCAACGGCGCCGATCTGTGCGTGGAGGCGGTCGGCCGGCCCGAGGTGTTGAAGCAGGCGTTCTACGCGCGCGACCTTGCCGGCACCGTCGTGCAGGTCGGCGTGCCGACGCCCGATATGGCGCTTCCCGACATCCCGATGATCGATTTCTTCGGACGCGGCGGCGCGCTGAAGCCGAGCTGGTACGGCGACTGCCTCCCGTCGCGAGACTTTCCGACGCTGATCGACCTGTACCTCCAGGGCCGCTTCCCGCTCGACAAGTTCGTCTCGGAGACGATCGCGCTCGACGAGGTCGAACCCGCGTTCCACAAGATGGAGCGGGGCGAGGTGCTCCGTTCGGTCGTGGTTTTATAGACGCGGCACCGAACGGGCACCATGTGATTCGCCTCAATAGCATGGGCGGCATGAGCGACAACGCCGAATGGGGACCGCTGGCCGCGCTGATCGGTGAATGGGAAGGCGATCAGGGACTCGACTTCGCGTACGCGAACGCCGAAGGCAAGGTGAAGGACACGCCGTACCGCGAGAAGACCTCGATGAAGCCGTTCGGACCGGTCGAGAACGGAAAGCAGGTGCTGTTCGGGCTCGACTACCGCATGGCGGCGTGGCGAGGAACCGAGGAAAACCCGTTCCACACCGAGGTGGGCTACTGGCTCTGGGACGCAGCCGACGGGCAGGTGATGCGGTGCTTCGTGATACCACGCGGCAGCCTCGTCATGGCAGGCGGTGACGCCGCGCCCGACGCGACCGACTTCACGATGCACGCCGAGTGCGGCTCGGAGATCTACGGGGTGCTATCGAACCGTTTCCTCGCCGACGCCGCCCGCACCTCCGACTACAAGTGCACCGTGGCGGTCAATACCGACGGCACCTGGGCATACGACGAACTGACGACCGTGGAGCACTCACGCTTCGGCGCCGTGGTCGAACACACCGACCGCAACCTGTTGCACCGGGTCGGCTGAGAGTCGCTATCCGGCCCGTTCGTCAGCTGCGCTCGATCGGTGTGTCGTCGAGGGCAAGCAACTGAATTGTCGTGCGGCCGGCGCGCAGCTCTTCGAAGAAACGTGCTTCTTTTTCCGCGCGCGTCCGTCCGGCGGCGAGCACGTCCTCGAGATGCGTTAGGGGTACGACGGTGACGCCGTCGGCGTCCGCAACGATCCAGTCGCCGCATGCAACCTCGACATCGCCGACGCTCGCCGAGCCTCCGATGCTGCCCGATTCCTGCTTGGTCGCGCCGCGCAGGGCGATCATCGTCGAGAACACGGGGAAGCGATGCGCTTCGAGGGCGTCGAGATCACGTACGCCACCGTCGATCACGAGACCGCGCAACCCGCGCGCCTCTGCGCCGGTCGTCAGCACCTCGCCCCAGTAACCGCGCGCGTGTTCGTGGCCGACATTAACGACGAGCACCGAGCCCGCCGGAGCCTCCGCGACCGCGACGTGGATCGCGAGGTTGTCGGCCGTGCTGCAGTTGACCGGGAACGCGGGCGCGCTGACCCATGCGCCGCTCCACGCCGGTCGCACACGTGGCGCCATCGGCCGCCCGCCGCTCTCCCCGAGCGTCGCGGCTCCCAAGGCGGCGAAGGCGGCGGCGTAGTCGTCTGTCATTCGAGGATGCTCCCTTGGCGGAGGGCGAGGGATTTGAACCCTCGAGGGAGCTTGTAACCCCCTACTCGCTTAGCAGGCGAGCACCTTCGGCCACTCGGTCAGCCCTCCGGAGCCAGCGAGTATACGAGGGCGTCTGCCGAATGGCGCCGGGGTACGGTCGATGCATGACGCCCGTCGAGGCCCTCGAGCGCATCGCCGAGCTCCTGATGCGGGCGCGCGCGCCGGGCCCCCGGCAGCAGGCATTCCGACGCGCGGCGCGAGAGGTTTCCCGGGTGCCGGAATCCGAGCTGCGGTTCCTCGCCGACGCCGGTCGTCTGCAGGACCTCCCGGGCATCGGCGACACGACCGCGGCAGTGATCGCGGAAGCGCTCTCCGGGGAGACACCCAAGTACCTGCAGAAGCTGCTCGAACACGCGGAGACACCGGGAACGGCGGCGGGCGATGCGTTGCGCGCACAGCTCAAGGGCGACCTGCACGTGCACTCCGATTGGTCGGATGGGGGCGACACGATTCGCACCATGGCCGAGAAGGCGCGCGCGCTCGGGCACGACTACTTCGCGCTCACCGATCATTCACCGAGGCTGACCATCGCGCACGGGTTGTCGCCGGAGCGGTTGCGCGAGCAGCTCGACGTCGTCGCCGGGTTGAACGAAGAGATGGATCCGTTCCGGATCCTCACCGGAATCGAGTGCGACATCCTCGAAGACGGCGCGCTCGACGGGTCGGAGGAACTGCTCGCACGCGTCGACGTCGTCGTGGCGAGCGTGCATTCGAAGTTGCGCATGGAGCCAGTCGCCATGACGCGGCGCATGGTTGCCGCGATCGCGAGCCCGCACGTCGACGTGCTCGGCCACTGCACTGGGCGCCTGCTCGTCGGTCGAGGTCGCCCGCAGTCGGAGTTCGACGCCGACATCGTGATCGAGGCGTGCCGCGTCTTCGACACCGCGATCGAGGTGAACTGCCGCCCGGAGCGGCTCGACCCTCCGAGGGACATCTTGCGCAAGGCCGTCGATGCCGGCATCAAGGTTGCGATCAGCACCGACGCGCACGCCGCCGACCAACTCGACTGGCAACCGTACGGCACCGATCGCGCGGCCGAATGCGGCGTCGTGGCCGACCAGGTCGTCAACTACCGGAGCGCCGACGATCTCCTGGCGTGGTGCGCGGCGCACCCGAGCTGACCGGCCGGCTCAGTCGCGCCACACGATCGCGGCTTCCCAGGGCGCGAGGTGCAGCGCGCCGTCGACGCGCTCGTCGGCGCGGGCTCGAATCGTCGAGATCCGGATCGCGCCGGGCCCGACGTCGGCAATCTCGACGGCATCGTCCGAGAGATTGCACGCAACAATGGTGCGCTCACCGCGCCGCCACGCCCAGACGTCGTCGCTCGGCCCGGGCAAGGTGCGATGGGAGCCGCCCCGCAGCTCGGGCATCGCGTCGCGCAGGCCGATCAAATCGCGCGTCAGCGCGAGCACGGAATCCGGGTCGTGGCGTTGGTCGGCCACGTTGTACGCCGCGTAGTCGCCGTACGGGAGCCACGGCTCGACGCCGGGCTCGGAGAAACCGGCACCCGCGACGGCCGACCAGTGCATCGGCGTGCGCTCGTCGTCGCGTCCCATGCGCGCGCCGTGGAACACGCCGACCGGGTCGAGGATGCGATCCTTCGGAACGTGGGTGTCGACCATGCCGATCTCGTCGCCGTAATAGAGGAACGGCGTACCACGCAACCCCATGAGCATGACCAGCGCGGCCCGGGTGCGCGCCGGATCGTTCTTGCACCAGCGGGTCGGGAAGCGGTGGTTGTCGTGATTGCCGCCGGTCCAAACCGGCCACGCGTCGGACGGCAGCAACTGCTCGGCGTGCTCCACCGCCTCGCGCAACTGCGCGGCGCGGAACTCCGAATGCAAGAGCATGAAGTTGAAGGCGAGGTTCAGCTCGTCGCCGGTGCCGTAGAAGGTCGCGAACGCCTCCGGCTCCAGCACGTAGGTCTCTCCGATGAGGACGCGCGGTGGGTCGTAGCTTTCGGCGAGCTTGCGCCAACGCCGGAGCACGTCGTGCACCTCGGGACGGCACGCGTTGTACACCGATCGCTGCCCCATCATCCGCACGTACCAGTGGTCGTCGGGCGTGGCCGGCGGGTTGTCGCGCAGCTCGCGATCTTTGATGACCGAATGACACACGTCGATCCGGAAACCCGCGATACCGCGGTCGAACCAGAAGCGCAGGATCGCGTCGAACGCGTCGCGGACCTCCTCGTTCCACCAGTTGAGGTCGGGCTGCGAGGGAAGAAACTGATTGAGGTAGTACTGGCCACTCGCCTCGTCGAACGTCCACGCGGGTCGGCGGGGATCGAAGGCCATGCCCCAGTTGTTCGGTACCGAGCCGTCGGGCTTGGGGTCGGCCCACACGTACCAATCGCGATGCCGAGCGTCCCGCGCCGACTTCGCGTCGAGGAACCACGGATGACGGTCGCTCGTATGGTTGGGCACGAGGTCGAGGATCACGCGGATGCCGCGCTTGGAAGCTTCCTCGATCAGAGTGTCGGCGTCGGCGAGCGTGCCGAACGACGGATCGACTTCGACGTAGTCGGCGATGTCGTAGCCCCAGTCGTCGTTGGGCGACACCATGATCGGATCGAGCCAGATACCCTCGACGCCGAGCCACTGGAGATGGTCGAGCCGTTGCGTGATGCCGCGCAGGTCGCCGACCCCGTCACCGTTCGTGTCCATGAACGAGCGCGGGTAGATCTGGTAGAGCACCCCGTCGCGCCACCAGGTGCGACCCGCTCGATCGGCTGGCATCTGCGGCATCTCGGGGACGCTACCGCGGGAAAACGGTTCAGTTGGCGGCGGCGGAGGGTTCGCCCTCTGCGGTCGCCCACATCCGCGCGTACGCCCCGCGCCGAGCGACCAACTCGTCGTGCGCGCCGTCTTCGACGACGCGGCCGTGGTCGATCACCACGATGCGGTCGGCGAGGCGTGCGGTCTGCAACCGGTGCGCGATCAGGATCGTGGTTCGGCCGTGCGCCGCGACGCCCATCGCGGCTTGCACCCTCGCCTCGGTCTGGAGGTCGAGGTTCGACGTCGCCTCGTCGAGCAACAGGATCGCAGGGTCGACGAGGTGGGCGCGCGCCAACGCGATGAGCTGACGCTGGCCCGACGACAGCGATCGGCCCCGCTCGCTCACCCATTGCAAGTAGCCACCCGGCAGGCCCGCGATGAACTCGTGTGCGCCGACGGCGCGGGCGGCGGCCTCGACCGCGGCGTCGGTCGCGTCGTTGCGCCCGTACGCGATGTTGTCGCGGATCGTCCCCGAGAACAGGAACGCCTCCTGTGGGACGACGCCGAGCTGCTGGTGGAACGCGACCTGGTCGTACGCGTTCACCGGAACACCGTCGGCACTCACTCGTCCCTCCGTCGGGTCGTAGAAACGCGCGACCAGCTTGACGACCGTCGACTTCCCGGCCCCGGTCTCGCCGACCAGCGCGACCGTTTCGCCAGGACGTATACGGAGGTCGATACCACGCAAGGCGTCCTCCGTGGCGTTGCGGTAGCGGAAGCGCACGTGTTCGAGCTCGACGTCACCGGAGAGGCGAGGGACGGCTACGGGATGCGCAGGTTGCACCAAGGAGGTCGGCGTCGCCAGCAGCTCCGTGATCCGCGCGATCGCGACGCGCGCCTGCTGGTAGGAGTCGAAGACCTGCGACAGCTGCTGGATCGGCGCGAAGAACAGGTTCAAATAGAGCAGGAACGCGATGAGGGCACCGACCGAAAGCGAGTGGTGCGCAACGAGCACGCTTCCCGCACCCAGCACGAGGCAGACCGCGATGTCGGACAGGAAGTCGACGAAGGGAAAATAGATCGCGACCAATCGTTGGGCGCGCACACGCGCGTCCCGGTAACCGCCGGCGACCTCCTCGAACTGTGCCTGGTTGTGTTCCTCCCGCACGAAGGCCTGCGACACGCGGACACCGGAAAGTCCCTCTTGGAGGTTCGCGTTCACGGCCGCGATGCGCTCACGGGCGGCCTCGTACGCCTTGCTCGACTGATTCCGGAACCACAAGGTGGCGATGAAGAGCGGTGGCAGGACTCCGGCGCTCACCAAGGCGAGGCGCGGGTTCATGATCGCGAGCGCGATACCCACGCCGACGAACGTCACGAGATTGACGAGCGCGTTGACAAGACCGTTCTGTAACAGCTGCGACAACGCGTCGATGTCGGTCGTCATGCGCGTCATGATCCGGCCGGCCATCTCGTTCTCGTAGTAGTCGACACCGAGGCGCTGCAGGTGTGCGAACACCTTGATCCGCAGCGCATGCAGCAGCCGCTCGGAGCTGCGCCCCATCACGCGCGCCTCGGCCCACATCACCCACCAGTCGAACAAGGTGACCGAGAGGAACACGAAGGTCGCGATCCACAGCGCGCGTGGTGTGTTCTTCGCGACGCCGTTGTCGAGCCCGTATCGCACGAGCAATGGCCCGGCCAGCGTGCACAGCGCGTCGAGCGCAACGAGGAACATCCCGACGAGCAACCACCCGCGGTAGTGCCGCAGGAAACCGAGGAACGAGAAGTCGGGCGCGGGCCCGGCTTCGATTCCGACGTCGACCTGCGGATCGGCGTCGGCCGGCTCGAGCGCATCGACCCGGGCGAGCAACTCGGGCGTCGGCGCCAGCGCGCCGCCCCACGCCGCGCCGCCCGCCGCCCCGCCGCCACCCCCGCCCGTCGGACCTCCGAAGCGCATCGCGGCCGGGCTCGCGGTACGGGTGCGATCGACGATCAGCGCGCTCCGGAGCACGTCGTCCTCGAGACCGAGCCACGCCGAAGGCGTGATCCCGCCGACGCGGGTGTCGTCCTCGACCCGCTCCTCGACGGCGTCGATACCCTCCGCGTCGTCGCCCGGGCCGGACAGGAGCAACCGGTACAGGTGACAGCGCGCGGTCAGCTCTTCGTTCGTTCCCGCGTCGACCACCTGCCCCTTGTCGACGACCACGATCCGATCGGCGAGCGACAAGGTCGAGCGCCGGTGCGCGATGAGCAACGTCGTGCGCGTGCTCGCGATCCGGCGCAAGGTTGCATGGATCTCCTCCTCGATGCGGGAGTCCACCGACGACGTGGCGTCGTCGAGGAGCAGGATCTCGGGGTCGGAGAGCAGGGCGCGCGCGAGCGCGACGCGTTGCCGCTGACCACCCGAGAGTGTCAGACCCTGCTCACCGACGACGGTCTCGTAGCCGAAGGGGAGCTGCATGATGAACTCGTGCGCCTCGGCGGCACGGGCCGCGGTCTCGACCTCGGCCGGTGTTGCGTCCGGCCGCCCGAAGGCGATGTTCGCAGTTATCGAGTCGGAGAAGAGGAACGAGTCCTCGAACACGACGCCGATGCTGCGGCGCAGCGATTGCAAAGTCGCGTCGCGCACGTCGACGCCGTCGATGGTGACCGCGCCCGAATGCACGTCGTAGAACCGGGGCAGCAACAGCCCGACGGTCGACTTGCCCGAGCCCGAGCTGCCCACGAGCGCGACGGTCTCGCCCGGCGCGACCTGCAGGCTGAAGTCGCGCAGCACCGGTTCCGTCGACGTGTATCCGAACGTCACGTGGTCGAAGGAGACCGCGCCCCCCTCGACATGCAGCCCGCGCGCGTCGGGAAGATCCTGGACGAGCGGGGTCGAGTCGAGCAGGTCGTAGATGCGCTCGGCGCCCGCGCGCGCCAGCTGGCCGACCGTGAGGATCGCTGCCAGCTGTCGGACGGGCGGAGTGATGAGCAGCATGTACGACGCGAAGGCGAAGAACGTGCCGTAGGTGATGTGGTGGTGCAGCGCGAGCCATCCGCCGAGTGCGAGCACCGCCACCTGACCGAACGCAGGGATCGTCTGCATCGCGGGTTGGAGCCGAGCTTGGATGTTCACCAGGCGGACACGAGACGCGAACATCGACGCCGAGCGATCGGTCAGTCTCTCGAGCTCGCGGGCCTCCTGGCCGAAGCCCTTCACGACCCGGACGCCGGTCACGTCTTCCTCGACGACATTGGCGACGTCACCCGCCTTCTGCTGCGCGTCCCAGCTCGCAGGGAAGACCGACGTCCTCAACTTCATGGCGGTGATGAGCAGCAGCGGAGCGACGGCCAGCATGACGAGCGCCAGCGGTACCGACAGCACGAACATCACGGTGAGCGAGACGATGAACAGCAAGACGTTCGCGACGCCGATCGGGAGGAACTGCAGGAAGCCTTGAATCAACGCGACGTCGGACGACGCCCGGCTCACGAGCTGACCGGTCGAAAGCTCGTCGTGGCGGGCGAAGTCGAGCCGCTGCAGTTGGCGGAAGATCGCGGTCCGCAGGTCGTGCTGCACGTCGAGCGCGATCCGCCCACCCCGGAACCGTCGGTTGTACGCGAAGACGAACGTGAGCACACCCATGACGATCATCAAGGTCAGCCAGGGCGCCAGCGACTTCTTGTGGTGCGTGATGACGTCGTCGATGACGACCTTCTGCACGGCCGGGAGCAACGACTGGATGAGCTGGCCGCCGATCGCGACCCCGAAGGCGATGTACGCGTTCTTCTTGTGCGGCTTCATGTAGCCGACGAGGCGGCGGATCCAGCCCTGCTTCTTCCTCACGCGCATCCCCGAATCACGTCGCCACCTCGTGCCCGCGCTCGCCGCGTAGACGCGCCTCCATGCGCCGCGCGAGCGCGTCATCGAGATCGAGAAGCGCACCGAGCAGCACGTCTCGTTCGCGGGCGTGTTCGAAGATCCGACCCAGGGTCTCGCTCATCTCCTGCTCGGCCGCACGCAGCGCCACGGCGCCGGCGGGAGTGAGCGCGACCCGGATCGACCTGCGATCGCCGACGACGGCCTCGCGCGCAACCAGCCTGCGGTCGACCAGCCCGTCGACGACCGCAGTGATCGTGGGCTTGGCGACCGCCAGCCGTTCAGCCAGCAGGGAGGAGCGTTCGTCCCCGGCCGCGATCAGCGCGAGAACCCGGAACTGGGCGAGGGTGAGGTCGCGCGCGGCCGCGGCCCGCTCGAGGGCTCGGGCCGCGAGCGTCAGGGCCCGCGCCGCGCGGGGAAGGTCGGCACGTTCCACCAGCGCGCCAGGGTACCGAACCGTTAGAGAGCCGAACCATTGCCTTCGCCGCGACCGGGGCCCGGGCATGATTCCGGAGATGGAGAACGCACTGGGGGTCGACATCGGCACGACCAACGTGAAGGTCGCGCTGGTGCGGGGTGACGGCACCACGGCCGGGACTGCGCATCGGGCGCTACCGATGAACCGAACCGGGGAGGTCGCAGAGCAGGACGCCGACGCGATGTGGACATCGCTGGTCGACGCCATTCGCGAGGTGACCGCCGCGCACCCGAGCGAGGCTCGCGGCGTGCACGCCGTCGGGGTGTGCAGCCAGTACTCCTCGATCGTCGCGATCGACGTCTCGGCCCGTCCGCTCATACCCATGCTGATGTGGCAAGACCTGCGGGGGACCGATCACTCGCTCGAGATCATGAAACGCGACGAGAACGCATTCTTCACGTTCGTCGAGCGTCACGGCATTCCGCCCGTCGGCGGGGGTCTGTCACTCGCGCACATTCTCTATGTGCAGGAAGACCGGCCGGAGGTGCACGAGCACACTGCGGCGTACGTCGAGGCCATGGACTACGTGACCGCGCGTCTCACCGGGCGCATCACCGCGAGCAAGCACAGCACGTACATGTTTCAACTCTGCGACAACCGCTCGCTCGACCCGCCCACGTACGACGACGAGCTGGTAAAGCTCGCGGGGGTCGACACCGCCCGATTGCCGCCGCTGGTGCCGATCGAGAGCGCGGTCGGTTCCCTCTTGCCCGCCGTCGCGGGCGAGCTCGGCCTCGATGAGTCGGCGACGGTGTACGCGGGCACGAACGACACCGCGACCGTCGCGGTCGCGACCGGCGCGTTCGCGCCCGGAAGAGCCGGCATCTCGATCGGCACCACGAGTGTGCTGGTCGACGAGGTCGACGAATTCCGTGTCGACCTCGAGCATCAGATCTTCTCGATGCCGGCCCCCTACCCCGATCGGTACGTCGTGTGCGCCGAGAACGGGCTCGGCGGCAGGATCCTCGAGCACGTACTGCGCAACCTGATCTACGCCGTCGACGAGCTCGGCGATCACCGAGCCGCCGACCCGTTCGCATCGCTCGACCTCGCGTTGAGCGCGACCCGGGCCGGCGCGGGCGGCGTCATGTTCCTGCCCTGGCTCGGCGGTGCGAGTGCGCCCCAGGGCGACAGCTCGATGCGGGGCGGCTTCGTGAACATGTCGCTCGAGACGACCCGACGCGATCTCGCGCGAGCCGTCGTCGAAGGAGTCGCGCACAATCTCCGCGCCCTCCTGCGCCCGGTGGAACGGTTCACCTGCCATCCGATCGACGAGATCGCGCTGGTCGGCGGCGCGGCGCGATCCGTTGGATGGTGCCAGGTCCTCGCCGACGTCCTCGACCGGCCGATGGTCGCGCCCACCGCCCCCGATGTCGCGATCGCCCGCGCCACCGCGCTCCTCGCGTTGCAGCGCTCCGGCTCCCGGTCGCATGCCGACCTCGACCGCGAGCCCACGTCGAGCGCGCGTCGTTTCGAGCCCGACCCGACCCATCGCAGCCTGTTCGCCGATCGACACGGACAGTTCGAGGCTGCGTACGCTGCTCTCCTCCCGATCAGTGAGGCGCTTTCATGAGCTCGTCGTACCCGTACGCCACCACCCACGACGTGCTGCGCGGCATGCCGTCCGAAGGACGTTCGCGCGACTCGATCATCGCCGAGCTCGACGAGTTCGCCCACGGCGAGGACAAGATGTGGGAGACGGGCAAGTGCTCGGGAACGATGTACTGCGGCGACCACACGCACTACGAGTTCCTCGGGCGCGCGTTCGAGCTCTTCGCGCACATGAACGCGCTCCAGCGCGACATGTGTCCGAGCATGACCAAGTTCGAGGGCGAGATCATCGCCATGACACTCGACATGCTCCACGCCGACGCGGTCACCGAGGGCGAACCGGCCGGTCTCGTCACGTCGGGTGGTAGCGGAAGCATTCTGCACGCGGTGCTCGCGTACCGCGAATGGGCGCGGAACGAGCGCGGCATCGAGCGGCCGAACTTCGTCAAGCCCGAGACCGCGCATCCCGCGTTCGACAAGGCTTGCCACCTGCTCGCAGTGGAATGCCGGCGGGCACCGATCGATTCCGAGACCATGGCGGCGGATGTCGACGCGATGGCGAAGCTGGTCGACGAGAACACGATCGCGATGGTCGGATCGGCGTGCAACTACGGCTACGGAACGGTCGATCCCATCGCCGCGCTGTCCGACCTCGCGCTCGAGCAGGGCGTCGGCCTGCACGTCGACGGTTGCCTGGGCGGCTTCATCCTGCCGTGGGGTCAGGAGCTCGGTTACCCCAACATCCCGCTGTTCGACTTCCGCGTTCCGGGCGTCACGAGCATCTCGGCCGACACGCACAAGTACGGCTACGGACTCAAGGGCGCGTCGGTCCTGGCGTTCCGCGACAAGGCGTTGCGCAACAGTCAATACTTCATGCTGACCGACTGGACGGGTGGGAAGTACGCGTCGCCCGGTATCGAAGGCTCGCGTTCGGGCGGCATCCTCGCGTCCACATGGGCGTCGCTCGTCAGCATGGGTCGCGACGGCTACATGAAGTACGCGCGCGCCATCTTCGAGACCGCCTTCAAGATGCAGGACGCAGTCCGCTCGCATCCCGAGCTCCGAATCCTCGGCGCGCCGACCTTCTGCTTCAGCTTCACGAGTGACGTGTTCGACATCTACCACGTGAACGACTACATGCGTACGAAAGGTTGGCGGTTCAACGGCCAGCAGTACCCGAACGCGATCCACATGGCGGTCACCCGCCCTCAGACGCAGGACGGCCTCGCCGACGCGTTCGAGACCGACCTCGCCGACGCGGTGCGTTACGCGCACGAGCACAAGGACGAGAAGCCGGCCAGCGCCGCGATCTACGGCGGAGTCGTCGGGGGAATGACCTCCGAGGCCGACGAATTCATCCGCTCTGTCATGGAAGACATGCTCGACAAGCAACAGGGCCTGCCGAGGCCGTAGCCCGTTGCCCTACACGGCTGATCCGCGAGATCAGGCGCGGGCGCGCAGCGTCTCGACGCCTGAACCGTCGCAATCCTCGAGCGCGCCGGTGCGCCCGACCATCGCCAGGATCAACGACATACACGGGCCCTTCACTTCGGGACCGTCGCCGGTCGCCCAATCGACGTCGGTCGCTTCCAGCTTCAGCCCGACGACGCGCTTCTTCGCTCGCAACGGCGCCCCCGTCTTCTTGTAGAGCTCGGCCAACGTCACGAGATGCTCCGCCGGATGCTCACCGCGCGCGCCCTGGGAGCGGCGGATGTCCTCGCCGTGCACCATCACCTCGCCGAGCGCGACGTACGCGGGCCCGGGCGGCTTGCGGTTACTCGTGATGATCGCGTCGTAGCGCGCCTTCACGTCGGCCGGCGTTCCGTTCGAGTAGTTGCGCAGGTCGCCATCGACGAATTTGTCGAAGTTGAATCCGGCCTTGGCGAACCCGGCGAAGAAATGGCCCGCGGTGATGTTGCCGGCGGCGGTGAGGTGCGCGACAAGCTCCTGGACGGTCCACTTCTCGCACCACGTCGGCGAGCTCCACTGTGCGGGCGTCAGCGTGTCGAGGAATTCGCCGAGCGACGCGCGCTCGGAATGGACCATCGGCATGAGGTCGGCCATCGCGAGATCTCCCGTCGATTCGGTAAGCGGCTGACCCGCAGCCTTCCAGGTCGGGGCCTCACGATCTCGCGTTGAAGGCTTCGCTGACGTCGCAGTCAGCCTGGGCGGCGATCATCCCGGTGGCTTGGTGAACTGCCACGCTGAGCGGCTCATCGGATGGCCAGTCCGACATACCGCCAACATACAACGCGGCGGGCAATCCGCAAGACCCAAAATCCGCGCGCGCCCGGGCGTGCGATGACTTCCCGCGTTCTGGGCAGTCTTATGTAACGAGAGCCGAGAACTTCCCGAAGGAGCGAGCCGTGCCGAAACGTGACGTAGCCCCTGTTGGCGCACCGTGTTGGATCGAGCTTTCGACCACCGATCCGGACAAGAGCAAGGCCTTCTACGGCGAACTGTTCGGCTGGACGGCCGAAGACGCCGGCGAGGAGTACGGCGGCTACATCAACTTCTCCAAGGACGGCCTGCCGGTCGCGGGCGGTATGCGCAGCGACGGCCAGTCGGGGATTCCGGACCAGTGGTCGGTGTACCTCGCCAGCGAGAACGCGCAGGCGACCGTCGACGCGGCTTCTTCCAAGGGCGGAGAGGTCGTCGTCCCGGCGACACCGGTCATGGAGCTCGGCACCATGGCAGTGGTGACCGACCCGGGTCGGGCCGCCATCGGCATCTGGCAGCCGGGGCTCCACAAGGGCTTCGGCATCCTCGCGGAGCCGGGCGCTCCCAGCTGGTTCGAGTTGCAGACCGGCGCGTACGAGGCGTCGGTGAAGTTCTACCGCGACGCGTTCAAGTGGGACACGCACGTCGCGAGCGACAGCCCCGAGCTGCGCTATACGACCCTCGGCGAGGGCGACGGCCAGCTGGGCGGCATCATGGATGCCAGTTCCTTCTTGCCCGCGGGAGCCCCGGCGAGCTGGTCGATCTACTTCGGCGCCGACGACACCGACAAGGTCCTGGCGAAGATCGTCGACCTGGGGGGCTCGATCGTGGAACCGGCGCAGGACACGCCGTACGGACGCCTGGCCACGGCCACCGATCCCACCGGCGCGCTCTTCAAGCTCGTAGCCGGGAGCTGACGGCTCGTTGGGTACCGTGTTTCACCCGAGGAACTGAGCGAAGGAGCGGCCGCGCATGACAGGCACGACGAGCCTCGATCCGGCCGCGGCCGAGCTCGGGTTCGAGCAGCACCGAGCCGAGTTGACCGCGTTCTGCTACCGGATGCTCGGTTCGGCGTTCGAAGCCGACGACGCGGTGCAGGAGACGTTGGTGCGCGCGTGGCGCAGCTTCGATCGGTTCGAAGGTCGTTCCGCGGTGCGGTCGTGGCTCTATCGCATCGCGAGCAACGTGTGCTTCGACATGTTGAAGGGTCGCCGGCGCCGCGCGCTGCCGATCGATCTCATGGCCGTCGGTCGGGCCGACGGGCCTGTCGATCCGCCCACTGGCGAGAGCATGTGGGTCGGGCCTGTCCCCGATCGACGCGTCACACCCGCCGCATGCGATCCGGCCGAGGAAGCGGAGATCCGCGAATCGGTTCGGCTCGCCTTCGTCGCCGCGTTGCAGCACCTCCCGGCGCGTCAACGGGCCGTGCTGATCCTGCGTGAAGTGCTGAAATGGAAGGCGAACGAGGTCGCGGAGCTGCTGGATACGACGGTCGTGTCGGTGAACAGCGCGCTCCAGCGCGCGCGAGCGACGCTCGCCGATCACAACGTCACCGCGAGCACCGCGCCACAGCCCGTCGACGAGGCGCAACAAGAGCTCCTCGCGCGCTACGTCGACGCGTTCGAACGCTTCGACATCGAATCGCTCGTGTCATTGCTGCACGAGGACGCCACCATGCAGATGCCGCCCTACCCGCTGTGGATGCGGGGCGCGGGCGAATACCGCACGTGGCTCCTCGGGCCGGGCAGCGGGTGTCGCGGATCTCGGTTGGCCCGCATCAACGCGAACGGTGCGCCGGCATTCGCGCAGTGGCGCGTGCATCCCGATGGCGGTTTCTCCGCGTGGTCGATTCACGTCCTCACGCTGTCAGCCGGCATCATCACTGCGATGGACTTCTTCGTCGACCCCGACCTCTTCCCGCTCTTCGACCTTCCGATCCGGCTCGACGCCTGATTCGGCTACCACCAGCACGTCCGAGAGTCCGGCGACGGCGAGAAGATCGACGAGCGCGGCGGCGGCATTGTGCAGCCGGATCGAGAGGCCCAAACGCCGTGCACTCAGCTGCAAGCGCAAAAGCGCATCCAACGCGACTTCGTCGGGCTCGGTGACCCGACCCACGTCACAGGCGAGCGGCCCGGAAGCAGCGACCGGACCACGCACGACGATCAGGATCGGTCTCGATGGCGGCAAGGGTTCCACACCGGACAAGACCATCCGCCAGGTAGGAAGTCACCGATGATTTCTGCCCGCAGGTTGGGTCGTATCAAGGGCAGGGGCGGAACCATTCGCCATTCGCCGTGAATCTTCGAAGGAGCGCACATGAGTCTTCCGCCGGTCGTGTCACGAGACGAATGGCTGGTCGCTCGCAAGGCGCTCCTCGCCAAGGAGAAGGAGCTCACCCACCGGCGAGACACGCTGAGCGCCGAGCGGCGCCAGCTGCCGATGGTCGAGATCGACAAGGAATACGTCTTCGACGGACCCGATGGGAAGGCAAGCCTTCTCGACCTCTTCGACGGCCGCCGCCAGCTCATCATCGGCCATTTCATGTTCGACCCGAGCTGGGACGACGGGTGCCCGAGCTGCACGGCCGGCGCCGACGAGATGTCGAAGGGTCACCTCGAACACCTGCACGCGCGTGACACCACGTTCGCCTACGTCTCGCGCGCGCCCTTGGCGAAGATCGAGGCGTACAAGGCGCGCCGAGGTTGGACGTTCCCGTGGTACTCGTCGTTCGGCAGCGACTTCAACTACGACTTCCACGTCACGTTGGACGCAGCCGTCACTCCGGTCGAGTACAACTATCGGACCAAGGCCGAGCACGAGCAGGCGGGCACGTCGGTTTACGTCAAGGGCGATCAGCCCGTCGAGGATCCGGGCCGGAGCTGCTTCCTGCGCGTCGACGATCGCGTTTTCCACACTTACTCCGTCTTCGCCCGCGGCCTCGAGACGATCGGCGGTTCGTACTACATGCTCGACGAGACCGCGCTCGGCCGCCAGGAGGACTGGGAGGAGCCGAAGGGTCGGGCGGAGTCGGCACGGGCCGCGCGCCCCGACTTCGCCGTCGACGAGGACACGACGACGTGAGCACGGGAGGACTCTCGAAGGCGCGAGTCGAGCGCATGCACGACGTCATGGCCCAATACGTCGAGCGCGGCGACCTGCCGGGTCTGGTCACCCTGGTCAGCCGGCGCGGCGAAGTGCACATCGACGCCATCGGCACGCTCGCCGCGGGCGGGAGTGAGCCGATGCGCCACGACACGATCTTCCGCATCTCGTCGATGACCAAGCCCGTCACGGCCGCGGCGACGATGATCCTCGTCGAGGAATGCCGGCTCCGCTTGGACGAGCCGGTCGACCGGCTGCTTCCGGAACTGTCCGATCGCAAGGTGTTGAAGCGCCTCGACGGGCCGCTCGACGACACCGTGCCCGCCGAGCGGCCGATCACGGTGCGCGATCTGCTGACGTTTCGTTTGGGTTACGGCATGGTCATGGCGCCGCCGGGCACGCATCCGATCGCCGACGCGATGAACGAACAGCTGCTCGGCCAGGGCCGTCCAACCCATCGACGCCACCAGGGCCCGACGAATGGATCCGCCGCCTGGGGACGCTGCCGCTCATGCATCAGCCCGGCGCGCGGTGGATGTACAACACCGGCTCCGACGTGTTGGGCGTTGTGATCGCACGTGCATCGGGACAACCATTCGAGGCGTTCCTTCGCGAACGCATCTTCGAGCCGCTCGGGATGACCGACACCGGGTTCAGCGTGCCCGGGAGCAAGCGCGACCGATTCGCGACGAGCTACTGGACGAACGCCGAGACCGAGTCGCTCGAGCTCAACGACGAAGCAGAGGGTCAATGGAGTCGGTCGCCCGCGTTCCCGTCCGGCGCCGGTGGACTCGTCGCGACGATCGACGACTACCTCGCCTTCGGCGAGATGATGCTGAACGGGGGCCGGCACGGAAGCGAACGGATTCTTTCGAGGCCGTCGGTCGACACCATGACGACCGATCAGCTGACGCCCGAGCAGAAAGCGGTATCCGGTCTCGTCCCCGATCACTTCGACAGCCACGGATGGGGCTTCGGTGTTGCGATGGTGACGAGACGCACCGATCCGGCGGGACCGGTCGGGAAGTTCGGATGGGACGGCGGCATGGGCACGTCGTGGTATTCCGATCCGAGCGAGGACATGGTCACGATCCTGATGACTCAGCGCGGGTGGACTTCTCCGAATCCCCCGAATGTGTGCCTCGACTTCTGGACCTCGGCCTACCAAGCCATCGACGATTGACGGCGCGCGTCAGGCAATAGCGTTCGGCACGATGGACCGTGTCGACGTGCTCGTCGTAGGCGGTGGGATCGTCGGGCTGGCCACGGCTCGAGCGGTCGTGGGCGCGCACCCTGACCGTTCGGTCGTCGTGGTGGAGAAGGAGGCGACAGTCGCCGCGCACCAGAGCGGCCGCAATTCCGGCGTGATCCACGCCGGCGTCTACTACGAACCGGGATCCGACAAGGCGCGGCTCTGCAAGGCAGGTCGCACCTCGATGGTCGAGTACTGCCGAGCGCACGGCATCGACCACAAGGTATGCGGCAAGGTCGTGGTCGCCCTCGACGACGACGACCGGCGGGGTCTTGCCGAGCTGGAACGACGGTGCGCGACGAACGGCGTGCGCGTGGAAACGATCGGGCGCGAGCGTCTGCGCGAGCAAGAGCCGCACGTGGCCGGTGTGGCCGCGCTACACGTGCTCGACACCGGTGTCGTCGACTACGCGCAGGTGTGTCGCGCCCTGGCGGTCGAGATCGAAGCGGCCGGCGCCGTCATCCGCCTGGGCTGCGCCGTGCTTTCCGGCCGCGACACGCCTTCCGGGCTCGTCGTGGAAACGACCGGTGGGCCGATCGAGGCGAAGCGCGTCGTCACGTGCGCCGGTCTCCACGCCGACGAGGTTGCGAACGCGGTGAGTGGGCCCGACGGGGCCCACGGCCTGCGTGTGATCGCGTTTCGGGGCGAGTACCGCGACCTCGTGCCGGCGCGGTCGCACCTCGTGCGCGGCCTCGTCTATCCGGTACCCGACCCACAGTTTCCGTTTCTCGGTGTCCACCTCACCCGCGGGATCGACGGCCACGTCCACGTAGGGCCGAATTCCGTCCTCGCATTTGCACGCGAGGGGTACGCGTGGCGCCGCGTCGACGCGCGCCACCTGCGCGACACGTTTCGGTTTCCGGGGTTCCGAAGGTTCGCGGCCCGGCACTGGCGCTTCGGAGTGGCCGAGATGGCCCGTTCGCTGAGCCGCCGGCGCTTCACGGCGGCCGTGCGGCGCCTGGTGCCGGAGATCGAACGGGCCGATCTCGCACCAACGCCGTCAGGTGTCCGCGCGCAGGCGATCGCGCCCAACGGTGAGCTCGTCGACGACTTCGCGATCCACTCGGTCGGGCGCGCCGTGCACGTGTTGAACGCGCCGTCGCCGGCTGCAACCGCCTCGCTCGAGATCGGCGCGGCGATCGCGGCCCGGCTCGACCTCGACGCCTCTTGACCCATCAGATCGGCAGCGACTCGTTCGCGGTGACGAGCACTTCGAGCGAGTGCTCCCACGCCTCCCGCTCGGACTGCGTCATCTGCGGCCAGAGTGGCGCGCTCGCGCCGTCCGGCCCGAGCACACAGGGCAGGCTGGCGCACACGCCGTCGCCGACTCGCACCGAGACGGGGACGAGCGCGCCCACCTCGTGGGCGAGTGCATGCACGAGCCCGCTCACCGTGAGTCCGATGCCCTGCACGGCGGAGCCCTTCAGGTCGCGCACCTCGTAGGCCGCGCCCCGAACATCGCGTTCGATCGCGGCAAGCCGATCGGGCGTCAGGTCGATGCCGCGCTGCGCCGCGAACTCCACGAGCGGAAGGGTCCCGACGACCGCGGAGTCGAGGAGGAACACGCAGGAATCGCCGTGCTCGCCGACCACCCACGCGTGCACGCTCCTCGGGTGCACACCGCACTCGCGCGCAATGCGGTCGGTGAGCCGGAGCGTTTCCAGCGCCGTCCCGGAGCCCATTACCGCGACCGGCCGATCGCTCCACCGGCGAGTCAGGTACTCGGTCATGACGTCGAGAGGATTGGTCACGACGAGCGCGACCCGCGGCAACTCGCCCGACTCGACGGCCGTCGCGACCGCATCCATCACCACGATGTTCTGGTGGAGAATGTCGAGCCGGCTCTCTCCAGGTGTCGTGTGGTGGCCGGCGGTCATGACGAGGATGTCCTCACGATCGATCTCGTCGAGGCCGCGGCCGCGCACTTCGACGTGCGAGAGCAGCGGTAACCCGTGCATGAAGTCGAGCGCGAGACCGTGCGCGGTACCACGGTCTCTGTTGTAGACGGTCACCCGGCCCGCGAGCCCGCGCATGATGAGCGCGGACGCCGTCGCGACCCCCACGCCACCCGCACCGACGACGCCGACCGCCAGCCCCTCCATCAGGCGCCGGCGCGCAGGATCGTTGCGGGTTCGAGCCGCGCCGCGCGGCGGGCCGGCACGGTCGCCGCGAGGAGGGACATCGTCACGACAACCGCGGCAACGAGAAGCAGGGGGAACACGGGAATATCGAAAGGTAGCCGCTGCCCCAGCACCCCGTTCGACGAGAGCCGCCAGGCAACGAGCAGTCCGCAGACGCAGCCGATGAGCGTGCCCTCGAACGCGATGACTGCGGACTCGACGCGGCAGGCCCGACCGATGGTCGCGGCGCGGCAGCCAAAGGCGCGCAGCGTCGAGATCTGGCGGCGGCGCTCGTGAACCCGATCGATCATGACGATCGCGATACCGACGAGGGCGGCGACGAGCCCGATCGCGGCGTACCCGGCGGACACATCGAGAAACTGCCGGCGCGTCGACACACTCTGGCGCGCGAGCCTCTCGAACGAGCGGGCGTAGGCGCCGTTGGCAAGGTGTGTTCCATCGACGATGGCGGCGAGCACGTCGTTGTTGACGCCCGCATCGGTGCCGACGAACAGGAGGTTGGAGCTCGCACGGGTGCCCAGGAGCTGGTCGAACACGGTTCGGGCTGCGTACACGTGGTCGGAGCCGCTGTAGCGCGCGGCGGCGACCAGCCCGGCGACAGTGAGCGTTCGAGCAGTACCGGTCGCGGGATTCCGGAGCGTGACGCGGTCGCCGATGCGTAACCGGCCGGTCGCGAATCCGCTCAGGCGGTCGGCGTTCAGATCGGCGCCGACCAGCACCTTGGTCTGGTCTCCCGCGATCGTTCGGTAGAGCGCCGCGTCCGGCGTTCCCCAAAGTCCGGACCCGGCGAGTCGGGGGCTTGCGAGCGGGGGCGAGCCGTGGCCGATGAAGGCGTCGTCGAACCCGACGACGGTGACGTCGCGAGCAGCGGCCGAGCTGCCCGCGGACAGTGCGCGAGCGGTCTGCATCTGTGCGCGCATGGCCGCGGTCGCCGCGACGTGGTTCACGCCATCCAGCTGCGCGACATCACGAGGCGGGACCGGGTGGACGGGGTTAGACGCGATCTCGAGGGCGCTGTTGCCGCCCAGGCGGCGGCTGAGGTCGCTCACGTCGTTTCCGTAGAGCTGTCCGATCGTGACCACCAGGGTCAGCGAGAAGAGCACAGTTGCGTACATTCCCGTAAGGAGTGCGGTGCGGAGCAGTGCAGTACGCGCGTACGCGAGTCCGAGCGTGAGTGCCGGTCCACCGCGTCCGGATCGGATGACTGGTCGGACGAGCGCGTTGTGGTTGACGGCAACGAGCGTGACCCCACAGAGGGTTGTCACGAGACCAACGGCTACGACGACGCCGGTTCCAAGATGGGTGAAAGCAGTGCCGACGATCGTGACCGCGAGCACCGCCCAGACGAAGACCGCGACCGACGCGATCGACATCAACCAGCGAGCACGCGTCGGCGTGTAGAGAACCAGGACGACGCCGAGCGCCGCCGTCGCGGGCCCCGCGACGATCGCGACCGGATTCGCAATCGTGATGCCGGTGGCGCCGATCACGATGCCCGCGGGGCACACACCGACACCGCACGCGATCCACGCCGAGCGCTTCGGGATGCTGCGTCGATCCTCCATCCGCCGCATCAGCCGGACGATGTTGCGACGTGATGCGATCGCCGCGGTTCCCGTCACCACCGACAAGGAGACGATGAGGCCGATCGCGCAACCCCTCGCGACGCTGCCGCCTCGTGCCGAGAACACGAGCTCCACTCCGCCCGCGATCGGACCGCCGAACGCGTCACGAGCGGCCAAGAGGGCACCGGCGGCGAGCGCGAGGCCTCCGAGCGCGCCGAGGGCGACGCCGACGAGCGTGTAGAGCCAGCCTTCGAGAACCAGCGCGGCAAACGTTCCCCGACGCGAGAGGCCTTGGGCACGCAGGATTCCCATCGATCGAACACGGTCGCGGGCGAGGATCGAGAACATCAGGATCAGCAACAAGATGGCGCCGGCCGCGCCGAAGAACCCGAAGGCGCGGAACAGCTCCGTGAACGAACGGCCTCGCTGGTCGGCGTCGTCGAGAAGCTGCTGTTTGACCGGATGCACCTCGACTTCGAGACCACTCGTCGCCGCTCGCAGCTGCGTGGTGACGGCCGCGCTCGTTCTCCGATCGCCCAATTCCGTCTCTCGGTTGGAGACCGCGACGATCGACACGGGCAACGCCTGCGTACTGATGCCGACGTTGCCACCGGCGCGGTCGCGCGACGACGAGGCGAGCATCGCCGCGAGGGTGCCCGGCGGCACGAAGAGATTGAACGACTCACTGCCGCTCGGCGACAGTGGTGTCGCGAGGCCGGCGACGCCCAACCGAGGAAGCACGCGCGCAATCCGAAACGTCCGCGCGGCACCAAAGGCATAGACGGTGACGCGGTGGCGGGGTTTGATCGCGATGAGGTCGGACAGATCCGCGCTCAGCACGGCGGCGTCGCCAGTCGGCGTCGAACCCGTCACTCCCGTGGCGGACGGGTCTCCACCGAAGCGGGATCCCTCGGCGAAGTCGACCTCGAGCACCTGTGCTTGCGCGACGCGCGCGATGAAGTCACGGCCACGCACAGTCGTCACCAGGCCGAGCAGCGAAAGCGTGCCTCTGACGGACGAGCCGCCCGCACGGTCGACCGCGGACCGGATCGCCCGACCGCGGTCGATCCCTTCACCAAGGATCTCCTCGTCCACCGGTCCCAGCTGGGTCACGGCCGATCGTCGAACCGATGCGCGCAGCGAATCTCCGAGGACGCTCGCGCTCGTGACGATCGCAGTCGCGAGAACCGCGCCGGAGACGACCAGGACGGCTTGGCCGGGTCGTCTGATCGAGGGCCGCAAGGCGAGGAGCCGCAGACCGGGCCGCGCGATTGCGATGTACACCAACGGCGTCGAAAACGCGATCGACACGATCAGCAAGACCCAAAGTGTCATACGCGCTTGGACGAGCGATCGGTGGCGACGCGACCGTCGCGAACTTCGATCCCGCGGTCCGCCTGCGCAGCAAGCTCGACGTCGTGGGTCACGAGAATGAGCGTCGTGCCGTCGGCATGCAGTTGTCGGAGCAGGCCGATGACTTGGTCCGCCGTGTGGGCGTCGAGGTTGCCGGTCGGCTCGTCGGCCCAGACGATCCGAGGTCGCTTCGCGAACGCGCGGGCGATCGCGACTCGCTGCTGCTCGCCGCCTGACAATTGCGACGGAAAGTGACCGAGTCGATGGTCGACACCAACCTGCTCCATTGCCAGACGAGCGGCGCGTCGTGCCTCCTTGGGCGCGGTGCCCGCCAGCACCATCGGCAGCGTCACATTCTCGAGCGCCGTGAAGTCCGGCAAGAGGTTCGCGGTCTGGAAAACGAATCCCATCGACGACGCGCGTTGCTCGGTGCGGCGCGCGTCATCGGCCGAGGCGAGGTCGACACCGTCGACGGCGACGGAACCGGCGTCGATCGTGTCGAGTCCGGACAGGCAGTTGAGGAGGGTCGTCTTTCCCGATCCGGACGGGCCCGTAACGGCCAGGAACTCGCCGTCGCGCACGGTCACGTCGACATCGACGAGCGCGTGCACGATCTCCGCCTCGGTCCGGTACGACTTCACGACGCCCTGCGCAATCAACACGTCCGGCCGGCTGAGTGTCACGTGGTCAACTTCCCCCCATTTCCGGGAGTGTGCCGTTCTTCAGCGGGTTCGTAGGCGAGCCCGACTTGCAAGCCTGGATCGCCAGCGGCCCCGTATAGCCCGCGTCGGGATCCTCGACGATCACCTCCGAGAGGCGCTTGATGGTCAATTCCGCGAACTTCGACCGAACACAATCCAACTCCGGCCGGGTCAGGTCCGCAGGCGCGAAACGCATGTACAGATCGAGCACGAAATCGTGCGCGCAGCCGAGGTAGGAGGTCATGACCAACTCGCGTAGATCCTTGTCCGGGATCTGTGCCATGTCGTTGGCGATTTGATCCACCTCCGGATTCTGAACGACGACCCGGGCGACGCATGCGACTTCGTCCGCGGTCGGCGCTTGCGGCTGGTTCTCCGGATTGAGCAGACGACGCGCCTCCGCGAGCTGCGCCGCCGTCGGCGCGCCGGTCGAGGTACCGGCCCGGGCGTCCTTCGCAGGCTTGGTCGCCGTACCGGAGTCGCCACACGCCTCGATCACGATGACAGCCGACACGATCCACACGATCGACACGATCCGCGCCCATAGGTCAACCGGTCGCTGCCCCCGAAACATGCGTCGACACGTTAACAACGCGAAAACTGATGAACCGCGCGGCCGTCGCGGTTCGTTCCACTGCAGTGGGCACACACCTCTCGAAGACCGCTCCTTCAGTCGGTGTATTTGCCGAGTTGGCGGAACCAGCCCAAGGTGTCTTCCACGCCCCACGACTCGGCCAGCCGACCGCCGGCCACGCGATACACCGTGGTACCCGGCTTCTCGTAGCGCTGTCCGGCGGGCGCGATGCCAAGAAAAGGTTCGCCGGTGAGCGTGCCGCGCTCGACGTACCGGTTCACGATCCGGTCGCCCTCGACGATCTGATCCTCGATCGAGATCGCAACGTCGGGGAACGAGCGGCGCAGCATCTTGCAGACGCGCACGTAGTGATCGCGACCCACGTTCGGCCGCCCCTCGGCGCCATAACGGGCGGTGTAGTCGTCGGCGAGCGTCGACTCGCACACCGTCCAATCGGCCCGGTTGAAGCCCTCTTGGATATGGCGACGCACGAGCGCCTTCATTTCGTCAGAAGTCATCATCACCTCGCGGTCGCGTCGCCAACTGAGAGGCATTATGTCGCCAACCCCGAAATAGGCTGGCCGCGTCATGGACTGGGACGTGTGTGCGTACGGCTATGGGCTCGCGGAAGCGCCGACGATCGACATCGACGGCTCTCTCGTGTTCTCCGACGTGCTCGGCGGCGGCGTCTACCGGATCGACGAGAGCGGCCAGGTGACCACCGTGGTACCCAAGCGGCGGGGGGTCGGTGGCATCGCGATCCACGAAGATGGCGGGATCGTGTGCTCGGGTCGCGACCTGGTGCACGTCCGCGAGGGCCACGACCCCCGCACGGTGCTCCACGTCGACGGCGTCGCAGGATGGAACGATCTGTGCACCGACGCAACGGGGCGCGCGTACGCCGGCGCGTTGCGCTTTCCTGTGTTCGACCGCCAGGCCCAGGTCGTTCCCGGTGAGCTGTGGAGTGTCGCGCTCGACGGCGACGCCACCGTCGTGTTCGGCGACGTGGTCCACGCGAACGGCGTCGCGTGCACTGCTGACGTCGGCACGATCTATCTCAGCGACACGCGCCAACAGCGGATCATCGTTTTCGACATCGAGCGTGCCACCCGTCGCGACATCGACGTGTCGGCGCTCGGCCACCCCGATGGGATTGCGCTCGACGAGCACGGCGCCGTCTGGGTGGCGCTCGTGTCCGGCGGCATCGCGCGTCTCACACCCGACGGCGACGCCGACCGCAGGCTCGAACCGCCGTCGGCGTTCACGACCAGCCTGTGCTTCGCCGGGCGCGATCTCTACGTCACGACCGGCGGCCATTCCGAGAACGCCGAGCTGCGCGGATGCGTGTTCCGCACGACCGTCGATGTCGCCGGGGCGCCGGTCGCGCCCGCTCGCGTCTAATCAGGCCGACCTACTTCTTGCGCCGGCGTCGTACCGGCTCGAGTGCGGTGACGTAGTCGACGAGTCGCAGCGCGATCTCGAGTCCGAGATCGGACGCGCCGAGGTCGGGATCGGGCCAGGTCTCCGAGACCCGGCGCCAGGCCTCTTGGCGCCCGAGGAACGCGCCGACCTCGGCTTCCTTGCCGAGGGCTCGTCGCCAGCCGCGCTCGTGCGCCTGGAGGTGCGCGATCACCGAGTCGTTCTCGGCCGCCTGCGGATGTTCGGCGTGGAATCCCACTTCGAGCGCGAACACCGACGCACCTTCGACTTCGTCCGCGCCGATTACCTGCGCTTCATAGTGCTCGCGGATCGGTTTCTCCGTTCCGAACCACACCTTGATCCCGTAGCGATGCGCGCGGTAGCGGCACGCGCCGAGCTCAACGGGCGCAATGCCGCGCAGAATGTCTCCGACATCGTCGAACAAGGACTCCTCCACTCGGCAAGCTTGCTCGCCGCGCCGAGGAGGAGCCAATAGCCGCCGGCTACGAGAACAGCTGGAGCGAACCGGGATTCGTGCCGAGCACGGCGTCGAGGTCGGCCGACGGGTCGAGCCATTCGAGCAGGGCGGCATCGTACGCGCGGTAGTCGACAGTCGCGATCAGGTTGCCGGCGGCGTCGAGCGTCGTGAGCGACGATGGTTCGCCGTGACGGCCACCCTTCACGGGAGCGCCCAGGACGAGATGCGCGGCCGCGGCACCGTGATCAGTGCCGAGACCGTTTTCCGCGGCGCGCCGACCGAACTCTGACATCGTTGCGAGCACCACGTGTTCGGATGCCTGACGCTCGTCGAGCGCGCTCAGGAACGCCTTCACGCCGGCGTCGAGCTCGGCCATCAGCGCGGGATGCCGCTGTGCTTCGCCCTCGTGAGTATCGAAGTCGCCTTCGACGTGAACATGGATGACGCGCGGGTGATCCTTCGATGCGGCGAGGCGCGCCGCGAGCTCGAGCGCGTCTGCGAGTGTGCCATCGAGGTTCGAGGACGCATTCTGCGTCCGCTCTCCGAGATCGCCCGCGAGTCGCGTGCGCGCGTCGAGCGTCTCGTGGATCGCGCGCTGCACTTGACCCAGCAACGACGGCGGGGGTTGCGCCGGAACGAGCGACGCCCACGACCGGAGCAGCGTGTCGCGAACGTCGGCGTCGAGCCGGGCCGGCTGCAGTCCTTGCGCGCCGGTGATGGAGGTGGCGAACGAGGATGCACCGGCCAGCACCGGCGATGGGCCCGGTCCGATGGCAATACCGGCGAGCGGGTCGTCGTAGCCGACCGCGCGGTCGAGGTAGCGGCCGAGCCATCCGGTGCTCGCATGGAGATCGGGATCGGCGGTCCACCAACGCTGTAGCGACGCGAAGTGCGAAAGGTTGGGATTGGGTACGCCCACACCCTCGACGATCGCGAGGCGGCCCGCCCGGTACTGAGCGGCGAGGGTGGTGAGTTTCGGTGACAGACCGATGTGGCCGTCGAGATCGATCGGATCGGTGACTGCGAGTGTCGGCCGGAGCCTTCGGTACTGCGGGTCGGCGTGTGGAACCACGGTATTCAACGCATCGTTTCCCCCGCCCAGCTCGAGGAGCACGAGCGTGCGAGGGCTGCCGCCGGCGCTCGTATGGCTCGCGGCCCGTTGTGAGGAAGGGCTCGCGGGGTGCGAGGCGTCACGCGTCCACATGTGAACGCCGTAGCCGCTCGCCGCGAGCGCTCCTGCGGCACCCAGCCCCGCGAGGAACTCGCGGCGCGAGACTCGCCGCGTGCTCATCGGACGGCGTACTCCGGTGTACCGAGCGCGAGCAACGTTCGCATCCGCCCGGTTGCGGCCTTGTTCATGGCGGCTTGGGTCGCGGCGTCGGCGTCGAAGATCCCGAAGCGGGCGAGCGTGTCGCGCGCGTTCTCGGACACAACTCCGTCGACCGCGTTCGAGAGATCGAACGCCTGCACCAGCTGTTGCGGTCCGATCAGCGCGCTGCCCTTCGGGTAACCCGCGGGGTTCGGCGCGAAGAACGGCAGATAGCCGAGCGTCCTCAACGTGGTCAACGCCGATTGCATGTTCACGCGTGTTGTTCCGGTCGCCTGCGCGAGCCCTGTCAACTTCTCGACCGGTGAGCGTGCGATCGTTCGGACGGCCGCGTCGGATCGGAAGGCCGGCCGCTCGACGATCGCATGCACGAGCGAGGTGATCGACCAGTCTCGACGGAAGGTCGCCGCGAGATCGGCGCCCGTCGCCTCATCAGGTTCGAGACCGACGAACGCGCGATACATCTTCGTTGCGACGAAGCCTGCAGTCGCGGGTTGCGACAAGATCACGTCGAGCGCACGGTCGAGGTCGAGCGGTCCGGTAACGCCCAGCAGGGTCTTGCCGCCACCGTCGTGGCGCGGCGCCAGGAAGTAGGAGCCGAACTCGGGTGTGCCCGACGGTGCAGAGCGTTCGGTCGCCGGAACGTACGGGTTCCTGACCCTCCAGCCGGTGAAGGCGCGTGACGCCGCGACCACGTCGAGCTGCGTGTAGTGATCTCGGCCGAGGGTGTGCAGCTCCATCACCTCGCGCGCGAAGTTCTCGTTGCTCTGACGCGCAGAATTCCGAATTCCGTCGAGGTAGACGAGCATCGCCCCATCCTTGGCAACGGCGCGCAAGAGATCGGCGAACGAGCCGGTCGCGAGCCGGCGAATCGTCGAGTGGAACTGCCACACCAAGTCTGCCGAGCGGACCTTCTGCATACTGATCGCAAAGTGATCGGTCCAAAACCACACGAGCCGCTCGGCGATCATCCGTTGCGGCGATGCCATGCGCGCGAACCACCACGCATAGCCGTCCGCGAGGCGCCCGACCTCGGTGCGGACCTTCGGCGCCACCGCGGGCGGCGCCGTCGGCAACACCGGCGGCACCGCATCCGGCGCAGAGAGATCGAGCGAGCGGGAGATCGCGTCTTCCGACGACGTCAGCGACGAGGCCAACTCGGGCTGCGTGCCCATCGACAGACGGCGCAGCACATGCGCTGTGCGCTCGCGCTCGGAGACGGCCACACGGCGACCGTAAGACCCCTTTGTGAGAAGAGTGTGAAGCGGGCGCCAAAACCCGCCCAGCCGCGTCAATCGACCGCGATGGTTGCTATCCCCGCGTCAGCAAAGCGACGAGAACGTGGTGAGGTTGCCATCGTAGGAATAGGCGCCGCCGAGCTCTCGTGATGGCACGTCGTGCGCGAACCACGAGATCCCTGCAACGTCGGTCATGTGATATGCCCGGCCGCTCGTACGCACCGTGAAGCTGGGGTTCGCAAGAAATTCGACCGGGTCGGCCACCTCGAGCAGGTCGTTGAAACACGCGCCCGAGGCGGGGTCTCTCCACGCGGACACGACGTTCGTCACGTACGGATCGTTGATCCACTCGGCAACCTCGTGACTGAGTACGTAGGCGTCCGACCGTGATGGCCCAACCAGAACCTCCGGAGTGAAGTATCCGGTGTAGATGAGCGTCATCGGAACGGTTTTACCGGCCGGAGTGAATGCCAGGTGGAAACCCAAGAAGGCGTCGCCCGCGACGTCCTTCACGACGATGATCAGGAGAGACGACGGATCGTAATAGTCGGCGAGCCGCGGTGCGAGGGAAAAGAGGTACGACGTCGTGACGGTGCCGGCGGGCCCGTTCGAGGTGTTGAACGCCGAACCGGAACCCGCGGGAACCTCGAGCGCCAGCGTTGGGAGCACCTCGGGCTCGGAAAACAGGACGTGGTAACGCGGGCTCGTCGTTTTCACGTTGTTCCAGAACGAGGCCCGTTGCATGGCGTCGCCGTATTGCGTGCGTCCGCTTCGATACTCGGCATACTTGAAAATCGGTGAACGCTCGATGTCCTTCACGACGTCGGTGCCGTCGAGCGTGATCCCACCATCAAACGTGAGACGCAAGGGAAGCAGTCGTACCCGCACCCTTGTCGTGGCTGATCCCGCGGACGGATCGGAACCGACCATTGTGTAGCCGTATGTTGTGCCGGCCGATCGGAACGAGCCGGCCCAGGTCGGAAGTCCCGTTGCGCCGCGCCGGACTGCGTTCACGCGCGAGGCACGGGATTGCAGCGCGTCGACGAGTCCCGAGCTCGGGCCGTCGACGCCGCGCGGCGCGATGTGCCCTGCAGCGCCGGCGGAGGCGATGAACACGGCCTGCACGACAAGAGCGGCGACAACGCCCAACGTGATCGACCTCTTGTTCATCGCGTGCTTCCTTCGTCGCCGGTCGGAAGGAGCGCAAGACGGACGAACGCCCGGCGCCCCGCTTCACTCGAGCACCCGAAGTCAACTGGGATGCCCGCGATGCTGTCAATGTGTTCGGAGCGGGCCTTGTGGGACGGCTTTCGAACCCTTCGGCCAACTTGAGCGCACTGCTTGACCCGCCGTGAGGTTGGAGCTCACGCCGGTGAAGGAAGCGTCGTCACGCGCGGCGGTGCGTGCTCGCGGCCACCCCTTGAGCCGTGGCCAGAAGGGCCGCAGGAGTTGTCGAGCGACCGCGGTCGAGATGCGGGCGAGCATCGTCTCCGAGCCCCGAACGTAACTGATCGACGTAACGATGGGCCGTCGTCCACGCCATCTCCGATCTGCCCGCCAACAGCGTCGCGCGGGAGCCCTGGAGCGTCTCGAGTGCACGGCCGAGCTCGCCCCGTTCGGCGAGGATGACGCCCGCGGTCACGACCGCATGTCCGATCGCGCTCGAGATGTGGGAGTAGCGATCGGCGGCGATTCGCAGCATCCGCTCGAGGTAACTCGCCGCGCCGTCGGTGTCACCTGCCCGCGCCGTCGCATCGGCGAGCGCTTGGTATGCCAAGAGGTCTTCGAACCACGGGGG
The DNA here is from genome assembly GCA_038213435.1 of Acidimicrobiia bacterium. Lineage (GTDB taxonomy): Bacteria > Actinomycetota > Acidimicrobiia > IMCC26256 > PALSA-610 > PALSA-610. The sequence goes on from JBBQTI010000025.1 coordinate 44,287, forward strand.
ATGGGCGGGCAGTTCGTCGACCACGGCGACGGCTTCGGCGATCGCTTGTGCATGCTCGCCTAGGAAGTCGAGGGCCGTCGAGTGCGCCAAACGAGCCAGCGTGACGGCCCAGCGCTCCCGTCCGGGATCCCAGGTTGCAATGACGTGCCCGAGCTTGTGGGCGGCGCGCTCGTCCTCGCCGTTCATGAGGTCGAGCATGCCGTCCCAGACCGCGAACAACGAGCTGATGAGGGGTTGCGGCGTCCGCGTGGCTTCACGGGTGATCTCGGCCCGAGAACGCGCCGGATCGACGAACGCGAGCACCTCCGTTCGGGTGAAGCGTGCCCAGCCGTGCCAGAAGGTTTCGCCGCCCGGGTCGCATTCGAGCGCGCGGTCGGCCCATTCGAGGCCGGTGAGGCCGTCCGCGGACATCATCGCGACGCCGGCGCGCATCGCCCGCCACATGACGCGATGGGGGAGTGAAAGCTCGTCATCGAATCGTTCTATGACCGCCGACCAGCGCGCGCAGTCGTCGACGAGGAGATATTGGATCCAGCCGCCACCCGCAAGGCTCGCGAGCGCGGCGAGCTCGGCGACGCGATCGTTCGCCTCCGCCCAGCTGAGGGCGGCGTTGATCGCGTCGCGCTCCCGGAGGATCGCTGTCGCGAGCTCGTACCCGGGATCCGTGGCTTCGAGCGTCTGCCGCACCCACGCGAACAATGCGTCACGGGCCACCGGTGCCTCGCCCGCTTCGACGAGTCGCGCCTCGCCGTACAAGCGCACGGTCTCAAGTAGTCGATAACGCGCCTCACCATCGGCGTCGTGGAGATCGACCAAAGACTTCGCCACCAGCGAGCGCAGGAGTGCGATGGCCTCGGTGTCGGCACGCTCGATCACGGCCGCGAAGCCACTGAGGGAGAACGACGCAGGAAAGACAGTCGCCCGGCGTAGTCCCGCCTGTTCTTCGGAGGCGAGGAGCTCGTAGCTCCAGTCCATCAGCGCCGCGAGAGTCGCCTGACGGCCGCGTCGACGGCCGCCGGTGAGCAGCGTGAAACGTTCGTCGAGCATCGTTGCAACGACCTCGGGTGTCAGGACGCCCATCTGAGCGGCGGCGAGCTCGATGGCGAGCGGGATGCCATCGAGACGACGGCAGATCTCGCCGACCGCGCCGCGATGATCATCGATGCGGAAGTCATGCCGCACGGCCAGCGCTCGGTCGTCGAAGAGCTGCAACGCGTCGGACTGTTCTCCGCTCGAGGACAGTGACGCGACGCGCCAGACGCGCTCGTCGTCGGTACCGAGCGGCTCTCGGCTCGTTGCGACGACACGCAGCTGAGGTGCGCCGGCGAGCAGATCGTCGAGCAGCTCGGCGACGTCGTCGAGAACGTGCTCGCAGTTGTCCATGACTACGAGGGACGCTTTGGAGGCCAGGTATTGGGCAATGTCGCCGGGTGCGTCGACGACCCCTGGCATGTCGAGCGCGTTCGCGATCGCGCTGGCAACGTGGGCGCCATCGGCGACCGGCGCGAGATCGACGAACCACGCGCCGTCTTCGAACTCGTCGGCGGCTTGGCTCGCGACCGCGATCGCCAAACGCGTCTTGCCACACCCGCCGACTCCGGTCAGCGTGACCAGCCGGCAGTCGTCGAGCACCTTGGTGAGCTCGTCGATGTCCGTCGTCCGTCCGACCAAGCGCGTGCGCGGGGACGGGAGGTTCCCCTTGCGCACCCGGCTTGCCAATGGTGGGAACTCGCGCGGGATGCCGTCGGCGACAACCTGCCACAACCGTTCCGGCGTCGCCAGATCCCGCAACGTGTGCACGCCGAGATCAACGAACATCTCGGCAATCTGCTCGCGCGCGAGCGCGGTGCTGACATCGGACACGACAATCTGGCCCCCATGAACCAGCGCGAGAATGCGCGCGCAGCGGTTCAGTGCCGGTCCGAACCAGTCGCCGCCGCGCGCCTCGGCGCTCCCGGTGTGAATCGCGATACGCGCCGAGAGCTCGCCGGCCTCGCCCGCTGCGAGCCGGCGCTGCACACCGATCGCGGCGCGCACGGCACCCGGCGCATCGACCAACCGCGCGCAGCAACCGTCGCCCGTATGTTTGAAGACCTCACCGCCGGCGACTTCGATTTCCTCGCGGAGGAGCCGGTCGTGCACCTCGAGCGCACGGCTCATTCGAGCGGCGTCGGCTTCCCAGCGACGGGTCGAGCTTGTGAGGTCCGTGAACAGGAGCGTCACGGTCTCGAGGCGCACGGGCACATGCTCGCACACTCTGGCAATTCGCAGATCGGAGCGGAGGGACTGGGATTCGAACCCAGGGTGCTTGCGCACAACGGTTTTCAAGACCGTCCCGTTCGGCCGCTCCGGCATCCCTCCGGATTCGAGGCTATCGGCGTTCCGCGGCGGCGACGCTCGTGAAGCGCGTATAGGGCCGCAACGCATCGGGGACCTCGAAGCTGCCGTCGGACTGCTGGTAGTGCTCGAAGAGGAACACGAGCATGCGACTCACCGCGACCGCGGTGCCGTTCAGGGTGTGCACGAGGCGGCTGCCACCCGCGCCCTTCACCCGCGTGCCGAGCCGGCGCGCCGAGTAGTCGGTGTAGTTGGAGCAGGAGGTGATCTCGCGGTATGCGCGTTCGGACGGAAGCCAGGCCTCGATGTCGAACTTCTTCGCGGCGGCGGGACCGAGATCGCCGGCGCCGATGTTCACCACGCGGTACGGCAGGCCGAGCCCGGTCACGATCTCCTCTTCGATCGCCAGAATCCGCTCGAGCTCGTCGACACTGTGCTCGGATGCGCAGTACGAGAACATCTCGACCTTGTCGAACTGGTGCACGCGGAAGATGCCCCGCGTGTCCTTGCCGTACGTGCCGGCCTCGCGCCGGAAGCACGTCGAGTACCCGCCGTAGCGCGCGGGGAGTTGCTCGGGTGTGAACGTCTCGGCTCGATGGAGTGCCGACAACGCGACCTCGCTCGTACCGAGGAGAAAGAGCTCGCCATCGTCGACGTCGTATACCTGGGCACGATCGGTGGGGAAGAATCCGGCCTCCTCCATCGTGCGCTCGCGCACCAGAGTGGGCGTGATGACCGGCACGAAGCCGTGGCCGACGATCGCGGTCATCGCGTAGCTGACGAGCGCGAGCTCGAGCAGCGCGCCCTCGCGCAAGATGTATGCGAACCGGGAGCCGCTCGCCTCCGCGGCGCGCGCCGTGTCGACGAAGCCCATCGCCTCCGCGAAGGCGGCGTGGTCGAGTGGCGGCGGCGGCGGCGTGTCACCGACGACCCGCACGACCTCCCCTTCGTCCTCGCCTCCGTCGGGCGCCGACGCGTCGGCGGGATTCGGCACCTGCAGCCCGAGATCGCGAAGTCGCGCGTCTGCCGCCTGGAGCTCCTTCTCCTGCGCGGAGAGGTCCGCCTTCAGCCTGCCCGCGGTCTCGATCTTCGCCGGCCGCTCGCCGCGGGAAGCGTTGCCGATCTCCTTGCTCGCCGCGTTCTGACGGGCGCGCAGTCCGTCGACCTCCTGCGCGAGCAGCCGACGTTCGGCATCGGCCGCGAGCACCTCGTCGATCAAGCCGTCGCGCACGCGCTTGCGCTCGATGCCGCGGCGGTATTCCGGCTCCTCGCGCAGCCGCTTCAGGTCGATCACTCGGTCTCCCGGACCTGTGCGCGCAGCGACTCGACCCATGCCGCCGCGTGCTTCCATGCCCGGCCCGCGGCGCGCCGGCGCGCCGCGCCGGCCTCGACCGGTCCACCTACCGGATAGGAGCCGAGGAACTTGACCTCGGCCTGCTTCGCAACGAGGTTGCGCAGCGCGTCGGCGACCACTTCGTCGGAGACGTGCCCTTCGCAATCGACGAAGAAGCAATAGTCGCCCAAGCCGCGCTTCGTCGGACGCGACTCCAACTTGGTGAGGTTGATCGCGCGCGCCGCGAACTCCTGCAGGATCGAGAGCAACGAGCCGGGCTGGTCCTCGCGCTGGAAGCAGACGATCGACGTCTTGTCGTGACCGGTAGGCGCGGGCACGCCCCGACCCACGAGGACGAAGCGCGTCTCGTTCTCGGGATGGTCCTCGATCTCGCGGGCGAGCACGTGCAGGCCGTAGAGCTCCGCCGCGAGCCCGTTGCAGATCGCCGCCACGTCGGTGCGCTTCGACTTCGAGACTTCGCGCGCCGCGTCGGAAGTGGAGTGCGACGCGCGCGCCTGCGCCGCGGGCACCTTCTTTGCGAGCCAGCCGCGACATTGCGCGAGCGCGTGGGGAAACGACACGACGGTGCGCACGTCGGCGAGTGCGACCCCGGGGCGAACGCACAGGTTGAGCGAAACCGGAAGGTCGATCTCGCGCTGGATGAGCAGGTCGCTGTCGAACGCAAGCGTGTCGAGGGTGACCGAGACCGACCCTTCGATCATGTTCTCGATCGGGACGACCCCGCCGTCGGCATCCCCCCGCTCGACCGCGGCGATCACTTCCGGGACAGCCGCGAACGCCGTTCGATCACCCGCGGCGAGGTCGGGCTGCGTCAGCAGCGCCTCCTCGGTGAAGGTCCCGGCTGGACCGAAATACGCAACCCGCACCGTCGAATGCTAAACGACGACCCGATCCGCGCCTTAGCCAACGCCGAAGGCAGAGCGCTACCTTGGCCATGTCATCCCAGGTCGAGCGCACGTACGCAGGTCAAGGAGGAAGCCCATGCGGGCTGCAGTGTTCACCGAAACCGGAGGGCCGCTCTCGATCGAGAACATCGATCCCGCGCCCCCCGGGCCGCGCGACGTCGTCGTCGAGCTCGGCGCCAGCGGCGTCTGCCACTCCGACCTGTCGCTGAAGAACGGCTACGTCGGGATCATGCCCGGCACGGTCCTCGGCCACGAAGGCGCCGGCACCATCGCCGAAGTCGGAAAGGACGTCAGCGGCCTCAAGAAGGGCGATCGGATCATTGCGTCGTTCATCCCCGCCTGTGGCATCTGCTGGTTCTGCCTGCACGACCAATCGCACCTGTGCGACACGGAGTTCGAGATCATGATGAAGCAGCGCGGCAAGCGCGCCGACGGCAGCGAATACTCGGCAATGACCGGCCTCGGCACGTTCGCAGAGGCGATGACATGCGACCAGTCGTCGATCGTCAAGATCGACACCAGCGTCACCGACGACCAGCTCGCCCTCATCGGCTGCGGTGTGACGACGGGCGTCGGTGCCGCGCTCAACACCGCGCAGGTGCACCCGGGCGCGACGGTCGCGGTCATCGGCTGCGGCGGTGTCGGCCAGGCCGTCATCCAGGGCGCGCGGATCGCGGGCGCATCGCGGATCATCGCGGTCGACCCCGTCGAGATGAAGCGCAAGACTGCCGAGCGGCTCGGCGCGACCGACTTCGTCGATCCCAACGTCGGCGACCCGGTTGCGCAAGTTCAGCAGCTGACGAGCGGCCGCGGTGTCGACTACTCGTTCGAGGTGATCGGCCTCCCCGAAACGACGCTGCAGGCGTTCAACATGATCCGAAAGGGCGGCACCGCGGTGATGGTCGGTATGACCCGCGCCGAGGCCTCGGTCACGCTCTCCACCTTCGACCTCTTCTTCAACGAGAAGACGCTCAAGGGTTGCAAATACGGATCGGGTCAGGTGCGCCGCGACTTCCAGCGCTACGCCGACCTCATCGAGACCGGCCGTCTCGACACGAGCTCCATGGTGTCGCGCACGATCAAGCTCGACGAGGTGAACGAGGCTTTCCGCGCGATGGAAGCGGGCGAAGTCATTCGATCTGTTATCACTGCCTTCTGAGTTGCTCGGTGTGACGGGGAAAGATGTGGCCGGGTAAGCACGCTGCCGAACGCCCTCTCCATCCGGCTTATGTGATGGCAGGAAGCGGAGAGGTCGTTACCTACTCGGAGCTGAATGATCGGTCGAATCGGCTGGCGCAGTTGTTCTTCGACGCGGGGTTGCGGTTCGGGGACCACATTGCGGTTCTGATGGAGAACCGAGCCGGCTTCTTCGAGCCCTGTTGGGCGGCGCAACGCTCCGGACTCTTCTTCACGTGTATCAACACGCATTTCAACGCTGATGAGGTCGCGTACATCCTCGACGATTGTGACGCGCAGGTGCTCGTTGTCAGTGACACGTTGCGGGATGTGGCGGCGGACCTCGTCGACAAGATGCCGCGGGTCAAGATCCGGTTGATGGTGGGCGACGACGTTGTCGACGGGTACGAGTCGTATGCGCAAGCGCGCGATCGGCATCCCGCCGTTCCGCTCGAGGAGGAGCTCGAGGGAACGCGGATGTTGTACTCGTCGGGAACGACGGGGCGGCCGAAGGGCGTGAAGTACAAGATCACGCGGCAACGGGTCGGGGATCAACCGGTCGAGATGGGGATGATGACGGCGGTGTGGGGGATGGACGGCAACGCCATCTATCTCTCGCCTGCGCCGCTGTATCACTCGGCGCCGCTCTTCTATTCGATGAGCACGATGCGCCTCGGCGGCACCGTGATCGTGATGGAGCACTTCGACCCCGAGCGGGCACTCGCCTGCGTCGAGCAGTATCGCGTCACCCACTCCCAATGGGTGCCGACGATGTTCGTCCGCATGCTCAAGCTGCCCGACGAGGTGCGCGCCAAATACGACCTGTCGTCTCAGAAGGTCGTGCTGCACGCCGCCGCACCGTGCTCGGTCGAGACCAAACGCAAGATGATCGAGTGGTGGGGTCCGATCATCGACGAGTACTACGCAGCAACTGAGGGAACCGGTGCGACCTACATCAGCTCCGCCGACTGGCTCGCGCACCCGGGCTCCGTCGGTCGCTCGATGCTGGGCCCGCTCCACATCCTCGACGAGGCCGGTGTCGAGCAACCGGTCGGTGAGGTCGGCACCGTGTGGTTCGAGCCGCCGCCGAATCGTCCCGGCTTCGAGTACCACAAGGACGCGGCCAAGACGCGCGACTCGTTCAACGAGAAGGGTTGGTCGACCGTCGGCGACATGGGATACCTCGACGCCGACGGCTACCTGTTCCTCACCGACCGGCGCACGTTCATGATCGTGTCGGGCGGGGTGAACATCTATCCGCAAGAGGCCGAGAACCTGCTCATCGACCATCCGAAGGTCTACGACGTCGCGGTGTTCGGTATCCCCGATCCCGAGATGGGCGAGCGCGTGCACGCGGTCGTGCAACCGACCGCGTGGGACGACGCCGGCCCCGATCTCGAACAGGAGCTGCTCGCCTACTGCCGCGCGCATCTCTCGCATTACAAGTGCCCGCTCGCGGTCGACTTCGACCGAGAGTTGCCCCGCGAGCAGACCGGCAAGCTCTACAAGCGGCTGCTGCGCGATCGGTACTGGGGCGACAAGACGAGCCGCATCGTCTGATGAAGCTGCTCGCAAGCGGACGCGACGGCGATATCTTCGAATTCGCCCCGGGCCTCGTGCTCCGCAAGACGCGCTCCGGCCGCTCGATCGCGCATGAGGCGCGCACGATGCGCTATGCGGCCGAGCGGGGCTACCCGGTGCCGCGCATCGAGGAGGTGCGCGCCGACGGGACCGAGATCGTGATGGAACGCATCGACGGGCCGATCATGGCCGACGCGATGGTGCGGCCGCCGTGGAAGCTGGGCGTTCACGTTCGCGCCCGCGCCGACCTCCACGATCGACTGCACGAAATTCCCGGGCCCGACTGGCTCCCGAAGATGCCCGGCGGCGGCGACCGTCTCCTGCATCTCGATCTGCATCCGCTCAACGTGATCATGTCGCCCCGCGGACCGGTCGTGATCGACTGGCCGAACGCCCGCCGCGGCGAACCGATGGCCGACGTCGCCCTCACCTACGCACTGATCTGCTGCGGGCGCATCCCGTTGCCGCGTCCGGTTGCCGCGGTCCTGAACGCGGTGCGGACTCCGGTGTTCCACCGCACGTTCGCCCGGCGCTACCTCGGGCCGGACTTCTACCGACAGGTGGCGGAGATGGCCGAGCTCAAGTGCTTCGACCCGAACATGGCGCCCGACGAGACGCGAGCGCTGCTGCGTTTGGCCGAGCGGAGCCGGTCCAGGGCTCCGGGATGACGGTTCCCCCCGGCCCCGTCATCCCAGTGCCTCTGCTTCCGAGCCGGCGCCCGATGCATGACATCGGGCGCAGGCCGGCGCGGTGTTCCCCTTCCGCGAGGGTGAACGCTAGAGGGCGAAGGCTCGAGCGGTCAACGGGACGTTTCGTCCCCTTCGATGGATGTACGTTCGGCGCGTGGACCGCGCCGAACTCGCCCGTCGCATCTACGACGCCGCGCACCTCACCGGTACCTTCACCCTGCGGTCGGGCGTGGTGAGTCACGAGTACTTCGACAAGTACCGCTTCGAGTCCGACCCGCAGCTGCTGCGCGACATCGCCGCGTCATGCGCGGCGCTGGTGCCGGACGGCATGGACGCTCTCGCGGGTCTCGAGCTCGGAGGGGTACCGCTCGCGACGATGATCTCCCAGGCGACCCGGCTACCCGCGGTGTACGTCCGCAAGGAGGCCAAGACCTACGGCACCTGCCGGCTCGCGGAGGGCGCCGAGATCGACGGCCGGCGCCTGTGCATCGTGGAAGACGTCGTCACGTCCGGCGGCGCGATCCTCGACGCCGCCTCGGAGCTACGCGCCCGCGGGGCCCGACTCGGTCCGGTGATCTGCGTGATCGACCGCGAATCGGGCGGGCGCGAGAAGCTCGCGGCCGCTGATCTGGAGCTCTTCGCGCTCTACACGATGAGTGAGCTCAGCGCGGCGGCTGCAGCGGGAGCTTGACCTCGCATTTCGAAAGGATGGCGCGGGTCGTGGTGAGCTCATCCTCCGTCGGGGCCGAGTGCGAGCCGAGTTGACTCTCGTCGAACGTGTCGGTCAGGCCCTTCGTGACGCAGCGAGCTTGGTCGACCGTCGTGCCCGCGTGCACGAGCTGCGACTGGAGCCGGCTCGCATCGAAACCGGGCGTGGCACAACCGGCGAGCGCAAGTGCACCCGCCACGCATCCGACACCGGTGACCGCTCGAAACCACCGCACGAGGGCTCGATCGTACGATGTCGCGTTCGGCTCTCCCGGCCCCGCCGGCGCGGATTCCGCGCGGCCGTAGGCTGGTTGCGATGGTGTGCCCGAACTGCGGCTACGACAACAGCAGGAACAACCGCTTCTGCGTTCGCTGCGGCGTCGACCTCGCGGCTGCGCCGGCGCAGCCCGCCGGCTCGGGGCCTTCGACGGCCCCGCCGCCCGACGCCGTCCCATCCCCGCCGCCCGACCCGGCCCCGCCGGCGCCGGCCAATCCTTGGGGTGCCGCCCCTCCGCCGGCCCAGTGGGGTGCGCCCGGCCCGCCGCCACCCCCACCGCCTTCCGGCGGGCCCCCGCAGGCATCAGCTCCGCCGAACCCCTTCGCGCCCCCCGCCCCGTATGGTCCGTACGGTCCGGTCGGTGGCTACGCACCACCCGGTCAGGGTCCGTACGCGCAATACCCTCCGCCGTACCAGCCGGCCGGATTCCAGCCGCCGGCGACGAACGGCCTCGCGATCGCGTCGTTCGTCTTGGGGCTGGTTGGCTGGGTTCCGTGTGGCGTCGGTTCCGTGGTGGCCATCGTCCTCGGCTTCGTGGCCCGTACCCAGATCCGGAGCTCCCACGGCCGCCAGGGCGGCGACGGGCTCGCCTTGGCCGGCATCATTCTCGGTTTCCTGGCGATCGCCTTCCTGATCGCGATCCTCGTGCTCGGGGCCGTCTCGAACTCCAACATGGGACAATCCTGATCGCCGTCCGCTTTCGGGTTCGGGCCTCGCGCCTCAGGAACCCCGCGCGATCCGCCGATAAGCCCGGCGAGGGGGTTCGCAATGCCATCCACGCAGCGCGCGCACTCGTGGTTTCGGTCGCGCTCCGCGCGGCCCGCCCCGGAAGCGCACACGTCCTATGAGTCCTACGAGCCAAAGATCGAGGCGCCCGCCCGCGAGCGCGTGGCCCGGCGCGAGATCGTCCGGCTCCGGGGCGAGATCGAGCAACTCGTGCGGGTCGACGGCAACGACGCCCGCGGCGCGGTCGACGCGGCATTGAAGTCGGTGACCCGACTTCAGATCGTCACCGCGAACGTCGACGCGTGCGCCCCACTGTCGGCCTCGTTCGTGGGCGCGACGTTGGTTGCGATGGCCGACGCCCGCCTTCACGGTCATGCCGACGCGATCGAACGGGGCATGACCTACACCGCCGACAATCAACTCCGCTTGCTGCAAGGCGACGGCTGACCGCCGGCAAGTAACTTGCGGCCCCGTGACCGCCGAACGACCCGCTCCGCTCGCAGGCTTGCGCATCGTCGAGGTGTCGATGCTCGGGCCGGGCAACCTCACGACCCACCTCGCCGACCTCGGCGCCGACGTCATCAAGGTCGAGCCGCCGCAAGGCGACTACGGACGCCGGATGACGTGGCCGATCGTCGAAGGCGTCTCGCTTCTCTTCTTGCACGTCAGCCGCGGCAAGCGCAGCATCGTGCTCGACCTGCGAACCGATGTCGGTCGCGACACGTTCCTCGAGCTCGCGCGCGACGCCGACGCGGTGGTCGAGGCGATGCGTCCCGGTGGGCTCGAGCGGCGCGGGCTCGGCTTCGATCGGTTGCGGGAGGTGAATCCGCGCATCGTGTTCTGCACGATCTCCGGTTACGGCGCAACCGGCCCGTATCGCGACATGCCGAGCCACGGCATCGCGTACGACGCGTGGGCGGGCATCGTGCAACCGAAGATCGACGACGACGGCTTCGCATACATGCCCGAGCACGTGTCGATCGGCATAAACGCCGGGCCGATCTTCGGCGCGCTGGGCCTGCTCGCGGGTGTGCTCCGAGCGCGCGAATCGGGTGAGGGCTGTCAGCTCGAGATCGCCCAATCCGACGCGGCCGCCGCGATCGACTGGTTGCGCAGCGAGACGTGGCGGGCCTACGAGCGACCCGAGTCGGAGGTCACCGGCAATGAGGCCGACGACTTCGAACGCCGCGCGCCCGGAACCGGCGGCATGGAGGAAGGTGTGCGCTACCAGTTCTACGGAACCCGCGACGGCCACGTGCTGTTCATGGCCTCCGAGCGCGAGTTCTGGAAGAACTTCTGCGACGGCATCGGGCAGCCGGAGCTGTTCGAGCGTTGGCCCGGCTCGCAGTACGGCGATCACGCGCGCCGCAACAAGGAGCTGCGCATCATCCTGCGGGACGTCTTCGCTACCCGTACGACGAAGGAGTGGCTCGCGTTCGGGCTCGAGCACAACACGCCGATCGCGCCCGCCAACTCTCCCAGGACGCTGTACGCCGATCCGCAGTTCAAGGACCGGGTCGACCTCCTCCCGGCCGAGCACGTCGGGGCCGACATGCTGCCGACGCCGATCAAGTTCGTCGACGAGACGCTGCCGATGCCCACCAAGGCGCCAACGGTCGGGCAACACACCGAGCAGGTGCTGCGCGGCGTGCTCGCCTGGGACGACAAGCAGATCGACGCGGCGCGCGCGGCCGGCGCGTTCGGAGAGACTTGAGCGACAGGAGCACGGCGGACCCCGCGCGTCCACACCGTTCACATGTGAACGCCGCGTTGCTCGTCTCGGTCCAGAGTGCGGTATGGACCATTGCTTCGAGCTCCCTGGCGGTCTGGCTCGGGATACACAGCCATATCGCGGTTCTGGTCGCCTTCGGAGCAATAGGTTTCGTCGATGCGGTCGGGTCGATCGCGCTCGTCTACTACTTCCGGCACGGGCTGCGTCACGACGGGTTGTCCGAGAAACTCGAGCGTCTCGCTCACCGCGTCGTTCTCGTCGGTCTTCTACTCGTCGGCTTGGCGGCGATCGTCGGAGGCGTCGCACGGCTCGCGAGCGAACAGTCGAGCGAACGCTCGGACGCCGGCGTCGTGCTTGCCGCGGCTTCGTTGGTAGCGCTCCTCTTCTTGTCCACCCGAAAGCGATCGATCGCGCGCCGGGTTTCGAGCAACGCCTTGCTCTCGGACGGCAACCTCTCGGCTATCGGCGCGATGCAAGCCGTCGTCACGCTGGCCGGAACGGCTACTACGAGGTGGCTCGGTTGGAGCTGGGCCGACGCGGCCGCGACGATCGTCGTGGGCTGTGTCGCGGTGACGCTCGCAGTGACAACATGGAACTCCGAGCTCCGAAAGCGGCGCCTCCGGCACTGACGACCGGCCTGAGCGCGCGGCGTGGGAGCGACGTAGGCTCCGCCGCGGTGGCGCTCTGGGATGACGACCTCGAGGCTCTCCGACCTCGGCTCCGGCAAGAGGCCGCGACGTTCATCGCGTCCGTCCCGTGGAACGAAGCCGACGCAGCGACGCTGCCCGTCGGGGAGCGGGTCGCCGCCCACCGCAGCACCCAGCTGGGCGGCGCACCCTCCGCCCGGGCGGTAGATCGCACCATCGAGGGTCCTACCGGGCCGATCCGGCTTCGCACGTTCACTCATGAGCAGCCGGAAGGCGTGCTGTTCCACATCCACGGCGGCGCGTGGCTGGCGGGCTCACCCGAGATGATGGACCAGCTCCACGAGATCATCGTCGACACGTGCAACGTCGCAGTCGTGAGCGTCGACTACCGCCTCGCACCGGAGCACCCGTACCCGGCGGGACCGGACGACTGTGAGACCGCAGCCTGCTGGTTGCTCGAGCACGGGGCCGGCGAGCTCGGTTCCGATCGACTGCTCATCGGCGGCGAGTCGGCCGGCGCGCACCTTGCCGCGGTCACCCTGCTCCGCATGAGAGACAAGCACCGTGCAGCCGATCGCTTCCTCGGCGCGAACCTGGTCTTCGGCGCGTACGACCTCTCCCGCACTCCCAGTCAGCGCGGCGTTGGGATCGCATCCGGAACCGACATTCTCGACGGCACCGGCTTCCCGCTCGACCTCTTCCTGCCCGGGATGTCCGACGAGCAGCGCCGCGATCCCGACGTCTCACCGCTCTACGGGAACCTCCGCGGGCTACCGCCCGCACTGTTTTCCGTCGGCACCAACGACCACCTCCTCGACGACACCCTCTTCATGGCGGCGCGCTGGGAGGTCGCGGGCAATCAGAGTGAGCTGCTCGTGTACCCGGAGACACCGCACGGGTGCATCGCCCTGCCGTCGGTCGCCGCGCACTTCTTCCCGCGCCTTTTCGACTTCTTTCGCGCGTGCCTTCAGGCGCCACGACCCGTCAGCCGGCTGTAGCGAGCGGGCGGCATCGCCCCCGGATCACGCTGCGAGCGCACTCCAGGCCGGGCGGTGCTCGTCGTCGATGACCCCGACTTCGGTGAGGAAGGTCGTGAGCTTCGACAGCCCCGCGACGACCGCCGCCTGGTGGTGCGGGTTGGCGCGCGCCGACTCGTAACCGCCCTCGATGCCGAGCTGCTCGTATACGGCGGGGTCGACGCTGAGATCGGCGACCACCGCCACGAGCGCCGGCGCGGCATCGGCGACGAGACGCCGATCCGATTCGTCGAGGGTCGCCAGGATCTCGGCGAGGTACGTCTTGGCGAAGCTCACGTGCCGGGCTTCTTCGAGCACGTGCAGACGTGCGATCGAACGCGACACCGGGTGCACGCGTTCGTCGCGCATCGTTGCGCGGTTGGTGTGGTCGAGCAGCTCCTCGACCGCGAGGATCAAGAGATACGAGACGGCGCGGTTGCCGGGCCCGTCGACGTCGGAGAGGGAGTGCGGGGAGAGCGCAGGGCGATAGGCGGGGGTACCGGCGCGCCGGATGTACTCACCGAACATCATCGAGTGCCGGCACTCGTCGGCCACCTCCACGAGGAGGTAGCGGTGCGAAGGGTCGGTCACGGGGAGCTCCGCGAGATGGCGGAGCACCACTTGCATCAGCACGTTCTCGAACCAGATGCCGGCGCCGCAGAGGGCCGCGGTCTCGTGCCGGCTGTAGGCAATGCGCTCGGTCTCGCTCATCGCGTCCCACGCGGG
>JBBQTI010000026.1:0-57553 GCA_038213435.1 Acidimicrobiia bacterium
TGGGTGTCACGACTTCGAGGCAGGTGACGACGTGCCCAGAAAAGGACGAGCACGCCGCTTCCGTGAAGCGCGCAAGCTCAAGCAGGGGTACGACGATGGGCTGTTCCGGGAAGGTTCGGGCACCCTCGCGGATCTGAGCGACAGCGCGGACGGCGACGACGAGCTGGACGACGAGTTCGACGACGAGTTGGAAGAAGAAGAGGACTGGGACCCGGACCACAAGCTCAATCTCTGACATCGCGGCTTCATGCCGTGCGGGGATCCGGTGCGTCGGCGTCGATCTCGTAGCGCTCGATCGCCTCGGCCACGATCTCGGCCTTGAGGTCTCCCGTCTGCGCCAGACCGTCGAGCACTCCGACCACGACATGGGCGGCGTCGACCTCGAAATGGCGTCGCAGCGCCGAGCGGACGTCGGAGAAGCCGTAGCCGTCGGTGCCGAGCACCACGTAGGGGTGCGGAACGAACCGGGCGATGCAGTCGGGCACCGAGCGCACCCAGTCGGAGACGGCCACGACCGGGCCCGCCGACTCGGCGAGCAACTCGGTGACGAACGGGGTGCGCGGGGGTTCCGATGGATGCAGGCGGTTCCAGCGCTCGCATTCGAGCGCGTCGTCTCGGAGTTGCTTCCAGCCGGGGACGCTCCAGACGTCGGCACCGACGTCGTAGTGCTCCCCGAGCATGCGCTGCGCCTCGAGCGCCTGCAACACCATCGGACCACTCGCGAGGATCTGCGCCCGATGCGTCGGCTCCCCCGCCGCCGGCTGCAGCAGGTACATACCGCGCACGATGCCGTCTTCGACACCTTCGGGCATCGGCGGTTGCGCGTAGGTCTCGTTGTACAGGGTGATGTAGTAGAAGCAATCCTCCGCTTCGGGCCCGTACATGCGCCGGATACCGTCTCGCACAATGACGCCGAGCTCGTACGCGAACGCGGGGTCGTAGGCGCGGCAGTTCGGGTACGCGAGCGCGTACATCAACGACTGGCCGTCGCAATGCTGCAAGCCCTCACCCGACAAGGTCGTGCGACCCGCCGTGGCACCGAGCAGGAACCCGCGCCCGCGCTGGTCGCCGAGCGACCAGATCATGTCGCCGACCCGCTGGAAGCCGAACATCGAATAGAAGATGTAAAAGGCGATCATCGGTTCGCCCCACGATGCGTACGCGGTCGAGGCGGCGGTGAGCGAGGCCATCGCTCCCGCCTCGGTGATGCCCTCCTCGAGCAGTTGGCCGTCCGAGGCCTCCCGGTACGAGAGCATCAATCCCGCGTCGACCGGCTCGTACTGCTGACCGAACGGCGCGTAGATCTTGAACTCCGCGAAGAGCCCGTCGAGCCCGAACGTGCGCGCTTCGTCCGGAATGATGGGGACGATCCGCCGCCCGATCTCGGGTTCCTTCAACAGCACACGAAGCAGCCGCGCGAACGCCATCGTCGTCGATGCCGGTACCTTGTCGCCGGATCCGGCGGTCAGCTGGTCGATGATCCCGTCGCGCGGGAACACGACGGTCTTCGAGCGTTCGGCGCGGTCGGGCAGGAAGCCGTCGAGCGCGCGCCGGCGCTCCATCATGTACTCGTATTCGGGTGATCCGTGGCCGGGATGGAAGTACGGGGCCATCCCCGTCTCGAGCTCGCGGTCGGGGATCTCCATGTAGAGCCGGTCACGCAGCGACTTGAGTTGAGCGGGCGACATCTTCTTGATCTGGTGCGTCGCATTGCGCGCCTCGAAGTCGGCGCCGAGCGTCCAGCCCTTCACCGTCTTCGCGAGGATGACGGTCGGGGTGTCCTCGTGCTCGACCGCCGTCTTGTACGCGGCAAAGATCTTTCGGTAATCGTGCCCGCCGCGCGGCAGCCGTTGCAGCTCGTCGTCCGACACGTGCTCGACCATCTTGCGCAGCCGCGGATCCGGCCCGAAGAAGTGCTCACGTATGTATGCGCCCGACTCGACTGCGTATTTCTGGAACTCACCGTCGACGGTCGTGTTCATCTTGTTCACGAGCACGCCGTCGACGTCGCGGGCGAGGAGCTCGTCCCACTGGCGGCCCCAGATGACCTTGAGGACGTTCCAGCCCATGCCGCGGAATGTCGATTCGAGCTCCTGGATGATCTTGCCGTTGCCCCGGACGGGACCGTCGAGCCGTTGCAGATTGCAGTTGACCACGAAGATCAAATTGTCGAGCCGCTCGCGGGCGGCGAGGTCGAGCGCCGCGGTCGCCTCCGGTTCGTCGAGCTCGCCGTCGCCCACGAAGCACCACACGCGCGCGCGCGACGTGTCGACGAGCTTCCGGTTGTAGAGGTAACGGTTGAACCGCGCCTGGTACACGGCGTTGAGAGGTCCGAGTCCCATCGACACGGTCGGGTACTCCCAGAAGGTCGGGAGCCGGCGCGGGTGCGGGTACGACGGCAACCCCCTGCCACCCGTCTCGCGCCGGAAATGGTCGAGCTGATCTTCGGTGAGGCGTCCTTCCAAGAACGCGCGGGCGTAGATGCCGGGGGCCGCGTGACCTTGGAAGTAGATCTGGTCACCGAAACCGCCGTCGCCCTTGCCGCGGAAGAAATGGTTGAAGCCGACTTCGTACAGCGACGCCGCCGACGCGTACGTCGAGAGGTGACCGCCGAGCCCGTCGAAACGATGGTTCGCGCGGTCGACCATCGCGACGGCGTTCCAACGTATGAACGCGCGGATGCGACGCTCGATGTCTTCGTTTCCGGGGAACCACGACTCCTGCTCCGGCGCGATGGTGTTGATGTAGTCGGTCGTCACCATCGCGGGTACGAACGCGCCCTTGTCGCGCGCTCGCTCCATGAGCCGCGCGAGCAGGTAGTGCGCGCGCGATTTTCCCTTCACGTCGATCACCGCGTCGAGTGACTCCAGCCACTCGTCGGTCTCTTGGGGGTCGACGTCAGGGAGCTGATGGATCGAACCGTCGCTGAACATGCGCCACTCCGTCCCTCGACGGATCATCGGCTCGTCGGGCCGGGCTTTGAGCCGTCTGCGAGGACTGCTCTCAGCGTACGGCCGCCGCGAGCGCGGCCGGTACCACCTCGCGCCAGGCGCGTGATCTGCTCTTTTGGGGTGGGCGCGGAGGGATTCGAACCCCCGACCCCCTGCGCGTCATGCAGGTGCTCTGCCAGACTGAGCCACGCGCCCGAGTGAGCGCGCCAGAATAGCGGACGGTTACCGTTCTCCCGGTGGGACTCCTGAACGGGCATCGGGCCGTGGTGACCGGAGGCGGCTCGGGCATCGGTGCGGAGACATGCCGCCGGATGGCCGCCGAAGGCGCGCAGGTCGCCGTACTCGACCTGAATGCCGACCACGCCGACGCGATCGCGAAGGAGATCGACGGCCTGTCGTACGCGGTCGACGTCACCGATTTCGACGCCCTGTCGGCCGCGATGCTCGACGCGTCGGAGCGCATGCACGGGATCTCGCTGCTCTACAACAATGCGGGCGGCAGCACGCTGTCACCGATCCACGACTACGACGTCGCCGAGTGGCGCCGCATCGTCGAGCTCAACCTTACGGGTGTGTTCCACGGTTTCAAGGCCGGCGCGCCGATCATCCTCGGGAGCGGCGGCGGCTCCATCGTGTCGACCGCGTCGATCTCGGGCACGCGTCCGGCCGCCGGTGAGGCACCGTACGCGGCCGCCAAGGCCGCGGTGGTCGCGCTCACCGCGAGTGCGGCGCTCGAGTACGCGCCGACCATCCGGGTCAACGCGGTCTCGCCCGGCATGATCCGCACACCGTTGACCGAGCTCTTGCTCGATCAACGCGGCATCGGGCTCGAGGATCAGCAGCGCGCCAAGACACCGCTGGATCGGATCGGCACGCCCGGCGATATCGCGGACGTCGTCGTGTTCTTGTGCTCGGATCTCGCCCGGTTCGTGACCGGTCAGAACCTCGTGGCCGACGGCGGGATGACACTGCACGGCTCCGGCGTCGACGGGGTGCTCGACGTCGTGACCGAACTCCTCTCGCGGTCCTGACGGCTCCTTCACGCCCTCATCACATTTCGGTGCGATGGTGACGTCATGAGATTCACCAAGACCATCGCATCCGCTTCCGTCGCAGCTGTCCTGGGCGTCGGCGGCGTCTCAGTGGCCGGCGCCGCATCGAGCACCGGCTCGCCGCAACCGACCACATCTCCGACAGCGTCGGCAACCGCCACGAAGAAGGCCGTGCCGGCATCGGTGCGGCGCCGGCTGCGCCGCGCCGGCGTCAAGCTCGCGGCGAAGACCATCGGCATCACGACCGCTGATCTCGTGAAGGAGCTGCGGGCGGGCAAGACGATCGCGGCCGTCGCGACCGCGCACGGCGTGCAGCCGCAGGCCGTCATCGATGCTCTGAAGGCCGCTGTGACCGCGAGGATCGAGGCGGCCAAAGCGGCCGGCAAGATCACGGCCGAGCGGGCCGCGCGACTCCAGCACAGATTCGACGTGGCGATCCCGAAGTTCGTCAACGATTGGCACCCGCGATCCGCTTCGTGAATCGGACGGTGAGTGTGGGACGCTGAGGGCGTGTCGCGCCGATGGCCGCTGCGAGTCCACGATGTCGCCGGTGTTCCCGCGGTTCCGCCGGCGGGAATGGCGGCCGTTGCGACCAGAGTGCGCGCCGTGCTCGGCGGCGCGCACGATCGGATGGGATTGCCGTTCCAGGTCTTGCTGGAGCGGTTGACGGGCGTTCTCGATGCACCCGCGTTGTACGCGTTCGTCGAGCTCGGCGTCGCCGAACATCTCGCGACGCCGAGACGCGTTGAAGACATCTCGGCGCGCGTCGGCGTTCCCCGCGACTCGCTCGACCGTCTGCTCGGGTATCTCGCGTCGCGCGGATGCCTCCGCCGCGACCGGCGCGGCCGCTACGTCGCCAACCGAGTGACGAACCTCTTGACCGACGGCGGCGGTTGGTGCGGCTGGGTGCGGTTCTTGGGTGCGCCGTGGACGATGTCGGCCTACGCGCAGCTGCTCGCCGCCGTGCGTGATGGCGACGATCCGATCGCCGTCGCCCACGGTACGGATTTCTTTTCGTTTCTCGCCGCGCATCCCGAGGCGGCCCAGGCGTTCCACGACGCGCAGGCCGCGGGTGCGCGCCTGCAGGCCGTCATGTGCGCCGCCGCGTTGCCCGTCGCGGGCGTGGGTTCCGTGCTCGACGTCGGCGGTGGCACCGGAACATTCCTGAGCAACGTCCTCGCCGGCCATCCAGAACTGCGGGGCGCGGTCTGCGATCTGCCGGAGGCAGCGGCGGGAGCACGGGCCACGTTCGCGGAAGCCGGCGTTGCGGGGCGGGCGAAATTCGAAACGTGCGACTTCTTCGCGACCGTGCCGGCCGGCTACGACTTGCACGTGCTCACCGCGATCATCCACGACTGGTCCGACGACGACTGCATACGCGTCCTGCAGAATTGCGCGAACGCGCTCGCACCCGGCGGACGAATCTGCGTCGTGGAAACAACGCTCCAACCCGGGCGGTACGGCTCGTTCGTCCAGGCCACTGACCTGCTCATGCTCGCGTTCACGTCCGGAGGTCGAGAACGCACCGCGGCGCAATACGACGCCCTGTGGGAGAGGGCCGGCCTCCGATGCATCAAGCGCCACGCGCTGCCGTCGGCCGGCACGCTGTTCGAGCTGCAACGCGGCTGACCCGACGCGGGCGCGCGCGTTCGCTTCCGACGCGGGCGCGCGCGTTCGCTTCCGACGCGCGCCCGCGAAAAATCTCGCGGAATCGAGGACTCGTTACAGATTTGCCCGCCGTTCTGCCGATGCCACGCAGAGCATTAGCGAAACGAACGGCTGCGTTCCTCAGGGGGCCGCGGAGGATCGGCGCATTGGTGACAACGTCCTGCACATATTCTGTCGCGCCCCGGCGCGGTCGCATCGCTCACGACCCGCCGGCCGCGCGGCCGAAGGCGAGTTGAGCTCGAGAGTCGCCGTCGACGGCAAGCACTTCGCGGTCGGCCGGGCGCGCTTCGACTTCCGCGGTGTGACCTACGGGACGTTCGCTCCCCGCGCCGACGGTCAACAGTTCCCCGAACGCGACCAGGTCAAGCGCGACTTCGCCGCGATGTGCGAGGCCGGCTTCACTGTGGTGCGCACCTACACCGCACCGCCCGACGACGTGATCGAGTTGGCCGGCGATTGGGGACTCAGGATCCTGGCCGGCGTCTTCTACCCCGACTGGAGATATTCGGTCGGCGCGTCGCATCGGCAGGCGCGCCGGGTCGCACGTGCGGCTCGCGCCACCGTACGGGCCGAGGCACGACGCCTCGCCGGCCGCGAGCAGGTGCTGGGTCTCGTCCTCGGCAACGAGATCCCGGCCGACCTCGTCCGCTGGCTCGGCACCGCCCGCGTCGCGCGCTTCGTCGGCGGGCTGGCCGAGGTCGTCCGCGCCGAGGACGCAGAGCAGCTTGTGACCTATGCGAACTTCCCGACGACCGAGTTCCTGTCGGTGCCGACGCTCGACTTTGCGACGTTCAACGTCTACCTCCCGGATCAGACGGACCTGCGGCGCTACCTCACTCGGCTACATCATCTCGCCGGCGACCGGCCGCTGGTCCTCGGAGAGGTCGGCGTCCACGCGGAACCGGGCGCCGAGGGCGAGCGCGACCAGGCGCGCTTCCTGGCCGAGCAGCTGGATACGGCACTCGAACGCGGGGTGGCCGGCACCTGCGTCTTCTCGTGGACGGACGACTGGTGGGTCGGGGACGCGCCGGTTGTCGGGTGGCGGTTCGGCCTCACGCGCGAGGATCGCAGCCCGCGGCCGGCACTCGCCGTCGCCGCGCGCGAGAACGCGCGCACGGTTGCAGATCTCGAATTCGACTGGCCCTCGATCACCGTCGTGATCTGCGCGTACAACGCCGAGGGAACACTCGACGAGTGCCTGCGTCACACCTGCGCGCTGGACTACCCCGACCTCGAAGTCCTCGTCGTCGACGACGGATCGACCGACGAGACGGGCGCGATCGTCGCCCGTCATCCTCGAGCGCGCCTCCTCGAGATGTCTCATCGTGGCCTTGCAGTGGCGCGCAACGCGGGATTGCAGGTGGCGCGCGGCGACCTCGTGGCCTACCTCGACAGCGATGCGTACCCGCAACCCGAATGGCCCTATTACCTCGCGCTCGGCATGGACGCGCCCGACGTCGCGGGAACGGGCGGTCCGAACGTCCCGCCCCCGGGCGACGGTCCAGGTGCGCACCAAGTGGCGGCCGCGCCCGGAGGACCCGCGCACGTCCTGTTCAGTGACGACCGCGCCGAACACATCCCCGGTTGCAACATGGCGTTCTGGAAGGACCGGCTGATCGAGGTCGGCGGATTCGACCCGATCTTCACCGCCGCCGGCGACGACGTCGACGTGTGCTGGAAGGTGCTCGATCGAGGTTGGGAGATCGGGTTCCATCCCGCGGCGATGGTGTGGCACCACCGGCGAGCCGGCCTGCGGCGGTATCTGCGTCAGCAGCAGGGCTACGGGCGCAGCGAGGCACTCGTCGAAGCACGACATCCGAGCCGCTTCACGCTCGGCGGCAGCGCCCGATGGCGCGGCCGCATCTACGGCTCGGCCTCGCCGTCGCTCGCGCGCCAGCGCGTGTATCGCGGCACGTACGGCACGGCGGCGTACCAGTCGGTGTATCGAGCCGACAGCCACGGGTTCGACGCATTGCACCAGGCGGGCATTCCGGTTGCCGCAGCCGTCGCGTGCACCGCTCCGCTGGCCGTCGTCGCACCCGAGCTCGGAATCCCGGCGCTCGCGTCGTTGCTCTTCATGGGCTCGTTGGGTTGCGTCGACGCCCTCCGGGCGGTTCCGCCCCGCGCGGTCGGTCGTCGACGGGTGCGGTTCCGATGTTCGGTCGCGGCGATGCACGTGCTCCAGCCGATCGTCCGAAGCTGGGGCCGGAAGCGCCGCCGGATTCGCGGCCGCGACGAATCCGCGCCGCGCTTCGGCGGCTTCGAAACCACCGGCGTATCAAGGGAAGGGCGGGTGCTGGTCGTTCCGCATACCGGACCGCGGACGGAGCTCGTCGAAGCCATCGCCGCCCACGTCCGTCGAGCAGGCGTGCGTGTCATGGCGTCGAATGGCTGGGACTCCTACGACGTGCGCCTCATCGGCTCGGCGCTCGTACGCGGCGATCTCGTGACGAGCGCGTTTCCCGAAGGCTACGTGCAGGTACGGATCCGGCGCCGGCCGCGCGGATGGGGCGTCACGTTCGTGGTCGCCGGCCTCGCGTTCGCCGCGGCGATCGACCCGCTGGCCGCCTTTTCGTTCTGTTGCGTCGCGGCAGCCGAGACCGGTCGTGGGTGGCGGCGCACGGGCTCGCTCGTGCGCCGCGTCGTGCAGGAGGGGATGCGGTGAAGCGCGAGTACTGGAAATACATGACCACGATCGTCCCGTACCTGAAGCGCCACAAGCTGCTCGCGTCCGCATCGCTGTTCCTGATGACGGTGGGTGCGCTGGCGGCACTCGCGCAGCCGTGGCCGCTCGCGTTCGTGGTCGACAGCGTGCTCGGGCACCGACAACCGCCGCAGACGATCACGCATCTCGTAGGCCGCTCACCCAACAGCCTGATCGTGTTCGCCGTGAGCGTGAGCATCGGCATCGTCCTGCTCAACAGCGTCGTCGGAGTGATCGACAGCTACGTCAACACGCGGCTCGAGCAGCGGATGGCGCTCGAGTTCCGCAGTGACCTCTTCGCCCATTGCGTTCGACTTTCCCAGGCGTTCCACGACTACCGCAACCTCGGCGACTTCATCTACCGGATCAACTTCGAGGCCCATCACGTGGGCGCGGTCACCGTCGCGATCCCCGCGCTGATCCAGAGCGCCCTGACGTTGGTTGCGATGTTCATCATCACCTACGCCATCTCGCCGACACTCGCGTTGCTGGCGCTCAGCGTTGTGCCCTTCGTTTACCTGTCGATCGGTATCTACGGGAAGCACATCGAGCCCCGGCTCATCCGGGTGCGAGGCCTCGAGGGGCTGTCGCTCTCGATCGTCCACGAAGTGTTCTCGCGACTGAAGGTCGTGGTCGGGTTCAACCGGGAGGACCACGAGGGCGAGCGGTTCTGGCGGCAGGGCGACGATGCGGTGCGCGCCCGCATCGGGGTGACGGTCGCACAAACCGTGTTCAATCTCGCGGTCGGCCTCATCACGGCGATCGGGACGGGCCTCATCCTTGGGATCGGGGCCCACTACGTGTTGGACAGGACCCTGTCACTCGGGGAGCTGCTCGTCGTGATCTCCTATGTCGGGTCGATCTACCAGCCGCTCCAGACCATCAGCTCGACGATGGGCGAGTTCCAGAACCACCTCGTCGCGCTGCGATTCGCCGGCGAGATCATGAGGCTCGTACCCGATGTCGAGGACCAGCCGGACGCGCACGAGCTGCGTGATGTCCGGGGCGCGGTCGCGATGGAAGGCCTCAGCTTCGACTACAAGACGCGTCAGGGAACGCTGAAGAACATCACGTTCTCGGTCGAGCCGGGACAGGTCGTCGCGATCGTGGGACCGACGGGCGCCGGAAAGTCGACGCTCGTCAACCTCTTGATGCGCTTCTACGATCCCACCGCGGGCCGGGTCCTCGTCGACGGTCACGACATCCGCACCGTGACCCAGCGGTCGCTGCGCGAGCACATCGGTCTGGTGCTGCAGGAGCCGCTGCTGCTCGGTGGCACCGTCGCCGACAACATCCGCTACGGGAACCTCGACGCGACCGACGACGAGGTCGTGGAGGCGGCCAAGGCCGCCAATGCGCACGACTTCGTCGTCCGGCTGCCCTCCGGCTACAAGACGCCGCTCGGGGAGGGGGGTGCGCGCCTTTCGGGCGGCGAGCGTCAGCGGATTTGCATCGCACGTGCCTTCGTCAAGGCGGCACCGATCCTCATCCTCGACGAGCCCACGTCGTCGATCGACTCCCGAACGGAAGCGGTGATACTCGACGCGCTCGACCGGCTCATGGTCGGACGGACGACCTTCATGATCGCCCACCGGCTCTCGACGGTCCGCCATGCCGACCAGATCCTGGTGGTCAACGACGGAGAGCTCGTCGAGCACGGCACGCACGACGAGCTGATGGAACAGCACGGCCTCTACCATTCGCTCTCCGAGATGCAGTCGGGTGAGCGGCGCGCACCGAAGGCTGCGCCCGAGCCGCCGCGTCAGGTGCAGCCCGCGGTTGCGCCGAGCGACGAGGAGCTCAGGTGGACCGGCAGCCCTCGCGCCACGCGACCGAAGGTCGTCGTGCTCGGGATGATGACGAAGATCCCGGTTGCAGGCGTGGTGTGGCAGACGATGCACTATCTCGTCGGCCTGGAGCGACTCGGCTTCGACGCCTACTACGTCGAGGCCCACGCGCGAACGCCTTCGATGTTCGTCCACACACCGCACGAGGACGTCTCCGACACGGCAGCCGCGTTCATCGCTGCGACCATGCGCCTTTTCGGGTTGGAACACCGGTGGGCGTTCCACGCGCTCCACGACGGAGACCGCTGCTACGGCATGACCCGAGCGCAGCTGCAGCAGCTCTACCGGTCGGCGGCGCTGATCATCAACCTCCACGGAGGAACACGGCCGCTCGAGGAACACACGGCCGCAGGGACGTTGATCTTCATCGAGACCGACCCGGTCGCGCTGCAAGTCGAGCTCGACCAGGGCCACGAAGACACGATTCAGATGCTCGAACAGCATGCGGCGTTCTTCACCTTCGCCGAGAACCTGGGTCACCCGAGCTGCGGGCTACCGGTCACGGATCGGTTCGCATTCCGTCCCACACGCCAGCCCGTGCTGCTCGATCGTTGGGACGGCTCGCACGGCCCCGCCGAGCACTTCACCACCATCGGCAACTGGCGGCAATCGCAGCGGGAGGTCCACTTCCGCGACGAGACCTATCTGTGGAGCAAGGATCTCGAGTTCCGCAAGGTCCTCGACCTGCCGGCCCGATCGGGCCAAAGCTTCGAGCTCGCGCTCGCCAGCTATACCGAAGCCGACGAACGGCTTCTCCGCGAGAACGGTTGGTTGGTCCGGCCGGCATCGGAGCTCTCCGACGACATCGAACGCTACCGCGCGTACATCGAGGGTTCTCGGGGCGAGTTCACTGTCGCGAAGGACCAGAACGTCCGGCTGCGGAGCGGCTGGTTCAGTGATCGGAGCGCCACGTACCTTGCGGCGGGCCGACCGGTCGTGACCCAGGAGACCGGCTTCTCCAACGTCCTCCCGACCGGACACGGGCTCCTTGCCTTCGCAACGCTCGACGAGGCCGCGGCCGCAATCGAGTCGATCAACGCGGATTACGGCCGGCACCAGGTCGCGGCCCGCGAGATCGCGCGGGAATGCTTCGCGCACGACCGGGTCCTGAAGCCGATCCTCGAACACGTCGGGCTGTCGCCGGCCGGACGGCGCTACGGGCTCCTGCCGGCGGAGTCGGCGCTGCCCGACGACCTCATTCTCACACCGACCTCGAAGCGGCCACTCTGCCTGGAGCCGGCAACGGTCGAGGCAGTGCGCGCGCGGCCGCGCCCGACTCCCCGCCACCGCGCCGCGGTCTCTTTGGGCCCCCGGTGCGCCGCATCGGTCGTCGTCGTGACGTTCGGCGATCTCGCGCTGGTGCGTATGTCGATCGAGAGCATCCTGGCGAACACCCAGTTCACGCACTTCGAGATCATCGTGATCGACAACGGGTCCGCCCCCGAGACGGTGACCTATCTGCAAGACGTGGCGAACCAGTTCGCGCGGATGCGGCTCGTTCTCAACCCGCAGAACGAGGGCTTCCCCGCGGCGGTGAACCGTGGGCTGCAACTCGCGACAGGACGCGTGCTCGTCGTTCTCAACGACGACGTGATCGTCACACCGCACTGGCTCGTCGGTCTCATTCGCCACCTCGACGACGCCGGCGTCGGACTCGTCGGACCCGCCACGAACGCGGCACCCAACGAAGCCCGAGTGCCCGCGACGTACCGAACGTACGGCGAACTCATCGCATTCGCGGCCGAGCGTCGCCATCGGCTCGGCGGGCAGGCCTTCGAGATCGGAGTCGCCACCATGTTCTGCGTCGCGATGCGCCGCGAGGTCCTCGAGCGAGTCGGCCTTCTCGACGAGGAATACGGGATCGGCCAGTTCGAGGACGACGACTATGCGATGCGCGTCCGTCGCGCGGGATATCGAGTGGTATGCGCGGAGGACGTGTTCGTGCACCACTTCGGCGAGGCATCCTTCGGACGGCTCGCGTCGAGCGGCGAGTACGCGCAACAGCTCCAGCGCAACCGTCGGCTGTTCGAGGAGAAGTGGGGAGTCGAGTGGACGCCCCACGAGCACCGTCCGACGCATGACTACGAGGACCTGAAGGACGCGATCAGGCGCTTCGCGCGCGCGCGCGAGCTCCCGTGGGCCGACGTTCTCGTCGTGACCAACGGCGACGCGGACCTGCTCGAGCTCGACGGAGTGGTCGCGGGACACTTCCCGCAAGGGCCTGGCGGTCAGTACACCGGACACCATCCCGCGGACGGCGACGAAGCGGTCCGCCAGCTCGACGAGCTGCACGCGCGGGGCGCGCGATTCTTGCTGTTCCCTCGAACGACGGTGTGGTGGCTCGAGCACTTCACCGCGCTGCGCGAACACCTCGAGGTACACGCGACCGAGCTCGCGGGAAGTGACGAGTGCCGCGTGTTCGCGCTGGCTCCGACGACGCTCGAGGCGCGGAGTCCATCGCGTGTCGGAACGAGGAGCTCGTGATGCCGGTTGCGATCGGGGGGATGCACCGGTCGGGGACCTCGATGACGGCGCGGCTCCTGAACGTCATGGGCACGTACCTGGGCGAGGAGTCGGATCTCGTGCCGGCCACCGCGGAGAACCCGGAGGGATACTGGGAGCACAAGGGTTTCGTCGACGTGAACGACGAGATCCTGCACGAGCTCGGCGGAGGCTGGGATTGCCCCGTCGCGCTCCCCGCGCAGTGGAAACGCGAGGCGCGTCTCGCGCCGTTGCAGATCCGCGCCCGCCAGGTGATCAAGCGCCTCGGCGGGCACGAACGCTGGGGCTGGAAGGATCCGCGCAACAGTCTCACGCTGCCGTTTTGGCGGGAGCTCGTTCCGGGGCTCAAGGTCGTGATCTGCCTGCGCCATCCACTGGAGGTCGCGCTCTCGCTGCAACGTCGAGGGATGTTCTCGTACTCGCTGAGTGTCGCTCTCTGGACCACATACAACGAGCGGATCCTCGACGCGACGGAGCCGTCGGACCGCCTCGTCACGCACTACGACAGCTACTTCGTCGACGGACCACGGGAGCTCGGGCGTCTCGCGGAATTCGCCGAGCTGCGTCCGGAAGCTTCGCGGACGCGCATCGCGCTCGAGTCGATCCAAGCGGATCACCGCCACTCGCGTTTCACCGACGGCGACCTCCGTGATGCCGAGGTGGCGCCGGGCGTGGTCGACCTCTACATGCGCATGCAAGACGAAGCGGAGCGACCGCGGGAGCGCCGGGCATCGAAGCGCCGCCCTCGCTCGATGATCGAGTGGAGGAACAAGCGCTCGCGCGAGCTGCTCGCCGGCTCCGGCCCGTCAGAGCGGGAGCCTCGACTCGACCGCGAGGTGATCGACAACGACGAGCTTCGACGGAAGCTCCGCAGGCTCCAACCCATGATTGCGCAACGCGAGCGCACGATCGAGGCGCTCGAGTCGCAGCTCAAGGAGATGCAGGCGACGCTGCGCAACGCGGAACGCAGACGCGATGTGCATGCCGAGACCCTCGAGCAGAGCGACGCCCGTCAGGACGCGCTGATGAGCGTGGTGAAGGGCATCCGGGACCAGCTCGATCGGCGCGGTAACGAAGCGCAGAGCCTGCTCTACGAGTTGCACGGCCTGCAGACGGGTCGGCGCGCGTCTCCCGCGGCGGAGGGCAAGGACCACGCCTACCGCCAAACCGTGGATCGCATTCGCGAGTCCGTGCATGCCCACGTGCCGCAGGACGCGACCGTCCTCGTCGCGGGTCGTGGCGATGAGGAGCTCGTCAAGTTGTACGGACGCCGCGCCTGGCACTTCCCGCGGCTGATCGATGGGACATATCTCGGTCATCACCCCGCGAACAGCGAAGCCGCGATCGTCCACCTCGAGGCGATGCGAGCACTCGGCGCGAGCCACTTCGTGTTGCCGGAGGCAAACCGCTGGTGGCTCGATCACTATGCGGATCTCAGTTACCATCTCGAAACCCGATGTCGCCTCGTGTTCCGCAACGACGACATCTGTCGGATCTACTCCCTGATCGACCGTCCGCGCGGCGCGGGAATCCTCGAAGCCGACGCGTTCGGCGAGCTCGTTGCCGAGTTTCGAGCGCGATTCGACCGGGAACCGATGATTCTCGATTGGGATACCAACCGCGATCTCGGCCGAGACCTGCCCGAGCTCCCGGTCTTCGCACCGCCCGCGGCCCATGAGCAGCGCGACTCCCTCGACTACCTCGATCACACGATCGACATCGTCACTCTCGCGTCGCGCGAGCCGGCGCGCGTTCGCGAAGCAGAGCGCGTCGCCTCTGCCGCGGTTGTGATCTTCGACGACGAGACCGCGCTTTCGCCGGGCCGCGCATACGGCGGTCGGCGCCCGCCCGAGGTCACCTGGCTCGACAACGCTGCGTCTCCCCTTCCGTCGCTCTCGATCGTTGTGCCGTGCTACGACGGCGTCGCGCTCACACGCGTCTGCCTCGACTCGCTCGCGCGGGTCATGACACCGGGCATCGCGTGCGAGGTCATCGTCGTCGACGACGCGTCGCGAGACGGCACGCACCGCTACTTGCGCGAGATGGCGCACGGGCACGAATGGCTGAGCGTCATCCGCAATGACCACAACGAGGGGTATCTCGAGTCGGTGAAGCGCGGCGCCGAGGCGGCAACGGGCGAGATCCTCGTTTTTCTCAACAACGACACGATCTCCTTCACCAGCTGGATCTCGGCGCTCGTGGGGACGTTCCGCAGGTTCCCCGACGCCGGGGTCGTCGGCGGGAAGCTGCTGTACCCGGACGGCCGCGTGCAGGAGGCGGGCGGGATGGTCTTCCGCGACGGATCCGCGGCAAAGTTCGGTGCCTTCGACCCCGCGCTCACCGCGCCGATCTACAACTTCGTGCGCG
The DNA here is from genome assembly GCA_038213435.1 of Acidimicrobiia bacterium. Classification (GTDB taxonomy): domain Bacteria; phylum Actinomycetota; class Acidimicrobiia; order IMCC26256; family PALSA-610; genus PALSA-610. The sequence goes on from JBBQTI010000026.1 coordinate 15,092, forward strand.
ACGTCGACTATTGCTCCGGCGCGCTCCTCGCTACTCCTCGCGCGCTCTTCGAGCAGCTCGAAGGATTCGATGTCGCCTACTCGCCCGGCTACTACGAGGACACGGATTACTGCTTCCGGGTGCGCGAGCACGGGCTCCGAGTGTTGTACCAGCCCGCGAGCGTCATCGTGCACGTCGAAGGTGGGACCGCGGGTCTCGATGTCACGACCGGGATGAAGCGCTACCAGGTCCTCAACCACCAGCGTTTCGTCGAGCGCTGGCGAACAACGCTCGCGACCCTGCCCGATCGACCCGCGGATCCATTCGACTCCGTCGACCTGTTCGCGCTGAGCGCGAGGTCCGAGTCGTCACGGCTTGCCGCCGACGAGGCAGCCGTGACGAGATCATGACGAGGGCGGCAACGATGACTGGTAGGAGGATCCTGGTCGGGTCCTTCGGGCCTCCGCAGTTCGACCGGGACAGCGGCTCGCGACGCGTCATGGATCTGCTCGAGCTCCTGGTCGAGCAGCGTTGGCACGTCACGTTCGTTTCGGCCAACGGGTTGCGCAAGCCCCGGTACGCGCAGGCGCTCCAGCGGCGAGGGATCCACGTCGTCGACGGCGAGAGCCAGTCGGTGGAGGACCTCGTGATCACGGGACGTTTCGACGTCGCGCTCCTCGTCTCGTGGCCTGTCGGCGAGCTGTATCTCCCGGTGCTGCGCAAGCTCTCGCCGGAGACCCGGGTGATCGTCGACACGCTCGACCTCCAGTTCCTCCGCGACGCCCGCCGCGTCTTCCAGAGCGTCTCGGGCATGGGGACGCTCGACGAGGAGTTCGGACGGCAGCTGGTTGCCGAGCTCAACACATACGTCGCCGCCGACGCCGTGCTCACCGTGTCCGAGAAAGAGGCGGCACTCCTCGAGGACGTGAGCGGGAAGGCCGCGACCGGCTGCGTGATCCCCGACATCGAAGGCGTTCCCGACGTCGAGGTGGGCCTTCAGAACCGCGCCGGAATGCTCTTCGTCGGCAGCTTCCGGCACATGCCCAACGTCTACGCGGTCGAGCACCTGTGCCGCGAGATCGTGCCCAGGCTCCGTCCCGAGCTTCTCTGTCACCATCCCATCTCCATCGTCGGCGACGGCCTCGACGACACGATCCGCCGGTACGCCGACGGGTTATCCGGCGTGCGGATGATCGGTTGGGTGCCCGACGTGGTCCCCTATCTGCAGCGCGCTCGAGCGTCGCTCGTTCCACTGCAATTCGGAGCGGGCACGAAGCGCAAGATGATCCAGACCCTCATCGCGGGCACGCCGTGCGTCTCGACGAGCGTCGGGATCGAGGGGCTCGATCTCCACGACGGCAAGCATCTGCTCGTCGCCGACGATCCCGACGCGTTCGCGGCCGCGATCGAACGCCTCCTCACCGACGACAAGCTCTGGCATCGTCTCGCTCGGGACGGCCGCAAGCCGGTGGAGGCGATCCACGGTCGGGCGGCGGTGGCCGATCGCTTCGCGGCGTTACTGGCCGAGGTGCTCGACCGCCTCGCAAGAGGACCGCTCCTCCGGGAGGTGCCGCGCGCGATCTACGAGTCCCGGCTGATGTATCAGGACAACCAGCGTTGCGCCGCGAGTCTGCGCGAGCGCTTGGCGGGCATGGTTCCGGCGGGCGCGATCGTGCTCGTCGCGTCGGGCGGCTCGGAAGAGCTGCTGCGCCTCGGCGACTTCACGAGCTGGCATTTCCCGCGCACGGAGGACGGCTCACCCGCGCCGAACCCCGGGAACGCTCCCGCGCTCATCGCCACCGTCGGTCACCTCCAGGTCCTCGGCGCGACGCATCTCCTCTTCCCGAAGCGGGCACGCTGGTGGCTCGATCTCTACCCGCCGTTCGCGGAACACCTCCGCGCGCGTCACACCGTCGTCTGGGACGACGCCGACACCGGTGTCCTGTTCGCGCTCACCGGCGTGGAGCGGCGCACGTCGGGATCGCGACAAGGCCGGAGCGTGCCGAGCGGTGACGGAGACGCGGTGGCCAAGCTCATCGCGTTCTACCTCCCGCAGTTTCACCCGATCCCCGAAAACGACCTCTGGTGGGGACCGGGGTTCACCGAATGGACCAACGTCAGCAAGGCGAGCCCGCTCTTTCCGGGTCACGATCAGCCACGCGTGCCGAGCGAGCTCGGGTTCTACGATCTCCGGTTGGCCGAGACGCGGCGAGCCCAGGCCGACCTGGCGCGCGCCCACGGCATCCATGCCTTCTGCTACTACCACTACTGGTTCGGCGGGAAACAGCTCCTCGAGCGCCCGTTCGCCGACGTGCTCGCGTCGGGTGAGCCCGACTTTCCCTTTTGCCTCTGCTGGGCAAACGAACCGTGGTCGCGGCGCTGGAACGGGCGCGAGGAGGACGTGCTCCAGGCGCAGACGTACTCGCCCGACGACGACGTGGCGCACATCCGTGCACTGCTCCCGGCGTTTGCCGATCGCCGCTACCTGACGATCGAGGGCAAGCCGCTTTTCATCGTCTACCAGGCGCGCGATCTCCCCGATCCCCAGGCGACGGTTGCACGCTGGCGGGCCGAGGCGGCGCGCGCCGGCCTGCCCGGCCTTTACCTGATGACCGTCGAGACGGGCTGGGACGCCGGTTGGGACGCGACCGAGGTCGGATTCGACGCGAAGGTCTTGTTCCAACCCCAGTTCTCGCTGCTCGCCAAGACACCTCGACTGCGCGTCGGTGACCTCGACTCGCTGCAGATCTACGACTACGAACGGTCGTGGCCGATGCTCGCCGACGCGCCACCCGTTCCCTACTTGCGCTTCGAGACAGTCTTCCCCGGCTGGGACAACTCGGCGCGGCGCGGTTCGGACGGCGTCGTGATGCACAACTCGACACCGGAGGCCTACGGCTCGTGGCTGCGCACCGCGGTAGAGCGCGCGGTTCAGCGCGCGGTCGAACGCCGTGCTCCCGAACCGCTCGTGTTCGTCAACGCTTGGAACGAGTGGGGGGAAGGCGCCTACCTGGAGCCTGACGTCCGGCACGGGCGGGGCTATCTCGAGGCGACGCGCCGCGCGCTCGATACCGTCCGCGCCGCCCCTTTTCCGCCGGGCTCGCCACGCGCGCTCGTTCCCGGAACCAAGTGACCATGACGGCACGCAACGCCCGAGTGCTCGCGTTCTACCTGCCGCAATTCCATCCGATCCCGGAGAACGACGAGTGGTGGGGACCGGGGTTCACCGAGTGGACGAACGTCGTCCAGGCCGCGCCCACCTTCCCGGGGCACTACCAGCCTCACCTTCCCGGCGATCTCGGCTTCTACGACCTGCGCCTTCCCGAAGCGCGGAACGCGCAGGCCGCGCTCGCCCGAGAGCACGGCATCGAAGGGTTCTGCTACTGGCACTACTGGTTCAACGGACGGCGGCTGCTCGAGCGTCCGTTCGACGAGGTGCTCAGCTCGGCCGAGCCGGACTTCCCGCTCTGCCTCGCGTGGGCCAACGAGAGCTGGTCCCGGCGCTGGCTCGGTGACGGGAAAGACCTGCTGCTCGCGCAGGAATACTCGCTCGCTGACGACGTCGAGCACGCCCGGTGGCTCGCGCGCGCCTTCGCGGACCCGAGGTACGTGTGCGTGGGCGGCCGTCCGCTCTTCCTCGTATACCGGCCGCGTGATCTGCCGTCGCCGCGGCGCACGACCGACATCATCCGCCGCGAGGTAACGCGCGCCGGCCTGGCCGAGCCGTTGCTGCTCGGCATCACGTCGTTCGACCACGAGGACTTCCGCGCGGTCGGCTTCGACGGAACCGTCGCGTTCGAGCCGGCGTTCGCCGCGCTGGCCGGAGCGAGCGAAGAGGGCGGTACGCGCTACGACTACGCCGCGGCTCGCCACGCGATGCGCGCCCGCGTCACCGCCTTCCCGACGTACCCGTGCATCATGGTCGGCTGGGACAACACGCCGAGACGCGGCGCCGACGCGATCGTCCTCACCGACTCGACGCCCGACCGATTCGAGGCCGGGCTCCGTGACCTCGTGGACTCGGTGGCAGACCGTTCATTCGAGGATCGACTCGTCTTCGTCAACGCGTGGAACGAATGGGCGGAGGGAAATCACCTGGAGCCCGACGCGCGCCACGGCTTGGGCTATCTCGAGGCCGTCGACCGCGTGTCCTGCGGGACGCGGTCGGCACCGCGACCGGCGGCCGCCGCGCCCGCCGCGCCCGCGCCCCCAAAGCCGGCGTCGACACATCGGGAGCCGGCGCCGCTGATCGTTCTGGGCGCGCCGCGGTCGGGAACGACATATCTGCAGCGGGTGCTGGATCTCCACCCCGCGATCTTCTTGACCCATGAGACCCGCGTGTTCGCGTGGCTCCACGCGGCCGTCAACGTCCTTCCGGCCAGCGACCAGTTCGTCGTTACGGAGCGCAAGCGGTTCGTGACGCACCTGCGGTCCACGCTGCCCGAGGTCGTGCGCGACTTCTACGCGCACTTGAACCCGAGCACGCAGTACTGGGGAGACAAGAACCCCCATTACGCGGATCCGAACAATCGCGGCTGCCTCGCGCTCACGGCCGAGCTGTTCCCGGGAACACGCTTCGTGAACGTCGTGCGCGACGGTCGCGATGTGGTCGCATCACTGCTGCGGCGCAACCACGCGAACGGCGATCCGTGGGTCGACTTCGAGGCCGCGCACCGGACCTGGATCACGCACCTCCAGATCGGCAGGAGCTTCGGGGCGCGTCAGGCTCCCGGCTCCTACCTCGAGATCCGCTACGAGGACTTCGTGCGCGACGACGTCGTGGGCGCGAAGGAGCTGTGCGCGTTCCTCGACCTCGAGCTGCCTCCGGCGGTCGAGGAGTTCTGCACGGCGCAGCGCCGCGAGCGCACGCCGCTCAGCTCTCCGACCCGGACCGCGATCGGCGACCTCAGCTCGTCGGATTGGTCGAGCGTGCTCTCGAGCGAGGAGCAGGTGCGTAGCCTCGAGCTGCTCGGCCCGCACTTGGTGCAACTCGGGTACGAGACCGAGGATTCGATTCGGCAGCTCGAGGCCGCCGCCGTCCGCGGGCGGTCCCGCACGTTCGCGGCCGCGTCTCGCGGCACCGGCGACGCGACCGAAGCGCACACCGCCGCTCCGCGCCGCCTCAACTGGGGCTGCGGCGACTCCGGCGAGCCGGACTGGATCAATTCCGACATCAAGGAGGGTCCGGGCGTCGACATCAGCTGCGACATTCGTGACGGGTTGCCGATCGAGAGTGACTCGCTCGACTACATCGTCAGCGTTCACGCGCTCCCGATGATCACGTACGGCGATCTCGTCCCCGTCCTCAATGAGCTGCGGCGCATGCTGAAGCCCGACGGTGTGCTCCGGCTCTGCCTACCCGATGTCGACAAGGGGATCCACGCGTACCTGGCCGGCGATCGCTCGTACTTCGCGGTTGCCGACGAAGACGCGGAGACCTTGGGCGGGAAGTTCATTCTCCACATGCTCTGGTACGGCTATTCGGTCTCGATGTTCACGAGCGAATTCGCGCACGAGCTGTTGCGCCGAGCGGGCTTCGGCGACATCCGCAACTGTCGCTATCGCGAGACGGCCAGCGAACACGAGGGGATCACCGAGCTCGACAACCGCGAGCCCGAGAGCTTCTTCGTCGAGGCAACGAAGACGGCCGAGCCGCGATGAACACCATCGTCGTGGCCGGCGCGCTCGCGAACAAGGTCGGCAACGGGGGCGAGGCATGGGTGCGGCTGAGTTGGGCCAAGGGCCTGGCCCGGCTCGGCGCCGACGTCCACGTCGTCGAGGAGATCGACAGCGCGAATTGCGTTGACGCGCTTGGCGGGCAGTGCGACGTCGAGCAGTCGGCCAACCTCGCGTTCTTCCGGGAGACCACCGCGTCTCAGGGAATCACGGCGACGCTCGTCGCCGACGACGATCGAACCTTCGGTGCATCTCTCGCGGAGCTCGAGGATCTCGCCCGCGACGCGGACCTTCTCGTCAACATCAGCGGACACCTGCACCGGCCGGAGCTCCTGCGTCGATTCCGCCGGAAGGCGTACGTCGACATCGATCCCGGGTTCACCCAGCTGTGGCACGCCGCCGGCATCGGGCTCGGGCTGGAACAGCACCAAGTGCATTTCACGATCGGCGAGAACGTCGGCTCGCCCGCGTGCGACCTTCCCACGGGCGGGATCGCCTGGATCCCGACTCGTCAGCCGGTCGTGCTCGACGACTGGCCGGTCGTGCCATCGACGCAGACGAGTCGTTTGACCACCGTGGCCTCGTGGCGGGGTACTTACGGTCCGGTCGCGCACGCGGGGCGGACGCTCGGAGTCAAGGCGCACGAGTTTCGCAAGTACCTGGATCTCCCGGACCGCGTCGAGCAGCGTCTCGAGCTCGCGCTCGAAATCCACCCGGGAGACGACGTCGACCGGCGCCGGCTGCTCGATCACGGCTGGCAGCTCGTCGACCCGCGCGAGCGCGCCGGGAGTCCCGAGCGGTTTCGGCGCTACGTGCAGGGCTCGAGCGGAGAGTTCTCGGTGGCACAGGAGGTATACGTCACGACCCGCAGCGGTTGGTTCAGCGACCGCACCGTCCGCTACCTGGCCTCCGGGCGACCCGCGTTGGTGCAAGACACCGGCTTCGGTCGACAGCTACCGGTGGGCACCGGCCTGGTCGCGTTCTCGAACCCGGAAGAAGCCGTGCTCGGAGCAAAGTCGATCGAGGCGGGCTACCTCGAGCACGCCGCTGCCGCACGCGCGATCGCCGAGCGGTACTTCGACGCGCGCGAAGTGCTGCCGCGTTTCCTCGAGCAGGCGGGCCTGCGGCCGTGAACGTGCTCGTATGCGGACGTTTCGCCGGCGTCCCCCACCAAGGCGGTTCGACGTGGGCGCTGCTCCAGTACGTGCTCGGCCTGCGCGGGCTCGGTCACGACGTGCTCGTGGTCGAGCCGCTGTCCACCACGCCCGACGCACGCGTCGCCGACTGCTTCCGCCGCGTCGTCGCGGAGTTCTCTCTTCACGACCGCGCCGCGCTCCTCGTCGACGGTGGCGTGGGCGGAATGGGATCGACCGACGCCGATGTCCTCGCGTTCGCGCGCCGCGCCGACGTCTTGCTCAACGCGTCGGGGGTCCTGAAGGACGAGCGCATCCTTGCCGCGATCCCGACCCGCCTGTACCTCGATCTCGACCCGGCATTCACGCAGCTCTGGCACGCGTTCGAAGGCGTCGACATGGGACTGGACGGCCACACCCATTTCGTCACCGTGGGGCTCGGCATCGGTCGTGAGAGCACAGTGCCGACGTGCGGTCGCCGTTGGATCACCAGCCTTCCGCCGGTGGTGCTCGACCAGTGGCCCGTCGCGAAGCACCGGGCGCACAACGTGTTGACAACCGTCGCGAACTGGCGCGCCTATGGCTCCGTTCATCACGACGGAGTGCTGTACGGCCAGAAGGCGCACTCGATCCGCGCGCTGATCGATCTTCCCGATCACACCGACGAGACGCTGCTCCTCGCGCTCGACATCCATCCCGACGAGCGTTCCGACGTCCAGGCGCTGGCCGACCATGGATGGCGCCGCACCGATCCCCGCGCCGCCGCCGGGACACCGCGCCGCTACCGAGCATTCGTCCGCGGATCGAAGGCCGAGCTCGGGATCGCGAAGAGCGGCTACGTGGTCTCACGCTCCGCCTGGTTCAGCGATCGCAGCGCCTGTTACCTCGCATCCGGACGCCCGGTCGTCGCGCAGGACACCGGATTCTCCGGCCATCTTCCGACCGGTCGGGGTCTGTTCGCCTTCCACGACACCGAAAGCGCGATCGCGGCGATCGACGCGATCAACCGCGACTACGAGGGGAACGCGCGGGCCGCGCGGGCCATCGCGGAGGAGCACTTCGATTCCGATCGAGTCCTCACCACGCTGCTGGAGCAGGTCTGATGATCAGCGCGCCGCAACTCGAAGCCGGACTCGCGGCGCAGCGCGTCGAGCTCGGAGGCGCGCTCCGAGTCGATCCGGTGCCGTCGCGGTACTCGACGAGTTACGCGCTGCACGACCTCACCGTCCTGCGAGAGGACGGGCCGCCGCTCGCCCTCGTCGTCAAGGATCTCGAGTGGGCGTCGATGCTTCCCGAGGCGCGGCGCACGAAACCCCGCTTCCTGTACGACCCCAGCCGCGAGATCGGCGTTTACCGCCACGCCCTCGACCGCGACGTGCTCGGCACGGCGCGCTGCTACGCCGCCGTCGACGACGACGACCGCGGCTCCTGGATTCTCCTCGAGCGGGTGCCCGGCGTCCCGCTCGTAGAGGTAGGAGATCGTGGACCGTGGCGGCGCGCGATGCGGTGGCTGGCGCGCTTCCACGCCCGCAGCGCTGCGAATCGCGGCGCGCCCTTGCTGCCGTTGCTCCGGCACGACGAACCCTTCTACCGAATGTGGATGGACCGAGCCCGGCGGTTCGTGCCCGACCCGCGGCTCGCGTGGGTGGCCGCGCGCTACGACACGGTCGTCGAACGTCTGCTCGCTCAGCGTCCGACGTTCATTCACGGAGAGCTGTACGCGTCGAACGTGCTCGTCGACGGTGATCGCGTTTGCCCGATCGACTGGGAGATGGCCGGCACCGGACCGGCACTCGTCGACGTCGCCGCGCTCACGGCGGGCCCGGGATGGAACGCCGACGACGAGATGGCGCTGCTCAGGGCCTACCGTGAAGACGTCGACGCCGAGTTCTTCCGCGATCTCGACGCGTGCCGCGCGTATCTTGCGATCCAATGGCTCGGCTGGTCGGCGTCGTGGACGCCTCCTCTCGAGCTCGCGCACGACTGGCTCGCGGTCGCGGTCGCCGCGACCGAACGGCTTGCGGGTCGGCCGTGAACCGACGGGTGCTCGTCGTCAACGCGGACGACTTCGGTCTTGCGTCCGGCGTCAACCGCGGCGTGGCGCGCGCGTACGAGCACGGGGTGGTCACGAGCACGAGCCTGATGGTCCGCAGTGCGGCCGCGGTCGACGCCGGGCGCTACGCGCAATCGCGCCCGCAGCTCGCGGTCGGACTCCACGTCGACCTCGGCGAATGGTCGTACCGGGACGGGTGCTGGGTTCCCGAGTACACAGTCGTCGACCTCGATGACGAGCGCGCGGTCTCGAGCGAGATCGCCGCGCAACTCGCGGCGTTCACCGCGCTGACCGGACGTCGACCGACGCACCTCGACTCCCATCAACATGTCCACGGCGCCGAACCAGTGCGGTCCGTGCTCGCCCGCGCCGCGGCCTCCCTGGGCATCCCGCTGCGCGGCTGCGACGAACGGATCGCCCACCGCGGCGATTTCTACGGGCAGGACGGCCGGGGCGAGTCGTATCACGAGCTGATCACGGCCGAAGCGCTGGACTGCATCATCGGGTCGCTGTCGGAAGGATGGACCGAGCTCGGCTGTCATCCCGCCGAGGTCGGAAACTTGCCTCCGGGGATGTACCGGCACGAACGGGAGCTCGAGCTCGCGGTCCTCTGCGACGACCGGGCGCGGGACTCGCTGGCCCGCCACCGCGTCGAGCTCGCGTCGTTCGCGGATCTCCCGCCTCGATGACGCCGCGCACGATCGTCGTCGCCGGCGGCCTCGCACAACGCGCGTGCTACGGCGGCCACGCGTGGGTGTTCCTCCAGTACCTGCTCGGCTTTCGCCGCTTGGGCTACGACGTCCTGTTCGTCGACCGGCTGGAACCCGAATGGTGCGCCGACGACGACACCGGCCGGCGCGTCGCGCAACAGTCGCGCAACATCGCGTACCTCGAACGCGCGATGAGCACCATCGGTCCCCCTATTCGCTCCGCGATCGTGTGCGACGGCGGTAACCGTGTAGTCGGTATGGAACGACGCGAGCTCGTCGATCGCATGCGACGGAGCGTGATGTTGCTCGACGTCATGGGGTTCCTCGACGACGACGAGCTCCTGGACGCGGCGCCCCTGCGCGTTTTCCTCGACGTCGATCCCGGGTTTCCTCAAATGTGGCGCGCACTCGGTTGGGCAGACCTCTTCACCCGTCACGACGCGTACGTGACGGTGGGTGCCAACATCGGCCGGAGCGACTGCCTCATCCCGACGTGTGGCATCGACTGGTTGACGACGCGGCCGCCCGTCGTGCTCGAGCACTGGCCGGCGCAGAACGACGCGGGTATCGCGGCAATCACGACGGTGGCCGCGTGGCGCGGACCGTTCGCGTCGATCGAGTACGAAGGTGAGACCTACGGACTGCGCGCGCACCAATTCCGGCGGTTCGCGGCGTTGCCGCGCCGGACCGGCGCCTCGTTCGAGCTCGCACTCGACATCGACCCCGCCGACGCGCGTGACCGCGCCCTCCTGCTCGGCGACGGATGGACGCTCGTCGAACCGCGCGACGTGGCGGGGGATATCGGGAGCTACCGCTCGTATGTGCAGCGCTCGCGCGCCGAGCTCATGATCGCGAAGGGGATGTACGTGCAGGCGCGGAGCGGGTGGTTCAGCGACCGCAGCGCCTGCTATCTCGCATCCGGCCGCCCGGTTCTGGCGCAGGACACGGGCCTGCGCGACCACTACCCGATCGGCGCCGGCCTCCTCACATTCTCGACCGTCGAAGAGGCGGTAGTCGGGGTGGAACAGCTCGACCGCGGCTACGCGCTCCACGCCGCCGCTGCTCGCCGAATCGCCGAGGAGTGCTTCGACTCCGACCGCGTGCTCGGCCTGCTCTTGCGTGAGCTCGGCGTGGAAGCGTCGGTGACCGGCGCTCGCTAGGCCGAACGCGAATCAGCGGCTCCAACGATCGAGAGCATCCGCGCGATCACGCGGCCGTCGTCGTAACGTTTCGTCGAGGCTCCGCTTGCGATCACGGTTGGCGATAGCCCGAAGGAGTTCGGAGATGTCGCAGTTTCCTCCTTGGCCCCGACAAATAGCGGCCTGGCCGGAGGGTGCGCGGTTGCGACAGTCGCAACTCCGCCGAGTCGTCTCCGAGCTCACCGCCCGGGCAAAAGAGGCAGGGAGCGCGGTCCCGGCCAGTGCCGTCGAGCTTGCCGGGCGGACACGCAGCCGCTGCGAACAGTTGCCCGGAGCGATGGTCGGTGAGCTACGTCGGCGTGTGAACGTGCTGGACCTCGCGACCAAGCACGACGTGGCGGCTCAGAGCAGGCTCGGAAGGAACCGCGTGTCCTTCGTCCTCAAGGAGTTCCTGGAGGCGCAACGCGGCCATGACGAGGCACTTTTCGAGTCGCTTCGGTCCGAGCTCCGAGAGGAGTTGCAGAGTTTCGCCGCGGCCATCGACGACGACTTGTTCGCGACCGACGATCAGCCGCCGTCGACGGACGTGGGCGCAGCGCGACGTCCGCCCGCGGACCTCGACGACCCGACGGACGACGACGACGAGGACGACGAGATCGACCTCGTGGATTGCGAGCCGATCCGCTCGGCGGACGACGAGCTCGATCTCATGGGCGACGGAGTGACGATCCGGAACCGAGGAAGTCGATGAGCGCGTCGGCAACCGCAACCGGGTGGGTGAACGGCCCGAGGTGGCTCGCGTCGGGGATCTCGGCGTAGGAGGCGCCGGGGATCCTGGCGGCCGCTTCGCGGGCGCGCTGAGGCGGCGAGTCGATGTCGTGTTCGAACGCGATCACCAGGCAGGGAATGCGGATCGACGGCCAGGCTTGCGTACGCGCGCTGTCCAGGGACCATGCGAGACACGCCTCGTACTGCCCGAGCCGGCCGGGATTCGGCCACGCAGGCGTGTCGCCGATCAGCGCGAGCCAACCGTCGACGATCGCGTCCTGTTGAAGCTCGGAGTTCGGCAGATAACGCAGTGTCTCGGTCGCGAAGAACAGCGGCGGCAGGTCATAGCCGAGTCGCGCGAGGTCACGCTCGACGGTCGTGATCGTCTTCTCCCATGTCGTCGCGACGTTGCAGCTCCCGAGGAACGCGGCGGCGCGTGCCCGGTCGGGATGCCGGATCGCGATCGTCTCGGCGACCCAGCCGCCCATGGAGTGGCCGACGAACGTCGCGGTCCGGATGTTCAGGTGGTCGCACAGCCCGAGCGTGTCGGCGACGAGGTCGGCGACGGTGTAGGGCGCGGGCGGTGACGACGACGGTGCCATCCCGCGGTTGTCGAAGGTCACGACCCGGTACCCCGCGGCAGTCAGCGCGGGGACCATCCCGAACCAGCCCGCGGCCGGTCCGCCGCAGCCGCAGATGAGCACGATCGTTTCCGCATCGGGGTTCGGATCGTCGGAGTCGTAGACGTCGTATGCGATCGTGACGAATTCCAGATCGACGGTCGGCATACCTTTCAGCCTGCCCGCGTCGAAGCGCACCAGTCGAGGACGGATCGCGTCACGACCGCGACGGCAGGTTCATCGTTCGGGCTGGGAACTGCTGCGACAGGAGCCACCGTGCGGCCCAGGTCGCGGCCGATGGAGGGAAATGCCGGCCGTCCGGCCGCGGCTGTGTTCCTGCGACGAACGCCGGACACGGTGGTCCGCTCGGGCAGAGCCTCGCCGCGAGATCCACCAACGTCACAGTCCCGGCATGTCGCGCTTGGAATTTTCGCAGGAGCGTGTCGAGGCGGACGTAGCCGGCGTCGTCGGCCTTGCGGTTGGTTGTTTCGGTACGTTGCGCCGGGTTCGGCGCGGACGCGGCCTCGGTGACGACCACGACGCGGGCACCTCCGGCGGTGAGCCGAGCGAGCGCGGCGTCCATCCGAGACATGATTTCGGCTTCCCATTGTGGTGTCTCCGCAACGATGATGTGACCACCGACCACCAGGTCGGATTTCTCCCAGACGCTCATCCAGATCACGATCGTGGGCCGCGCACGCGAGAGCGCGTTGCGCACAGTCCAATCGACGAGCGCCCGGCAACGCTCCGAATGCGGGGTGATCGATTCGTTGCGGGTCGTCGTTATCTCGTCGCTGGCGATGCCGCACCCGAACACGACTCCCTGGTAGGTGGCCAGGCCGACCGAGGTCGCCGCCGCGTTCAGGCCCGGCCAGAGGCTGCACGCGGTCGAGTCACCGACGAGCAAGATGCGCTGCGCGCGCACCGACGCGGGGAGCACGAGCGGACCACTACGACGGTTCGTTTCGATGGCCTGGCTCGTTTCGGCCGGGCGCGGTGGACCGCACACCAGCGGATCGCCATAACCCCACAAGAACTCCGGTGGCCCCGACGCCGTCGTCGCGGCGACCGTTGACGACACCGTCGGCTCGGTCGATCGCGCCGAAGAGACGACGGGCGTCGTCGAGTCGGCCGACTTTGTCGCGGGAACCGACGTGCACGACGCCAGCCCGACGAATACCGACGCCGCAAACAGCCGACGCGGCCCACTCCGCCGAACAGCTGGCTCACCGAGCGCGCAACCGAGCATCGCTCCCATGCTGCATCAGCCGAGCAGGGAGAACGTGCTCACCTCCGGCGCTCGACCAGCGTGACAGCTCCGCTGTCGGTTCCGCGATATCCGACCGCGAAGCAGCTCCTGGTGTTCGTGCACGACACGCCGAGCAGGGTGCCCCCGCGCGCGCCGGTCGGGTTGCCGCTCGGGACGATCCCCCAGCTGGTGCCGTTCCAACGCTCAACGTTGGGGGATCCGACCGCGAGGCAGTTGGTGGTGCTCGTGCACGACACGTCGTTCAGCGCGCCGGTCGAGATGGGGCTCGGGACGATCGCCCAGCTGGTGCCGTCCCAACGCTCGACCAACGTGGGGAATGTTGTGCTGCCGACAAAGTATCCGACGGCGAAGCAGCTGTCGGTGCTGGAACACGACACGCCGTACAGGTGACTGCTCGTCGCGGCGCTCGGGTTGGGGCTCGGGACGATCGCCCAGCTGGTGCCGTCCCAACGCTCGATCAACGTGGAGAAGGGTGGCCCGGCGTTGCTGCCTGAGAATCCGACGGCGAAGCAGTTGGTGGCGCTGGTGCACGACACGCCGAACAAGTTGCTATATGGCGAGCCGATCGGATTGGGGCTCGGGACGATCGCCCAGCTCGTGCCGTTCCACCGCTCGACCAGCGTCTCGAACAGCGTGTCGCGAGGCCCGAAGGTGTGGCCGAACCATCCGACGGCGAAGCAGCTGGTGGCGCTGACGCACGACACGTCGGTCAGGACGTTCTGGGGCTCGCCGGTCGGGTTGGGACTTGGGACGATCGCCCAGCTGGTGCCGTCCCAACGCTCGACCAGAGTGCCAACGCCGCCGGTGCCAACGGCGAAGCAGTTGGTGATGCTGGTGCACGACACGTCGTTCAGCGCACTGTCTGTCGCGCCGGTCGGGTTGGGGCTTGGGATGATCGCCCAGCTGGTGCCGTTCCAACGCTCGATCAGAGTGCTGGATACGGAGCCGTCGCCGGAGGATCCGACGGCGAAGCAGTTGGTGGTGCTGGTGCACGACACGCCGTCGAGGACGCTGTACGTCGCGCCCGGCGGGTTGGGGCTCGGTACGGCCAGGAATGGCGGGCCGGCGCCGTGCGGCACAGGCGCTGACGCCGAAGCAGTCACGGGGACCGCAACCGCCGTCGCCACCAGCAACACCACCGCGACGAACCGCAACCTGCCGCGCATCCGACCGCGAATCGCCGCCCCGAGAGCCCACACGAGAACCACCCCCGTCTGCAATCACAGCGCCATGCATCCCGATTGTCAAACATGACGCCGACGACCGGCCTCCGCGTCAGCCGCGGCGGCGGTCGTCGACGTGGTACGGGGCGGGCAGGTGATCGCGACGCCGCGCCGGATCAGGCTGCGCACCGTGGACGGTTTGCATGCGAGAAACTCCGCGATGTCGCTATCGGGCACATCGACGAAATACCGCAAGACAATCGCCGCGCGCTGACGCCAGGGCAGTCGACCCAAGGCGTCTCGCAGGTCAACCAGGTCTGCCGGGAGCTCGTCCTTGATGTCTTGGGAATCGACACGGCGCCGGCGTGATCGACGATACACCGACCTGCACTCGTTGATCACTGCCGCACGCAGATAGCTCGGAGGATGCTCGAGGTCACCGAGACGTGATCGGCAACGGATGAAAGTGTCTTGCACCACGTCCTCAGCCGTCTCGTTCGAGCCGGTCATGAGGAAAGCGACCCGCATCAAGACCGGAAATTGGGTCCGATAAAGCACGGCGAAGCGGTCGTCCTCACACGCCTCGCTCGTCTCGGATCGACCCATCCGCACACCACCTACACGTCGACCGATCGCGAAGTGTTGCAGCACCCCCGAAGAAATCGCGATCTTGCACGCCGAAAATGCCTCAGCCGAAGACGAACCGGGCGACTTTCGTTGTTGCCGGAGCGGCACCCGTGAAATAAATCGTGATGCGGCCGTTCGCCAGGTTCGGTACGGCGGGCCGCACTGCGATGTTGGGATTGTTCGTCTGGAGGAGTGGGCGGCGCGGTCCGATCAGGTCGGAGCACACCAAGAGCTGCCGGGTCGTGTCACGACCCTTGGCACCGCCCGATCTTGTCGGTGTGGAAAGTGCCGTCGGCACAAGGGAGATCCGGGTTCTCGTGTGAGAACACCCCCCTCGGGCTTTCCCACCCTGGCGCCACCCATGCGTGAACCATCCAGCCCGTCACGTCCATGTAGGAGCCCCGCGCTATCGCGCACTGCCTCGCGGTCACGCTGGAGTCGGGCGGGAAGAGGACGTCGCCCCCGTTTCCGAGGCACACACCGCTGTGTCGGTGCCAATGGTCGTTCGGGCCCGCGAAGCCGTCTGGTGGTGTGTTGCCCATGGAGTAGTACATGAGCCCGACCTCCCGGGATGTGGGGCTGATGCCGTCGTAGATCAGTGAGAGTGGGCGGCTCGGATCGAAGTTCAGGGAGAACCCGCCGATGTAGTGGGCGCCGCTTCCCGGACCGAAGCCGCCTCCAACGAGGTGGTAGCCCGCAGCCGTGGCATCTGCAACCGTCGGGTATTGCGTTGCCGCGGCGCGCGCCGCGATGAGTTGCTGCGCGAGGAGCGCGTGCGTCGGGGGGTCGAGCGGCTTGTCCGGCACCGTCTCGGCAATTACGTCGTGCGCTTTCACGCCGACGATCCGATGACCATTCAAGTCAGTGACGGGCGTCGATGCCGCGCGAGTGGTCGACGTCGCCTTCGACGTAGTGGTCGGCTTCTCCGACACAGCCGATTTCGCGCTCGATCCACACGCGCCAAGCAGCACTCCTGCCATCGCCAAGATTACGAAGAGTCGAATGCGCATGAGGACTCCTCGGTCCGTGACGTCGGCAATGGCACCACGGCCAGCGTCTCACGACTTGGCGATGGCGCCCGCACATAGTGACCGATCGGGGTCGTAATTGCACGACCGTCGCGACCTACAGGCACAACCGGGCCGCGAACGGTGCGCGACGTCACGCTCGATGCGCCGGGCGCGCGTGAGTCGCAACGCTCGCGAGACGGGCTGAAAGTGAAGACGGCCGAGTGGCGTTCCGAACATTCCCCGCGAAGGCATGACCGCGACCACGGTGTCCGTTCGCGCGGGTAGGCGGCGCCGCCCATCGACGGTTTGCCCTGCGGCGATTAGTCGAGGACTGCAATCGCATCGAGCTCGATGAGCAGCCCAGTCTCACTGGCAGACATGGCCTTCGGCTCGCTTCGAGTCAGATCGCCGCACCGGTCGTCGGGTCGGACCGACCTGTCGATTCCTCGGCAAGCGAAGCTTGGTCTTCATCCAGTATCGGCATCCCCGAACGCTCGTCGGCGAACAGCTCGGCAACGAACCGCTCAGCCTCAACGAGGTCGGACCGCCGTACCATCACCCGAGCCTGCCGAACTCCTGTATAGACCACTGCGCCCGCACCGAACACGGCAGCTGGGATGTTTGCAACGCGCAACTGTGCTGCGACCAACTCGGCTTCGACGATGCCGAGGGTCGAGAGTTCGACGACGTCGTCTCCCGGGAGGAACGGACCGGTCGGTTGATGCTGCCCAGTGCTCTGACGCGGCTCAGTGCGCGGCGGGAGCGAATCGACAAGTGCGACACCACAATCTCCGCACATGGCAAATCCCTCGCGGTACTCGCTGTGGCACCTCGGGCACCACCTCGTCGACATGGCTGGATGTTACTCCCGAGGCGAAACCAGAGCCGCGAGTAGCGAGCGAGTGCCGATCGGCAGATCTGTACGCCTCACGACCGGCTCGCACACGCGGATGGCGCGGTCATCGGAGCGAGCAGACGAGATGAATGTCGTCCGGCTCCGCGCCGAATAGCTCGGGATGGACCGGATGGGCCAAACGGCATCCCTGTCGAAGATAGAAGCCGACTGCGGACTCCGTCGGTGTCGCCGAGACATAGATCGTCTCTGCGCCGCTCGCAACACAGATGTCGACCGCAGCGTCCCAGAGAACTTGCGCCGCGCCTCTTCTGCGGCAAGGCCGGGAAACGTGGAGGAACGCCAACCATGCAAGGAGCGGCTCCAACGAGGGGTGAACTATCGCGAGACCGACCGCCCGGTCCGCATCGAATGCGCCGAGAGGGACGCCACCACGCGCGACAACCGACGAACCGAACTCGATCTCGGCGGCGACGCTGTGTGGACCCGATCCACTCGGATCCCACGTTGCTACCTCGGTGATCACGGCGGGGACTTGTTGCAGCTGCCCGTCGATCACACGGTATTCAACGTCTACGTGTTCGGACCGGTCGATCGCTGCAATCAACGAGACATCTTCTGCACGAAGCCTCTCCACCCGCATGACGCGCACACATTGCCCAGTGAGACTGGTGTTGTCCATGTCGTCCGCGACCAGTTGGTGGTGGGCTGCGATGCTTTGGGCTCATCGGGGTAACGACACGCCCCGTTCCGGAGGGCGACTCGAGGTGCTGCGCGAACAATTTCCTCGGTCACGGTCTCCTTCCCGGGACGTGCTTGCCACCCCTCAAACAGGAAAGGGATGGCTATGACCATCGTAGATTTGTCGCGCCCGGTCGTGGGTGGTGTCGATACGCATCTTGATGTGCCGGTAGAGCTTCATCACCAACGATGCGCCGGGAACGCTCGACACGACGACAATGCGTGCCCTGCCGCTCGGCGCGATGCGACGCGACGACCGCGCGGACGTTGCGCGCAAGCTCCGACGAGGCGCCGTCTCGACGTGTACGCGCATCGGTTCGGACGCGCGGCCGAACGCGCCGACGAGATGCTCGGCGACGCGCTGTTCGGCGACTCGAGGGGTACAGATGGGGTACAAGCCGGGTCGTGACGCGATGCAGCCCCGGCGTTTACCGGGGCTGACCTGCACTTCATTGGAGCGGACGACGGGATTCGAACCCGCGACCCCAACCTTGGCAAGGTTGTGCTCTACCAGCTGAGCCACGTCCGCGTAGGCCCGACAAGTATACAAGCCTCTCTCGTGCGCGCCGCAGACCACGGATAGCCTCCCAAAGCATGAAAATCGGCATCTTCGGAGGCGACACCGCCGGCCGCACGATCGACGCGGTGGTGGCCGACGCCCGCGCGGCCGAGACGGACGGCTTCGCGTCCTACTCGCTTCCTCAGATCTTCGCCCTCGACGCGATGGGCGTGCTCGCGGTCGTCGGCCGCGAGGTACCTCGCATCTCGCTCGCGACCGCGGTGGTGCCCACCTACGGTCGTCACCCGTTGACGATGGCGCAACAGGCGCTCACCGTGCAAGCGGCGAGCGGTGGCCGGTTCGTGCTCGGCATCGGCTTGTCGCACCAAATGGTTATCGAGAACATGTTCGGCCTGTCCTTCGAAAAGCCGGTCCGGCACATGCGCGAGTACCTCTCGGTGCTCATGCCCCTCATCCACGACGGCAAGGCGTCGTTCAAGGGCGAGGTCATCCGCACCGACGCAACGATCGGCGTCGAACCCCGTATCCCGTGCCCGGTGCTCGTCGCCGCCCTCGGCCCGCAGCTGCTCAAGCTCGCCGGCACGATGACCGACGGGACGATCACGTGGATGACCGGGCCGGCGATGCTCGCATCGCACACCGTTCCCATCATCGCGGCCGCCGCGAAGGAAGCCGGACGACCGGCACCGCAAATCCTGACCTCGCTGCCGATCTGCGTCACGAACGACGTCGCCGCGGCGCGCGAGCGCGCGGCGCGCGACTTCCAGGTGTACGGCTTTCTTCCGTCATACCGGGCGATGCTCGACCGCGAGGGCGCAGAGGGACCCGCCGACGTCGCGATCGTCGGCGACGAACGCACCGTCGAGAAACAAGTGCGCGGGTTGGCCGACGCCGGGGTCACCGAGTACGTCGCATCCATCTACGGGTCACGAGAGGAGCGCGCGCAGACGCGGGCGCTGCTGAAGTCGATGTTGTGAGTACGGACGCACCACGTTCTCCTCTCGAGTTGCTCGAAGCGCTCGCCGTGGAGGAAGTCGAGATCGCACCCGGACTCGCGCACCTCGAGATCTACACGCTGCACGGGCTCCTCAGCGTGCTCTGGCACGGTCCACGCGCCGCGCCCGACGTCGTCGTGACCTGTGGTGGCGGGATGGGCGGCATGCTCGGTCCGGCCGATGGCCTCTACCACGCGCTCGGTGGCGAGCTTGCCGAGGCGCACGGGATCGCAACGATGCGCGTTGGTTACCGCAAGCCCAACGATCTCTCGCGCTGCGTCCACGACGTCGTCGCCGCGGCCGATCTCGCGAGCCGCTCAGGTGCGCGCGGGTTCGTCGTCATCGGCCACTCGTTCGGCGGCGCGGTGGCGATCCAGGCGGGGATCGTGCTCGGCGCGCACTGCCGCGGAGTGGTGACGCTGTCGACCCAATCGGCCGGATGCGAGCATGCGTCGGAACTGGGCGACACACCACTGCTTTTACTGCACGGCACCGACGACGAGATCCTCCCGCCGGAGACGAGCACGGTCGTACAGATGCTCGCGGGTCACGGCGAGGTCGTGCTGCTGCCCGACGCCGGGCATCTCCTCACCGAGGCCGCGACCGAGCTGCGCGAGCGCCTCTCCGTCTGGATACCGGAGCGCTTCGGGGTCGCCGCACGCTAAGTACCCGCGAGCTTGGCGACGATCGGCGCGAACTCGTCCACGTTGTCGTCGCCGACGACCACGTACGACAGGCCCCACTGCTCCCGGCGCCGGTGGAGTTGCTCGGCGATCTCGTCCTCGGTACCGACCAGCGCCGCGCCCGACTCCAACGCCTCCGCCGGCGACACGCCGAACGTCGGCGCGAGGGCTTCGGCCAGCTTCATCCGATCCGGCGTCACGCGCGTGATGAAGAATCGCATCTGGATCTCGATCTCGTCGATCCGGGCGCCGGCGGCGCCGCGGATCCATTGCACCTTGCGGTCGGTCTGCTCGCGCAGCGAATCCTTCGCCGCGTCCAGCCCTATCTCACCGGCGCGCAAGTTGGGATTGATGCCGACGATGTCGGCCTCGCGCGCCGCGATCGACAGCACGCGCTTGCCGCCTCCGCCGATCAGCAGCGGCGGAGCCGGCTGTTGGACGGGTTTGGGCCACGACGCGTAGTCGGTCATGCGGTAGTGCTCACCGTGATAGGTGAACTTCTCACCCGTGAAGCACTGCTTGATGACCTGCAGCGCCTCCTCGAAGCGGTCGACGCGCACAGCCGGCGGGTCGTACGGCAGACCGAGCTGGTCGTAGTCGGTGCGCATCCAGCCCGCGCCGATGCCGAGCTCGAGCCGGCCGTCGCACAGCAGGTCGATGGTCGCGGCTTCCTTGGCCAGGATCGCAGGATGCTTGTAGTCGTTGTCGAATACGAGCGACCCGACCCGCAAGCTCGTCGTGTGCGCGGCCGCCATGGCGATTGCGGGCAAGGGCGCGAGCTCCGGACCGAAATGGTCGGGCATGAACAGCGTCGAGAACCCGAGGTCTTCGAGCTTGCGGGCCTTGTCGCGCCACTGCGACGCCGAGTCCACCTGCGAGACCTGCGCTCCGAACCGGAACGGTTTCATGAATCCCTACTTTCCCGCCAGACGTTCGACGATCGGTGCGAACGTGTCGATCGAGCCGTCCTCGATGACGTGGTACGACATCTGCCAGCGTTCGCGCCGTTCTTCGAGCGATGCGACGATCTCGTCCTCGCTGCCGACCAAGCAGGGCGGCGCGTCGCGCGCGTCGTCGACGGAGACGCCGAACGCGTCCGCGATGCCGTCGAGAACTCGCTTCGCGTCGTCCGTCACGTACACAAAGCCGACGAGCGCCTGCAGCTCCAGGTCGTCGAACCGCTCCCCCGCCGCGTCCCGCACCCATCCGATCTT
The DNA here is from genome assembly GCA_038213435.1 of Acidimicrobiia bacterium. GTDB lineage: Bacteria > Actinomycetota > Acidimicrobiia > IMCC26256 > PALSA-610 > PALSA-610. Next base: position 36,246 of record JBBQTI010000026.1, read on the forward strand.
CCGGTCGGTCGCGTCGGGCGTCATCGAACGCGCGGCATCGGACGAGGTGCCGTCGCCCGAGCGCAGGTTCGCGTTGATGCCGATGATCTGTGCCTCGCGCGCGGCGAGGGCAAGGATCTTCGGCGCGCCACCTCCGACGAAGAACGGCAGCGGCTGCTGCACCGGCTTTGGCATGCCATCGAGATCCGTGACGCGGTAGTGCTCACCGTGAAACGTGAAGGGACCAGGCGAAAACAGTCCCTTGAGGATCGTGATCGCCTCCGCCAGCCTCGCGATCCGCACACCGGGAGGGTCGAGCGCGATCCCGGCCTTCTCGTAGTCGGCGGTCATCCAACCCGCGCCGATGCCGAGCTCCAGGCGACCGTCGGAGAGCAGATCGAGCGACGCCATCTCGCGCGCGCACACGACCGGGTGCTTGTAGTCGTTGCCGAGCACGAACGTGCCGACGCGCAAACGGTCGGTCACCGCCGCCGCGTGCGCGAGCGCGACCGTGGGCGCGAGGTCGTGCTCGACGAAGTGATCGGGGACGAAGAGGGTCGAGTAGCCGAGCGACTCGGCCTTGCGTGCCAGCGCCGTGAACTCCTGACGCGAGCGACCCTTGCTGCAGGCGACGCCGAAACGGAATCTGCGATCGTGCATCGGGCGACCCTACAAGAGGCCGTCCGCCCGACGAGAGCCCAGTCAACGCCGGCCCGTCGACCCCCAGCCGCCCCTCCCGCGAGTCGAATCGTCCAGTGTCTCGACCTCGTGCCACGTCACGTTCTCCACGCGCTGGATCACGAGTTGCGCGATGCGATCACCGCGGCACACGTCGAACGCGTCCCGGGGGTCGAGGTTCACGAGCAGCACACTGATCTCGTCGCGGTAACCGGCGTCGATCAAGCCCGGGGAATTCAGACAAGTCACACCGTGACGCAAAGCCAGTCCCGAGCGGGGTTGCACGAAACCGGCGAATCCCTCCGGGATCGCGACGGAGATTCCGGTGGGAACCAGTGCCCGACCACCTCCCGGCTCGAGGCGAGCCTCGGCGCGTGCCGCCAAGTCGTAACCGGCATCTCCCGCGTGCCGGCGCGCGGGTAAGGGAAGTTCGGGATCGAGACGGCGAACGCGGATGCTCAGCTGGATGCCCGTGAGGCTATCCACGGCGCATCGCGCTACGACGGCTCGCGAAGATCGGAAAGCAGCTGCTCGTGCTGTTCGGGTGTGAGCAGCACACCCTGGTCGTAGTCGGGATGGTCGACGACGATGTGTACCGGGCCGCTCGCGAACATCTCGACGTCGGATGCGGCGAGGCGGAACTTCAGGAAATGAACAGCAGCCGTGATGTCGTCGCGAGTGAGGCGCAACTCGTCTTCCTCCGACGGCGCGCCCACCACGCGCGTCCCGTCCGGCAGGACAACGGCGAGGTGCTGTTCGATCCCAACGAGGCGCGGCAGCCACTCTCGCAGCTCCCGCTCGGATGTCAACTCGAGCATCAGGGTCGCCGACAGTTCGTCGGCGTCCGGGATCAGCTGGTTATAGGTCTCGACCTCGTGGGCGATCTGTTCGTCGCGCAACATTCGCTCCGCGCGCGCCATCTCCTGCACTTGCCAGCGCATCGTGACCGTGTTCTCGAACACCAATGTCATGATCGGGCCGAGCGCGACGCGGCGAAGCCGTTTCAAGTCGATGATCTGGCGCCGGAGATCGTCGCGCTCGCGCTCGTACGCGCGCATGTCGACAATGTCGTCGACGGTCAGCTTCCGCATCAACGCTCCTGCAGGCACGGAGACCGGCCCCGGAGACCGTCCCCAGGGCCGCGCTCGCTCGACCGGACTTCGACGAGGCGGGTCAGGAAACGTTCTCGAGACCGGCTTGGAAGCGCCCGGCGTGGCTCTTCTCGGCGCGCGCGAGCGTCTCGAGCCATTCCGCGATCTCCTCGAAGCCCTCATCGCGCGCCGTACGCGCGAAGCCCGGGTACATCTCCGTGTACTCGTAGGTCTCACCGGCCACCGCCGACTGCAGGTTGTCGGTGGTCGCACCAACCGCGACGCCGGTCACGGGGTCGCCCACCTCGGCGAGGAAGTCGAAGTGCCCGAACGCGTGGCCGGTCTCGCCTTCGGCGACCGAGCGGAACAACGCGGCGACATCCGGGTATCCCTCCACGTCGGCCTTTTGCGCGAAGTAGAGGTAGCGACGGTTGGCCTGGCTCTCGCCCGCGAACGCCTCCTTCAGATTCCCGTGCGTCTTGCTTCCCTTGAGATCGGGCATCGATGTGGCTCCTTGTTGGTCAGATTCGATCGGAACAGTTATCGCAGCGGCCGCGGAAGATCACCTGGACGTCGTCGACGGTGAAATCGCGCCGATATCGGATCGGCACATGCAAGCCGGTGAACTCGACCGGAAGGTCGCGCACGCGTCCGCACGTGGTGCACAACATATGGTGATGGTCGTCCTCCACGTTCGGGTCGACGCGCACGCTACCGGTACCCAGATCGAGGACGCGCACCTCGCCGAGCGCCTCGAGATCGTGGACCGTCTGGTAGACCGTTTTCAGCGAGAGGGTCGGCATTCGTGAGCGGGCACGATCGAACAACGACTCGACCGTCGGGTGCGAACCGTCGCCCTCGAGCAGGCGAAAGATCGCCTGGCGTTGCGGCGTGACCCGCAGACCCTGCTCGCGGAACATCGCAGTGAGCTCGTCGCAGCTCTTCATGACACCAACATCCTAACAACAACTGTTGTCGACAAGCAAACCGCGTCTCACCGCGCGATATTGCGGCGTGCTCCACATCTCGGAGATGCTCGCCAACGCCGCACGCGTCGCGCCGAACGCGGTCGCGGTCACGCTCGATGACGACGCGCTGACGTTCGGCGAGGTCGACCGATGGTCGAATCGCATCGCGAACGGACTGCGCGGAATCCGGGTCGGGCGCGGCGACCGGGTGCTGTGGTGGGGCGACACCTCCGTCGAGGCCGTTCCCGTGTTCGCCGCCCTCGCGAAAATAGGCGCGGTGTTTGCCCCCCTCAACGCCCGGGCCTCAGTCGACGAGACCGCTCCGGTCGCCGCGTGCGCCCGGCCGAGGCTGCTCTTGTGCGGTGCGTCACACGTCGAGGCCGGCGCCGAGCTCGCCGCGCGCGCCGACCTGCCGTTCTCGCCCGATGTCCCGATGGGCGTCGCGGATGCGCCCGACGCGTCCGATGTCGACGAGCGCGACCCACATGTCATCTTCTTCACGAGCGGCAGCACCGGACGACCGAAAGGCGTTGTCTTGTCGCACCGAACCAACTGGTTGCGCACGTACGTCGGCGCGACCTCGACGCCCGGCGGACCGGGAACGGTGTGCATGTTCCCGCTCTTCCACATGGCCGGCTGGACCCTCGCGATGGGCGCGTGGCAGGGACGGCGACCCGTGCACTTCGTACGCACCCCCGACGCCGAGACGCTGTTGCACACGACCGCCCGCCACCGCGCCGCGCGGCTCTATTGCATCCCCGCGGTCTGGTCTCGCATTCTCGAGCACGGAGTCGGGAAGGTCGATCTGTCGAACCTAGAAGAGGCCGACACCGGTACGTCGGCCACTCCACCCGAACTGCTACGCGCGATCAAGGACGCGCTCCCGAGTACCCGGACCCGCGTGTTCTACGGATCGACCGAAGCCGGACCGGGCGTGCAACTCGGCGACGCGGACCTGTTCCGCAAGCCGGGCAGCGTCGGGATCGCGCAACCCGGGGTCGACGTACGCCTCACGGACAGCGGCGAGGTCGTGATGCGGAGCCCGTTCCTGATGGACGGGTACTTCGACGACACGCCCGCGACGACCCAGGCCTTGCGAGACGGCTGGTACCACACGGGCGATCTCGGTGCGTTCGACGAAGAGGGCTACCTATCGATCGTCGGGCGTGCCAGGGACGTCATCCGGACCGGCGGCGAGACGGTCGCGCCGCCCGAGGTCGAGGAGGTGCTGAGCACGCACCCGGCGATCGGCGAGATCGCGGTGGTCGGCGTCCCCGACCCGCAATGGGGCGAGATCGTCACCGCGGTCGTCGTCATCCGGGCCGGCACGACGACCCCGGACCTCGACGCGCTCCGGTCGTTCTGCGCCGGTCGGCTCGCCCCGTTCAAGCAGCCCCGACGCCTCGCGGTCGTCGACGCGCTCCCGCGAACGGCCGCGACCGGCCAAATCCAGCGCACCCTGCTCGTCGAGCGCCTCCAGTCCGCCCCAAAACCCCCCTAACCACGCCAACAGTTGGCAAGAAAACCCGCGCCAGGGCGGCAGAAAGTCTGCCAACAGTTGGCAAGAAAACCCGCGCCAGGGCGGCAGAAAGCTTGCCAACTGTTGGCAAGAGAAATGGGGGCGTTGCCGGCGCGCATTGGGGTGGAATATGGTTCTCGTAGTGCAGAACGTTGTTCCGGTCGAGGAACGCCTGGCTGATGCGACTCTGGCGGGGCGCCGCGGCCAGTATGCGGCCGAGGTCCGGCGCCTCATCGACGCCGCGTTCTCGGTGATGCGCGCGACCGGCGACATCGATCCGCAGGTACGCGACATCGTCAAGACCGCGGGGCTCTCGAACCAGGCCTTCTACCGGCACTTCGCCTCGAAGGACGCCCTGCTGCTCGCAGTGCTCGCCGACGGACAACGTCAACTGGTCGACTATCTGAACGCGCGGGTCGGTTCGACCACCGATCCCGAGGCACAGGTGCGGAAGTGGATCGAAGGCGTGCTCGCCCAGGCCCGCAACCCGGTCGCGGCGGACGCCACACGCCCGTTCGCGATCAACGGCGCTCGGTTGGCGGATCGCTACCCGGACGATCTCGCCGCGACGCGCGCCGAGCTCCTCACGACGCTCGCGCCCTCCGTTCGAGCACTCGGCGGCTCCGATCAGGACGCGTCGTTCGTCTGCGAGCTCGCGCTCGCGCGCATGAACGATGCGATCGCGCATCGCCGTCACCCACAACCGCAAGAGGTGCAACGCCTCGTCGCGTTCTGTCTCGCAGGAGTCCGCCATGGAACGTGAACTACTCATCACCGGCATCGGCGGCCAGGGCGTGCAGCTCGCCGCGCAGGTACTCGCCCGGGCCGCGACACTCGAAGGCCGCGAGGTCATGTACCTCGGGCTGTACGGCGGGATGATGCGAGGCGGCAACACCGACAGCACCGTCGTGGTCGCCGACGCGCCCATCCTCGCACCCCCGGTCGTCTCGCGCGCGTGGTCCGCGATCGCCATGCACGACGACTACTGGCCTGCCGTCGAAGCCAAGCTGCGTCCCGGCGGTCTCGTGCTCGTGAACGATGCGACCTTCACCAGTGAGGTGCGCACCGACGTCGCCGTGCATCGCGTTGCCGCGACAACCGCGGCCACCGATCTCGGCAGCCCGCTTTCCGGGTCGATGGTGATGCTCGGTGCCTTCTGCGCGATCACCGGCATCGTCACCGAGGACGGATTGCTCGCGGCCATGCGCGCCTCGATCCCTCCGTACCGGACCCAACACATCGAAGCGAACGAACGAGCGCTGCGAGCCGGAGCCCTCCTTCTGCCCGCCGGCGAGTTCCCGGCCTGGGAAACGGCAAATGTCTGAACCCACCGTCAGCACCGTCAGCACCGTCAGCATCAAGAGCCGCGGCACCGTCACGATCGACGCGGAGCACTGCAAGGGCTGCGATCTCTGCATCCCCGCGTGCCCACCCCACGTGCTGGCGATGTCGACCGCGGTCAATCACATGGGCTACCGCTATCCGCAACTCTCTCCGGGCTGCACCGGCTGCGGGGCATGTCTGTACGTGTGCCCCGACTTCGTGTTCGAGGTCTACCGCTTCGAACAGCCGGTCGTCACCGAGGTAACCGAGGTCTCCGGGGCGAAGCAATGAGCGCGACGACCTCGACCGACGAACGCGACAAACGCGACGAACGGGTTTTGATGGAGGGCTCCGAAGCGCTCGCGCGCGCCGCGATCGTGTCCGGCTGCCGGTTCTTCGCGGGCTATCCGATGACACCGTTCACGGAAGTGCTGGAGCACTTCGCGCGCTTGCTCCCGGAAGCCGGCGGAGTCTGCATCAACGCCGAGTCCGAGCTCGAGGCCGTCGGCATGGCGTGGGGCGCGCTGTCGACGGGTGCGCGCGCGGCGACCGGGTCGACCGGACAGGGACTCTCGCTGATGCAGGAGTCGTTCTCGGAGATCACGCTCGCCGAGCTCCCGCTCGTCATCTTCAACATGGCGCGAGGTCAGCAGGACTATTTCCAGGCGACCCGCGGCGGCGGCCACGGCGACTACCGCCACATCGTGCTCGCGCCGCAGGACGTGCGCGAAGGCGTCGAGCACGTGCAACTCGCGTTCCACCTGGCCGACAAGTGGCGCAATCCTGTTCTCGTTTACGGCGACTACCTACTCGCCCACACGCAGGAGGCGATCTCGATCGCGCCCATCACGTTCCCCGAGCTTCCGGAGAAGGATTGGGCGGTCGACGGGTCGAGCTCCGGCAGTGGCGCGAGCCGTGCCGTCACCTCCCTCGGCGTGAGCAAGGTCGGTCAGCCCGCGATGGGTCAAGAGGGCAAGGCGCAGTACATCGCCACGAAGATCCCGTTGATGGAGCGCGAGGTGCGCGTGGAGCAAGGGTTCTGCGACGACGCCGAGACCGTCGTGGTCGCATTCGGCTCACCGGCGAAGTTCGTCAAGTATGCGATCAGCCAGTTGCGCGAAGCCGGGCACCGCATCGGCTATGTGCGGCCGATCACCTTGTGGCCGTTCCCGTATGCGGCAGTCGCTGCGGCCGCGGCCGGACCCGACGTACGCCGCGTCGGCAGCTTCGAGCTGTCGGCCGGTCAGCTCGTCGAGGACGTTCGCATCGGCGTCGGAGGCCGCGCGCCCGTCACGTTCATCGGCGGCGTGTCCACCGACCATTCCGGGTTCGGCGTCGGTCGCATCCTCGACGTCGAGCTCATCGCAGATCGCATACTCGCGTTGCACGAAGATCGCGAGCTGCCACTCATCCCGGGCTACGAGCAGTACTCGTACCAGATCCAGGAGCACCAGAAATGACGATCATCGACACCTCGTCGGCTCCGACCGTTCCCGCCCGCAAGGTCGAGGCACTGAAGCCCGATCTCCTGCTCACCCAGGAGCACCACATGTGCCCCGGCTGCGGCGAGCCTCTCGCGGTGCGCCAATTCCTCGAGACGATCGAGGAGCTCGGCGTCGCCACACGCACCATCGCGGTCGCCGGCATAGGTTGCTACACGTCCTTCTCCGGATCGATGGACCTCGATCTCGTGCAGGCGCTGCACGGGCGCGCGCCGTCGGTCGCGACCGGTGTGAAGCGCATGCTTCCCGACTCGCTCGTCTTCACCTTGCAGGGCGACGGCGACATGGTCAACGAGGGTCTGCAGGAAGTGCTCCACACCGCGGCCCGAGGGGAGAAGGTGACCTGCATCCTCCTCAACAACGGCGTGTTCGGCGAGACAGGCGGCCATATGACGGCGACGAGCGTGATCGGACAGCGCACCAAGAACTCGCTCGACGGCCGCGATGCCGAATACCACGGATATCCGATCCTCATCGGCGACCTGATCGCTCAGCTCCAAGGCGCGTCGTACGTCGCGCGCGGTTCGGTGCACAACGCGGGCTCGGTGGCCCGCACCCGCAAGATGTTCAAGCGGGCGTTCGAATCGCAGCTGCGCGGCGAGGGCTTCACGTTCGTCGAGGTGCTGACGATGTGCCCGACCGGATGGTTCGTGCCGACCGCCGACGGGCCTAGCTACATGCAGGAGACGCTCGGCGAGGTGCACATCATGGGCGAGCTGAAGACCGACGGTCGGGTTCGCACGACCGAGGAGCTGCACGCCGAGAACGTCGCCAAGCAACGCGAGCTCGACGAACAGCTCGCGCGCGGCGGCATCGAGAAATGAGTCGCTGAGCGTGGACTTCCGCTACCCGACCGAGGCCGAGGCGTTTCGCAAGGAGTTCCGCGCCTGGCTCGAAGCCAACCTGCCCGACGAGCTCGTGGGCGACGGCCTCGGCGGCGGCTCGATGGAGATCGACGAGGAGCGGCTCGAACGTCTGCGCGCCTGGAACCGCGCTCTGGCCGACGCCCGGTTCGCGGCGATCGCCTGGCCCGAGGAGTGGGGCGGCCGCGGCGCGGGCGTCATGGAGCAGGTCGTGTACGCGGAGGAGATGCACCGTGCGCACGCGCCGGGCACGCTCAACCCGCTCGGCCTGTCGAACATCGCGCCGGCGATCATCGAGCACGGAACCACTGAGCAAAAGACCACGCTCCTCCCCCGCATGTTGCGCGGCGACGACATCTGGTGTCAGGGATTCTCCGAGCCCAACGCAGGCTCCGACCTCGCGTCCCTGCGTACCTCGGCCGTGCGAGACGGCGACTGCTGGATCGTCAACGGACAGAAGACCTGGAACACGCTCGGCAATATCGCGAACTGGTGCGAGCTGCTCGTACGCACCGATCCGAGCGCTCCCAAGCACAAGGGCATCACGTGCCTGCTCGTCGACATGACCCTCCCGGGCGTCGAGGTCCTTCCCCTCGTGACGATCACCGGAGAGAAGGAATTCAACGAGATCTTCTGGACCGACGTGCGCGTCCCGGTCGACCGGACGCTCGGCCCGGTCAACGAAGGCTGGCGCGTGGCGATGACGACGCTTGCGTACGAGCGCGGCACGGTCGCCAAGCTGCACCTCGGAACCCGCGCCAAGATCCGGCGGCTGATCGACGAGGCCAAGCGCACGCCGATGGGCGATGGCCGCGTGGCCGCGGCCGATCCCGTGCTGCGTCAGCACGTCGCGCGCGTCTACATGGAGGGCGAGCTGCTGAAGCTGATCTCCGAGCGCGCGCTGTCGGCCGAGCTGCACGGCCGCGCCATGGGTCCCGAAGGAAGCATCGCGAAGCTCCTGTGGAGCGAGGCCGAACAGCACATCACCGAGGTTGCTTCCGAAGTGCTCGGCCCCGACGCCCTCGCCGGTTCGTGGGCCCGTGATCGCGTCTACAGCCGCGCGCTGACGATCGCGGGCGGCACGACACAGGTCAACAAGAACATCGTCGCCCAGCGCATTCTCGGCCTCCCCCGCAACTAATTCCGGGTCGACTCCACGCTCCGCTCCCCTCCGGTCGCTGCGCTGTCGTCTCCCGACTTCCGGGTCGACTCCACGCTCCGCTCCCCTCCGGTCGCTGCGCTGTCGTCTCTCTAGCGCGCTCCGCTCAGGAGACCAGGGGTGCGGAGCCGTTCCTCGTGGGGAGCGTCTCGCCCGCCGCGAGCGGGAAATGGCAGGCGACGAACTGGCCCGCATGAATCTCTTGGATCTTCGGCTCTTCGTCGGCGCACTTCGCCTGGGCCTTCGGGCAGCGGGTGCGAAATCGACAACCGGACGGGGGCGCGACCGGCGACGGTATCTCGCCGATGACCTTCGCCCGCGCTTCGGGCCGCACACTCGGATCGGGCACCGGGATCGCGTCGAGCAGCACCCGCGTGTACGGGTGCGCGGGCTGCTGGTAGATGAGGTCTGGCGATCCGACCTCGCAGATCTTGCCGAGGTACATCACGACGACGCGGTCGCTCACATTCTTGACGACCGCGAGGTCGTGCGCGATGAAGATGAGCGTCAGGCCGTAGCGGGTCTTCATCTCTTCGAGCAGGTTGAGGATCTGCGCCTGCACCGACACATCGAGGGCCGACACGGGTTCGTCGCAGATGATGAGCTTGGGCTCCGTGATGACCGCGCGCGCAATCGAGATGCGCTGGCACTGCCCTCCCGAGAACTGATGCGGCCGGCGCCCGCGCTGGAGGACCGGATCGAGGCCGACGGCCAGCATCATGTCGTCGATCTTGGTCTGCTGCTCCTGCGCGCTTCCGACCTTCCAGATGCGCAGACCCTCGGCGATGATGTCTTCGACCTTGCGCCGTGGGTTGAGCGACGAGATCGGATCCTGGAAGATCATCTTCATCGCGGTGCGGGTGCGCCGTTGCTCCTCGCCCGAGAGCTTCGCCATGTCGCGACCCTCGAACAGCACCTGCCCCGACTTCGGCGGCGGCAACTGCATGATCGCCTTGCCGGTCGTCGACTTGCCGCAGCCCGACTCGCCGACCAGCCCGAGGGTCTCGCCCTCTCTGACGTCGAGGCTGATGTTCGAGACGGCATGCACCTTCAGCCCGCTTCGGCCGGCCGGGAACTCGACGACCAGGTCCTCGACCCGTAAGAGAACGTCGCCGGGTGCGCGCAGGTGTGCCGTTCCGGTACCGGCCATCAGACCGTGATCCCGGTGAGGACGGCTTCGCCTTCCATGCGCACCGGAAGGCCGGTCGCAGTCTCGCCCGCCGACAGGTTGCGCGCGAGCGCCTCGACCCCCGCCTGGCTTCCTACCGGGAAGAAGCACCGGAACGCGTGGCCGGGAATCTCGGCGTCGACCAGCTTCGGCTCATCGGTTATGCACTTCGCCTGCGCGTAGGGGCAGCGCGCCGCGAACTTGCACCCGGGGGGCGGACTCACGAGGTCGGGCGGCCGGCCGGCGATCGCATCGAGCTTGGAGTGGCTCGGCTGGCCGAGCTTCGGGATCGATTTCAGCAACGCCTCGGTGTACGGATGACGCGTGTGCTCGAAGAGCGAGCGGGTCGGTGCGCGTTCGACGACCCGGCCCGCGTACATCACCGCGATGTCGTCGGTCCGGCCCGCGACCACACCGAGGTCGTGCGTGACGAGCACCATTGCCATGAAACGCTCCCGCTGCTGCTGCTGCAGCAGATCGAGGATCTGCGCCTGCACGGTCACGTCGAGCGCAGTGGTCGGCTCGTCCGCGAACAACAGCTTGGGACCACACGCGAGCGCGATGGCAATCATCACGCGCTGACGCATGCCGCCGGACAGCTGATGCGGATACTCCCGCAGCCGCCGCTCCGCCTCGGGGATACCGACCGACGTGAGCAGCGCGAGCGCAGTTTCCTCCGCGTAGTCCTTCGTCACGTCGAAGTGGAACCGCAGCGACTCCATGATCTGGTTTCCGACCCGCATCACCGGGTTCAGCGATGTCATCGGGTCCTGGAACACCATCGCCATCTGCGTGCCCCAATACGTGCGCATCGCGTTGCCGGTGGCCTTGCCGATCTGGCGTCCCTCGAAGGTCACGCTCCCCTGCCGGAGGGCGTTCCGCGGCAGCAACCCCATGATCGAGCGCGACAGAACCGATTTGCCACAGCCCGACTCGCCGACGATCCCGATCGTCTTGCCCCGCTCCAGGTTGAACGACACGCCGTCGACGGCATGCACCAGACCGCGCGGTGTCTTGAACTGCGTCTTGACCTCGTCGACCTCGAGCAACGAGCCGTCGAGCGGTGCGTCTGCGAATCGCTCGGTGCCCGGCGCGGCACCGCGCTTGCGTCGGCTCATAGCGCGCTCTCGCGCACGTCGAAGCGTGCGCGCACGACGTCGCCGAGGTAGTTCAGGGCGAGCACGGAGAGGAAGATCAGGATCGAGGGCACGATCCAAACCGCAGGCGCGGAGTTGAGGTTGCTCAGCTGGGAGTAGATCATGTTGCCCCACGACGGGTTGGGCTCCTGGATGCTCACGCCGAACACCGCGAGCGCACCCTCGAGCACCAGCACGATCGCCACACCGAGCAGCGCGATCGACGCCATCGCGGGAACGACGTTGGGCAGCACCTCCCGGAACATGACCCGTCGGCTCGTCGCGCCCTGCGCGCGTGCCGCCATCACGAACTCCCGCTGCGACCACGAGATCGCGCTCGCCCGCGTGATGCGCCCGAGGAGCGGCACCGACACGATCCCGACGGCCAAGATGACGACGAGGACGCGATGGCCCCATTCGCCGGACGTCGTACCACCCGAGGGCTTCACCGGCGCCAGGACCGCCACGAGGGTGAGCGCGAGCACCAACTGAGGGAACGCCAGGAAGATGTTGAAGAACGCACCCAGCACGGTGTCGGTCAGGCCACCCTTGAAGCCGGCGATCAGTCCGAGAAGACCGCCGATCAGCGTTCCGAACGCGATCGAACCTACGGCGATGAGGAGCGACGCACGAGCTCCCCAGATCACACGGCTGAGCACGTCCCGTCCGGAGTCGTCACTGCCGAGGATGTGTCCGGACGTGAACACGCCGGCCTTGGGATGCAGGTAGTCGCCCACCATCGGCGATTTGAGCGGAAGAAGCGGGGCAATGACCGCGACGACAACGACGAACGCGAGCCAACCGATGCCCAGCCACGCGAGCACACCGATCCCGGGTTTCTCGAAGACCTCGGGCGGCGGCTCCTCGATGGCAGCGGCCGCGCCCAGACTGCCGGCAACGAGCTCAGTGTCAGCCGATTCGAGCACCGCGGATCCTCGGGTCGAGCACGCGGTAGAGCATGTCCACCGCGACGTTGACGAGCACGTACACGATCGCGACCACGGCGATGTAGTCCTGCAACGCGATGTATTGGCGGCGGTTGATGGCGTCGCCGATCGCGAAGCCGAGGCCGTTCAGATGGAAGATGACCTCGACGATCAACGCCCCGCCGATGAGCTGGCCGACGTTCAAGCCGGCGACGGTCAGCAGCGTCAGGCTCGACGGTCGCAATGCATGACGCCAGAGGACGCGCCCATCGCTGATCCCCTTGCTCTTCGCCATCAGGATGTAGTCCTCCTGCAGGGTCGCGACCATGTCGCTTCGCAGCAGGCGTGCGTACACCGCCACCTGACCGATGGTGATCGCCATCACGGGCATCGCGAGGTGCTTGAAGTGCGCGACCGGATCACTGCCGAGCGAAACCCAGCCCTCGGTCGGGAGAAGATGTCGTTGGACGCTGAGGAACAACAGCATCAACGTCGCCGTGACGTACACCGGGATGCTCAGCAAGAGAAATGCGATCCCGTTCGAGAGGTCGTCGAAGCGCGTTCCGGCGCGATACGCCGTATAGACGCCTAACGGAACGGCGATCAACAACGTCAGGATCTGCACGTACAGCATCAAGAGCAGCGACCGCGGCAGCGTGTCCTTGACGCGACCCGAGATCGACTGTCCGCGCACATTCGGTCCGGCGTACTCACGCCCCATGTCGCCCGTCAGGAAGTGACCCAGCCACTTGCCGTAGCGCACGACAACGTTCTCGTTCAGGTTCAGCTGGTTCCGGATGTTCGCGCGGTCCTGCTCCGACGAGAACGGAGCGATCGTCGTGACCGGGTCTCCCGGCAGGAGCGCGGTGAGGATCGACGTGAAGAACGTGACGACGACCAGCACCACGATCAGCTGGATCACCCGTCGCACGAGCACACGCACGCGTCGTCCTCCCCTTCGCTCCCGCCTGCCGTCAATCGCCGATCAACATTTTCCGGCGTCGCACCACAGGCCGTCGACCGGATGCCCCGTCGGGAGTCCCTCGAACGGCTTGGCACCGTCCGGAAGCGCCGGGCCGAGGACGCCGTGGACGTCCGGCTTGTATGCCACCGTCCACAGCGACCACTGCGACCACAAGTTCCACAGTTGCTTCGCGAACTCCTTGTTGATGTCCTGGTAGAGGCGGGTCCGCTCCGCAGCAACGTTGCTCTGCCGGGCCTTGTCGAAGGCGCCGTTGATGACGGGGTCGTTGAAGCCGCCGAAGTTGACCGGGTTGTCGCACGCGGGGGCACCGTTCGGGTCGGTTCCCACCGGCGGCGAGTTGGCGCAGTGCCACCACACGTACTGCGTGTCGTCGTCGGCGCCAGGGTGGTTGCGCCAGAGCGTCGCGTCGAACTTCCGCGAGATCGCGATGTCGATCAACGTGCTCTGGTCGGCCACCGAGTGCAGCTGCACCTTGACGCCGGCGTTCTGCTGCACCATCTGCTGCACCAGGACGGCGTCCTGCGTCGTCGACGGGTCCGCGGTGTGGTTCAGCGTGAACGTCAGGTCCTTGCCGGTCTCCTGCTTGTACGCCGCGGCGGCGGCCTTGGCCTTCTCGGGACTGAACGTCGCCAGGCCCGTGTCGGCGAGATATCCGTCGACTCCCGGAGCGAACGGACCGGATGCGTTCTGCTGGATGCCGTCGTTGCGCAGCCGGTTATAGGTGTCGCGGTCGACCGCGTACGCGACCGCTTGGCGCGCCGACAGGTGGCTGAACGGCGACGGCGTGCACGGGGTCGGGGAACACGACGGCGTGGCGTTCAGCATCGCGTAGCCGACCTCGGTGAACTTGTCGGACTCGGTGTTCTTGAGCTTGCCGGCGTCGCGGTCCTTGCGGATCTTCACGACTTGCTGCGCGTCCGAGGTGTGGATCGCCTGGAAGTCGCCGGCCTGGAGCGACGACGTGCGCTTCGCGCCGTCCTCTTGCGGCACGAACGTGATCTGGTTGAGGTACGGCAGCTGCATTCCCGTCTTCGGGTCCTTGTACCAGTAGCTCGGGTTGCGCTTGGCGACGAACTTGTCGCCGAACTTCCAGGACACGTACTCGAACGGCCCGGTGCCGATGAGCTTCGTGTTGCAGTCGGGCGACTTCATTTGCGCCTCGGCCATGATCCCCACCCGGCTGCTGCTCCAGAGGAACCACGGCAAAGCGCTCCACGGCACCTTGCTCGTCACCTTCACGGTGAGCGCGTCGACCACGTCGACCGCGGTGATATCGGCGAACACGAACACGAAGAGCAGATTGTCCTTGCGGTAGTGGTCGAGGTTGTCCTTCACCGCCTGCGCGTCGAGCGCGGTGCCGTCGTGGAACTTGATGCCCGGCCGGAGCTTGATGGTCCAGATCTTGTTGTTCTGGGTGCCCGTCACCGACTCGGCCAGGTACGGGTGGATCTTGCCGTCGGCGCCCGGCATCGTCAGCGTGTCGTAGACCGAGCGCGCGACCTGGATGCCGCCGATCGCGAGCTGCGCCTTGTACAGGCAGTACCCGCCGGCGGTGTCGGCCTCGATGCCGTACGTCAGGTTCCCGCCCGCGACAGGCTTGGCGTTGGGGTCGTCGGCGCCGACGACACCCAGTGTCGTCGTCGGACCGTTGTTCGTGTTGGAGCCGCCCTTCTTGGCGCTGCTCCCACATGCGGACGCGATCACGGCGAGCGCCGCGACGACTGCGATGGCGGTCGTAGCGCGCGACCTGCGACTCCGTACCACGGTTCCCCCCGATTCGAGCCGGAGCTCGCGCCCCGACCTATCAGATCGATGTTGTCAGACGATGTTTGCGAACTGCTCTGTTGCGAAACTGCTCTCGAGTGTGACCGACGTCACATTCGAGGAGTGTAACGGTGGAAGTTACGGATGGCTTCGCGCCTTGTCAATCAGGCATCTTCGCCCGATTGGCCGTGCCGGGACCGAGGACGCCGTCGACACGCACGGTCTCGAGCTGCACCGTTGTGCCCACGAGCTCCTCCTCCTCGGCACGTCCGCAGACGTCGACGTCGGAGAGGGTCGCGTAGGTACGCGCGCCGTTCGGAAGGTCGCACACGAGGAGCGCCCGGGCCGGGCCGCCCTCGCGGTCGTGGACGACGGAATAGGCCGCGACCGTCGCGGCACCCTCGTGCGCGGCCACCACCGGCGTTTTCGCAGGCGGCGGGACGGGCGAAGGTGGCGCCACCGCACGCGGTTCGCTCGAGTACACGCCGAAGACGTGCTTGGTCATATGCATGCCGACACCGCTGACCAGCCCGAGAGCACCGGCGTCGGCACGCAATCGCTCGACCATCGCGGCGATGGAGTGTGTGAGATATCCGCTGGCCGGACCACCGTGGTACGCCAAACCACCGGTGACCGTCGGCCCCCGAGGATCGGCGGGATCCATCCGCAGCGCGTCGGCTGCGAAATGCACCGAGCTGGGGAAGCAGGAGTACAGGTCGAAGTGGGCGATGTCGTCGACGGCGGCCCCGGCTCGTGCGAGCGCCTCGCCGCTCGCAGCCGCCATGGCCGGCGAGGCACCGAGGTCGGGATGCTCGGCAACAAGCACCGGATCGTTGGCGCCGCACCAGCCCCGCAAGTAGACACGCCGATCGGGCGGGATTCCGAGCGCGTCGGCGCGCTGGTGGGTCGCCACGATCAGGGCCGCCGCCATGTCGACGTCCATGACCGCCACCATGTATTTCGTATACGGGTAGCCGACCATTCGATTCTCGGTGCGCGCGTCGACGATGTCCGCCGCATCGCGGCGCACGCGGAACCACGCGTGGGGATTCGCGGCCGCGACATCGGTCATCGGGGCGAGCATCCGACCCATGGCCGCGCGGTATTCGTCGAGCCCGACGCCGAGGTGCGCCCGCCGCGCGTTGTCGAAAACGGCGAACGTGAGCCAGGCCTGGAGCACGTCGTGCGCCATCTCGATCGGGTCCGGGGGCGACTCCCACGGATACGGTCGCTTCTCGGCGGGTCGGAACGAGTACGGAAACCGTTCGCCGCGCTTCTTGTACGCCCGCTGCGTCGCGAGCGCTTCGCCGCTCGTGATCAACGCGAGCTCGAGCTCGCCTCGGAGCATTCCCTCGGCCGTCGCGTTCACGAGCTGCTGGGTCGTCGTCCCTCCGATCCCCGAGTAGTGACGATGACGGGGCTCGACACCGAGACGAGACGCAAGCCGCGCGACCGCGTCGTCGTATTGCCACGTCTGGCAATACACGATCTGAATGCTGTCGAGCTCTTCGAGCGCAGCCGGGCAGGTCGAGTCAGCAGCAGCCGCCCGGGCGACCTCTTCCCACATCGCGAGCGGTTCCGGCGCGCCCCGCCCGTCCACCTCGTCGGGATGCCAGGTGCGCGCCGCGACGCCCACGACACACGGGGCTCGAGGGTCGATCGGTGTTCGGCTCATCGCGCCTGCCACACGGGCGGCCGCTTCTCGGCAAACGCCTTCGGGCCCTCCTTGGCGTCCTCGGTCTGGAAGATCGCACTCGAGAGCTTCGATTCCCTCTCGAATGGCGACCGTAATTCCTTGCCGAGTCGTTCGAGGATGGCGGCCACGGCATCTGCGTCGGCTCCCTCGGCGGCGGCGTGGCGCAACTCCCGAACCGCGGCGCGCAATTGCTTCGTCAGGTCCTCGTCGAAGTAGAGGCCTTGGAGTGCACTCTGCTTCGTCGCCTGCACGGCGAGCGGCGCGTTCGCGATCATTCGTCGCGCGTACTCACGAGCGGCATCGAGCAGCTCGTCGCCCGGCACGATCGCGTTCAACAGCCCCATCTCGAACGCGCGCGCGGCGGGGACGAGGTCGGCGCACAGCAGGAACTCCATTGCCTGGGCCCACGGGATCTGGCGTGGCAGACGCACGGTCGTGCCGCCGCCCGCGAACAGCCCGCGCTTGGGCTCCATGACCGCGAACTTGGCCTCCGGGCACGCGACGCGGATGTCGCAGCCACCGAGCATCTCCATACCGCCCGCGGTACAGAATCCGTTGACCGCGGCCACGACCGGCTTGTAGAGCGGCCAGTTGCGCAACACCGCGCGCGTGCCGTCGTCGAGTCGGAAGCCGTTCAGCTCGGCGCGGCCCTGCTCGGCAATCTCCTTCTGAAACCTCGTGATCTCGGGCACGTACTTCTTGAGATCGGCGCCCGAAAAGAACGCCTCACCGACACCGGTGACGATCGCAACCCAGGCCGAATCGTCGGCCGCGAACCGCTCCCACGCTTCCCGTAGCGCCTTGAAATGCTCCATGTCGCACGCATTGCGCGCCTCCGGTCGGTCGATCGTGATCAGGACGACGTGCTCGCGGTCCTGCTCGTAGTGGATCGGCATGCGCTCCCCTGTCGGTTCGCCGCGTCTTCTCAGGGAAGCCGCTGGTTCTGGGCCTCGGCGAGCGCGGCGGCGGCCAGCGACTGATCGTCCTTCGAGGCGTCGGTCGACAACGCTTCGACTGCGTACACGCCCTTCGGGAACACCACGACGCCGAACGACGAATCCGGGCTCTCGCTGTGCAAACCGAGGGCCCCGGCGATCAACACCGGAAACCGGCTGATCGTCAGCCCGGAGTTCGCCGCCTCGAGCTCCGAGACACGATCGGTCACGTAGCGCGCCGCACCGGCTGCGGACGCGAACTGGTAGAGGAATACGACGGCGTGCTCGGTCAGATCGGCGCTCGCCCACGACCTCTGGTACCCGCCGACGAAGCCCGCGCCCCTCAGCACCTGGGCCGCATTCGGCGCAACCGCGTCCTGGATCGCCTTGTCGAGGTTCGTCGCTCCCGTATCGGCGATCTTGTCCGGTTGCAGCGCGAGCCCTCGAGGCACGCTCGTGAGCAGCAGGGCGGCAAGCGTCGCGTAACTCTCGGGGATCGTCGTCGACGACGAGCTCGTCGTGCCTCCGGCCGTCGTCGAAGTCGTCGACGACCCGTCCGGCGACGACGCGCTGCCCGACGAGCACGCGGCACCCACGACCAGAACTGCGAGGAGGAACGAGGAGACACGCAGCTCGCGGTTCGACACTGCTTTCCAGCTCCCGACTCGTGCGACGGAGGCCAAGCTTACGGGGTGGCCCGCTCGTCGGGCAGCGCCGTCGGGAAGCCTCTCGGGAACTCTCGGATCGGCCTCCGAGTAGCTTCGACGCGATGAAGGCGCTGGTCACCGGCGGAGCAGGCTTCATCGGCTCCCATATCGTCGACGCACTGCTCGGGCGGGGTGACGAGGTCGTCGTGCTCGACGACCTCGAGACGGGGTTTCGGGACAACGTCGACGCGCGGGCGCGGCTGATCGTCGGGTCGGTCGCCGACGAGGACGCAGTACGCGATGCGGTTCGCGGTTGCGATCTCGTGTTCCACCAGGCTGCGCACAAGGCGGTGCTGCGGTCGATCGAGAGCCCACTCGCGACCGACACCGTCAACGTGCACGGGACGCTCACCGTGCTTCACGCGGCGGTCGACGCCGGCGTCGGTCGCGTCGTTCACGCCTCGTCGAGCAGCGTCTACGGCGGCGCGACTCGGCTCCCGACCCCCGAGGACGAGATCACGTTGCCGCGTTCCCCGTACGCGGTGAGCAAGCTCGCGGCCGAACACTACTGCCGAGTCTTCACCGAGCTCCACGGACTGGAGACCGTCGCGCTGCGCTACTTCAACGTCTACGGCCCACGACAACGTCCGGACGCCACCTACGCCGCGGTCATCCCGTTGTTCGTGGACGCGCTCCTCGCCGGACGGGCTCCGAAGGTGCACGGCGACGGCCTTCAGTCGCGTGACTTCACGTACATTTCCGATGTCGTCGACGCGAATCTCGCCGCGGCCGGTGCCGGCGCAGCCACGGGCTCCGGCCGGGCGTACAACATCGCGGGCGGGGCGAGTTGGACGCTTCTCGACATCCTCGAAACGCTGGGCGGGCTTCTCGGCGTCGAGCCCCAGCCCGTTTTCACGGAGCCTCGCCCCGGCGACGTGCGCCACAGCAGGGCAGACGCATCGAGAGCTGCCCAGGATCTCGGGTTCCGGTGCCGAGTCGACCTGAGGGAAGGCCTGCGTCGGACCGTCGAGTGGTTGCGTTCGATTCCGGCGTCGGTCTGACGGCTCGCCCGCGCCGGTTCAGCTCGGCGCCGCGCCGGCGTGCGGCTCGGTCCCGCCGAGCATCTCCTCGAACCTCGCGGCATACACGCGCGCGGCGCGGCGCGCCGAGAATTCGTCGGACCGGCGCCGACCTGCGGCTCCGAGCCGTTCACGCAGCGCGGCGTCGCGGAGAAGCTCGACGACCCGCTGCGCCATCGCGGTGACGTCACCGGCATCGACCAGCATCCCGGTCCCACGATCCTCGACCACCGCGTCGACACCCCCGACGCGCATCGCAACGACCGGACAACCGGCCATGAGCGCCTCGATGAGCACGCCGGGCACGCCCTCCGCCTGGCTCGTCGAGACGAGCACGTCGATCCCGCCGAGAACGACATCGATGTCGCGGCGCTGACCGAGCAGGTGCACGAAGGCCCCGAGGCCCCGAGCCGAGGCGTCCCGACGGAAGCTTTCCCGGAGCGGGCCGTCGCCGGCGACGACGAGATGCGCGGGCTCGCCCCGCGCGTTCAGCTCGGCCAGGACGTCGAGTGCACGGTCGGGACGCTTCTGCTCGATCAGGTGACCCACGAGTCCGATCACTGCGGTGTCCGGGGCGATACCGAGCTCCGCGCGTAGTGCTGTCGCCGCTTTGCGCCGGTCGAGATCGGCGAAGGGTGCCGAGTCGCGGAAGTTCGGGATCTTCCAGATCGGCCCGCGAAAGCCGAGGCGGAGCAGCTCGAACTCGAGATCGTTCGTGAGGACGACCGCGCCGTCGCCCGCACGGGCGAGACGCCGCCACCACGCGCGCCGTAGAGGGCTCCACATCGTTGCGGGGAAGGGCAGGATGCGTTGCCACACGACGGACGGCTTCGCTCGCCGGCGCGCCAGCACGGCGATCTCGAACGGTCGCCCCCCGTGCGCCAGGACGAGATCCACCGGGCGGCGATCGAGCTCCCGGCGCAGGGCGCGCCTCAGCGCCAGGAACGAGGCCATCCCGACGTCGGGTCGTCGCAGGAGCGGTTTTAGCTCGGGCTCGACCGATCCGTCGAAGCCCGAAACGAGCGCGACGACGCGGTCATCGTGGCCGAGAGCGTCGAGTTGGCGTGCGAGCTCGAGTGCGACGACCTCGGCGCCGCGTCGCTCGGAGCGAGTGACGAGATGCAGGATGCGCAACCGCGACATGCTGCCATGACCCCGGCCCCCGGGCCCGGCTACTCGAAGGCGCACCGGTGGGATCAGCGGGGCCATCGTGGGTGAGGGGTCTCCGGCGCTGGCTAGCATCTATCGCCACGCCGCGCGCGCTGCGCACGCTCGGAACAACAGGCTCGGACCACGTCGACGGGGCTCTATGGCAGCCGCATATCGAACCGCAACGGTGTACGAGCCGACCGTGACCGGCCTTCCCGAGCTCCGGCCCTATCTGGCGGCGCTCGCCCAGCGCCGCCGGTTCATGTGGCATCTTGCGCGCACCGACTTGAAGGCCGAGCACTACGACACGGCGCTCGGACAGCTCTGGGTCATCCTCGATCCCCTGCTCACGGCCGCCGTCTACTTCTTGTTCCGCAGCGTCATCAGGTCTGCCGGCAACGCGGCCGATCGCAACGCGCTTCTCTCCCATCTGCTGTGGGGAGTGTTCTTCTTCACCTACACCAACAACGCGATCACGAGCGGAGCGAGGTCGGTGCTCCAAGGCCGCAACCTCATCCTCAACGCGTCGTTTCCGCGTGCCCTGCTCCCTGTGGTGTCGATCATCAAGTCCCTGCTCGATTTCGCGCCGACCCTCGTCATCTACTTCGTGCTGCACGCCATCCTCGGACAGCCCTTCGGGCTGTCGCTCGTGTACTTGCCGCTCCTCATCGCCATCCAGACGGTCTTCAACCTGGGCTTCGGGATGATCCTGGCGCCCCTCATGGTGTTCTACCGCGACAC
>JBBQTI010000027.1:0-57302 GCA_038213435.1 Acidimicrobiia bacterium
CGATCTTCGACTGGATCGAATGCTGGTACAACCCGCGGCGCCGACACAGCTACTGCCAGATGCTCAGCCCCATCGACTACGAGACCGCAACCGCGGCATGATCACCACAACCAACCCGTCCGCCAGAACGGGGGAAGCTCAGCATCGCGTGACCGCGCACGCCCCAACGCGTCCCATACCCGCCCGACAGCCGCTCCCCGCCCACCCGATGCTGCCCTCGTCGTGCGCACCGCCGAGAACCGAGCTCCAACACGCCCACAACTCCATCGGAAACCGCTACAGAGTTCTCGTGAACGATCGGGGCTAACAGAACGTTCTCGGCGCGCTCGGAACTCCGCCGATTCCTCCTGGGAGGGCGTGGGATAAAGAAGGACGAGCCAGCAGCCCAACACTCCAGATACAGCCGGGGATCATTCGAGGACCGCAGGATCGGGGCTGATCTCGACGCCCCAGCAATCTATGGCTTCGGGCCCGGCGGTCGCGCGTAGCGGAGGAAGAGGAACCCTTGGTCGTCGACGAAACCGTGGCGGAGGTCCCAGGGTGTGGGGTCGGCGTCCGGGCCTTGTAGCACGCGGGGTGAGTCACCGACGACGACGTGGGGCGCGACGGTCAGGAAGAATTCGTCGACGAGGCCGAGTGCGACTATCTGTCCGGCGAGGGTCGGGCCGCCTTCGAGGAGTGCGATCTTGCCGGTGAGTTGTGCGAGCACTTGGGGCAGGTCGACTTGACCGTCTGTTCCGGCGCGTAGGACGGGGACATCGTCGGGGGCGGGGCCGGCGTCGTGGGCGAGGACCAGGGTGGCACGGCCCGACGCGAACAGTTCGGGGTCGCCTGAGATGTCGGGCTGGTCTGCGATGACGAAGATCTGGAGATGTGGTGTGGTCGGCGGGTGGTAGTGCTCGGCGACGACGGTACCGAGGCCGACGAGCACGACGTCTGCGTGCTCGCGCAGTGCGCCGAACACGGCGTGGTCGTCTCGATTCCCGAGTCCTCCGGAGTCACCACTCATGGTCGTGGCGCCGTCGGCGGAACAGATCATGTTCAGTCGCACGAGCGCCCGATCACTGGGTCGTGGGCCTGCGACCGCGACGTGCTCAGCGACAGTCCCGGGGCCTGTCGCACCATGTTCCCTCAGGATCCGCACCGTCGCGACTCTAACGGTAACCCTGTGGGTGGATTCCGGAGTCAGTAGGGCGGGCTGCAGCCAGCTGGCGGCTGCTTTCAGCGTCCTTCCGACGAGGCCATAGGAAAATGCCTGAAGCTGTCGGCGATGCGGTCTGCCCAGGCGTCGATGTCTCGCCAGTCGGTCCGGCACGCGAGGTCCGAACTTCAAACCATACCGGCGACCCGTTGGTCACGTAGGCGTCGATCTCCGTCTGACTCTGACCGAGTGGTTGTGGCGCTTCGCCCGATGGCCGGGGCAGAGATCCCAGAGTACCTTGCCGCATCTCGCGACGGCTACATCGCCGACAGGGTGGATTCCGGCGACGATGCCGCCGTTGCGGCACGCGCCGCCGATGAAACGATCGCAGCGGTGTTCCCTGGCGGCGAACCTGGTCCGGGCCACTTCCGCGTCGAAGAGGACGGCGAGCCAGTCGGTTCGCTATGGATCGGCCCCACCGATCGCTCGACCAACACCCACCCGACGGCAACGGACGACAACGAGTCCCGCACGAACGCGCTCGGCACCGCGGTCACATTGCCTGCGACGCGACCCGATCCTCGGCGGCCCCATCAACGAATAGCGCCACATCGCCTGAACACTTCCAGACAACCGAACATCACGCTCACGCCTCTCACCGCACACGGGAACACGTGGCGTCCGAACCCCGGACGACACCTACCGAGCGCCCAACCTCGACTAGCCTCGAGCAGTTCGAACCGAAGGCCTGACCCGTTCCAACGATGCGCGAGTGCGCCTACCCACAAATACGCGGGCGAGTGGATGCGAACAAACCGGACGTTCTGCGATCTTTCCGCCAGAGGTCCGACGTAACATCCCGGCCATGAACACCGGGTTGGCGGGCCGGGACCGCGTGTCTCCGGTCGCCGAGGCAATTGGCATACTCTCCGGGCAAGCAGACTGCACTCTCGACGAAGCATTCGCGTTGATGCGCGCATGCGCCCACGTCGGCGCCAAAAGCGTCGAAGAGGTCGCGGCTGCGGTCGTCGCACGCAATCACCGCTTCGGCGAGTAGACGTCATCGACGTCTTGATGTCGTCCGACGATCCCGATGTTCTGGAGCGCGATTTCGAACGGGTGCGGCGCGACAGCATCTTGTCGCCGTCCGGTCGCCGAAGGATGCGCAACCGGCCGACGCGCGCACTACGTCGGCGGGCTGTGCGAATCACCTACGGTTCTCGGGTTCGAGTTCCGTTGGCGTGCGGCGGCTCGGTCGATCGGCCGGTGGCAGAGATCGAGCGCGCCTTCGTGCGGGCGCGTTGAGTTGGCCGGGCTGACGGCGTCGAGCGTGGGCGGCCTCGTCGCTCGCTGACCGGGGTCTACGTGACCGTCAACGTCGCGTGCATCGAAGAGTGGATGTTGCAGTGGAACTTGTACGACCCTGCCGTCGCAGGCGCCTTGAACGTCGCCGTCGATCCGCCGTTCACCGTCACGTCGAACTCGCCATTGTCGCCGGTCACGGTGTGGCTGAAGCCGTCCTTGTTCTGCACGGTCACGGTGCTCCCGGCCTTCACGGGCGACGGCGTGAAGCTCTTGTTCTGGATCGTGATGCTGGCGTTGGCCGCCGGGACGGAACTCTTGGAGCTGCTCGAACACGCTGCCAGGCCGAGGGCCAAAAACCCCGAAGCGAGAAAGCTGAGAATACGTCGCTGCATACCTTGCCTACGGAGGCCAGGGCCGCGCGGTTCACCGCACTCTGGCCTCGCCGCACGGCGAACCTCAAACCACCTCCTCCGACTCGCATGGAATCGCACGATCCGCTCCGGGAAGCCGGGGCGTCGGCGTAGCCGAGGAGACGTTGCGACTTCGGTGTGCGTGGGCGGGGCGCCACTCGCCAGAATGGCAGTGGAGCGATCCTCTTGTTTGGCGATACCGACGGCCGCGCGTATTGCGGTCGCCGCGGCAAGTCGTGGCGACCTGATCTTGGCGCGAGTCGACGAGGGGGTCGATGCAGCCGAGCAATAGGCATGTTCGTCGGGTGCCATTATGCGGAAGGATCGCGTTCGCGCATCTCGTTGACGGCCGACATAAGACCTGCTTGGAGTCGAGTGTGAACCCGATAGAGCGTGTCGTTCGGAGAGCCGATCGTGCTCAACAGCGCAGCCCGGTCGGAAGTGTCGTTTTCGCGGTCGTGAAGAAGTTCGGCGACGATGACGGTCCCGCGCTGGCGGCGTCGTTGACGTACTACGGGTTCATGTCCCTGTTCCCGCTGCTGCTGATCGTCACCACCATCGTCGGCTTCATCGGCAACACCAAGGTCGAGCACACGGTCATGGGCCGCGCGCTCGAACAGCTCCCGGTATACGGCCAACAGTTGGGCCGCAACGTCGCACATCCCCTGACCGGAAGCTGGCTCGGCCTCGGGTTCGGACTCTTGTGGCTCCTCTACGGTTCTCTCGGCGTGGCGCAATCGGCTCAACACGCGATGGCGCAGGTCTGGAACGTACCCGGAGTCGTCCGGCCCGGTTTCGGACCACGACTCCTGCGAGGACTCGCATTCTTCGTCACGATCGGACTTGGTGTTTCCCTCACGGCCGCCGTAGGCGGTATCGCCACCGCGACCGGACACGCGCCGATCACCCGCGTGCTCGTCTTGCTCGCTGACCTGATCTTGAACATCGGGTTGTACCTGGCCGCCTTTCGTGTGCTCACCCCCCGGGTCGCCAACCCCGACCTGGTACCGGGCGCAATCGCCGGGGGGATCGGTTACACGATCCTCGTCGCGACCGGTACGGCACTCGTCCAACATCAGTTACGTCACGCGCAGGTCGTGTACGGCCAGTTCGCACTCGTCCTCGGCCTCATCAGTTGGCTGTACCTCGTCTCGCGACTGACCCTGTATGCGGCTGAACTCAATGTCGTGCGCAGCCGACATCTGTGGCCGCGCAGCATCGTCCAACCACCGCTCACCGAAGCCGACCAGCAAGTCCTGCACGACATCGCCCACCAAGAAGAACGTCGACCAGAACAACGCATCGGCGTCGGCTTCGATCCCGACGCGCCCTCACGGGCGGCTGCAGACGCGAGCGAACCGCCGCCGACACGCTGGGATCAGGACAGCTGAGGACTATCGGAGCAGCGTGCGACGCAACCGCGCGCGTTCGACGTGTCCGGTTCCTCGTACGACCTCAGCGTCGCCTCGCCGACCGCGAAGACAACCCTCAACGTCGTGTCGAAGTACCGGTGGGGAGTTGTTGGAGTTCGGCTCGGGCGCCGCGCTCGGCGATGATGCCGACGAAGATCTTTACGCGCGCTCGGGCGAACCAGCCGCGCACGACTCGCCGAACCGTCGATTCGATGCGAGATCGTTCGATGGTCTCGAACCGGTCCGCGAGATTCTCCACCGCGACCCGAACCATAGATTCCTCGTCGGGAGCCTGTAGCTCCATGCTTCGCTCCTGCCGCCACCCTCGCAAGCGTTGTACCCGTCTCACGCAGGGCTCCGATTCAACTCGGACCTCTGTTTGGCAGGTGTTCACTCAATGGCGGTGACGCCGGGTGAGTCGGACGAATAACTCGACGCGAGCAAGCGGCAGGTGTCCGACGAAACACGTTTGGTCTGGTGGCTGCGACTCAGTCGAAGATGGTGACGACGATCAGGGTGATGGCTGCGGCGGCCATCACCGCGGCGGCGATGATCCCGAATGTGGTGTCGAACCAGCCGTTGCGGTGCTGTCCCATCACGTTGTCGTCACGGGCGATCAGCGTGAGTAGGACGATCAACGGGGGAGCGAGGAAGCCCTGAAGGACGGCGGCGTAGACAAGGCCCTTGACGGGGTCCACACCGAAGAAGTTGCCGCCGATGCCGACGACGACGGCCGCGGCGATGATGATGTAGAAGGCAGGCGCTCGGCGAAGCGGGTTGTCCAGACCTTCTCTCCAGTTGAACAGCTCAGCGAGCGGGTAGGCGGCCGATCCGGCCAGCACCGGTACTGCGATGAGACCGGCGCCGATAAGCCCAACGGCGAACAAGACGGTGTCGAAGTGACCGACGATAGGGGTCAACGCCTGGGCTGCTTGGGCCGCGGTGGTGATTTTGATGTGGCGGGCGCCCAGGGTGGCGGCGTTGGCCAGGACGATGAAGTAGAAGACGAGGTTGGCGTACCCCATCCCGGCGATCACGTCGTGGCGTCGCGCTCGTTCGGCGGCGCCGGATGTCTGCTCGTCGTCGTCTTTGTCGAGGCCGTCGTCGGCCGATGCTTCTTCGGATTCTTGGGAGGTGATCCGAAAGAACATGTAGGGGCTGATGGTCGTACCAAGAAGGGCGACGGCCGAGCCGAGAAACTCCTTCGACAGTGAGAGGTGGGGGACGAAGGTCCCGGCCAGTACCGCACCTCAGTCGGGTCGGGCCGCGAAGCCAGAAAGGACGTAGAGGAACAACACCAGCGTCAGCCATTTGATGACGGTGGCGAAGCGACGGTAGGACCAGAACACCTGGACGGCCAAGAGCGCCAGGCCGACCGCCGGAATCACAAGCTTGATGGGAACCGGGACGAGCAGGTGGACACCCGCGGCCACACCCCCGAGATCTGCTGCGATCGCGGTATTCGCGGTCAGCAGAACCACGATCGACACCACCAGCCACCCTCGGCCGAAGCGATCCTCGATGACCTGGAGACCTTCCTCCTTCACTGCCCCAATGCGCGCGGCCATCGACTGCACAGCGACCAACAACGGCATCGTGACCACGGCAATCCACAACAGTCCGTAGCGCGTGGCGGCACCCTCCACCGAGTAGGTGGTGATACCAGACGGGTCGTTGTCCGACGCTCCCGTGATCAGCCCTGGGCCGAGTTCGGCCCACTGTTCCGCCGCCCAACCACGGATGGCCCGACGGCCGCCGCGCTGATTGCGACCAGCGAAAAGGGAACGAGCGACGCGCTGCACCGCGCCGATGGACCTGCGATCGTCCCCGCTACACCCGCCAACCACTACGAGACACCGGGCACGTACTCGCACCCGGCCGACATCGCATACCCAACATGTTGCCAGGCACTCGACACCGCGACGAGCGACAGCTGCGCTCATGCTCGCGGTTCGCGTATCGCGGTCCCCGCAGACCGACCGCTCATAGCAGCAGGTATGGCGCGGCCGTCGATCGAGACGGATCGCCGCGCGTGACTTGGCCGTCACCACGACCGTCGGCACACGTCCCTCACGGGGCTCGCATGAAATCGCAACATCCGCTCCGGCGAAGCCGGGGCGTCGGCGTCGCCGACCAGGATGGTGCGCGGCCGTCTACGCGGGCAGGAGCGAAGCGACCCGACACCAGTGATCGCGCGTCGGCATGGAGTTACCTCCGCGGCTACGACACATTCCATCGCTCGGCGCGCGCGCGTTACGACGCCGAGCGCCGCACGTGGGCGTCGTGGACGTTGTGGGCATACGCGAAGTGGTCTCGCGCGAAGACGCAGCCGGTCGCGCTCCGCGACTCCTGGTTCGGCCGTGACCTCGCGGTACCCCACAACCCCCACGGCGATGAGGCACGAAGCGCGCTGTGGATGTTCGCAGGCGCGGTCAGCCGTCGAGGCGGAACCCGACCTTCATCGTCACCTGGAAGTCTCCGACCGCGCCTTCGACGAGATGACCGCGGATCTCGGTGACTTCGAACCAGTCGAGATTGCGCAGCGTCGTCGCGGCTCGCGCGAGGCCGTTGCGAATCGCGTCGTCGGTGCCGTCAGCGGATGATCCGACGATCTCGGTGACACGGTAAACGTGATCGGACATGGTCTCTCCTCACGGCGCTGCGCGTCCCGACTGTAGCCCGCGGCCTTGACCTCGGCCCTGCCTCGCACGGAACCGTAATAGTGCGAGTTCGATCCGCGAGAATGCCGTCGTGCAGAACTGGCGTCGCAACACGAACCCGTAGTCCGTCGAAGCGTGTCGGCATGAGTGTGGTGCTTCGTTCGGATATCCATATGGACGTCGAGCCACCGCGGAGCGATGAAATCCGGCCACGCTGGTCGCATCACGGACAATCCGAGGGCGCCTTTCATCACCGTGACGGGGTGGTGTGCGACGGTTCCAGTGACGCGCCCTAACTGCCAGTGATCTCGCGCGCGTCGATGTTGTGTCGATCCGTACCGAATGCGCGCCCGTATCGCGACGCCGTTGTCGGTGACTGCGAAGCGCGGTCCAAGGCGCGGGCAAGCGTTGGCTGACGCGGCACAGAGACCAGGGCGACTGGGTTGTCGCTGCGACGAGTCGTCTCGGCTCATCCGTGACATGTCGCCGAATCGTCACGGAAGTCGAACGTCGACCGAGTGCAGTCGGAGCGTCAGCTGCTGAGACCGGCGCGCGCTGACGCAAGGCCTTGGGTAGCGAACGAGGAGGTCCGAGCCGGACGATCATCAACCGCCTATCGACCACACGGCCATCGACCGATCATCTGCTAGGCGACGGCGCCGGGGGCGTGATGTGTGCAGGCGAGCAGGAAGCTGACTCTTGGGCGGGTGTGATCGTGACCCGGTTCTTGTATCGGTCACGGCCGGCGGGCGCGACGACGACGCGAACGACGGCTCGGAGCATTTCTCGGCGCCAGGTCAGGTCTCGGCGCTCCCATTCGGCGTGGAGCGCGCCGGTGTCGCGTAGCCACGACATGGGACCAACCCGGGCGACTCTGGCTCGCTGTTCGTCGATGCGGGCATCCAACTGTTTCTTGGCGGCCATGAATGCCGCCCGGTTGATGATCCGTTCCACGTAGTGGTCCCGGACGAGCTGGGCGAGGTTCGCCTCATCTTCTCGCAGCGCGAGGAGCACGGCGGTCGGGTCGACGGCTTCGCGTTCCGCACCTGTCGTCGCCAGTTCAAAGAACCGCTCGACGACGGCGGGTTCGAGCTTGTTCGCTCGGATCGTCGTGCGGCGACAGCCGCCGCGCAGCACGTTGCAGCGGTATTCGACGTACGGCGCCTTGCCGCCGGAGCCCGGTCGGCTGGTGCCGTTCATGGGCGCACCACACGAGCAGTGCGCGATCCCGGTCAGCAGATGGACCGAGACCCGCCGCTGTTGTTGTTGGTGGCGGCCGCCGATCACCGCGAGGAGCTGCTCTCGAGTCTCGGGGGTGATGAGCCCCTGCCAGTTCCCCGCCAGCAGCTCACCGTGGTAGGAGCGCAGCCCCGCGAAGACCGGCGCCATCAGCATCCGGCGCCAGTTGCTCAGCCGCCATTGTTTCCCGGTCGGCGTCGTGATGCCCGCCGCCGTCCACTGCGCCATCACCGACGAGTACGACTCGCCTTTGAGGATCAAGAACACCGACGCGACGAACACCTCCGCCTCCCGAAGATTCGGCGTCATATCCCTGTTGTAACCGAAGGCGCGCTGCCCGCCGGTTCGGGGGTCGCCCCGCTCCGCCAGCTCCTTCATCTTGCGGGCGACACGCTCGGCCTTCACCCCACTTTCGTGGTTCGCGAACGCGGTGAGCATCCGCAGGATCAACAGCCCGCTGGAGCCCGAGAAGTCGGGCTCAGTCACCGACAACAGCACACCATCATGGGCTTCGGCCGCGTCGATGAAACGCTCCAGATCACGGGGCTGGCGGGCGAGACGATCCGTGCGCCACACGATCACCGCGTCGATCGCGCCGCTAGCCAGGTCCGTCAGCATCCGTTCGAACGCCGGGCGCACGACCCCACGCTTGTAGGCCGAGGTGTCGTTGTCCTCGTAGACGTCGACCACCTCATAGCCACGAGCATCAGCCAACCGCTGGCAGTCCTGCCGCTGCCGCTCCGTGGCCGTGCTCGACCCATCAGGGTCCGAAGACAACCTCGTGTAGATACAGGCTCTCACCCTCATCCTCTCGGCACGTCCGAGCAGTTCCCACAGACGCACTTATCGGATGATCCGTCCTACCGGCGGACACACCGATCGATGCACCGACCACGACCTCATTGCCCGCGATCGCAAATGGCGCCGTGAGCGCGTCGAGGATTCGGCGCGCGACGGCCCGGATCGCGTCGAGGTCGGATGCGCTCGGGCAAAGGACGACGAATTCGTCGCTTCCCAAGCGGGCGACGACGTCCTGCACGCGGACCGCGGCGGCGATCCGGTCGGCCACGAGCACGAGGAGCTGGTCGCCGGCGTCGTGACCGAGACCGTCGTTCACGAGCTTGAACCGATCGAGGTCTACGAACACCATCCCGACGACATCGTGGGTCCGGCGCGCATGGTCGATCGCGTCCTCGGCACGATCGAGCAGCGTGCGGCGATTCGCGAGACCGGTGAGCTCGTCGCACGTCGCGGCGATTCGCAGCGCCTGCTCCATGGTCCGCTGGTCGCTGATGTCGCGCACCACCGCCGTGTAGAAGCGATTCTCGCCGACCTGCACATCCGACACCGCGACCTGCGCGGCGAAGCGTTCGCCCGAGGCTCGAATGGCGGTGGTGTCGATCTGCCGGCCGATGCGTCCGTCCGCGAGTGCGCTGCGGACGATCTCAAGGGAGTCCGCGGGGAGGAAACGCGTGTAGGACAGGCCGATGGCGTCGACGGCGTGGGTTGCGAAGATGTGCTCGGCGGCCCGGTTGAAGCTTTGGATGCTCCCCTCGGTGTCGACCGAGAAGATGGCGTCTGCGGCTGTCTCGACGATGCTCCGATTGCGTTCCTCCGAGAGGCGCAGCGCGGTCTCGGCCGCGCGGCGATCGGTGCTGTCCCGGAGGCTGATGACGAGGCCGCGAATCGACGGATCGTCGAGCTGGTTCTTGCTCCTGCAATCGAACCAGCGATAGGTACCGTCGGCGCGACGCAGTTGCAGACGCAGCTCGATCGGCGGAGCCTTGCCATCGACTTCCGCCACTAAGCTGAGGAGCCGGGCCACGACATTCGCATGGTCGTCGGGATGGACGAGGTCGAAGGCGGAAACACCGACGAGATCGTCCGGATCGATGTCGAGCGCTTCCCGCACTGCGCCCGAGACCCACATGATGTCGCCTTCTTGGTTGCAGATCACTATGACGTCGGCGATCGCGTCGGCGACCGCGGCCAGCCGGGCTTCGGCCGCGACCAGGGCGGAGACGTCGTGGACGCTGAGCACGATGCCGCCGATCGAGGGGTCATCGGATCGGTTCTGTGCCGTGACGTCGCAGGTGTGCGCACTGCCGTCATGCGCGACGAACCGCAGGGCAACCGATCTTGCCCCGGTACCCGAGGGGAGCGATCGCACCTCGTCGAACCAGGCCGAGGCCTCGTCGCGGTCGCCGGCCGCGACCCTCGACAGTGGCGGGCCGAGATCGTCGCTCGCGTAGCCGAGAAAGGCCGTTTCCCCCGACGGGGTGTACACGATCCTTCCGGCCGCGTCGATGACGCATCCGAGATCGCTCGACCGTGCGATCAATCTTGCAAAACTTACGCGGCGTTCCAACGACTCGCGTGCGTCGACCTCGGCCGTGATGTCGTTCGCGACGACCGCGATGACGTCGCGATCGACCCTGACGACGTCCACGTTGCGCCAGTCGGTGCGACCGCCGGGCTGGGCAACACAGAGCTCCGCGTTCACGGGTTCGCCGGTCGACAGCGCCCGTTCATAGAGGGGATTGAGTGCGGTGTTGTCGACTGCAGCGTTGAGTTTCGAGAGACGCGCGCCGACGACCTGCCCGCACAACGGCTCGAACGCCCTGCGTACGATCGCGTTTGCCTCGACGATCTCGAAATCGACGATCTCGTGACCGCGACGGATGGTTTGTAGCACCAAGAAGCTTCCCTGCATTCCATCCATCGCCAGGCGGTGGTGTGCGAGTGCGCGAGACGTCATTGCAGTGACCGAGCCGGTCGAGCTCATACCGTGCTTGCGCGCGTACATCGCCTTGTCGGCCCGACTCAGGCGCTCGTCGGGTGAACAGCCTCCGTCGTGGTCGTCGGCGACGCCGACGCTCGCCGAGATCGTGTTCGGCGCAATGATCGGCCACGGCTCCGCGAGGACGGCCCACACGCGCTCGGCGATCTCGCCCCCGTCCGCCGCGTCGCGCGACGACTTCGCCAGGATGACGAACTCGTCGCCGCCGAACCGGGCGATCATGTCGCCGGCGCGCACGACTCGTCGAAGCCGCGTCGCGACCTCGACGAGCACGTCGTCGCCGACGTGATGTCCGAAGGAGTCGTTGATGTCCTTGAAGTTGTCGAGATCGACGAACGCGAGGATCGCGGGTTCGCGCGCCGCGCACGAGCGCGCCAACGCATCGGTGAAGGCCGCCCGATTGGGCAGCTGCGTCAGCGAGTCGGTCGCGGCCTCGTGCGCGAGTCGCTTTCCGCGTTCGCGCACTTCCTGTTCGACGGCGTCGCGCGCCGCGAGAATTCCGCTCACGATCCACAGCACGACCGCGAGCACGAGGAGCGCCGAGCCGGCTATGAAATGGGATCGCGCGGCGCTCACCACGGTCGGAGCGACACCTGCTCCGACGGCGATCTCGCCCGCAGTTGCTCCGGCGATGCACCAGCCGAGCACGAGCCGCCAGTCGACGGTGCGGAGCTGGGCGAGTATCTGGACCGCGCAGAGCGCGTAGGCGATACCGAGGAGCGAGCCCCAGCCCGTCGCGTAGAGGATCACGGTCGTCGAGCTCGCGGCGACGACGATGCGGACCTGTTCCCGCACGCGGGATTCGGGTCGGCGCCCGTACCAGGTCCGGACCGCGCCGTCGCATGCGATCGAGGCCAGGATCATGATCACGAACGCCCAGTACGGCGGTCCCTCGATGAAGTCGTGCTCGCCGAGCCACCAGAAAGCGACGACCGCCGCCGTACCGAAGAGGTTCCCGCCGGCAACGACCGCCAGGAGCGCGGAACGAGATGTCGTGGACCGCGCGCTCTTCGCGTCCTCCTGCGTCGCGGTCGCCACGTCACACGTTCGTCACGGCGACGGACCGGCTCCAGCCGGGCGCGCGGCGTATTTGTGTCGAGTTTGTGACAACGCGAGGCGTTGTGGCGATCGCGCGGTGCTTCAGTCGATCAGCTCGTAGTCCTCGGGGTCGGGCGCGAGCGTGCGTTGCCAGTATTCGAGCAGCGTGAACGGCCAGTTCTGGGCGACATGGCCGTGCTCGTTCTTGTACCAGCTGTTGACGTCCGACCAGCCCCAGGCCATGAGCGCGTTCTGCGCGTCGACGCGCTCGTTGAACTCGTCGTGCACGTCCTTGCGCACGTCGAGGGCGCGATGCCCACCGTCGAGCAGGAGGCCCAGGCAACCGAGGATGTAGCGCACGCCGCACTCGGAGAAGTAGATGATGCTTCCGTTGATGACGATGTTCGTGTTCGGCCCGTAGAGGCAGAAGAGGTTCGGGAACCCGGGCACCGTCATGCCCAAGTAGGCGCGGGCGTCGCCGTTCCAATGCTCGTGCAGGTCGATGCCGTCGCGACCGGTGACCGTCATTGGGGTCAGGAATTTCGAGGCCTGGAAGCCGGTTCCGTAGATGATGACGTCGACGTCGTGCGCGACGCCGTCGGCGGTCACGATGCCATCCGGCGTGATCTCGCGGATCGTTTCGGTGATCAGCTCGACGTTCTCGCGCTTCAAGGTGCGCGCCCACACGCCGTTGTCGCGCAGCAGGCGTTTCGCACCGGGCGGATAGGTCGGCAGCACCTTCTCGCGCAGGTCCGGGCGGTCGGCGAATTCGCTGTCGAGATAACCGCTCAGGAGCTGACGGAGGATGTCGTTGAAGAAGCCGACGGCGTCGTCCTTCGGTTCCCAGTCGGGATCGACGCGCACGCCCGGCAGCACCCCGTCCCCCATCTTCCAGAAGATGTGGAAACGGTTCCATTCGCTGTACGAGGGGACGTGCGCGTACAACCAGCGCAGGCCGGGCTCGACGGCGGCGTGGTAGTCGTCGGTCGGCCCGAACCACGGCGGCGTGCGTTGGAAGACGAGCAATTCCCCGACGTGCGGCGCGATCTCGGGGATGAACTGCACCGCGCTCGCGCCGGTGCCGATCACCGCGACGCGTGTGTCGCGCAGATCGATGGAGTGATCCCAGCGGGCCGAGTGAAAGCTCGGGCCTGCGAACGAATCGCGGCCCTCGATGTCGGGGAAGAGCGGTCGGTTCAGTTGCCCGACCGCGCTGATCACCGCGTCCGAGGCGACGGTCTCCTCGCGGCCATCGCGATGCCGCACCTGCAGCATCCAGCGTCGATCCGCCTCCGACCATGTCGCGGAGCGGACCGCCGTCTCGAACCGGATGTTTTGGCGGATGCCGAACGCGTCGGCGCACCGGCGGAAGTAGTCGAGCAGCACGTCCTGCGTGGAGAAGTGCAACGGCCAGTCGTGCCGCTGCGCGAACGAGTAGCTGTAGTTGTGGTTGGGATTGTCGACGCGGCATCCGGGATAGCTGTTCTCGAGCCAGGTTCCGCCGACGTCGTCGTTCTTCTCGAAGATCACGAAGGCGACACCGGCCTGCTGCAGACGGTGCGCCGCCAAGAGACCCGACATCCCGGCGCCGATGACGACAACCTCGAAGTCGACGTCGGGGGCGACGTCGGCCTTGCGCCAGTTGGGCGCGCGGCGATCCTCGCCCCGGATCGCGAGCTCCTCCTCGAGGAGGGGCAGGTACGGCACCATGTCGGCGCCGCCGCCGACCGCGAATTCCATTATCTGGAGGAGCTCCGCCTCGGAAGGCGGCCGCGCGGGGCGACAGCCTCCGTCGCGGAACCGGATCAGGGTCTCGAGCGCCAGCCGGCGGGCCTCGGCGAGCTGGGCTTCGGTGAGGCCACCCTGAGGCATGCCCAGCAGGAGCGGATCCGGGCGCAGCCCCTCGCGCAGGAGGGAGAGGTCGCCGGTCAGGTAGGCGAGCGCGGGCAGCAGCGGAGGGACCTCGGCATCCTGGAGGGCGGCTCGGATCGCCGCGTCGGACTCGACGATGGACACGACTTCGCCGACGAACGGGCTGTGCCGGCTGGATGTGAAGGGGCTCTCGCGCACATGTCCATCTTGGCACCGACACGCCGCCGAGCGCCCTGGCCCGCCGCGGTGGTACAAGGTCTCATGGCGATAGCGACGACGAATCCGGCCACCGGCGAGATCGAAAAGACGTTCGAGGCCCTGTCCGACACCGAGGTCGACGAGCGCATCGCTCGGGCCGCGGCGACGGCCGCCGAGTATCGCCGCACGAGCTTCGAGGATCGAGCCCGGTGGATGAACGCCGCGGCCGATGCGCTCGAGGCGTCGGGCGACGACATCGCGCGCGTGATGACGACCGAGATGGGCAAGACGATTGTCGCCGCGCGCGCCGAGGTGCTGAAGTGCGCCAAAGGATGTCGGTTCTATGCGCAACACGCGGCGTCGATGCTCGCCGACGAGCCCGCCGACGCCGCGGCGGTGGGCGCGACGCGCGCGTACGTGCGTTACGAGCCGCTCGGTCCCGTCCTCGCGGTGATGCCGTGGAATTTCCCGCTCTGGCAGGTCATCCGCTTCGCCGCGCCCGCGCTGATGGCGGGCAACGTCGGACTGCTCAAGCACGCCTCGAACGTCCCGCAGACCGCGCTGCTCATCGAGGACACGTTCCGTAGCGCCGGATTCCCCGACGGCGCCTTCCAGACGCTGCTCATCGGCGCGTCGTCGGTCGAGCGGATACTGCGCGACCCGCGGGTGCGCGCGGCAACCCTTACGGGCAGCACCCCGGCGGGTCGGTCGATCGGAAGGACCGCGGGCGAGGAGCTCAAGCCGGTCGTGCTCGAGCTCGGAGGCAGCGACCCGTTCGTCGTGATGCCGTCGGCCGACATCGAAAAGGCCGCGCAGACTGCGGCGACCGCGCGCGTGCAGAACAACGGGCAGAGCTGTATCGCCGCGAAACGGTTCATCGTGCACGACGACGTTGCGGATGCGTTCGAGGAACGGTTCGTGGCGCGGATGCAGGCGCTGCGCGTCGGCGACCCGATGGACGAGGAGACCGACATCGGGCCGCTGGCGAGCGAGCAGGGTCTCCTCGATGTCGAGTCCTTCATGGCCGACGCCGTCGCGCGCGGTGCGCGCGTCCTGTGCGGCGGACGGCGGGTCGAGGGACGGGGGTGGTTCTATCCGCCGACCGTTGTGACCGATGTCACACCCGAGATGCGGATGTACCACGAGGAGATCTTCGGGCCGGTCGCGCAGTTGTTCCGCGTTCGTGACGCGGACGCCGCGATAGGGCTCGCCAACGCGACCGTGTTCGGACTCGGATCGAACGTCTGGACGCGCGACGAAGACGAACAGGCGCGCTTCGTGCGCGCCCTCGATGCGGGAGCGGTGTTCGTCAACGGGATGACCACGTCCTATCCTGAGTTGCCGTTCGGTGGCGTGAAGGAGTCCGGTTTCGGCCGTGAGCTCTCCTCGCAGGGAATCCGGGCCTTTTGCAATGTCAAGACCGTCTGGGTCGGCTGATCGGGAATGAAATCGGCGCCGCGGGCGTCGAATTCTCAAATACCCTCGAGGTCGTCATGGAGAAGCGCGCGTGCGATCAGAGTTGAAAGATCCCGAGATTGCGTATCGCCGTCGCTGGCTGACCCTCGCGGTCTTGTGCATGAGCCTGATGGTGATCGGGCTCGACAACACGATCTTGAACGTCGCGTTGCCGACGCTTTCGCACGCGAAGAACCTCGGTGGGCTCGGCGCGTCGGGCAGCTCGCTGCAATGGATCGTCGACGCCTACACCTTGGTATTCGCCGGCCTTCTGCTCACGATGGGAAGCCTCGGTGACCGCTTCGGTCGTTACAAGTTCCTGACCTTCGGCCTGGTCGTCTTCGGTATCGGCTCGGTTCTATCGGCCTTCGCACCTTCGGCCGGCGTGCTCATCGCGACACGGTCGTTGATGGGCATCGGCGGCGCGTGCATCATGCCGGGCACCCTCTCCATTCTCTCGAATTTGTTCCGTTCGCCGAGCGAGCGAGCGCGCGCCATCGGCGTCTGGGCCGGCGTCTCTGCACTCGGCGTCGGCATCGGCCCGGTCGCCGGTGGCGCGTTGCTGACCCACTTCTGGTGGGGTTCGGTGTTCCTCGTGAACGTGCCGATCGTGGTCACTGCTCTGGTCCTCGGCTACTTCTTCGTGCCCGACTCGTACGACAAGACCACGCCGCGACTCGACCCGGTTGGAGCCGCGCTGTCGATCGTCAGCCTGGGTGCGCTCCTGTGGGCGATCATCGAGGCGCCGAGTCACGGCTGGACGTCGTCCGAGATCGTCGCGGGATTCGGGGTCGGCGCCGCGCTCCTCATCGCGTTCTTCGTATGGGAGCTGAGATCGTCGAGCCCGATGCTCGACCTTCACTTCTTCCAGAACCCGCGCTTCTCGGCCGCCAGTGCCGCGATCATGCTTGTTTTCCTCGCGCTGTTCGGCACGATCTTCCTGCTCACGCAGTACCTCCAGTCGGTGCTCGGCTACTCCACGCTCAAGGCGGGCGCGATTCTCATCCCGCAATCGGTCGCGCTCATGACGTTCGCCTTCCTCAGCCCGCGTTGGGTCGTGCGGTTCGGGAACAAGGCGGTCGTCGCGTTCGGGTTGACGATGGTGGCGATCTCGCTCGTCAGCTTCGTGACCCTCGATGTGGGCTCGAGCGCGTTGCACGTCATCCTCGTGTCCGTGCTGATGGGAATCGGCATGGGCAACGTCATGGCGCCTGCGACCGAATCGATCATGGGCTCGTTGCCCCGGGAGAAGGCGGGCGTCGGTTCCGCGATGAACGACACCACCCGCCAGGTCGGCGGCGCGGTGGGAGTCGCGGTGCTCGGCTCGGTCCTGTCGTCTCACTACGGTCCCGCCCTCTCGTCGGCGCTCGCGGGCAAGGTTCCCGCGCCGCTTGTCAGCGCGGCGCGGGACTCGGTCGGCAGGGCGGTCGGTGTGGTCAACGACCCGGCCCACCCGGTCGCCGCGCGCATACGGGCGGAGGTCGTCACTGCCGCACACCACAGCTTCATCGGCGGCCTGCATCTGGCGGCGCTCATCGCCGCGGCCATCGTGCTGATCGCGGTCGTCGGGGTCCTCGTCTGGCTGCCCGCGCGGGCCGTCGACGAGCGCGCCGACCCCGCCGACGCCATGCCATTGGTCGAGCCGGAGCCGGTCGGAGCCGCGGCCGCGACCGTCGGCAATCTCGCGGTCGCGCTCGAGCACGAATGACCTTCCCTTGAGCGAAACCGGCACGATGACGGCTGCGGAGCGAGAGTGGTTCCTCGCGGCCGTGCACGTTGCCGTGCTCGCCGTCGACGAGCCCGGACGCGGACCGCACGCGCTCCCGATCTGGTATCTCTACCAAGACCGTGAGGTGATCTTCGGTATCGAAGGCTCGTCGCGCAAGGCGGCGCTGTTGCGTGCCGCCGGGCGCGCCTCACTCACCGTGCAAACCGAGACCGCGCCGTATCAGTATGTGAGTATCGAAGGCGCGGTGGTGCTCGAGCCGGCGATACACGACGAGCTCGCGCTCGCGACCCGTTATCTCGGTGACGAACTCGGTGCCTGGTACGTCGAGCACAATCCGCGCCCCGAGGATGCGCTGACTGTTCGCTTGTGGCCCGAACACTGGCGCACATTCGATTTCGCCAAGATCCTCTGACCCCCCGGTAGAGGAGTCCGTGACGAGTCGGTGCAACCCTGCTTGAATGCGCGCGTGCGCATCCTGTCTCGCCGCTCGGCGGCGTTGTGTCTGTCTGCGGTGCTGGTACTCGCGATCGCCGATGGCGCGACCGCGGACGAGGTCAGCCCGATCAACCCGAACAACCGACCCACGCCTCTGCCCGGTGCCGTCAACGGCAACGTGGCGATGTCGAGACTCGTGAACGTCGCGCCAAACTGCATCGCGGCGCGCGAAGCGGGTCCGAGTCTCGCGCGTATCTTCACGATGGCTCGCGAGATCAATCTCGCGCTCGGTGCCGACCAGTGCTACCGACCGCTCTCGCAGCAGGTCGACTTCGCGAACCAGGCCGCGCAGCCGGGTAACAATCCCGCGTGCGTCGCGTCGGTCTCCGCCACGCCGGGCGGCACGCCGGTCGGCCACTCGTATCACGGCTGGGGTAAGGCCGTCGACCTCCTCGATGCCGGGCAATCGTTGACATTCGCGAGCCCCGGCTACGCGTTCATGAAGCAGATCGCGGGGTCGCTCGGTTGGAACCATCCCGCGTTCGCCGAGCCCGGCGGCAGCTCCTGTCCCGAGCCGTGGCATTGGGAGTGGGTCGGCGACGGCGGCAATCTCGGCGCGTCACCGC
This sequence comes from Acidimicrobiia bacterium, assembly GCA_038213435.1. Lineage (GTDB taxonomy): Bacteria > Actinomycetota > Acidimicrobiia > IMCC26256 > PALSA-610 > PALSA-610. Next base: position 18,321 of record JBBQTI010000027.1, read on the forward strand.
GCCGCGGCGACGCAGTTGCATTGCTGCCGAGCGCCGGCGACGCCGGCTATGCGACGGTCAACGGGCTCGGTGGGCTCGACCTGCGCGGCGACTTCGTCAACCGCGGCTCGGCAGCGTCGATCCCGATCGCATGGGTGACGGTGGGCGCAGCCGGTACACCCGACCGAGGTGGCTATTGGATGGTCGGCGCCGACGGCGGCGTGTTCAGCTTCGGTGACGCACGCTTCTTCGGCTCGACCGCAACGTTCCCGCTCGCGCAGCCCGTCAACGCCATCGCGTCGACGCGGTCGGGACACGGATACTGGCTCCTGGCGTGGGACGGCGGCGTGTTCAGCTTCGGCGACGCGCGCTTCTTCGGATCGACGGGCGGTATGCCGCTGAACAGGCCGGTCGTTGGCATCGCGACGACAGCCGGCGGCAACGGTTACTGGCTCGTCGCGAGCGACGGCGGCGTGTTCAGCTTCGGCGACGCGCATTTCTTCGGCTCGATGGGCGGTCAGAGGATCGTCTCACCCGTCGTCGGGATCGCCGCGACCCCGACCGGCAAGGGCTACTGGATGGTCGCGTCGGACGGCGGGGTGTTCAGTTTCGGCGACGCGCACTTCTTCGGCTCGCTCGCGTCGACCGGTCCGCCGGCACCGATCATCGGCATCGTGGCGACTCGTACCGGAAACGGTTACTGGGTCGAGCTCGCCGACGGGGAAGTGCTCGGGTTCGGTGACGCACGCACCTGACCGGCTACCGGCGCTCGACGGGCAGTCGCCGGGGGCCGTGCTCGAAGTACGTCGGAACCTGCTCGAAGACGAAACCGGGCTCGAGCCGCAGCTCGCCGCTCGCGAAGCGGTCGAGGACCGCGCCGACGCCGATGCGCGCGACGGCGCGCGCCAAGGTCGCGCCCGGGCAAACGTGCGTGCCGTAACCGAAGGTGAGGTGCTGGTCGGCATTGCTGCGATCGATGCGGAAGTCGTCGGCGTGAGCGAAGACGCGCTCGTCGCGATTCGCAGAAGCCGCGCCGACGACGACGCGTTCGCCGGCGCGCACCGGACACTCGCCGATCTGCGTGTCGCGTACGCAACCGCGAGCCACGAACAACACCGGAGGCGTGAGGCGGAGGCTCTCCTCGATCGCGGTCGCCAGCAGCGCGCGATCGGCGCGCAGCGCCGCCTCGAGCTCCGGTCGGGTCAGGAGCTCGAAGATGAGGTTGCCGAGTAACTGAGCGGTGGTGGTCAGCCCACCGGTGACGAGGTTGCGGACGAGCGCGCGGAGCTGCTGCGGAGGCAGTGGGGCGTCGTCGACCTCGAGCCGAATCAGGCGGGCGAGCACGTCGTCGCGGTCGTCACCCGCGGCGAGTTGCGCCGTCCGTTCGGCGATGCGTGCATCGATGTATCCCGCGAAGTCGGGGAAGGCGGCCGCGAAGCCGATCCCGCGATCGGTTTGATTGAGCGCCGGAAACGTGCTTTCCATCAGCTCTTTGGCCCAACGAGCCAGCTGGTCGGAGTCGGCGGGATCGAAGCCGAGCAGATACATGGTGACCCGGTTCGGAAGCACTCCGGTGTACGAGGCGACGAGGTCGAACCGGTCGCGCGGAAGCGCGTCGAGCAGCGCCGCGGCAGTCGACGCGATGAACGGTTCGGTCGCGTGCACGACCTTCGGGGTCATGGCCGTGACCATGACGCGTCGCACGGCGGTATGGCGCGGCGGATCGAGCTCGCCGAGGAGGCGGTCCTCGACGGGAATGTCGACTCCCGGCGCCTTCAGGCCCGACGCGTTGGAGAAGGTCTCGGTCTCGCGCAGCACGTCGCGCCCCTCTGCGTACCGCGTGACGTACCGCAAGCCACCCGCGACCGTTGCCAGCGGGCCCGCGTCGCGCAGCGCCCGGAGCGTGGTCCACGCGTCCCGAGAGCGGGCGGCGTCGAAGGGATCGAAGGGGTCCAACACGGCGGCATGCTACCCAGCGGTCCGAGGAAGGACGGCTGGACCGGCGGCCTCCTCATGGGTCTCATGAGCGGCGGATCGAGTGTCGATAGCCGACGAATGCACGGGTACGGGTTCGTCGGGCAGGTGAGCGAGCGTCGTGACCCGCTCCGTTCCGCCGGCGTGGCCGTGTTCGTCGCCTTGCTGTCGGTGGCGGCGGCTGCGGTGTTCGTGGTTGCGGGCTCCACACAGTCGTGGTTCCCGAGCCGCTGGGATGCGCGCGTCGCGCCGATCGCCGCCGAGGTCGCGCGTCTGCGCGGTCTCGACTTCGAGCATCCCGTTCCGGTCCGGTATCTCCCACCGAAAGAGTTCGAGAAGCTGCTCGGCGACGACAGCAACTTGACCGCAACCGATCGCGAGCGAGTGACGCGTGATGAGGCCGTGTTCCGCGCGCTCGGGTTCATCGGCGGCAAGGTCGACCTGTTGCGAGGGTACGAGACCCACCAGTCGTCCGGAACGCTTGCCTACTACGACCCCGACCATCAAGAGATCATCGTGCGCGGCACCGCGCTCGACGTTGCGCACCGCGTTACGGTCGCACACGAGTTGACCCATGTCCTGCAGGATCAGCACTTCGATCTCCGCGCCCTGCAAACGCGGGCGGCCGCTTCCGAAAGCGGTGATGCGTCGGCGTTGAAGGCGCTCGTCGAGGGCGACGCGGTGCGTATCCAGGACGATTACCTGGCGCAGCTCTCGACCGAGGAGCAGAAGGAGTACCAACGCGAGAACGGTGCGGAAGGTGCGCGCGTCGGCAAGGAGACCGCATCGGTGCCCGACATCGTCGATCTGTTGTCCGGTGCGCCGTACGAGTTCGGACCGTCGACGGTCCGCGTTCTGCTCTCCGGGGGCGGCAACCCGGCGGTTGACGACGCGCTCACCGGTCCGACACCGTCGACGGCGGTATTCGTCGAATCCGGCGACATCACGCCGCCGGTCGCGGTAGAGCAACCCCTGCTCCCGGCCGACGGCGTGGCCGCAGGCCCCGCGGAGTCGTTCGGTCCGTTCGAGACCTTCGTGACTCTGGCGATGCGGCTCGATCCCGGACGTGCTCTCGTGGCGGCCGACGTCGTCGCCGGTGGCCGAGCCGTGACATTCCGGAGTCGCGGCGCCACCTGCTACCGCGTCGTTGTGCAACCGGCGTTCCAGCACAGCCGTCCCTTCCTTCTGGGCGCGGTCCGGGATTGGGCCCGGGCGCGACCGAGCACAGCCGTCGATGCCGTCGGCGACCGCGTCGGGTTCACCACGTGCGACCCGGGAGGTCGCGCGCGGCAGCCGTCGTCGCAGCGGTTCCACAACGCGGTCGCGCTCTTGAGCGTTCGCGCCGGCCTCACCGTCGCCGCCGCGAAGGGTCACGTCGCGGGTGCGCTCGCACGTTGTCTCGCCCGCGTGTTCATCGAGACGCCGGGCGCGGAGAAACTCGTGATCGCGATAGGGAACGGGACGCCGTCGTCCGAGCAGGGCGCGCGAGTGCGAGCGGTTGCTACGGCGAGCGGCGCAGCCTGCCGTGCCGACGCCGACTCCGGCCTGCCGTAGCGCGCGGCCGCAAACCCGTTGACACGAGCCGTTAGGGTCAGGTGTCGTGCTCAGGCTCTCCTGGCGTCGTGCTCGGAGTCTCGTTCTCGCCGTCGTAGCAGCGTTCGTGTTCGCGGCCGCGGTCGCGGCTGTGAGCGCGTGCTCGAGCGGCGCGAGCGCGAAAGCCGGAACGCCCGCGACGTCGTCGGCGAGCAGCTCGACAGCCGCGCGCCCGGCGGACAGGGCGACGGCGCGCTCGACGGTCGTGTCCGCATCGGCCACGCTGCAAATCACGACCGCGCCGTGGCAATTGCCGGCCGCGCGCGCACGCGAAGTGGTGCTTGCCGCCGACGGCGCGTTGCTGGTGATCGGTGGACTCGACCCGGGCGGCGCTTCGACCGCACGCGTCTGGCACGTCGCGCTGCCGGGCGGTGTCACGACGCGTCTCGCCGTGCTTCCGCAGGCCATCCACGACTCCGCCGGCGCGGTGATCGACAAGGACGTGTACATGTTCGGCGGCGGCAGCGCCACCGAGCTGTCGACGGTGCAGCGCTACCGCGCCGGCATGGGCGATGTCGTCGGGCAGATGCCGCAAGCGCGCTCCGATCTCGTCGCGGCCGAGGTCAACGGCACGGCGTACGTTCTCGGCGGGTTCGACGGTTCGCGCCGCGTCGCGGGCGTGCTCGCCACGACCGACGGTGCGACGTTCCGGACGGTGGCGCAGCTTCCGCAGACCGTGCGGTATCCGGCGGTCGCAGTGCTCGATGGGCGCATATGGCTCTTCGGAGGGACGCAGGACGGCCGCGAGGTCACGACGATCCAGCGCATCGATCCCACCACGGGGGATGCGGTGATCGCCGGGCAGTTGCCCATGCCGGTCTCGGACGCGAGTGCGATCGTCATCGGTGGCCGCATCCTGATACTGGGCGGGCGCAGCCACGCGCAGATCCTCGACACCGTCGTGCGATTCGATCCCGCGTCGGGACGCACGAGCACCGTCGGCAGGCTGCCGTATCGGGTGGCCGACGCCGGTGCCGCGGTGGTCGACGGGGTCGGCTACCTCGTCGGAGGCGAGGGTCCTGCCAAGACCGCGTCGAGCGTCATCCTTCGATACCGGTAGCGATCCCGCGCCTGCGTTCGCGTTACGGTGCGCCTGCGTCGGAAGGAGACGAGATGACCGATGATCAGGATCTCGCGGGACTCGACCCCTATGAGCTGATGGCGACCGAAGCCTCCCGCCTGGATCAGTTCTTCGCGAGCGCGGGTACCGGCGACTGGAGCAATCCGACTCGCTGTGAGGGTTGGAGCGTGCGCGACCTTCTCGCGCACCTCGCGGCGAGCGAGGACTACAACCGTGCGTGTCTCGACGGCACCGTGCAGCAGTTCCTCGCCGACGTGGGCGCCAAGGGCGCCGCCGACCTGGCATCCGCCAACGAGATCGGCATCCGCGAGCTCGACGACCGGACGCCGGAGCAGATCCTCGAAACCTGGCGGACGAGCAGCGCGCAGAATCGCGAGGCCTTCCGTGCCCGCGGCGGCGGCGACGTCGACAGCAGTGTCGGCGCCTATCCGGCGCGCTGGCAGGCCTTCCATCTCGCGTTCGAGCTGGCAACGCATGCCGACGACGTCGGCGCGCCCGTCTCGGCGGGCGAGGCGAGCGCTCGAACGGGATGGCAGGCGCGTTTCGGCCGCTTCGCGATCAAAGAGTTGAAACCGGAGCTCACGATCGAGGCGAGCGACGGCCGCACGCGCGTGAAGGGCGAGGGCGTCGACGTCGACCTTTCCGACGAGCAGTTCGTCCAGGCGGTAGCGGCGCGGCTGCCGGCGGACTCCGGGATCGACGAGGCAACTGCGGCCACATTGTCGGCGACGCCTTGACCCTCCGTGACGCCCGCGTCCTCGTGACCGGGGCGACCGGTCAGGTCGCGCTTCCCGTCGCGCTCGCGCTGGCCGCCGAGAACGACGTGATCGCGGTGGCGCGCTTCAAGGACACAGGGTTGCGCGCGCGCCTGGAAGTGGCGGGCGTGCGATGTGTCGCGGTTGATCTCGCCCACGATTCCCTCGCCGCCGTGCCGAATGACGTCGACTACGTGTGCAACTTCGCCGTCGTCAAGAGCAACAAGTGGGAGGTCGACCTCGCCGGCAACGCGGAGGCAGTCGGTCTGCTCATGGCGCACTGTCGGGAGGCGCGGGCGTTCCTGCACTGTTCGTCGACGGGCGTCTACGAAGCGGCCGGCGGATCGCCGCAGCGCGAGACCGACCCGCTCGGCGACAACCATCGCGTGATGATGCCCACCTACAGCATCTCGAAGATCGCGGCGGAGGCCGTGGTCCGCACCACGTGTCGCCTCTTCGAAGTCCCGACGACGATCGCGCGTCTCAACGTGCCCTACGGCGACGGCGGAGGATGGCCCGCGTTCCACCTCGCGCTGATGCTCGCGGGGCGGCCGGTCCCGGTGCATCCCGACGGACCCAGTCGCTTCAATCCGATCCACGAGGACGACATCGTGGCGACGCTGCCGGCGATGCTCGAGGCGGCGTCCGTTCCCGCGACGATCGTGAACTGGGGCGGCGACCAGGAGACGAGCATCGAGGCGTGGTGCGACTACATGGGCGGGCTGGTGGGTGTCGAGCCGCGTTTCGAGCGCACGACGAGCACGATCGGCGGTATCCCCACGGACAACGCGAAGCGGCTGGCGCTCGTCGGGCCGACGTCGGTGGGCTGGAGAGATGGCATGCGCCGTATGGTCGAGGCTCAGACCTCTTCGCCGCGGTCGGGGTCGTCGACGTCCGGCGCGTAGCTCCCACCCGTTCGCCAGTACATGCCGCCGGCGCGCGCGAGGAAGTCGTCGTCGACGAGGTAGCGCCGCAGTGCCGCGGTGTCGGCGTGCACCTGTCCGAGGATCAGGTTCACCCTCTGCTCCGAGTAGCGCCACCCCGGCTCGAAGCGTTGCGAGAGCCAATCGAGTACGACGAGACGCTTGGAGTGGACGGTCGGGATGGAGACGAGTCGGCCGTCGTGCACGAACGCACGCAGGACGCGCGCCACCTCGACCGGTTGGTCGCGATGCTCGACCGGGCGGGGCTCGCGTTCCGCCTCGACGCGCGCCGCGAGCGCGAACGACTCACCCAAAAGGTGGACCGTCCCGTCGTCACCGCGTACGACCAGCCCGGCGTCGACGAGGCGCTGCAAGGGCACGGAGCGCCGGCCTGGTTTCGAGTCCCGAGCGGCGCCGCACCGAATCGGGGTCGGTCGCGCCCAGCACCAAGGCCGCGAACACCGCCCGGCGGTCGTCGTCGGCGAGGAGGCCTACCAGCTCCCGAGCAGAGAAAGGCGACGTCGTCACGCCAACTAGCGTCGCGCGGCAGACGGCGACGACGCGAGGGAGCCTCGGGATGGAAGAGCTCGATCTGACCGGCGTGGAACGGGTCCTCGTGGTGACGGCGCACCCCGACGACGTCGACTTCGGGTTCGCCGGCTCGGTCGCGGTCATGACCGACGCGGGAATCGAGGTCACGTACTGCGTCGTCACCGACGGTGACGCGGGCGGATCGGAAACCGGTGTCGCCCGGGCCGACATGGCCGCGATCCGCCGCGACGAGCAGCGCGCGGCGGCCGCGATCGTCGGTGTGTACGAGTTGTACTTCCTCGGCTATCCCGACGGCCGCGTCGAGGCGACGCTGGAGCTGCGCCGGGACGTCACACGGGTCATCCGAACGGTTCGTCCCGATCGGGTGATGACGCTGTCGCCCGATCGCAACTGGGATCGAATCTACGCGAGCCATCCCGATCATCTCGCGACCGGTGACGCGACCGTCTGCGCCGTGTATCCCGACGCCCGCAACCGCTGGGCGCACCCGGAGCTGGCGGACGAGGGACTCGACCCCTGGACCGTCGGCGCCCTCTGGATGGGGAACGGACGCGACATTGCGACGCACTACGTCGACATCACGGCGGCGGTCGATCGGAAGATCGAGGCGCTGTTGTCCCACAAGAGTCAGCTCCCCGATCCGGACACGACCGAGACGATGGTGCGAAGCTGGACGGGCGCGACCGCGCAAGCCGCCGGACTTCCAGATGGACGCGCGGCCGAGGCGATGAGAGTGGTGAACACGCTATGACCCAGCACGAGATGACCAGGGCCGAGGTGGCTCATCCCCTGGCGATGCTCACGGCGGAGGAGGTGGAGCGCACGGTCGCGATCTTGAGCGACAGCGGTCGTCTGCCGGAAGGGGCACTGTTCGCGAGCATCGTGTTGCACGAACCGGCCAAGGACGTGCTCGCGCAGTGGACGCCGGGTGAGAGTGTCGAGCGCCGGATTCGCGCGGTCATCGTGCCCGGACCGGAGTGCGGCGTGATCGAGGCCGTCGTCGACGTCGGCGCCGGCGTGATCGAGGTCTGGGAGGAGATCGCGCATGTCCGTCCCACGTTGCTGATGCACGAAGCCGCGCAGGCCATCGGCACGATCCGCGCTCATCCCGAATACCTCGCCGCGCTGGCTCGTCGCGGGATCACCGCCGACATGATCGACCGGGTGCAGATCGATCCCTGGCCGGCCGGTGTGTTCGGTTACGAGTGTGAGGAGGGTCGCCGGATCTCTCGGTGCATCTCCTTCCTCCGCGACGACCAGACCGACAACGGTTACGCGCGTCCGATCGAAGGCCTGATCGTGCATTTCGACAACGGGCGAAATGTCGTGCTCGAGGTGAACGATCACGGCGTCACTCCGATGCCTCCGAACCGCGCGAGCTACCTCGCGGAGGATCAGCCGCGGATGCGCACCGATCTCAAGCCGATCTCGATCACCCAACCCGAGGGACCGAGCTTCACCGTCGAGGGAAACCTGGTGCGGTGGCAGAAATGGCAGTTCCGAATCGCCTTCGATCCTTTCGAGGGCCTGGTCCTGCACCAGATCGCGTACAACGACGACGACGGGCGTTTGCGGCCGATACTCCACCGTGCGTCGATCAACGAGATGGTGGTGCCCTACGGCGACCCGGATCCGTTGCACGGCTGGAAGAACGCGTTCGACGCGGGGGAGTGGGGTCTCGGACGCATGACCCAGTCGCTCCGGCTCGGTTGCGACTGTCTCGGGGAGATTCGGTACTTCGACGCCACGCTCGCAACGGAGCACGGCAAGCCGTGGGTGATCGAGAACGCGATATGCCTGCACGAAGAGGACTACGGGATCCTCTGGAAGCACGTCGACCTGTGGGGCGGACGCGGCGAGGTGCGGCGTAGTCGTCGCCTCGTGGTCAGCTTCATTTCAACTGTCGGCAACTACGAGTACGGCTTCTTCTGGTACTTCTACCTCGATGGCAACATCCAGCTCGAGGTCAAGCTCACGGGCATCGTGTCGCCCATGGCGATCGAGCCGGGCACGTCTCCGGCGTTCGCGAACGTGATCGCCGAGGGCGTCGCCGCGCCACATCACCAGCACATGTTCAACGCCCGGCTCGATTTCGACGTCGACGGCCAGATGAACGAGATCTACGAGGTCGATGCGGAGCGGATGCCACCCGGCCCGGAGAACCCGTGGATGAACGCCTTCCGCGCCAAGTCGACCCGACTCGAAACCGAGCTCACCGCGCAGCGAGACGTCGATCCGCTCGCGTCCCGCACGTGGCGGATCGTGAACCCGAACGCCCGCAACGGACTCGGGCAGCCGACCAGCTACAAGCTGGTCCCCACGATGTCGACGCCGACGCTGCTCGCACACCCCGAGTCGTCCGTCGGCCGCCGCGCCGCGTTCGCCGGGCACAACCTTTGGGTCACGCCCTACTCGCCCCACGAACGGCGCGCGGCGGGCGAGTATCCGAACCAGCATCCCGGTGACGACGGCTTGCCCAGCTGGACGGCGGGCGACCGGTCGCTCGTCGACACCGACCTCGTCGTCTGGTACTCGTTCGGGGTGACGCATTTCGTGCGCCCCGAAGACTGGCCGGTGATGCCCGTCGAGTACACCGGGTTCGTCTTGATGCCGTTCGGGTTCTTCGACCGCAACCCCGCGCTCGACGTCCCACCGAACGAAGGTGAGCACTGTCGCTCGTGACGAGAGTTCTCGTGACCAACGACGACGGAATCCAGTCGGCGGGGTTGCACGTGCTGGCGGCTGCGTTGGACGAGGCCGGTTACGACATCACGGTGGTCGCGCCCAACAGTGACCGCAGCGGCATCGGCGCCGCGATCGGACTCGTGCACGCCGACCAGCATCTCGACGTGGAGAAGGTCGAGATGCCGGGCTGCGACGGCATCGCGGCATACGCCATCGATGGGCCGCCCGGCCTGTGCGTGTGCGCGGGACGCCTCGGTGCGTTCGGAGATCCGCCGGACTTCGTCGTGTCGGGCATCAATCCCGGTTGCAACACGGGTCGCGCGATATTGCACTCGGGCACCGTGGGCGCCGCGCTCACCGCGCAGAGCTTCGGGTGCTCGGCGCTCGCGGTCAGCGTCGACGTCTCCGAGCCGTGGCGTTTCGACACCGCGGCGCTCGTCGCCGTCGACGTACTGCCGATGCTGCTCGACGCGCCGCCACGCAGTGTGTTGAACCTCAACGTTCCCGCGCTCGACTACGACGACGTGATCGGCGTGCGCTGGGCGCGCCTCGCCGCGTTCGGCTCGGTGCGCGCCGCGATCGCCGAATCGGCGGACGGCGGCCTCCAGTTCGAGTTGCGCGCGACCGGCGTGGCCGCGCCGGCCGACTCCGACCAGGGACTCGTCGACGCGGGTTTCGCGTCGCTGACGACGTTGGTCGGCGTCGCCGAGGCGTGGCCGTCGGAGACCGCGGGCGCGAGTGACGTCTCGTCGCAGGTCGTTCCGGGCGCGACCGTCGAACCGGTTCACGCGGTGCCCGACGCGTCCGAGCCGCGATCGTTGCACCGCCCGCTCCATGTTGGCGCGGGCCCGAGTAGGAGGCCCGAATAGAGGAATGACAGCGACCCGCGCCGTGCGGGATGCTGTGCGCATGCCGACATGGACCCGGAAAGAGCTGCAGCAAGCGCACGACAACTATTGCGCGGTCGCGCGTGAAGCCGGCCGGACCAACGATTGGCGAGCCTGGGCAGATACGTTCACGGAGGACGCCACCTACGTCGAGCACCACTACGGCACGATGCAGGGTCGCGAAGCGATCTACGAGTGGATCTCCAAGACGATGGCCGAGTGGCCGAACTCCGAGATGAAGGAGTTCCCGCACGACTGGTGCGTGTGCGACGAGGAGCGCGGGTGGTGGATCTGCCAGATCGAGAACCGCTTCCGCGACCCCGGTGACGGCGAGGTCTATCAGGCCTACAACCTCACTGTGCTCAAGTACGCGGGCAACATGCAGTTCTCGTCCGAGGAGGACGCGTACAACCCGGCGAACTTCGCACCGGTCGTCAAGTCGTGGATCGAGGCGGGGCGTCGCAGCCGAAAGGACTGACGATTCGCCTCCTCGGGAAGGACGGGGACGCTCCGGGCGCCTGGTATCATGACGGGTCGCTCGGTGTCCCGATTCGCGGGTTCCGACGCGGGTTCGATCGCCGAGATCGACCCGGATTTCGATCATGGAGTGGTATGGCGTTCAAAGTCGGTGACCGGGTCGTGTATCCCCACCACGGGGCCGCGGTGATCGAACGCAAGGAGGTGCGCGAGGCGTTCGGCGAGAAGACCGAGTATCTCGTGCTCCGGGTCGCCAACGGTGATCTGACTCTTGCCGTTCCCTCCAACAAGGCGGAAGACGTCGGCATGCGACCGCCGATCTCGGTCGAGGACATCGACGACCTCTTCCAGCTGCTCTCCAAGAAGGACGTGCGTGAGCCCACCAACTGGAGCCGTCGCTTCAAGAACCATCAAGAGAAGTTGAAGAGCGGCGACGTGTACCAGGTCGCCGAGGTCGTACGGAACCTTGCGCTGCGCGAGGTCACCAAGGGCCTGTCGGCGGGGGAGAAGGCGATGCTCGTACGCGCCCGCGGCATCCTCGTGTCGGAGCTGAGCTTCGCGTTGAACGTCTCCGAAGAAGACGCGCTCACGAAGCTCGAACAGCAACTCGCGTAGGTTCGCCCGCGTTACCGATCGAGAATCGTGACGCACTCGATGTGCGGCGTGTGCGCGAAGAGATCGACGAGCGTTACCGACGTGAGGTCGTAGCCGGCACCGACCAGCAGACCGATGTCGCGGGCAAGCGCGGCCGCGTCGCACGAGACGAGCACTACGCGTTCGGGGTCGCACGCGAGCACGGTTCGCGCGCCATCTCGACCGAGTCCGGCGCGACTCGGGTCGGCGACCACGACGTCGACCTTGCTGCCCTTCCATTTCCCGACGTCGGCGCGCACGACCCGCGCCGGATGATCGCGGAGGTTGTGCTTCGCGTCCGAGACGGCGGCGCGACCGCGCTCCACCGCGATGACCCGGCGCGGCTCGTCGGCGGTGATCGCGAAAAGCCCCACGCCGCAATAGAGGTCGGCCAGCACGCGGTCGCGTCCGGCGGCCTCGCGCACGAGTCGAACGAGTGTCTCGGCGCCGTCGGTTCGGCTCTGGAAGAACGAGTTGATAGAGATGCGCAAGGAATGACCGTCGATGAGCTCGTGCACGTGCGCGGTTTTTCCGCGCGCCACATCGGTCGGCAGGTCGAGGACGGCTTCCGCGGGATCGGCGAGCGCAGCCCGTTCGCCCGAACCCACACCGACGCGCAATGTCACTTCGCTCGCCCGGCCGAAGTGACCGTCGCGTAGGAGCTCGTCGATCAGCGGATGGGCGACGAGGCACGAATCGATGAGCACCGGATCGTGGGACTGGTGGCGCCGGAATGCCGGCTTGCCGTCGACGACGAGCGCGCGCACCGTCGTGCGGAAACCCTCGGAGGAAAGCAGCACGGGTTCCGCGAGCGGTGGGTCGGCGATGTGCGCGATGCGGCCCAGCGCGTCGCGGAGGATGTCGAGCTTGAGCTGCGGCTGCGTCTCGGTCGCGACGTGTTGCCACCCGCAGCCTCCGCAGCCCTCGCGCGCGTGGACACACGGCGGCAGGACGCGCGCGGGTGATGCTTCGAGCACCTCGATCACGCGGCCCCGGAGATGATCCGCCCGGTCGGCGGTCACCTCGATCCGCACGCGCTCGCCGGGGAGGGCACCGTCGATCAATGCCACTCGGCCGTCGTCGGCGCGCCCGAGCGCATCGCCACCGGCAACCATGCGAGTCGCCGTCAGCTCCACCGAACCAGTGAAGCGCGAAGTCTGCGAGACTGGCGCATCGTGCAGGCATTACGCGTTCACGAGCTCGGCGAACCCGAACATGTCATGGCGCTCGAGGACAGTCCCGAGCCCGAGGTCCGGCCCGGTGACGTGCGTCTGCGGGTGCACGCGGCCGCGCTGAATTTCCCGGACGTGCTCATGTGCCGCGGCGAGTACCAGGTCAAGCCGCCACTCCCGTTCACGCCCGGCGCCGAGGTCGCGGGGGTGGTGGACGAGATCGGTGCGGGTGTCGACGGGATCCGCGTCGGCGACCGGGTGCTGGCGATCCCCAACTTCGGTCCCGGCGGTTTCGCCGAGTCGACGACCGCCGGTGCGTCCGGCGCTGTGTTCCCGATCCCGGAATCGATGTCGTTCGCGGCCGGGTCGGCCCTGCACGTCGTCTACCAGACCGGGCACCTCGCCCTGTACCGCCGTGCACACCTGCAGCCGGGGGAGACATTGCTCGTGCACGCGGGCGCGGGTGGCGTCGGCAGCGCCGCGATCCAGCTCGGGCTCGCGGGCGGTGCGCGTGTGATCGCGACCGCGGGCGGACCGGAGAAGGTGGAGGTTTGCCGGAAACTCGGCGCGCACCTCGCGCTCGACTACCGCGAGCACGACTTCGTCGACGCGGTGAAAGAGTTCACCGACGGTCGCGGCGCCGACGTGATCTACGACCCGGTCGGCGGCGACACCTACGACCGTTCCACGAAGTGCATCGCGTTCGAAGGCCGCATCCTGATCATCGGGTTCACGGGCGGGCGATTCGCGGAGGCGCGGACGAACCACGTCCTCATCAAGAACTACGCCGTCGTCGGCGTGCACTGGGGTCTGTACAACGTGATGAATCCGCGACTCGTGCGCGAGACCCACGACGAGCTCATGCGACTCTACGAAGCGGGGAAGATCGATCCGCTGATCTCCGAGCGCGTCTCGCTGGCCGAGGTGCCGGCGGCACTTGCTCGGCTCGGATCGCGCGGCACCTACGGCAAGGTCGTCTGCGAGCTGTGACCGACCGGTTCGTCGACCGGGGATACCTCACCGGCGTTCAATACGCTTCCGACGCGAACCTCGCGTCCCGTCAGGCGATCTACCGCTTCCAGCAGCCTCCGGTGCGTACGGCGGCGTGGGCGCTCGACCTGGCCGATCTGCGCGGCGATGAGCGCGTTCTCGACGTGGGTTGTGGGAACGGAGCTCATCTCGCCGAGCTCGCCGGACGTGCTCATCGCGGCGAGGTGCACGGTCTCGATCTCTCTCCGGGCATGTTGACGGCCGCGCGCTCGCGGTCGGACGCGTCGTTGCTCGTCGGCGACGCCCAGGAGTTGCCCTTCGCTGCGGACTCGTTCGATGTCGTGCTCGCGATGCACATGCTGTACCACGTGCCCGACCGCGATCGCGCGATCGCGGGCATCCGGCGCGTGTTGCGCGCCAACGGCGTCGCGTTGTTCCTCACGAACTCGGAGCTGCACCTCGCGGAGCTCAACGACATGGTCGCGTCGGCTCTTTCCCATGTCGGGGCGGCCGAAACGCGTACGGGACGGGCGTACTTCGACTTCTCGTCCGAGTCGGGTGCTGTCGAGCTCCGCCGGCACTTCGCGTCGGTAGAGAGACACGATGTGCGCAGTGAGCTGGTCGTCACCGAGGCGAGTGCGATCGTCGAGTACGTGGCGACCATGAGCTGGATCGCGGGGCCGACGGCCGTAGCGGCGCAACCCCTTCTCCACGAGGTCGAGCGGCGATCGCGTTCGGTCATCGAGGCCGACGGCGCGTTCCGGATCCGGACCGACGTCGGCTGTTTCGTATGCCGCTGAAGACCCGTCCGATCAGCCCGCGAGCCGTTCCTTGAAGAACGCGAGGACGCGGTCGAGGGCGTCCTTCGTCGGGTGGCCGGGCTCGTCGACCAGATGCTCGGTCACGACCGAGTGCGCCGCCTTCGGGATGTCGTGCGGGTTGCGGTCTTTGCGGTTCTCGATCTCGATCGCGATGAGACGGTCGCCGAGCACGTCTCGGAGATGCTCGAAGCGTTCCGCCGGGACCCTCTGGTCGCCGGTGAACCGCATTGCGAGCACGCACAGGTCGTCCCGTCCCGCGACGAGGGCGAGGTCGGCATCCGAGAGGCCGAGAGCACGCTTGCGGGCCTTGCCAACCGCGAAGGGCAGCGAAGGTTGGCTGAGCACCGGGGCGAGCATCGCGTCGTCCACAGCCATCGCGAGCGCGAAGCCGCCGGTGAAGCACATTCCGATCGCGCCGACACCCGGAGCACCGCACCGCTCGTGAAGGTCGGCCGCGAGCGCGCGCAACCAGTCGATGATCGGCGAGGTGCGATTCAGGGCCCAATTGGAGAACTCGCGTGACACGCATCCCTGGCTCAACGACTTGAGCACGTAACCGAGCGTCGGCCCTCGCCCCGGCTCGCCGAACATCTGCGGCATCGCGACGGTGAACCCGCCGTCGACGAGGCGTTGCGCGAACGCGGCGACGTTCGGTGTGATGCCGGGCATCTCGCTCATCACCACTACACCGGGCCCCGACCCGGCGCGGTACACCGTTCGCGTCTCGCCGTTGTCGGTGAACTGCGTCTCCGTAAAAGCGTCGAGCACGCCGTTGCCGGCAGGAACGGTCATGGCGGGAGACTAGAACCGGGCGAGCTCGTCGCGCAGCTGACCGAGGCCCATGCTGCCGAGATCGAGCGCGAAGGTGTGGAACGTCTTCATGTCGAACTCGGCGCCTTTGCGACGCTTCGCGTCGGCGCGGGATTCGAGCCACACCCGCTCGCCGACCTTGTAGCTGATCGCCTGACCCGGCCAACCGAGGTAGCGGTCGACCTCGCTCCGCATGAACACCTCGGGGAAGCGGCTGCGCCCGATCACGAAGGGCAGCGCGAGCTCGGGCGTCCACGTCTCGCCCGCGTGCGGCTCTCCCTCGATGATCGCGAGCTCGAGATGCATCCCGATGTCGACCACGACCCTGACCGCGCGCATCGCCTGTGCCGCGAGCATCCCCATCTCGGACGCGGGGTCTTCGAGGTAACCGAGCTCGCCCATCAATCGCTCCGCGTAGAGCGCCCATCCTTCACCGTGACCGGAGACGAAGCCGAACAGCCTTTGAAAACGAGAGAGCGTGTCGGCGAGATACACGACTTGAGCCACCTGCAGGTGATGTCCCGGAACCGCCTCGTGGTAACAGGTGCTGACTTCCTTCCACAGCGGGAAGCGGGTCTGGCCCATGGTGGGGTACCACGTGCGACCGGGCCGGGAGAAGTCCTCGGTAGGTCCCGTGTAGTACATCGCCGCCGCGCCTCCGGGCGGCGCGATCATGGCCTCGCAACGCTGCAACGGCTCCGCGATCTCGAAGTGGGTGTCGGTGAGATCCGAGATCGTCTGGTCGATGAGGTCCTGATTCCAGCGCCGGAACTCCTCGACGCCCTCGATCGCGCGGTTGGGATCTTGGTCGAGGTGCTGGATCACCTCGTCGATCGCCGCGCCCGGGAGGATGCGTTCTCCGACGTGGCGCATCGCGTCCTCGATTCGGTGCAGTTCCTCCCAGCCCCATGCGTAGGTCTCTTCGAGGTCGAGATCGATTCCATTGAAGTCGCGCGCAAACAACGCGTAGCGGTCGCGGCCGACGGGATCGCGCGAGTCGGCCACGAGCGCGTATTCGTCGCGCAGGTACGCCGCGAGGCGCGCGTATCCCGAGGTCGCCAACTCGGCCGCGGCGGCGAGCTCGGTGTCGTCCGGACGGCGCGACGCGAGGGCGCGGAAGAATGGTTCGGCTTCACGCTGACCGCCCCAGGTCGCCGCCTGCTCCGCGCACGCGAGGGCTTGGCGTCGGGCCGCGACGACACCCTGGTCGACGCCGGCACGCAGAGATTCCTCAATGCTCGCGAGCGAATCGGGGACCCGGGTCATGCGCTCGGTGGCAACGGCCCAATCCTCGTCCGTCTCGAGGCGCATGAGGTCGAAGCACTGCCGGGCCGACTGGATGGGACTGCCGATGATCCGAACGTCGCGCAGCCGCTCGCGGGCTTCGTACTGTTCGACGTCGAGCGAGCATCGTTCGGTCATCACGCTCGCGGCGAGCCGGTCGTCGTCGGTTTCCTGCGTCGCCGCAGCCAGTGCCACGAGCGTGGCGCGCACGAGGTCGACCCGCCGGGCGACGCCCGCGGGCGAGTAGTCGGTCATCTCGTGGTCGTGGCCGGGGATGCCGGCGTACGTCGCGCTGCACGGATCGAGCGCGCCGAGCGCATCGCAGTACTGATCGGCGATGTCGAAGACTTCCGACACTGGTCCTCCTACGAGTGGCCGGTACGGTGGCTGAGTATGGCTCACCAATTCATCCTGACGATGCGCGATCTGCGCCGGGTGCACCCGCCCGACAAGCAAGTGCTGCGGGGCGTCAACATCTCGATGTTCCCCGGGGCGAAGATCGGAGTGCTCGGGCTGAACGGCGCGGGCAAGTCCACGCTGCTGCGCATCATCGCGGGTGAAGACGACGGCTACCAGGGCGAATGCCGGGTGACGCCCGGGTTCTCGGTCGGGTTCCTGCCCCAAGAGCCACGGCTCGACGCCGGCAAGGACGTTCTCGGTAACGTCGTCGAGGGCGTCGCCGGCACGAAGTCGCTCCTCGACCGGTTCGAGGAGGTGTGCAACGCGATGGGCGAGCCCGACGCCGACTTCGACAAGCTTCTCGCCGAGCAGTCCGACCTCCAGGACAAGATCGATCACGTCAGCGGCTGGGATCTCGATCGTCAGCTCGAGATCGCGATGGACGCGCTGCGACTGCCGGCAGCCGACGCCGAGGTCGCCACGCTGAGCGGCGGTGAGCGACGCCGCGTCGCGCTGTGCCGTCTGCTGCTCGGCAAGCCCGACCTTCTGTTGCTCGACGAGCCCACGAACCATCTCGACGCGGAGTCGGTCGCGTGGCTCGAACGGCACCTTCAGGAGTACCACGGCACTGTCGTCGCGGTGACGCACGACCGCTACTTCCTCGACAACGTCGCGGGTTGGATCCTCGAGCTCGACCGCGGCGCGGGCATCCCCTGGGAAGGCAACTACACCAGCTGGCTCGAGCAAAAGGAGCAGCGGCTCGCGCAGGAGGAGAAGGTCGACGAGACCCGGCGCCGCACCCTGCAGCGCGAGCTCGAATGGGTGCGAATGGCGCCGCGGGCGCGCCAAGCCAAGGGGAAGGCGCGCATCACCGCGTACGACAAGCTCGTAGCGGAGGCCGAATCGGCCGAGAAGCGTCAGGACAAGGTCCAGATCTCGATCCCGCCGGGTCCGCGCCTCGGCGACCTCGTGATCGAAGCCGAGCAGATCAGCAAGGGCTACGGCGACCGGCTGCTGATCGAGAACTTCTCGTTCTCGTTGCCGCCCGGCGGCATCGTCGGCGTCATCGGTGCGAACGGCGCGGGCAAGACCACGCTGATCCGCATGCTCGTCGGCCAGGAAGAGCCTGACGGCGGTTCGCTCAAGATCGGTCCGACCGTGCAGCTCGCGTACGTCGACCAGTCGCGCGAGTCGCTCGACCCCGACAAGACCGTCTACGAGGAGATCACCGGAGGCGTCGACCTCGTGAAGGTCGGCGATCGGGACGTGCACGGGCGCGCCTATGTGGCGGGCCTCAACTTCAAGGGCTCCGACCAGCAGAAGCGGGTCGGCGATCTCTCCGGCGGAGAGCGCAACCGGCTGCACCTGGCGAAGGCGTTGCTCATGGGTGGCAACGTGTTGCTGCTCGACGAGCCGACGAACGACCTCGACGTCGACACGTTGCGCGCGCTCGAGGACGCGTTGCTCGAATTCCCCGGCTGTGCCGTCGTCATCTCCCACGACCGCTGGGTCCTCGACCGAATCGCCACCCACGTCCTCGCATTCGAGGGGGACAGCCAGGCGACATGGTTCGAGGGCAACTTCTCCGACTACGAAACGGACCGCCACCGGCGCCTCGGCGGCGAAGCCGACCAGCCCCACCGCCTGAAGTACAAGCCCCTGACCCGTTAGCTCGCCGAGCTCGCGAGCGGCGCTGCCCCGACCGGCATTGCCTAGTGTCCGAGTGTGGACCCGGACGGCGTGCTGCGGATCACGCGGTCGTGCGCGATCGCGAGCGACGAGCTCGAATGGCGCTTCACGGCCTCGGGCGGACCGGGGGGTCAGCACGCGAACACGTCCAACACCAAGGTCGAGGTGCGCTTCGACGTCGCGTCGTCGCCCTCGCTCGGGCCGCGTCAACGGGCCCGACTCCTCGAACGGCTCGGTCCGGTCGTGCGCGTGACCGCGTCGGAGCGTCGGTCGCAACACCAGAACCGTGAGCTCGCGCTCGAACGGCTGCAAGCGCGGCTCGCCGCCGCGCTGCACATCGATCCGAAGCGGTATTCGACGAAGCCGTCGCGAGCCGCGAAGAAGCGCCGGGTCGACGACAAGCGACGTCACGCCGACATCAAGCGCTACCGGCAGCGACCGTCGGGCGAGGAGTAGGCGGGTGCACGCACTGGTTGACGTCCTGCTCGTCGTCGCCGGGATCGTCGCGACCTTTATCGTGCTCGATGCGGCCGTCCGCACGTTCGTCGTTCCCCGCGGCACAGTCGTGCTCTTCACGGTCGTCGTGTTCCTGACTATTCGGCGCGCGTTCAATGTGTTCGCGTCGCCGCGGCGAAGCTACGAGGCGCGCGACCGGGTGATGGCGTTCTACGCGCCGGTCGCGCTCCTTGCCTTGCCGTTCGTGTCGATGCTCGTTGTGTTCGGCGCCTTCGCGTGCATCTTCGAGGGGATCGAGGACTTCGGTTGGCGGAGCGCGATCATGACCAGCGGGTCCTCACTCCTCACGCTCGGCTTTCAACGCCCGCCCGATCTGCCGGCCGCGTTCGCCGCGTTCACCGAGGCAGTGATCGGCCTCGCAATCCTCGCACTCCTGATCGCGTATCTCCCGACGATCTACAACACGTTCTCCCGGCGCGAGGTCGCGGTGACCGACCTCGCGATCCGGGCCGGTACCCCGCCCACGCCTCGCGAGTTGCTGGTGCGCGCGCATCAGACCGGCTTCTTGTACGAGATGGACATCTTCTGGACCGCGTGGATGACGTGGTTCACGGAAGTTCAGGAGACCCACACTTCGTACGGCTCGCTGTCGTTCTTCCGATCGCCGAACCCGCATCGCTCGTGGGTGACGGCTGCGGGCGCGGTGCTCGATACCGCCTCGATTCGGCTCGCCGTGCTCGACATCGCCGTTTCCGCCCCGGCGCAGCTGTGTATCCGATCGGGCTACCTCGCGCTCCGCGAGGTCGCGGGCTTCTACGGCTTCGACTACGACGATTCGCCCGCGCCCGACGATCCGATCAGCCTGGCGCGTGACGAATTCGACGAGCTCTACGACAAGCTCGTCGCGGCGGACCTGCCCGTACGCACTGATCGTGACCAGGCGTGGCGCGACTTCGCCGGCTGGCGCGTCAACTACGACCGCGTGCTCATCACGTTGGCGGGTTTCGTGATGGCTCCGTACGCGCCGTGGGTATCCGATCGCTCTCCGATCGAGCCCCTTCCGCACTACACGTGGGGGAGACGGCGCGTCGAGATGAGCCGTCGCGCGCAGCGTTGAGGAGCCAGGCGAGGAACAGGTCGACACCCGCGATCGCGTGCAGCGTGCGAACCGAGTTGAAGACCTCGAACGCGTGGTGCGCGCCCCGCAGCTCCACGTAGACGACCGGCTCCCGACTCGTGGCGCGGAGCGCCGCGACGAAGGCCCGGGCCTGCTCGACGGGCGCGAGGGTGTCGAGGTCGCCGTGTACGACGAGGGCCGGCGGCGCGTCGGGCCGAACGTGAAAGAGCGGCGACGCATTCCGGAACACGTCGGGCGCGTCGGCGAGCTTCCGCTTCACCACCCGGCGTTCGAGGAGCTCGCGCAGGCCGACGTTGCGCAGCACGGTGCCCGTCCAGTCGAAGACGCCATAGAAGGGGATCATCGCCCGCACGGATGTGTCGACATGCTCGAATCCGGGCTGGAAGTCCGGATCGTTCGCCGTGAGCCCCATGAGCGCCGTCAGATGACCGCCGGCCGAGCCACCGGTGACGACGACGAAGTCGGGATCGCCGCCGTAGCGTGCGATGTTTTCGCGGATCCATGCCAGCGCGCGCTTGCAGTCGACCAGGTGGTCGGGCCACGTCGCGCGCGGCGAGAGGCCATAGTTGATCGCGACGCAGACCCAGCCCCGCGACGCGAGGTGGTACATCAGCGGCAGTCCCTGCTGGTCCTTGCGACCCACGACCCACGCCCCACCGTGGATCTGCAGCAGCACGGGGGCACCGGCTTCGACGTCGTCGCCGTGATAGACGTCGAGGCGGTGGCGACGGGTGCCGTCGTCGACGTACTGCAAATTGCTTACGCGCCGTACGCCGCGACGCTCGAAGCTGAACGGTCGGAGCACGCGGCTCCACTTGGTGTGGCGACCCCCGAGCTCGAGCGTCGAGTCGAGGTCGGCGTCCCAATCGGGGCCCAATGCGTTCTCCAACGCGGCGACGAAGACCCGGTCGGTCTGAAGCGCGCCCTTGACGCTCGCCCCGAGCCCGAACAGCGACGCGAGCGTGATCCCGAGCGCGACCCATCCGGGCCAGGTGTCCAGCGCGCCGAACTCGATGAACCCGACGGCCGCCGCCGCCTGCCACAGCATGTGGACCGGCGCCAGCTCCGTGGTTGTCCACGCCGCGAAGAAACCGACAACCATGAGCCACGGGGGTCGATGCGGAGGCCGGAACGAGACGAGCGTCCATAACCCGCCCCAGACCGCGACCGCGAGGAACGTCCAGGAGAGGACCACGTCTCAGTGTCGCGCGTCGCACGAGGGATTCTCGTGCCGTATGACGGGCTAGAGATCGTCGAAGATCCACTTCTCTCGGATGTCCGGCGCGTCACGGCGGATGAACCATTCGGTTCCGAACGCCTGGCGAAAGGCATCGGGCGGCATCGCCAAGAAGAACGAGTCGGCAGGGATCTGGCTGGCGTGAGCCGCCATGGCGTCGCGCTTGCGGTCGACGTAATCGCGGACGTCGACGGTCGTGGTGATGATCGACTCGGGGGAGCCGAAATCGTCCATCTGCGCGGCGTCGGGCGCGTCGGGCGTCTCGGATATCTCGTCGGCGCGCTGCTCCAAGAGGCGGCGGATGTAGTCACGATTCATCGTCGCTTCGTACACGCGTCTCGTGCCCGCCAGCTCGGCCGCACGCACGCCGACCCGATGAACCTGTACATGGTCGGGATGCCCGTAGCCGCCGTGGTTGTCGTAGACGGTGAGCACGTCGGCGCCCTCGTCACGGAGGACCTCGGCGAGGCGGGCCGCGGCCTCGTCGACGTCGGCGCGCGCGAACGCGCCGTCGTCGTCGTTCGAGGATTCGCCCGCCATCCCCGAATCTCGGTAGCCGAGGAACTCGACCCGGTCGACGCCCAGGACCGCGGCCGCGGCGTGCTGCTCGGCGACGCGCCGCTCGGTGAGGGTCTCGCCCGGGTCGAGCGCCTCGGGCGCATGCTCGCCCAGTTCGCCCCTCGTGGCGACGACGAGCACCACGCGATGTCCTTCGGCTTTCGCACGTGCCATGGTGCCGCCCGTTGCAATCGACTCGTCGTCGGGATGCGCGTGGAAGGTCACGAGGGTGAAGGGCACCGGCGCCTCGCGGGTTCGGGGTGGCTTGTGGCAGGGTATCTATGACGTTAGCGTCAGCGTTCGAACGGTTCTGAGGCACCCGGGGGGAATGCATGCGAGCGCGAATCCTGGTCGTGGGTGTGGCAATCGCGCTCGTCGCGGTCGCATGCGGGAACTCCGGATCGTCGAACAAGACTTCGTCGACGATTCCCGTGGGTGGGTCGACGGCGAGCAGCATCGATCCGAATAGCTTGAAACAGCACCTGCCGGTCACCGCCCCCGGGGTCACCGACACCGAGATCCGGGTCGCCGCGGTCGTTACCAAGACCAACAACCCGACCGGCGGCGACTACTCCCCTCTCGGCGACGGCATCAATGCGTACTTCAAGATGATCAACGACGGCGGGGGACTATACGGCCGTCAGCTCAAGCTCACGAATGTGCGCGACGACCAGCTCGGGGCCAACGCGCAGACGATTCAGGCGAGCCTTTCGAGCGACAAGGCGTTCGCGACCTTCGGGGCGACCATTTTGTTCACGGGTGCCAAGTTGCTCGGCCGCGCGAATCAGCCGAGCTTCATCTGGAACATCAATCCCGAGATGGCCGGCCACAACAACATCTTCGGCGACAAGGGCGCGCTGTGCTTCAAGTGTGCCGGCCACGTCATGCCGTGGGTCGCCAAGCAGCTCGGCGCGACCAAGATCGGCATCATCGCGTACGGCGTCTCGGCAGAATCCACCGACTGCGCGGACGGGATAAAGGCGTCATTCGCCAAGTATCCGACCGCAAAGGTCGTGTTCATGGACAAGTCGCTGCCTTTCGCGGCCCCCCTCGCCGCTCAGGTCACGAGGATGAAGAACGCCGGGGTGCAGTTCATCGGCACGTGTATCGACGGGAACGAGTCGTTCACGCTCGGCAAGGAGATGAAGCGTCAGGGCATGAACGCGGTGCAGGCGCTTCCCAACGGGTACGACCCCGACTTCGTGGCCAAGAACGCCGACTCCTTCGAGAACGCGATCGTGAGCCCGCAGTTCGTCGCCTTCGAGCAGACGCCGAAGATTCCCGAGATCCAGAAGCTCGATGAGTGGGCGCAGAAGATCGGGAAGCCGGTCAAGGAGGTCACCGCGGCCGGATGGGTCCTCGCCGACGAGCTCGTCACCGGATTGAAGTTGGCGGGCCCGAGCTTCTCGCAGCAGAAGGTCATCGACGCGCTCAACTCGCTCAAGGCGTACTCGGACAACGGGTTCATCCAACCGATCGACTGGACGAAGCAGCACCAGGACCCGCTCGGGCACCCCGAGTTTCAGTCCGAGCTGGACTGCGGGAACTTCGTGAAGGTGACGGCCGGGAAGTTCGTGCCGGTGTACGCCGAGCCCGACAAGCCGTGGGTGTGCTTCAACCGCACCGACCCGACTGTCGACACCCCGCAGCACCTGAGCTTCGTGACCCCGTAGCGCCGCCGGCCATGTGCCACCCGGCCACCATCGATCCTGGAGCACCGTCGACGTGGAGGAGTTGATCAGCCGGATCTTCGTGGGAATGAGCTACGGCAGCGTCTACGCGCTCCTCGCCGTCGGGCTCGTGCTGACCTACAAGACCTCCGGAGTCTTCAACCTCGCGTACGGTGCCCAGGCATTCGTCTCCGGTGCGATCTACTACGACCTGCGAGTTCGGCACGAATGGCCCATCCCGGCCGCGCTGCTGATCGCGGTGTTCATCGTTGCGCCGCTGCTCGGTCTCGTGCTCGATCGCGGGCTGTTTCGCTATTTGCGCAACGCCACCGCGATCGCGAAGCTCGTCACGGCGCTCGCGCTGCTCGTCGCGATCCCACAGATCCTGAAGCTGTGGTTCGGTCAGAACCCGGCCGCCGGCACCCAGGGCATCGTTCCGAAGGGCGACGTTTCGTACAACCCCTTCGGAGACGTTTTCGTCAGCCGCAACGACCTCGCGACGATTCTCGTGACGCTCGCGGCCGTGATCGGACTGACCTTGCTGTTCCGTTACACGGCCTTCGGACTTCAGATGCGCGCGGTGGTCGAGAGCGCCCGCCTGACGGAGCTCGCGGGCATCAACGCAGATCGCGTCAGCACGGCATCGTGGGTGCTGTGCAGCTTCCTTGCCGGGCTCGCAGGCGTGCTGCTCGCGCCCCTGTTCTCGGCGGTCTCCGACCTGAACTACACAACGCTCGTGGTGGTCGCGATCTCGGCCGCGGCAGTCGCGTCGTTGTCGAGTATCCCAATTGCATTCGCGGGCGGACTCGGTCTCGGCATCCTGCAGCAGATCCTCGACCGTTATCTCCCGACCGGGAGCGTTCTCGCCAGCAACATTCGCCCGGCGCTCCCGTTCATCGCGCTGTTCCTCGTGTTGATCTTCTCGCCCGCCCTGCGGGGCCGGCGGGAGCTCGCCGATCCACTGGCCGGGGTCGATCCTCCGCCCCCCGCGGTGGCGGCAACGGTGCGCAGCCCAGTGCTGACCAACGCGACGCGCATCTTCGGGGTGGTCGTCGGTCTCGGGGCCGCGTACTACGTCTTCTTCCACGCGAGCGGGCAGTGGCTCGACATCGCGATTCGGGCCACCATCTTGGCTGTCATCTTCCTCTCGATCACTGTGATCACCGGGATGGCGGGGCAGATCTCACTGTGCCAGGCGACGTTCGCGGGCATCGGCGCGTGCGCGACTGCGCAGCTCGCCACGCGCTTCGGGATGTCAGTGCTCGTCGCGATGGTCATCGCCGCCGCGTTGAGCGCGCTGATCGGCGCGTTGCTTGCGATCCCGGCACTGCGCCTCGGCGGCATCTTCCTTTCCTTGGCGACGTTCGCGTTCGCGCTCTTCTTCGACAACGTGATGGCGCGGTTCGACTGGGTTGGTGGGGGTGTCGTGCCTGAGGAGGCGCCCCGGCCGACGATCGGGTTCATCAACTTCGACCAGAGCGACAAGGCTTTTCTCGTGTTGTGCCTGCTCATCCTGCTGGTCATCTCGGTGTTGGTGCTCGCCGTGCGTAGCGGCACGACGGGCCGGTACCTCGACGCGCTGCGCGGGAGCGAGACGGCGGCCGTGTCGATCGGCATCAACGCGGCGCGCGCCCGGATCACGACCTTTGCCCTCGCGGCCGCCATCGCCGGCGTCGGCGGAGGCCTCCTCGCGATCTACGAGCGCGCCACGAATTACGACCCGAACTTCGTGTACTTCCAGGGTCTCATCTGGGTCGTCCTCGTCGTGTCGCTCGGATCGCGCAGCGTCGAGGGCGCGATCCAGGCGGCGGCCGGATTCTTCGTCTTCCAGGCGGTGATCATCAACCAGGTCGTGCCGTGGCTCGCCAACAACCTCCAGCCGTGGTACCACATGGGCCAGCCGCCGCAGACGCTCGCGATCATCCTGTTGAGCCTTGGCGCGTTCACGTATGCCAAGCATCCCGAGGGCATTCTCGAGTTCAACAAACGCAAGTCGCTGGAGGCCATTCAGCGCCTCATCGACCGGCGCTCGTCCAAGGGTGGATTCACGAGTGCGGAAGGCGACGTGGTCGACGGACCCGACGCAGTCGGTCTCCCGGCCGCGGCCGGAGGCCCGGCATCGTGACCGCGCTGCTCTCCGCGCAGGGCGTGACGAAGATGTTTGCCGGCATCACCGCGCTCGACGACGTCAGCCTCGAGGTCGGCGACCGTGAGATCGTCGGGCTCATCGGGCCGAACGGAGCGGGGAAGACGACCTTCTTCAATTGCCTGCTCGGTCTGTTGAAGCTCGATGCGGGATCGGTGAGGTTCGAAGGCCGTGATCTCGCCGGCGTCCCGACTCACAGGCGCGCCCGCCTCGGCATCGCGCGCACGTTCCAGCGCATCGAGCTGTTCACGGGCATGACGCCGCGCGAGCACTTCCTCGTCGCCGAACGGGTTCGCAACGGCCGGGGTGCGCTGTGGAAAGACCTGCTGTTCCTCGGGCGCCCGACCTCGGCCGAGAAAGAGCACGCGCAGAAGATGCTCGACCTGCTGGGTCTCGCGCCCGTCGGCGACCGCTCGGTGGAGTCGCTGAGCCTCGGCCTCGGCCGGCTGGTCGAGATCGGCCGGGCCCTCATGACGCAGCCGAAGCTCGTGCTGCTCGACGAGCCGTCGTCGGGTCTCGACCGCCACGAGACGGAAGAGCTCGCCGAGACGCTCCGCGGGGTGCAACGCGAGCAGGGCGTTGCGATCCTGCTCGTCGAGCACGACGTCGACCTTGTCCGGAACCTCGTCGAGCGCGTCTATGTGCTCGACTTCGGCACGCTGATAGCGTCGGGACCCACGTCATCGGTCTTCGCCGACAGCGCCGTGCGCAGGGCGTACCTCGGGGATCTCGTCTGATGGCCGCCGCGCCCGAACCCGGAGCTGTAGCGCTTCTGGAACTGCGCGACGTGGATGCCGCGTACGGTCCCTTCCGCGCGATCTTCGGCGTGTCGTTCGCCTTGTATCCCGGTCGCGTGCTCGCGCTGTTGGGGTCGAACGGTTCCGGCAAGACGACCGTCGCGCGGGTTTCGTCCGGGCTGCTCGCGCCCACTGCCGGAAAGGTGTGTTTCGACGGCGACGACGTCACCGGCTTCCGCCCGTTCCGCTACGCGCGCCTCGGTATCGTTCACGCGCCGGAAGGGCGCTCGGTCTTCGCGTCCCTCACCGTCGAGGAGAATCTGGCGCTGACGTTCCAGCGCACTCGTGGGCGGGCCGGCGTCGGCGCGGCGCTCGCCCAGGCGTACGAACTGTTCCCTCGGCTCGGCGAGCGACGGCGCCAGACCGCCGGAACGCTCTCGGGCGGTGAGCAGCGCATGCTCTCCCTCGCGCGTGTGCTCGTCGAACAGCCGCGCCTGCTCATCGCCGACGAGCTTTCGCTGGGCTTGGCGCCGATCGTCGTCGACGAGGTGTACCGCACGCTCGAGCGCATTCGCGACGCCGGCACGACGTTGCTGATCGTCGAACAGCATGTGCAGCATGCGCTCGCCATTGCCGACGACGCGATCGTGCTCGTAAAGGGTGAGGTCGCGTATTCGGGTCCGGTGTCGGAGCTGGGCGACCTGCATGCCCGGGTGCTCGGCGTTGGTGACGGTACCGGCGGTTAGCCGCCGAACAGCGACGCGTGCGCGACGCGTGCGAGAGTCTCGGCGATCGCGTCCGGTTCGATGCGGACCTGGTTCGTCATTGCGTAATAGTTGAGCCGTTCGAGCATCGCGACGAGCACGAGCGTCGCGATGGTCGGGTCGACGTCGGGAGGTGCGACCTCGACGATCCGGGCGGCGACGACGCCTGTGAACTGCGTGAGCAGGTCGGTGCCGAGGCGGCCGAACTCGCTGCCGCCGATCTCGGCTTCGGTCCAGGCGCGGATGACCGGGCCATGGCGCCGGTAGACCTCGACGAACTGTCTGATCCATCGCTGCAGCCGGGCGCGGCCGGTCGCGCCCGCGCGGAGCGGTTCCATCGCCCCGGCGAGCGCCTGCATCTCTTGCGCCACTTCCGCTGCGAGGGCACGGAACAGGTCCTCCTTGTTGGAGAAGTAGAGATAGAACGTCCCGTGGGAGGTCTGCGCCACCTTGACGACGTCGTCGACACGGGTCGCGTGGTATCCCTTCGACGCCAGCACCGTCGCGCCCGCGTCGAGCAGCCGGCGCTGGGTGTTCCGGCCACGGGCGCGCAGCTCTCGTGATTCACTCGTTGCCCGCCGGCGCGCAGCGGGTTGGTTTCCGCCGGCCCGGGGCACCCGGGCAGGCTAGGTCGCAGCCGACGTTCGTGTCAGGTTTCGGGCTTCTCGCCCTGACTGGACCGGGCCTGCACCGCTACGCTCCGACGCCGACGTCAGCTTCCGGAGGGCCCAGTGCGCGTGACCACATACGACGCCGTCTCGGTCGGCGAGGAGCGGATACAGGAATTCCCGGCGCTCACGCGCACGATGTTCGTGCGGTACGCGGGCGCCAGCGGCGACTTCAACCCGATGCACCACGACGACACGATCGCGACTCAGGTCGGCAACCCGTCGGTGTTCGGGCACGGGATGCTCTCGATGGGGCTCGCCGCCCGAGTTCTCAAGGACTGGTTCGGCGCCGAGTCGCTACGTCGTCTGCAGGTGCGCTTTGCGAAGCAGGTCTGGCCCGGCGACGTGCTCACCTGCACGGCCGTCGTAACCGGGAAGCGCGACGACGGTGGTGAGCATCTCGTCGACCTCGACCTCACGGTCGCGAACCAGAACGGCGTCACGGCGATCACCGGCTCCGCCACCGCCGCGGTCGCGTAGATGGGGTTGCTCGACGGCCGCGTCGCAATCGTCACCGGCTCGGGACGCGGCATCGGACGCGAGTTCGCGTTGTGCTTCGCCCGTGAGGGCGCATCAGTCGTCGTGAACGATGTAGGCGTCTCACTCGACGGACGAGGGACTGAAGAAGATCCCGCGGCGCAGGTTTGCATCGAGATCGAGGCACTCGGGGCGAAGGCCGTGCCCAACTACGACTCGGTCACCGACTTCGACGGTGCTCGCGACATCGTGCGCACGGCCGTCGACGCGTTCGGCACGGTCGACATACTCGTGAACAACGCGGGGATCGTGCGCGACAAGACGTTGCTGAAGATGAATGAGTCCGACTTCGATTCGGTCGTCGGCGTGCACCTGAAGGGCACGTTCAATTGCACGCGGCACGCGGCCGAAGTGATGAAGGAGAAGGGTTACGGGCGGATCGTAAACATCACGTCGTCGGCCGGGTTGCGCGGCAACTTCGGACAGACGAACTACGGCGCCGCCAAGGCCGGCATCATGGGTATGACCTTCGTCTGGTCGATGGAGCTCGGCCGTTACGGCATCACGGTGAACGCGGTTGCGCCGGCCGGAGCAACGCGCATGACCGCGGCGCTCTACGAACGCTCGGGCAAGGAACCTCCGCCGGAGGAGAATCCGGCGCTCAACGCGCCGCTCGTCGCGTTCCTCGCGTCCGAGGGAGCCGCGCATGTGAACGGCCAGATCCTCGGCCGGACCGAGTACGCGTACACGCTGTTCCAGCACCCCAAACAGATCGCGTGGATGTGGAAGGACGGCGGGTGGAACGCGGCGGAGGTCGCCGAGAAGTTCGACGCGACGCTCGGCCAGCACGTCCAGCCGGTCGGCATGGTGATGCCCAAGTCGATGGAGAAGTGAGCGCCTGCGGGTGATGGGAGTGTGACGCGTTGGCCGTTGGGGGTGGTCGACGTCGTGTACGCGCGGCGCGGCGACAAAGCCGAGCGGGCCCGCGCCGCACGGGCCGACGGGTTCGCGCACGTCGACCCGCTCGTCGACACTGATCCGGAACTGCTCGCGCTCCCGATCGGGTGTCCGACCGCGTTCCCCAAGCCCGTCGACACTTGGTGCTCGACGCCCGCGCCGAGCGCGCAGCTCGACGGCGCGTGGGAGCGGGCGGTGCGTTGGTGGCGCGCGGCTCCACGCGCGCTCATGGAACCGTGGGCCGGCGCGGTCGTGAATTCGATCGACTCCGTGCGCGCGTTCCGGGCCGAGGTCGGCGACATCCGGATGCTCGTCGACACAGGACACGTCGCCGACTGGGGCGGCGATCCGTGCGAGCTGCTCGAGCTCGCCGATCACGTCCAGCTCCGGCAGGGGAAGCCGGGCAGCACGCAGCTGCACGTCGACGACCCGACGGGCGTCGTCGACTTCGACGCGGTGTTCCGCACGCTGGATCGGCTCGACTACCGCGGCAAGCTCAGCATCGAACACTTCGACCTGCCCGAGGACGGCTGGCCGCTGGACGACCCGGAGCAGTGGGCGCGCGATCTCGCGGCGCGGCTACGCCGGTCCGGGCCAGACCGGTAGCGGGAGTCCAGGCGTCGGCATTCCCTCGAACGCAACCAGGTTGCCCGGGAGCGCGTCGGTGACGAACAGGGTCCGGAGGTCGTTGCCGCCGAAGCAGCAGTTGGTCGTGAGCCCTTCGCCTTCGATGGGCAGGAAGTCGAGGACCGTTCCGTCGGGATCGACGATTCGGATGCCGTGCTCGATGGTCGACGCGACGTAGAAACGGCCCTCGGCATCGAGACAGAAGCCGTCGCCGCCGCCCGAGCCGAGCTTGGGGACGAGCCATTCGCGCGAACCGTCGGCGTACACACGCTGCAGACCGCGCCGCTCCACTACGACGACAGTGCCGTCGGGTTCGAACGCGATGCCGTTGCAGTAGAAGAACCCGTCGGCCAGCGTGGTGACACTCCCGTCGCGCCCGAACACCATGACGCGCCCGAGCGCGTCCTCGGTCGGGGGGAAGTGACCTGGGTCGGTGAAGTACACCGCGCCGTCGGGCGTGATCGCGAGATCGTTCGGGCCGCGGAATCCAGCGTCGGCGAGGTACGTCACGGCGCCGTCGGGTGACGCGAGCTGCAGTCCGGGAAGCGCCGGGACGCACACGGGCAACGTGGCGAAGTCGCCGGGCAGCTTCGAGAAGTCGATACCGCCGTTCTGAGTGACGAGGATCGAGCCGTCGGCTGCGAGCGCGGCGCCGTTCGCGCCGCCACTCGTCACCGCGATCCGCTCGACCGTCCCCGAGTCGGGCCGGACGCGGAACAGCGCGCCCGCGGCGACGCTCGTCGCGACAACGGTCGCGTCGGGACACACACCGGACCTTCGGCGAACGGGATGCCTTCGCCGACGACGACCGACTGCACGGTCCGGCACCGTACGCCGGACACGGCGGCGCGAGCTAGCTTCTCCCGTCGTGCGGATCATCACCCAGCTCGGTGCGTCCTCGCCCGAAGCCACCCGGATCCGAGATGCTTTTCCCGACGTCGAGCTCGTGGAGTACGGCGGAGGCGAGCCGCCGGCCGGCGTGCAGGCCGCCGCCTTCTTCGGTGGCTATCTCGGTTGGGACGCGATTCTCGGCTGGCTCGACGCGGCGGGGGTGCGCTGGGTCCAGCTCTCGGGAACCGGGATCGACAACGTGCCGCCCGCCGTGTTCGATCACGATCGGATCGTCACGTGCGCGCGCGGTGCCAGCGCGGTGCCGATCTCGGAGTGGGTCATGGCGGCGATCCTGGCGTGGGCGAAGCGCTTTCCGCAGACCTTCCTCTCGGAGCCACCGAAGTACTGGAACTTCCCGATCCCCACCCTGGAGTGCGTCGAAGGCTCGGCCGTCGCGCTGGTCGGTCTGGGTGGCATCGGCGGCGCCATCGCCTCCCGGGCGCAGGCGTTCGGCATGGAAGTACGTGCGCTCCGGCGCACGGATGCGCCGAGCCCGGTCGAAGGCGTGCGGGTCGTGCGTTCGCTCGACGAGCTCCTCCCGTGCGCCGCGCACGTCGTGCTCGCCGCGCCCGCGACCGCGCGCACGCGTCATCTCATCGACGCGGACGCGTTCGCGAAGATGACGTCCGGGGTGCATCTCGTCAACATCGCTCGCGGCGCGCTCGTCGATCAGGACGCATTGCGGGCCGCGCTCGACGACGGGCCGGTCGCGATGGCGACGCTCGACACCGTCGACCCGGAGCCACTCCCCGCCGGGCATTGGCTCTACTCGCACCCGAAGGTCCGGATCGCGGCGCACGTCTCGTGGTATTCACCCCAACTCCTCGCGGCCGCGGTCGACATCCTGATCGAGAACATCGGCCGGTTCCAGGGCGGTCAGCCGCTGCTCCACGTCGTCGATCGCGACGAGGGGTATTAGTGCCGGGCGCGGTCGTCGTCGGTACCGGATTCGGGTGCAGGGTGCACGTCCCCGCGCTGCGAAATGCGGGATTCACCGTCCGCGCGCTGGTCGGACGCGACGCGCGTCGCACCCAGCGCCGGGCCGATCGACTCGAAATACCCCGTGCGTGTACGTCGCTGCACGATGCACTCACGCTCGACGACATCGAAGCGGTCACCATCGCCACTCCGCCCGATACGCACGCGGCGCTCGCCATCGAAGCGTGTGAAGCCGGTCGGCATGTCGTCTGCGAGAAGCCGTTCGCGCTCGACGCCGCGGAGGCCGGGCGCATGCTCGCGGCTGCGGAGCGCGCGGAAGTGACGCATCTCGTCGGGCACGAGTTCCGGTGGGCGCCCGACCGGGCGCTCGTCGCACGCGCGATCGCGCACGGCGCGATCGGCGAACCGCGGATGTTCTCGGTGGTGCAATACGTACCGCTGGTCGCCGATCCGGCCTCACCGGTTCCGGGATGGTGGTTCGACCTCCGCCGTGGAGGCGGTTGGCTCGGCGCGTCCGGCTCGCACGTCGTCGACCAGGTGCGGACGTGGGTCGGCGAGATCGCATCGGTGAGCGCCGTGCTCCCGATCGTGAGTGCGCGCGACGGTGGCGCCGAGGACAGCTTCGTTGTGCGGGTCACGACGCGCCGCGGCGCACAAGGTGTCCTACAGCAGACGGCCGCGTCGTGGACACCACACGTCGTGGGCGTCTCGATCGTCGCGGGTACCGAGGGCACGATCGAGGTCACGGGCGAAGGGGTGTTCTGCTCGGATCGCGGGGGACGGCGCGCCCTGCCCGTGCCGTCCGACCTCGCCGGGCCCGCGCCACCGACGACGTCCGGCGACCCACGCGAGCGGTACACCTATCTCGAGCTCGGGCCGTATACGCGGCTGGCCGAGGCCCTGCGGGCAGGGGTCGAAGGACGCCCGCCCGAGTCGGCGGTCGATCCCCCGACGTTCGTCGACGGACTCGCGGAGATGCGCGTGCTCGACGCGATCCGAGCCTCCGCCGCGGCCGGAGGCGCACTCGTCGCGCCGGATGGGTAAAGCTCGGACATGCACGTTCTCATCGCGACCGACGGCTCTTCGAGCTCGATCGACGCCGCGCGCCAGGCCGGCCGGCTCCTGCAGTCGGCCGACCGCGTCACCCTGGTCAGCGTTCTCACCGAGGTGCCCGGCGACGATGCCGGCGGCTTCGAGGGATCGGTGTACTCGCCCGGGGAGCAGGAACAACTGTGGAAACAGGAGATGGCGGAGGCGGGTGAAGAGCTCGAGCGCACGGCCGCGGCGCTCACGACCGCGAGCGTCGACAAGCGCATCGAGGTCGGCGACGTCGGCGGGACGATCTGCCGCGTTGCCGCCGATCTGCACGTCGACGTGATCGTCGTCGGTTCGCACGGCCGCGGCACGATCGCACGGATCTTGCTCGGCTCGGTGAGCGAGCAAGTCGTGCGCCACGCGCCGTGCCCGGTGCTCGTGGTCAGGCCCGCGCCCGCGCAGTCCGTCTAGCTGCGATTTGCCGCTTCGTACGGCGAATGACAGTTCTTTGCGCCACTGAACGCGCCCGTGCGGCTCTACCCGCAACCGAGGAACCGCCAGAGGTCGGTCGAGACATCCCGATGCCGTACGACCGACCGAGGCGCTGATTCGGGTTGCCTGACTCGTCGATGTGAACGACCATGGGGCGATGGCAACGGTTGAGAACCCACCCGAAGGCTTCCCTCGTATCACCCCGTACCTGCTGTACGAGGACCTCGATGCCACCCTCGACTGGCTGATCGGCGCGTTCGGCTTCACCGAGCGGGTCCGCATGAAGGGGCCCGATGGCAAGGCCAACCACGCCGAGGTCGGCCTGGCCGACGGCGTGGTGATGATGGGCCACCCCGGGCCGGACTACCAGAACCCGAAACGCCGGGGCGGCGCCACCCAGTTGGTCTACGTGTACGTCGACGACGTCGACAAGCACTTCGCGGTCGCCGAGGCTGCCGGCGCTCGCATCCTCTCCGAGCCGGCCGACCAGTTCTACGGCGATCGCACCTACGGGGTCGAGGACCCCGAAGGCCATCATTGGTCGTTTGCCCAGCATGTGCGCGACGTCGCTCCGGAGGACATGCATCCGTAGCCGACTCACGGTCACCACGCGTGGCCGTACCGCTCCCGGTGCGTGTGCTCGGTGAACGGCACGCGCCGCGGCGGTCCGAGCGGCCGGGCCGGATGGCCGATCGGTACCAGCGCGATCGGCCGGACATGTTCCGGTAGGCCGAGTACCGCTTGCATCTCGCTCCGGAATCCTGTGGTGATGGTCGTGAGCGCGCTGCCGAACCCGAGGGCCGTCGCGGTGAGCAGCAGGTTCTGGACGGCCGGGAAGATCGACGACGGGATGGTCACCTCGAGGCCGCGCTGTACGTCGGCGCAGACCACGATGTTGACCGGCGCGTTGGCGACGCCGCCCGTGGCGCCCCGATCTACGTCGGCCAGCATCTCAGGCGTCAGCCGACCCTCCGAGAAGGCGCGGCCGCTCGCTTCCCATGCGCGCCGGGAGAGTTCTCCGATCGCGGCGCGCGTCGCGTCGTCGCGCACGACCACGAACTCCCAGGGCTGCTTGTTCTCCGCGCTCGGGGCGAACGTCGCCGCGGTGAGCAGGAGCCCGATCGCGTCGTCATCGACCGGTTCGGTCGAGAACGATCGGCATGCGCGCTGGCGCGTGACGACGCCGAGGAAATCGTCGTTCATTTACGGGCGCTTGCTCCGACGCGGACGAACGAATTGACGTACATGATGCGCAAGCTCGGCCCCCACGCCCACCGCTTGAACGCGTCCGTCTGTTCGTCTCCGATGCCTTGCATCACGAGCGGGGCCATCGCCTTGAACGCGGTCTCGGGATCGTCGGTGTCCATTTCGTAGAAGTGCATGAAGCGAGGGTCGCCGCCGCCGACGTGCTCGTAGGGGGTGATCATGCAGTAGCCCGGAACCGCGGCCTCCGCGATGTGACGGATGTGCACGAAGTCGGCCCAGTCGCGCAGCTCCTGGGCCCGCGACTCGTCCTTCGGCGAGATCAGCACGAGCGAGAGTCCGATGGTCGGTCGACCGGTGACGATGCCCTGGCCGGGTCGGGGGTAGTGGCGGAAGTGATGGGCGGTGACGCCGGGCGGTGTGTCGGGTGCGTGGAACGCGTCGTCGACCTCGTACACGCCGAGGTGGTCGAACTCGGGCAGGACGGGCGGCAGATCGGTGCGGTTGGGGTTCACGTTGCGCCACCACGTGGCGCGCTCCACACCCGGACGGGCCAGCACGGCCGGAACACGGTCGCGCGCGTACTCGTCGATCGCACGATCGGTCATCTCGAGATAGAGGCCGGGTGTGATGCGGTCTTCCATGAAGCGGACTCTACGGCGCCGGCATCGGGCGGCACAGGAGCTGGCTGGTGCCCATCGCCAGGAGCGCTCCGTCGCGCGACCAGACCCGTGCCTCGCACCCGACGACGCCCGCGTTCGCGCTGACCGACGACGCCTGCGCATACAGCCAGGGTTCGCCGATCCGGGCGCGGTGGAACGTGCAGGTGATGTCGATGCTCGGCGCGATGTATCCGCTCTCGAGGTGCAGATTCGAAACGGCGGGCCAGCCGAGGGTGTCGACGAGAATGAGCGACCGGCACGCGTCGACCCAGAGGTCGTCGAACGTCGACGTCGGCAGGTATCGGTACCAGCGCTCGAACGACGGATACGCGGGTGTGCGCTCGAGCCACTCGTCGTGCGAGAGCCACGATTCGGCTCGCTCGTCGAAGTTCGCCCAGAACGGGTAGAACGGCTCCAGACCCGCCTCCGCGATGCGCTGTGCCGTCGACGGTACCGACTCGGGTTCGAACGTCGCCGGACTGAGCGCGAGCTCGTGTTCGAGGCCTTCCATCGGTGCGCACGTCCATACGAGCGCTTCGAAGATCGGGTGTTGCCCCTGTCTCATCGAGACCCGCATCGACTCGGCCCGTTTGGTCAATCGCAGCGTTGTCACGTCGAGGACCACCTCGTCGAAGGTCGCGACTCCGAGGAAATGACCGGCGATGCTCACGGGCCGGCCGAACTGCGAGTGCTCGCCCGCGGCGCTCAGCGCGATCGACGCGATGTATCCGCCGTTCGGACCCCAGATCTCCCAATCGCGCGACAATCTCGCCGAGTAGCGGCCGACGCTACCCGTGACCTTGGTGTCGATTGCGAGATCGCCCATCGGCTTCTACGGCGCGAGTTGGCACGCGTCGTCGAGGCCCAGCACGTGCAGTGTGCGACCGAGCGCGAGCCACCCTCCGATACACACAGTGAGGTCGAGGATTTCGGCGTCGGTGAACCTCGCGGCGCGCAGCCGGGCGTAGAACGCGCCGTCGATGCTGTGGTGGTCGAGCGCGAACCGCTCGGCGTAATCGATGACCAAGCGCTCGCGCTCGGAATAGCCGTCGTGCGTCCGCCAGTCGAGGACGTGCGCGTAATCGTGCTCGGTCACCGCGCCTTCGGCTCCGGGCGTCGAGCGCCACTGCTGACAGATCACGCACCCGTTGATCTGCGCGATGCGCATGCGGGCGAGCTCCCGCTCGCGCACGGGCACGATGCTCTGGTCGTAGATGGCGTGGCTCAGCGCCCCCGCGCCGAGACCCATCTCGGGTCGGAGTGCCCACACCCGCACCTCGGGGTCAGCCTTGCCTTCGGGAACGTCGATATGCGGCACTACTGCACTCCCAATAGCTCGCACGGATTGTCGCACGCCATGCGTCGGATCTCGTCTTCGCTCAGGCCCTCTGCGTACAGGGCATCAGCGTAGGTCTGCAAACCCGCGGCCGGATGCGGATTGATCTTCTGGCCGAAGTCGGTCCCGAGGGTCACGCGCGCCACGCCGACCGCGCGAACGGTCTCGATCATCTCGGAGACGGTCCTGGTCGCGAGCCCGCCGATGCACGTCATGGCACACAGCTCGATCGAAGCGCCGAGATCGGCAAGCTCGCGGCATTGCGCGGGTGTGAGGTTCGGGCCCGCGAGCTCTTCGGTCGCGTGCGTGACGAGCACCTTGCCGCGGCGTGCGAACTCCCGCACGACGGCATAGTGCTCGGCCGCGCTCACGTGACCGGTGGCCAGGATGGCGTCGTGCTGCTTCACAAGCGCGAGGACGGCGTGCGTCTCGGCCAGCAGTTGGTCGTCGTGATCGGTCACCACGATGCCCGGACCGGGGATGCCGAGCTGCGCGGCGACGCCGTTTTCGAAGTCCTGACGACTGCTGAGGGTGGGCAACCACACGATGCGCGCGCCGAGACCGAGCGCGACCTCGACGGCGGCAGGATTCATGCCTCCGATCTCGCGGTCACAACAGATGCCGCCGAACACCGAGACGGCGTCGCCGACGTCGCGCTGTACCGCCCACGCGAGCGAAGGGGTGGGGGAGTCGTGCGACTTCAGGACGACTGCGCGGTGACCGGCCGCGGCGGCCTCGCTCGCGGCCTCGAACGCGTCGACCGAACGCTCGCGGTGCGGGTCGGGACCGAAATGGCAGTGCAGGTCGGCCGCGCCCGTGAGGTCAACGCTCATCCCCGTGGAGCTTACGCGTAGTCTCTGACGGCGATGTCAGCTTCGCTCTCGCGATCGGACCCGTAGCGCGTGGATCTCTCGTTCGCACCCGAGGAGCAAGACTTCGCACTCGAAGTGCGGGCGTGGCTCGCCGAGAACGTCGAGATACCGCCGCGGTTCGAGAACATCGCGGAAGAGGTCGAGTTCGGCCGACGATGGCAGTCGCGGCTCGCGACGAATCGCTGGGTCGGCATCCACTGGCCGGCGGAGTACGGCGGACGCGGCGCGTCGTCCGTCGAGGTTGCGATCTTCAACATGGAGTACGCCCGCTCGCGCGCGCTGCAGCCGATCAACCGGGTCGGCATCAACCTTGCGGGCCCGACGTTGCTGGCGCACGGCACCGACGACCAAAAGGCGCGGTGGCTGCCCGAGATCCTCACGGCCGGCGAGATCTGGTGCCAGCTCTTCTCGGAGCCCGACGCGGGCTCCGACCTCGCGTCACTGAAGACCCGGGCGCAGCGCGTCGACGACGGCTGGCTGCTCTCGGGACAGAAGGTGTGGACGTCGTATGCCCAGTTCGCCCGCTGGGGCATCTGTCTCGCGCTCACCGACGCCGACGCGCCGAAGCACAAGGGCATCTCGTATCTCGTTGTCGACATGTCGGCGCCCGGGATAGAGGTGCGGCCGCTCGTTCAGATCACCGGCGACGCCGAGTTCAACGAGGTGTTCTTCGACGAGGTGTACGTGCCCGACGACCAGCTCGTCGGTGCATTGCACAATGGCTGGGCGGTGGCGAAGACGACCCTCGCGCACGAGCGCGGCACGGCCTTCCCGTTCAAGGAGCAGGTCGTGCACGAGGTATATCTCGACGAGCTCTGGCAACTGGCCTCGCAGCGCGGCCTCCTCGACGACGTGGAGATCGCCGACGCGCTCGCCCAGTCGTTTGTGGAGCTACGCGTGCTGCGTTTGCACAACTGGCGCACGCTCTCCCGTCTGTCCAAGGGCATCGAGCCGGGTGCGGAGTCGAGCGTCACCAAGCTCGCGTGGACCGACATGACGCAGGCACTGTCGGCACGTGCGCTGGAAGTGGTCGGCACGGCCGCCCCGTTGTGGTGGACCGCGACCGACAATCCCGGAGGCGGCTTCTGGCAACGTCAGTGGCTGTGGTCGAAGGCGGCCTCGATCGCCGGCGGCACCAGCGAAGTGCAACGCACGATCATCGGCGAACGGCTGCTCGGCCTGCCCCGTTAGTGCTGGCGTAGCCTGCGGGCGTGAAGGTCGTCGGTTTCGATCACGTCGTGCTCAACACGCTGATTGCCGAGGCGATGCTTGCGTTCTACTGCGGCGAGCTCGGGCTGGTGCCGGTTCGGGTCGACGAATGGCGTCGGGGCGAGGTGCTGTTTCCCTCGGTCCGAGTGACGTCCGAGACCCTCATCGACTTCTTCCCGGCGGAGCGCACGGGCGAGAACATGG
>JBBQTI010000028.1:0-56913 GCA_038213435.1 Acidimicrobiia bacterium
CCGTCGCGCCGGTTGACCACCGGGCCCTCCTTGGCGACGAGGTTCAGCCCGTCGCGCAGGGCGTTCACGAGGAGCACGTCGTAACGCTGCATGCCCGCGACGGACCGGGCGAAATCGTCGCGATCGTCGAGCAGGATCGGCAACCAGTCGCGGGTCGCCCACCGATCGTTCACGCGCGCGACGACCTGCTCTACCTCGTTCTCGTACGCGAGGTACTCGGCAAGGCCCTGGCGGGACGGATAGACCATCGCGACGAAGACGACCCGGCCCCGTAGGCCTGGACGGGCTTCCAGGAGTCGGTCGAACGCGAGGAAGCCCCGCACGATGTTCTTGGACGGATCGATGCGGTCGCTCCTCGCGATCACGAGCCGGTCGCCGACCGCGTCGTCCAGATGGTCCGCGGCGGCGCGGGCGTCTGCCGAGACCGCGACGGCCTCGAGCGCGGCGACGTCGGGCCCGAGGCTCGCGACGAAGGGGGCGGTGACGGCGGCGCGCCGACCGAGTACCACGCGCGCCGATTGCCGGTACGACTCGGCCCACCGTTTGGTGTGGAATCCCGCGGGACCCGACGCGAGCGCGCGGCACAGATCGGCTCCGACGTCGGTGGGTAGGAGCGAGAAGTCGTCGGGACCCGCGAACGGCGTGTGCGTGAAGTGGACGACGCGCAGGTCGGGGCGCAGGGCGCGCAGCTGTCCGGCCACGAGGCTGAGCTGGTAGTCCTGCACCAGGACGACCTCGCCCGAGGCCGCGGTCTCCAGGACCGCGTCGGTGAAGCTCTGGTTCACCGCGACGAACGCGTCCCACGCGTCGCGGAACCGAAGGTCGAAGCGCGGCCGACGCGTACGATCGAAAATGCCGTGATGCAGGAACCACAAGACGCCGTTTGCGACGACTTCGTAGTGCATGCGGTGCTGCGCGCGATCGAGGTCGAGCAGCCGCAAGTTGACGTCGAGGTCGCCGCTCGTGCCGGCGCGTGCCGCGGCGCGGTCGTCGTCCGAGATCGCGGCCGCGATCCACGTCGCGTCGATCTCGGTGGAGAGCAGCGGTCCCAGCGCGCTGACGAGGCCGCCCGCGCCGCGATGGGCGGTCAGGTTGCCGTCGTCGCCGCGGCTGAAACTGTAAGGGCCACGATGTGAGACGACGATCACGGGACGGCTTCCGTCATTGCATCTCGCCGTACAGGCGCAGCCAGTCTTCGAGCTCGCGGGTCGAGAGGAACTGCCGGCGTACGGTCTCCCGGCCCGCGGCTCCCATCTCGGTCGCGCGCTGCGGCGCACGCAGCAGGTCGGCGGTCCGCTTGGCCGCGGTCTCGACGTCGTCGACCAAATAGCCGTTCACGCCGTCTTCGATCTGGAGTGTGATTCCGCCGCATCGGCCGCCGACTACGGGGCGGCCCTTCCAGAGCCCTTCGCTCACCGTGAGCCCGAACCCCTCGCGCAACGACTTCTGCATGACGACGGCAGCGAGGCGCTGGAACGCGTTGATCTGCACGTTGCCGACCTGCTGGATGTTCGAGAGCAGGTGTACGTCCTGGTCGCCGGCCCGCGCTTCGTCTGCCAGCTCCCAGTAATGAAAACCATCCGGGTCGTCGGTCGCCATGGAGCCCGCGAGCACGAGCTGGAGGTTCGGGAACTCCTCGCGCACGATCCGGTATGCATCGATGACGCCGATCGGGTCCTTCCAGGGATCGAACCGGCTTACCTGCACGAGGAGGGGGTCGTTCGGGCGCACGCCGTACTGCTTGACGAGCTCGTTCACGAACGGATGTGGCAGATCGAGATTCTTGACCGACAGCGGGTCGATGCACGGCGGTGCGAACACGACGCGGTCCATGTGAAGCGAGCTCGGGACGAAATCCGGCATCGTCCATACCGACGCGTCGTACTGCTCGACGAACGGACGGAAGAACTCGAACACTTGCTCGTTCGCGTCGGTGAGGTCGATGTGGCACCGCCAGATCCACTTCGTGCTCTCCGGTGCCACTCCGTGGCCGCGCGCGTAGTCGCGCATCGCGGCGGGCTGCGGGTCGTGGATCACGACGAAATCCCAGTCGCCCTCGAGTTGCAGCGCATTGTCGAGCACGCGCTCGAGGTAGATGTGCTCCATCTGCGGCGTCCACTCGACGTCGGCGCCCTGGAGTGCGTTGTGGACCGTCTTGGTCACGGCGAAGAATTCGTCGCTGCCGTGCATCACGTGCCACTCCGCGTCTATCCCGACGTCTCGCAGCAACGCGACATGGGTGGCGAGAAGCTCGGCGACGCCACCGCCGTATGCCGTCGCGTTCACGTGCAGCACCCGCGACCCGCGCAACGGCTCGGCGAGGGCCCGGATCCGCTCGATCGTTCCAGGCTCGACGACGTCGGCGTAGTCGTCGAGGTGCTTGTCGAGCAACGGTACGCGTTCGAGCAAATCGAGCTCCCGGGGCGACGCGGACGGCGGACAGGCGACAATCTATGCGCTGTGACCCGTGCCGTCGTTTGTCCCGACAAGTTCCGTGGAACACTCCGGGCGGACGAGGTCGCGAGTGCGATGGCCGCCGGCGTTCGCCGAACGCGGTTCGACGAGGTCGTCG
Source organism: Acidimicrobiia bacterium (assembly GCA_038213435.1). Taxonomy (GTDB): domain Bacteria; phylum Actinomycetota; class Acidimicrobiia; order IMCC26256; family PALSA-610; genus PALSA-610. The sequence goes on from JBBQTI010000028.1 coordinate 2,573, forward strand.
AGCTCCCCCTCGCAGACGGCGGCGAAGGAACGCTCGACACCATGCTCGCGGCGCGCGGCGGGTCTCGTCGGACTGCACGAGTGACCGGTCCGCTCGGCGAACCGGTCGACGCGCAGTGGGGCGTGCTGACGGGTGGAGTCGCGATCGTCGAGATGGCGCAGGCGAGCGGACTCGCGCTCGTACACGATCGCAACGATCCGTTGCGGGCAAGCACGCGCGGAACCGGCGAGCTGATCGCGGCCGTGCGCGCGCAGGGCTTCAACCGCGTCGTCGTCGCGGTCGGCGGGAGCGCGTCAACCGACGGGGGACTCGCGGCGGTAGAGGCCTTGGGCTGGTCGCTGCAAGGGATGAAGGTCACGGTCGCGTGCGATGTCGAGACCTCCTTCGCCGATGCCGCGAAGCTCTTTGGTTCGCAGAAGGGCGCGAGCGGGGCGCAGGTCGCGTTGTTGACGCGCCGGCTGAAGATGCTGGCCGATCGATATCGAGCGCGTACTGGAGTCGACGTCGCGCAGCTGACGGGCGCGGGAGCGGCGGGTGGGCTCGCAGGTGGGCTCGCGGCGATCGGCGCCGAGCTCGCGCCGGGCTTCGAAGTTGTCGCGGAAGCAGTTGGGCTCGAAGCGGCACTCGACGGGGCCGACCTCGCGATGACGGGCGAAGGAAGGCTCGACCCGTCGAGTCTCGCGGGCAAGGTCGTCGGCGGGGTGCTCGCGTGGGCGGGCGACCTCGAGGTTGGGAGTATCGCGATCATCGCCGGTCAAGCCACCAACGACGCCCGCGCCGCGCTGTCCGAAAGATCCGGTGTGCAGGTGCTCGCGCTCACCGATCGCGTCTGGCAGGCGAGTGAGACCTACACGCGGACCGCGCTCCTCGTCGAAGAGGCCGCTATCGAGGCGGCGAGAACCGCGCTCGGTATGCCGGCATCGTGATGATCGGCGGACGCTCGCGCACCTCGACGGGCTGAGCCGCGATCGTGCCGTCGGGCGCGGCGCGCAACAGTTCCACGACCGGGGAGCTCGCTTCGGGCAAGAGTCCGGCGCGACGCAAGGCGGTCGCCATGACCGCGAGCGCTTGCGGCCCGAGATCTTCGAGCGGGCGGTTGCGATGTTCGCGGACGTCGAGGTCGACCTGCGCGACGGCATCGCGCCCGAACCGCTCCACGACGTCGACCAGCAACCCCAGCTCCACGCCCCAGCCTTCGACGAACGGCAGCACCTCGAGCGCGCGCCGCCGCGCCGCGTACTCGCCGCCCAGGGGTTGCACGATGTCCGCGAGCTTCGGGAAGAGCAGCGAAAGCAACGGCCGGGCAACGAGCTCCGTCACACGCCCGCCACCGGTCGGCGAACCTTCGAACGAACGGGTGAAGTAGGCCTTCACGAACATGATGTCGGGCTGAGCAAGCAACGGCGCGCACAGCCGTTCGATGTACTCGCCGTGGAAGTTGCGCAGGTCGGCATCGATCCAGCAGATGACATCGCCGGTGCATACGTGCAGCGACTTCCACATCGCGTTGCCCTTGCCCGATCCCGGGCCCGCCTCGGGGAGCACCGAGGCCTCGCTGACGACCCGTGCGCCGGCCCGGACCGCCGCCGCCGCGGTGTCGTCGGAGGAGCCGTCGTCGAGCACCACGACCTCGGACACGAGGTCGAGGCGAACCGCCTCCCGCACGATCGCTGCGATGGTCGGCCCCTCGTTGCGCGCCGGCAGGCACACCGAGACTTTGGCCGACACTTTGGCCGGCACATTGCCCGAAACCTCGGCCAACACTCGGGGTGCACCTTCAGCCATGGAGTCAGGCTACGGGAAGGTGATATTCTCCTCGACCAACGCGCTCATCGAGAGCGGCCGAGGGACAGGCCCTTTGACGCCGCGGCAACCAGCTCGAGCCCCCGGGTCACAAGTCCGAGGGTTTGTGCCAGGTGCCAATGCCTGACCGATGAGCAGCCAAAGAGCGGCCTCCGTGTGTGGCAGTCGCTCGAGGCGCTCGGAGCGCGTCGAGAGAATGGGGAGACGCTCCGATGGTCCATGTACAAGGCCTGCGGTGCCGAGAGTGCGGTCGTGAGTATGACGCCGCTCCGATCTTCACGTGCGAATGGTGCTTCGGCCCGCTCGAGGTCGCGTACGACTACGAGGCGATCGCCGCGTCGGTCACACGAGAGAAGATCGCGGCGGGCCCGCTGAGCCTCTGGCGCTACTCCGACCTGTTGCCGGTCGAGGCCGACAGCGCGGTCGATCTCGGCACGGGTTTCACCCCGCTGGTGCGTGCCGATCGTCTCGCGGCCGAGCTGGGCCTCGGTGAGGTGTGGCTCAAGAACGACACTCGCAACCCGACGAATTCGTTCAAGGATCGAGTCGTCTCGGTCGCCCTGAGCAAGGCGCTCGAGTTCGGGTTCAAAGTTGCCGCCTGCGCGTCGACGGGCAATCTCGCGAACTCGGTTGCCGCGCACGCGGCGCGCGCCGGATTGCGCAGCTACGTGTTCATCCCGGCCGATCTCGAGCAGGGCAAGGTCGTTACGACCGCGGTCTACGGCGGAAACCTCGTCGCCATCAACGGCAACTACGACGACGTCAACCGCCTTTGTGCCGAGCTGGCGAGCATTTACGAATGGGCATTCGTGAACGTCAACATGCGGCCGTACTACGCCGAGGGTTCCAAGACCCTCGCGTTCGAGACCGCGGAGCAGCTCGGCTGGACCGTGCCGGATCATGTCGTGGTACCGGTCGCGAGCGGATCGCTCCTCACCAAGATCCGCAAGGGATTCGACGAGCTGTACAGGGTCGGCCTGCTCGATGAGGAACCCCGAGTACGCGTGTCCGGCGCGCAGGCACTGGGCTGTTCGCCGGTGGCGAAGGCGTTCATCGAGAAGGCCGACACCATCCGGCCGGTGAAGCCGGACACGATCGCCAAGTCGCTGGCGATCGGCAATCCGGCCGATGGCTACTTCGCGCTCGACGTCGTCCGAAGCACGGGAGGCGAATTCGCAGCCGTTACCGATGACGAGATCGTCGACGGGATGCGACTGCTCGCGCGCACGGAAGGAATCTTCGCCGAGACCGCGGGCGGAGTAACGATTGCGACGCTGAAGAAGCTCGCGGCCGACGGCGTGATCCGGCCCGACGAACGCGTCGTGGTTTACATCACCGGGCACGGGCTGAAGACGCTCGAAGCGGTTTCGAACCAATGTGGCCCGACCGCGACGATCGCCGCCACGCTCGACGCGTTCCACGAAGCGTTCGACATCGAGGAGTCGTAATCATGGTCGTACCGGCATGATGGTCGTACCGGCATGATGGTCGTACCGGCATGAGCGTCACCATCCGTATTCCGACGCAGCTGCGCAGCCTCTCGGCGAACGCGGCGGAGGTGCAGGTCGAGGCGGCCACCGTCGCCGACGCGTTGAAGGCGCTCGAAAGCGCCCACCCCGGATTCGCGGAGCGGTTGTTCGACGAGACCGGCGGGCTCCGTCGCTTCGTCAACGTGTTCCTTGCCGACGAGGACATCCGTTTCCTGCAAGGCGTCGACTCGCCCGTCGCCGACGGTCAGACGATAAGCATTGTGCCGGCGGTCGCCGGTGGCAGCATCGTTCGAGCGGTCGGCGGCGGCTGACGAGCGCAGTGGGTCGATGTCCGACACTTGAAACGGATCGGCTGCTGCTGCGCCCGTTTCGCGAGGAAGACGTCGACGCGTACGCCGCGGTTCTGCAAACACGCCAGGTGCGCGCGTCGCTGCATCTTCCCGACGACGTCGGGCGCGAGCAGGCGTGGCTCGGGATGGCGCAACAGCTCGGGCAGTGGGAGTTACGCGGCACGGGGCAGTGGGCGCTCGAGGAACAAACGACGGGTGCGTTCGTCGGACGCGCAGGCATGCACTTCCCCGAACGAGCCGACTGGCCGGGCATCGAGATCGGTTGGGCCCTCCACCCCGACCATTGGGGCAAGGGCTTCGCGACCGAAGCGGGCGCGGTGGCGGTCGAGTACGCGTTCGTGCATCACCCCGTCGACGCGCTCTACAGCGTGATCCTGCCCGAGAACACCGCGTCGCAGGCTGTCGCGCGCCGACTCGGTTTCACATTGTGGGAACAGCGCACGGTTTCACATTTCCCCGAGATGCCCCACGGCATCTGGAGACTTCAGCGAACCGAGACGTAGAGCGATTCCGCAACCCGCGTCGGTACGCGGTGCTCACCGGCGTCGGTCTTGACCGTGACGCCGTCGGCGCTCGCGTGAACGATCGTCGCGTCGCATCCGGGGAGCAGGTGTGCGCGCGCGATGAGCACGAGCGCCTCATCCGACATCTCCAACCGCTCGCTGACGCGGGCGACGGTGACCGGACCGATCTCGGCATCGGCGAGCGCGACCGTGCGGGTTGTGGGGGCCGAGTGATGCGAGCCCGGGATCGGGTTGCCGTGCGGACAGGTCGCCGGATCACCGAGCAGCAGTACGAGCTTCTCCTCGACGTCGGCCGAGATCGCGTGCTCCCAGCGAGCCGCCTCGGCGTGCACCTTCTCCCATTCGAGCCCGATCACGTCGACGAGGAGGCGTTCGGCCAGCCGGTGGCGGCGCACGATGGTGGTCGCCAGCCCGCGGCCCTTGGTGGTGAGGCTGAGGCGGCGGTCGCCGTCGAGCTCGACGAATCCCTGGTCGACGAGCCGGCCGCAGGTTTCCGACACGGCGGCGGCCGACAGGCCGAGCCGCTCCACGAGGCGGGCTCGCATGGGTACGATGCCCTCTTCCTCGAGCGAGAGGATCGTCTCGAGGTACTCCTCGGTCGTGTCGTGCAACTCGGCCACGAGCCCACGTTACGGCCATCCCGGCCGGGTGTGGGTCCCGTTCCTCGGCTTGCACTCGCGCCGGTCGAGTGCCAACATGGGTTGGCACTCGGCTATCCTGAGTGCCAACCATCCGCCCGTTCCACGCAGCCAACGCAGGCTGCTCAAGGGGGTTTTTGCCAATGCCCAAGCAGATCGCCTACGACGAGCACGCCCGCCGTTCGCTCGAGGCGGGCATGAACAAGCTCGCCGATGCGGTGCGCGTCACCCTTGGCCCGCGCGGCCGCAATGTCGTCCTCGAAAAGAAGTGGGGCGCCCCCACGATCACCAACGACGGTGTTTCGATCGCCAAGGAGATCGACCTCGAGGATCCCTTCGAGAAGATCGGCGCCGAGCTGGTCAAGGAAGTCGCCAAGAAGACCGACGACGTCGCGGGCGACGGCACCACGACCGCCACGGTGCTGGCGTGGGCCATGGTGCGCGAGGGCTTGCGCAACGTCGCCGCCGGCGCGAATCCGATGGTCCTCAAGGGCGGCATCCAAGAGGCCGTCGCCTGTGCCGTCGAAGACTTGAAGAAGCAGTCGAAGAAGGTCGACACCGACCCGGCCGCCATCGCCAACGTCGCCGCGATCTCCGCGGCCGACAAGGAGATCGGCTCGATGATCGCCGAGGCGCTCGAGAAGGTCGGCAAGGACGGTGTGATCACCGTCGAGGAGAGCCAGACCTTCGGCATGGAGCTCGACCTCGTCGAGGGCATGCGCTTCGACAAGGGCTACATCTCGCCCTACTTCGTCACCGACCCCGAGCGCATGGAAGCCGTCCTCGACGACGCGTTGCTCCTGTTCGTGTCGAGCAAGATCAGCGCGGTCAAAGACCTCCTGCCGGTGCTCGAGAAGGTCATGCAATCGGGCAAGCCGCTCGTGATCATCTCCGAGGACGTCGAGGGCGAGGCGCTCGCCACGCTCGTCGTCAACAAGATCCGTGGCACGTTCAAGTCGGTCGCCATCAAGGCCCCCGGCTTCGGCGAGCGGCGCAAGGCGATGCTCCAGGACATGGCGATCCTCACCGGTGGCCAGGTGGTCTCCGAGGAGATCGGCCTGAAGCTCGAGAGCATCGGAATGGAGTTGCTCGGCAAGGCGCGCAAGGTCGTCGTCACCAAGGACGAGACCACGATCGTCGAAGGCGCGGGCGCCAAGGCCGACGTACAGGGTCGCATCCAGCAGATCCGCAACGAGATCGACAACACCGACTCCGACTACGACCGCGAGAAGCTGCAGGAGCGGCTCGCCAAGTTGTCGGGTGGTGTCGCGATCATCAAGGTCGGCGCGGCCACCGAGGTGGAGCTGAAGGAGAAGAAGCACCGCATCGAAGACGCGGTGCAGACCACGAAGGCGGCCGTCGAAGAGGGCGTCGTGCCCGGCGGTGGTGTTGCGTTGCTCCGGGCCCAGGCGAAGGTGCTCGAGCTCGCCAACACTCTCGAGGGCGACGTTGCCACCGGCGCCAAGATCGTCGCTCGGTCGCTGGAAGAGCCGTTGAAGCAGATCGCCGTCAACGCCGGCATGGAGGGTGGTGTGATCGTCGAGAAGGTGAAGAACCTGAAGGGCGCGCACGGCCTCAACGCGGCGACGGGTGAGTACGAGGACCTGGTCAAGGCGGGAGTCATCGACGCCGCCAAGGTGACGCGCTCGGCGCTGCAGAACGCAGCTTCGATCGCGGCGCTTTTCCTCACCACCGAGGCGGTCGTGGCCGACAAGCCCGAAGAGAAGGGCGCCGGCATGCCGGGAGGCGGGATGCCCGGCGGCGGCATGGGAGACATGGACTTCTAGTTGCAGTCCTGCGCAGTCCGAAAGGGGCGCCCTTCGGGGCGCCCCTGGCGCGTCCCGGACCTGTACCGGTTGTCATCCTGAGTGCTGATCCCGCCCCGGGCGCCGGTACGATCCGGGCCGGAGTTCGGAAGGGTCGGAGGCTACGGAGGGCAGGGATGCTGGGTTCGCGACCCGTGTTCACCGTCGTCGCGCTGGCTGTCGCGGTGGTCGTTGCGGGCTGTGGCGGAACCGACTTCTCCCGGCGCGCCATTGCGCCCGCGCCGAACGTCGCCGCCCCGTTGCCGCGCGCGCGCAATCCTGTGCTCCAGGCAGCTGTGTTGCGATCCGTGTCGGCAACGTCGGCGGCGCGAACCGCTCGGACCTCGATCTCGGTGACCCCGACCGGGCTCGGTGACGACTCGCTCGCGACCGGCGCCTACGACATTGCGGGCACCGGTGTCGTCGACTTCGTCAGCGGCAACGCCGACCTTTCACTCAGCATCCCACTGCTCGACCGGCTCGGCGGCGCCGGGCCCGTCGAGGAGCGGACCGTCCGTGGGGTCGTCTACACCAAGATGCCGGCCGGGATCCTGCGGGCGGCCGGACTGCCCCCCTCGGTCAGATGGCTCAGTCTCGACCCGAGCCAGGCGGCCGGCGCCGATCCGTCGGCGCTGTCGCCATCGCAGGTGGATCCCGCCGGCCAGCTCGCGTTCGTCGCCGCCGCGTCCGACGAAATCCGCATCGTGGGCCACGAGTCGGTGCGCGGCGAGCCGTCGACGCACTACGCGACGACGATCGATCCGAGACCGGATGCGGCCGGAGGTCCCCGAGTGGCGGCACTGCGCGCCAAGCTGGCTCAGCTCGGATCGGTCAGCGGCGATCGGCCACTCGCGCTCGACGTGTGGATCGACCGCGCCGGACGGGTCCGGCGCGACGTGGTGTCGGTCCCACTGTCGCCGCAAGCGGGCGCCGGCGGGCTCGACGGCCTCGGGCCCGACGCCCTCGCGCCCGACGCCCTCGCGCCCGACGCGGTGATTCGAATCCAGGGTGACTTCTACGCGTTCGGCACCCCCGTTCGCGTGACCGCTCCGCCGTCGTCCCAAACGCGGCCGTACAGCACGATCGGGAGCGGTGTCTCGACTGGGTGAGTGTGCCTTCGCGGGCAAGTCGTCGACGGTGGACGCGGGTACGCTCGATTCGTGGAAGGCGTGACTCCTTCGGTCGGATGGGGTGTTCTGCACCTTTATTACCGGGTCGACCGCGAGCGCGCCGAGCGAGATGCGGGCGCCGGAAAGCACGTCCGTGACGCGTTCGCCGCGCTCGAGGCCGACGGGCACCAAGCGCTGGCTGTCGCGATGCTCGGTCACAAGGCCGACCTGGGCGTGATCGCGCTCGGGCCCGATCTCGCACGGCTGCAACGCTTCCAGGCCGAGCTCCTGGCGGCACCCCTCGCACCCGTCTACTCCTACGTTTCGCTCACCGAGCAATCGGAGTACGGCGCAACCGAGGACGACGAGCGCGCGCGCCTCGAGGGCGAGGAAGGCGTGTCGGGAGACGAGCTCGAAGGGCGTCTCCGCGCCTGGCGTGATCGCATCGAGCACTACCGCGAGAATCGCGTGCACCCGCGTCTTCCCATGAAGCAGTGCTGCTGCTTCTATCCGATGTCGAAGCGTCGCTCGACCGACGCGAATTGGTTCGAGTTGCCCTTCGACGAACGCAAGGAGCTCATGGCCGGCCACGCTCGCGTCGGACGAACGTACGCGGGCCGCGTGCTGCAGCTCATTACCGGCTCGACTGGGATCGACGATTGGGAATGGGGCGTCACGCTGTTGGCCGACGATCCGGCTGCGCTGAAGGAGATCGTCTACGAGATGCGCTTCGACCCGGTGTCGGCGCGCTACGGGGAGTTCGGACCGTTCTTCACGGGCCTCCTCCTCGAACCGGCCGATGCGTGTGCCCGCGTGGGGCTGGGCGCGGAGGACGAGGCGCGATGACTCCGCACGGCGACGCGATCAGGCTCTTCGTGTCGATTCCGGAAGAGCTCGTCGAGCGCCCGATGATCTACGAGGTGATCAAGCGCTTCGACGTCGTGCCGAGCATTCGGCGCGCGAACGTCGAGGCGCATTCGGCCTGGGTGATCCTCGAGCTCGCGGGACCGCACGACGCGCGCGGTCAGGCGATCGCGTATCTCGAGGAGCTGGGGTGCACCGTCAATCGCATGGAAGGCGACGTCGTCGCCGGTTGAGGATTTCGCGGGGTGATGGACTCGACCGGATGCGTTCACGGTGCGGCTACCTCCCAGACCGCGAACGTCACGTACTCGACGCCGTCGTACGTCTCGGTCCGCCCGGCCCGACGGAACTCGCCGATGCACGCGTTCGTCGCCTCGAAGCCGATGATGCGCTTGAAGTCGGCGACCGCGACGAGCAGTGGACCGTCGGCGTCGCCCTCCCGCAGCAGCGCATCGACCTCCAGCACCGGGTGGGCGGGATCGCGCGGATCGACACACGCGCAGTGATAGACGATTCGCTCGAAGACCGACAACGCTCGGAGCCGCACGCGACGATGTTGGTCGATGCCGCTCCCTGACGACCAGCGGGCGCAGGCAATGCCGGGTGCCGAGGCCGACGGCTACGCACTCATGACGCAAGGTGCCGCGCTGCTGATCGACGGTGTGGCGCGCTTGGGCCCGGCGTGGGTGGTGCGCTCCGTGACCGCGCTGATCGACGCTTGGGGCGAGCTCGACGACCGGACCCGAGCCGGCGCGATCGCGGCCGCGACCGTCGCCGGCGGACGGGCGGCCACCCGCGTCGAGACCGAGCTGCGGTCGCTGTTCGAGCTCGATCCGGCCGGCCAGCGCGCCACGCCGCTCGAGATCATTCGGTCGCTTTTCCGGGAGGCGAGCGAGGTGTTGCGCGCGGCCGGCGTGCCGGCAGTCGTGCGCGATCCGTTCGAGACCCGGGCTTTTCCCGACGATCCATACGGCATCGTCCTCAAGAACCCCGCCGAGCTCGGCGACGACGAGCTCGGCGGAGCGCTGCTCGCGTGGGGTCTCGGCAAGGCGAAAGTGCTCAGGTCACGGGCCGGCGGCGACGCGGGCCTCTCGGGAGGCGCGGCATGAAACAGAGGTGTAACAATCGAGTCCCGGCCGGGAAACAGCTTCCTGTCAGGCTCGGGCGAGGTCACAGCCTTCTCGGCTGTTCGCCTCAGGGGTCGCGCCGAGCCGCCGGGCTCCGATGGCCACCGAACCGAGGGACCCGCGTGAGCGGGCAAAGGAGTGACACGTGAAACTCGTCGTAGCCATCGTCAAGCCGTTCAAGCTCGATGACGTCAAGACGGCCGTACAGGACTTCGGCGTGCAAGGGCTGACGATGACCGAGGTACAAGGTTTCGGTCGGCAACGCGGGCACACCGAGGTGTACCGCGGCGCCGAGTACACGGTCGACTTCGTGCCGAAGGTGAAGCTCGAGATACTCGTCGACGACGACGACGCCCCGCGCGTCGCGGAGAAGATCGTGGAAGCTGCTCGCACCGGCAAGATCGGCGATGGGAAAGTGTGGATCGTTCCCGTCGAGGGCCTGATCCGCATCCGAACCGGGGAAGCGGGCTCTGACGCGCTCTAGCTCGAGTTCCGAACTCATCTCCGAGCGGTTGCGCGACGCGCGCGCGGTGCTGCTCGCCGACCTGGATTTGCGGGGGCGCGCCTTTGGCGCCGCCCTCGCCGACGCGGTCGATGCCGCGCTCATCGAGGCCTTCGGAGACCTGGACGGATCCGGCGAGGTCGCGCTCGTGGGCCTTGGTTCGTACGCTCGCCGCGAGCTCTGCCCGGGCTCCGATATCGACGTCCTGCTGGTGCACAACCTGCGCGGTCGCCACACCGCCGACACGGTGCGATCGGCGACCGAGCAGCTGTGGTACCCCCTCTGGGACGCGGGCTTCGTCACCGGCCACGGTGCCCGCACGGTCAAGGAATCGATCGCACTTGCCGCCGACGACCTCGACGCGCTCACGGCGTTACTCGATGTTCGAGTCATCGCGGGCGCGCGCGATCTCGCCACCGAGCTCGAACGCAAGGCGCGCGAGCTCGCGGCGCGTCGCCGCGCGCGCGTCCTGCCCGTGCTCGCCGATACCGCGGAACTTCGGCGCCAACGGCCCGGCGCGATCGCCGAGATGCTCGAACCCGATCTCAAGGAGGGCGCCGGGGGCTTGCGCGACGTGCAGGCTTTCGAGTGGGGCGGTTGGGCGTTGGGCGCGCCGGGCGGTTGCTCGACCCTGCTCGATCTCGACTTCCTGACCGCGGACGACCTGGCCAGGGTCGAGACCGGGCGCGAGCTGTTGCTCGACATCCGGGTCGCGCTGCAGCGGGTCACCAACTCGCGCTCCGACCGTGTCGCCCTGCAGGAACAGGACGCGGTCGCCGCGCAGCTCGACTTCGAGTCGGCTGACTCGCTCGTTCACGATCTCGCGCGCGCGGCGCGCGAGATCGCGTGGATAGCAGGCGACGTGTGGTCGCGCGTGCGCGACCTGCTCGACCGCCCCGGCGCGAAAGGTGCACGGTTCGACGAAGCGTTCGCCGAGGGCGTCTGGTTGGGCAAGGGACGCGTGCACGTCGATACCGACCCCGACGGGTCGGTACCTCCCTTGCGAATGCTCGACGCCGCGTGCGCCGCGGCCGAGCACGCGGTGCCGTTCGACCGAACCTCGTTGACGCGGCTGCGGGCCACGGGCGAGCCGACGTGGGACGTATGGCAACGCGCGGGCTTCGTTCGTCTCCTGCGGTCGGGTGAGCACGCGGTGCCCGTTTTCGAAGCGCTCGACCACGAGGGCGTTCTCGTCCGGCTCCTGCCCGAATGGGAACACGTTCGGTCGCGGCCGCAGCGCAACGCGTACCACCGCTACACCGTCGATCGCCATCTGCTCGAAGCGGTCGCGCAGTGCGCGCGCCTTCTCGATGCCGGCGAGGTTCGCCAGCCGTCCGGTCACGAGGTCGATGTCGACGCCGTGGTCGCGCGTGCCTGCCGCCGCCCGGAGCTGCTGTTGCTCGGCGCGTTGTTGCACGACCTCGCGAAGGGCATGCCCGGCAATCATTCGGAAGTTGGAGAGGCGACGGCTGATCGGATTGTTCGCCGCATGGGTTTCGACAGCGAAGCCCGCGAGATCGTGCCCTGGCTCGTTCGCAACCATCTCCTCATGGCCGAAGTCGCGACGCGGCGCGATCTCTCCGACGCATCCGTGGCCGACAACGTCGCGGCGGCGTGCGCGGCCGACGCCGAGCGTCTACGCCTCCTCTATTTGCTGACCATCGGCGACTCCCGTGCGACGGGCCCGGCTGCGTGGAGCCCGTCGAAGGCCGCGCTCGTACGGGACCTTTTCGTGAAGGCCGCGACGGCGATCGAGCGCGGAGAGACGAAAGCGGTTGCCGCGGATCGCCGCGACGCGCTACGGCAGCGTCTCGGCGAGGAGCGCGCCGGGGTCTTCCTCGCGCGGTTACCCGAGCAATATGTCCTCGCGTTCGACGTCGACACCATGTGTGTGCACGAGTCGCTGCTGAGCGACTCCCCTACCGTTCGTTGCGAGCGGGTCGACGGCGGCCACGTCGCGATTACCGTCGTTGCCGACGACCGTCCCGGACTACTCGTTACCTTGGCCGGTGCGCTCACCGTCTGCGGGCTCGACGTGCTCGAAGCGAGCCTGTTCGGCACGACCGACGGTTACGCACTCGACGTGTTTCGCGGCGCCGACCCGTTCGGTCGCGTCGACGACGACGACGGCGCGCGCGTCACGCAAACGATCGCGCAGGCGCTGGCCGGCGAGATCGATCTCGCGGTGCGCGTCGATGAACGGCGCCGAGCCTACGCGGGACTCGGCGAGCGCGCGGCTCCCGAGGTGCGCATCGACGTGAACTCCGAGGAATCCGAGACCGACACCGTCGTCGAGGTGCACGCCGACGACGACATCGGGTTGCTCTACCGACTGGCCTCCGCCTTCACCGAGCTCGCCCTCGACGTGCGGATCGCGAAGGTCGCAACCTTTGGCAAGCGGGTGGTCGACGTGTTCTATGTGCGGGATTCGAACGCGTGCAAGATCGAGGACGCCGACGCGGTTGCGCAGCTGCGGGCCGCGCTCGTCGATCGCATGACTGGCTAGGGTTCGAGCCGCATGAGCACCCAGGACTTTGCCGAGTCCGCGGCGGACATGTTGCGGTGGGCAGAGGCGCTGGCGGGGATCGCGCGTACGGGACTCGGATTCACGCAGAGCCTCTACGAACGGGAGCGGTTCGAGGAGGTCCTGAAGGTCGCGGCCGACATCCGCGCGGCCGCGATCAACGAAGCCGAAGCCGATGTGCTGTTCGACGAGTGGCTCAGCACGGTCGGCGACGGTGTCGCCGGCTACGTCACGCCCAAGGTCGCGGTGGCGGCGGTCGTCGGTAACGATCAGGGTGAGATCCTGCTGACGCAGCGCGCCGATTCCGGCTGGTGGCTGTACCCGGTCGGCTGGGCCGACGTCGGATACTCGGCCTCGGAGATCGCGATCAAGGAAGTGCTCGAGGAGACCGGCGTCGAGTGCGAACCGGTCTCGCTGATCGCGGTGTTGGACGGCCTCCGTCTCGGCTTCGCGCGCGTGCCGATGTACTCGCTCGTCTTCCATTGCCGGATGACCGGCGGGGAGCTGAAGGGCCATCCGCTCGAAACGAGCGCAGTCGGCTTCTTCGCACGCGACGCGATGCCGCAGCCGCTCGCCGGCGCCCACCGTTGGCTCGATCTGGCGTTCCGAGCGATCGCCGGCGAGAAGGTCGAGACCTGGTTCGACCCGCCCCGCGACCCGACCTGGCGGGGCCAGGCCTGAACCCGCTTCTCGTCAACCCGCTCGCGACGTGAGCTGGTCGATGAGGAGACCGACGATCGAGACCTTGCCGTTCGCGTGCTCCCAGGCATCGCCGATGGCCTCGTGGTCGACGAGTCCGGTGCGATCCGGCGCGATCGCGAGCGCCGCGGTGGCGACGGCCGCCAGCCGGGCCGGCTCGATCTCGTCACCGTACGCGGGGAAGGCCTCGAGGCCGTCCCACAGCCCGTCGAGCGGGCGCGCCTCGTTGCCGAGTCGCAGCTCCGGGGCGCCGGCTCCCAGCGAGAGTTGCGTGACGACCGTCTCCCAGAGGTCGTAGTGCGAGCAGCCGGCGGGTGGCCGGTAACCCGACACGGGGTGCAGCCGGAACTCGAGGATCATCGCGGTATCGCCCGTCTCGTTCTCATCTTTCGGCACATCTTTCGGCACATCATTCGGCACGTCGTTCGGCTCGTCGCCGACCAGCCATGTCTGAGAGCCGTTCACGTAGCTGTCGACGGGCGGCCCGAGATGTTCGTCGAGCGCGAGCACCAACTCGGGCGAGATCCTCCATACTGCGGTCGGGACGAGATCCACCCGGTAGACCGTAGCGAGCGTGCGACCTACGATCGGTCGAAGATGAACCCGAACGACCGTCTCACCTCGCTCGATGCGAGCTTCTTGCACCTGGAGCGGCCCGAATACCCGATGCACGTGGGCGCGGTGAGCGTCTTCGAGGGCGCGCCGTTCTTCGACGCCGACGATCGGTTCCGGATCGGTGAAGTGCGCGACCTCGTGATGTCGCGGCTTCCCCTCTTGCCGCGGTTCCGCCGCCGGCTCCGGTTCGTGCCGTACGAGCAGGGCCGGCCGATCTGGGTCGACGACGACGACTTCGACATCACCTATCACGTGCGGCACACCGCCCTCCCTCGGCCGGGAGCGTGGGAACAGCTCGTCGCGCTGACGACGCGCATTCAGGAGGGTTTGCTCGACCGTGATCGCCCGCTGTGGGAGATCTGGTTCGTCGAAGGCCTCGAGGGTGGCAACGTCGCCGTTCTGCAGAAGACGCACCACGCGCTCATCGACGGCGTGTCGGGCGTCGACGTCGCGACGTTGTTGCTCGACACGAGTCCCGAGTTCGCACCGTCGATCGTGACCGACTGGATGCCGGAGACCGCGCCGAGCGCTTCGCAACTGCTGCTCGACACGCTGCGCGAACGCATCACCCAGCCCGCGGAGATCGTGCGGTCCGTCCGATCGATGTTGCGCGGCCCGCGTCACGCACTCGAGCGCGCCTACGAGCTCGCGCGGTCGATCAGCACGATGGTGACGCGTGACGCGATCGCGCCGCGTACGTCGATCAACGCGCGCACGGGCCGCCATCGACGCCTGGCGGTCGTCCGCATCCCGCTGGCCGACGTCAAGGAGATCCGCCGTGGGCTCGGCGGCACCGTCAACGATGTCGTGCTCGCCGGGGTGTCGGGCGGGCTCCGGCGGCTTTTCATACACCGCGCACCGAAGACCTGCAGCTGCGCGCGCTCTGCCCGGTCTCGGTGCGCGCCGACGACCAACGGGGTTCCCTCGGGAACAAGGTCTCGGCGATGTTCGTCAACCTGCCGGTCGACGACCGGCCCGCCGTCGAAACACTGCGCGCCATCTCCGCACAGACCGCCGATCTCAAGGAGCGGCGCCAGGCGGTCGGCGCCGAGATGTTGCTCGGCATGACCGAATACGTCGCCCCGACCCTCATGAGCCTCGCGGCCCGTGTCGTCCACCGTCAGCCGTTCTTCAACCTGGTCGTGACGAACGTGCCGGGCCCGCAGCTCCCGCTCTACATGATGGGCGCGCGGTTGCTGGAATCGTTCCCGATCGTGCCGCTGACCCGGAACCTGTCGGTGGTCGTCGGCATCTTGTCGTACGACGGGACCCTGCATTTCGGGGTGTGGGGCGACCGCGACGCGTGTGCCGACATCGAGGTCTTCGCGGCCGGCATCGACGACGCGTTCACGGAACTGCAGAAGGTCGCACAGGAGCAGGGGGAATCGTGACCGAAGTCTGGGAACAGGACGCGTGGGAACTGGCCGACGCGGTTCGAAGCGGTGATCGGCGCTCGACCGATCTGCTCGACGTGTTCGTCGAGCGGATCGAGAAGCTCAACCCGG
Source organism: Acidimicrobiia bacterium (assembly GCA_038213435.1). GTDB lineage: Bacteria > Actinomycetota > Acidimicrobiia > IMCC26256 > PALSA-610 > PALSA-610. Next base: position 18,128 of record JBBQTI010000028.1, read on the forward strand.
AGCTGAACGCGTTCTGCTATCTCGATCTCGAGGGTGCGCGTACACGGGCCGCGGCGATCGACGCGGCCGTCGCGCGGGGCGACGATCCCGGACGCTGGGCCGGCGTCCCGATGGGCGTGAAGGAGCTCGTACAGGTCGCGGGCTGGCCCGACACGCACGCGTCGCTGCTCTATCGCGACGCGGTGGGAACGCGCGACGGCACCGAGCCGGCCCGGTTGAAAGCGGCGGGCGCGGTGCTCGTCGGTCTCACGACATCGCCAGAATTCGGTTCGACCAACTGGACGCGCACCTACCTGCACGGCACGACCCGCAATCCGTGGAACCCCGAGCGCACTCCCGGCGGCTCGTCGGGCGGCTCGGCGGCCGCGGTGGCGTCGGGGATGGTGCCGATCTGCACCGGCAGCGACGGCGGTGGATCGATTCGCATCCCGTCCTCGTATAGCGGTCTTTTCGGCTTCAAGGTGAGCTTCGGCCGCGTCGGCTCGGCCGGCAACTTCGACAGCGCGCTCACCTCGGTGCCCGGACCGATGTGTCGCTCGGTACGTGACGCGGCTCGTTACGTCGACGCGATCGCGGGTCCCACGAACGGCGACCCGACGTCGCTCCCGCATCCCGCGCGCTCCTACGAGGCGGCGATCGTCTCGGGCGATGCCGTTGCGCAGCTCCGCGGCAAGCGCGCCGCATGGTCGTCGACGCTCGGGTTCGCTGTATGCGATCCCGAGGTCGAGAAGCTCGCACACGAATCGGCGCTCGCGTTGTGCGCCGACGCGGGTATCGAGCTCGTCGACATCGACGTTCGCCTGCCCCGGCCCGGAGGTGCATGGGGACTGATCTCCTCCCTCGACACGGCGGCCAACCATCTCGACGCGGCGCGTGATCGTTGGGACGACGTGACGCCTGTGTCGCGCGCCGGTCTGCAGGCGGTCGACAACATCAACTCGGAGCAGCTGATGCGTTCACTGCGGCGCCGCTTCGAGCTGCTCGAGGCCATCGGGGTCGTGTTCGACGAGGTCGACCTGTTGCTGACACCGACCACCGCGACGACCGCGTTCGTTGCCGAGGGCCCACCGCCCATGGAGATCGGCGGGCAGAAGGTCGGGGGGATGGGATCGGTGCCCTACACCGCTCCGTTCAACATCTCGGGCATGCCCGCGGTGAGCATCCCGGTCGGCTGCGCGTCCGATGGTCTGCCCGTCGGCTTGCAAGCCGTCGCCCGCCGCGACGACGAGGAGGTCGTCCTGGCATGTGGTGCGGTGGCCGAGGCGAATCGTCCATGGACGAAGCTGGCGCCGCTCGCCTACGCCTGACCGGAGATTCGGGCTCCGCGGGCGCGGGATACCCTGCCCGGCATGACCGACACCCAGCCGCGCGCGCGTCCTCCGAGACAGGAACAGGAGCCCGCGTCGGACGAGGTGACCGAGGTCGCGCCGAACGTGTTGCGCATGCAGCTCCCGATCTGGATGCCGGGGCTCGGCCACGTGAACATGTACGGCCTGGTCGACGACCGCGGCATCGCAGTCGTCGACCCGGGATTGCCGGGACCGCAATCGTGGAAGGCGTTGAAGCAGCGACTGAAGTCCGCGGGCTACGGCGTCAACGACATCCACACGGTGGTCGTGACGCACTCGCATCCGGATCATTTCGGGGGCGCGGGTCGCATCGCGCGTGAAGCCGGCGCGAAGTTGATCACGCACCACGCGTTCTCGACGTGGACGGTGAAGGGACCGAGCCCGCAGCGCGCGCTTTCGGAAGGCGAGGCGCGCCGGGTCGAGCTGGAAGCGGCCGCTTACTCGCAGAGCGTCGACGTGTCGCCCGACGAGTTGCCGACGATCAACGATCCCGACGTCGTGCGCGACGACACCGAGGAGACGGAGGCGACGTCGAGCCCTTGGGGCGCGATCACGCCGTGGGGCACGACGAATCAAGGTCCGCCGCTGCGGCGGCGGATGATGATCAAGGCCCTGCGCGTGCTGTTCTCGCCTCCGGAACCGACCGATCGGGTGCACCATGGCGAACGGGTTCGGCTCGGCGGTCGCGACTGGTTCGTCGTGCACACGCCCGGCCACACCGTCGACCATCTGTGTCTGTGGGATCCCGAATCCGGAACGCTGCTCACCGGCGACCATGTCCTCCCGTCGATCACGCCGCACGTTTCGGGCGTCCGCAAGGCCGACTCACTCAAGTCGTACCTCGCCACCCTCGACCTCGTCGGACGGTTGAAAGGAGTGACGCTCGGATTGCCCGCGCACGGTCATCCCTTCCCCGATGTTCCGGGCCGCGTCGAGGCGATAAAGGAGCACCACGCCGAGCGCATGGAGCTGTTGCGCCAAGCGGGACTCGCGCTCGGCCCCGCGACCGTGGTCGCGCTGTCGCACGAGGTGTTTCCGAAGCGGCATTGGGGCACGATGGCCGAGAGCGAGACGTTCGCGCACCTGGAGCATCTCGCGCATGCCGGGGGGGCCGAGCGCTTCGAGGAAAGAGGCATGCTCGTCTACCGCATGGAACCGGCGCCGGGCCCCGCATGACCGCGACCGACACCCAGCTCGCGAACGAGTCGGTCGATCTGCTCTCGCAGCTGATTCGCAACGAGTGCGTCAACGATGGAACGCCCGAGTCGGGCCACGAGTCGCGCAGCGTCGACCTGCTCGCGCAGTACCTCGGAGATACGGGTCTCGAGCTCGAGCGTTACGTCGCGCAGCCCGGACGCGAGAACCTGGTGGCGCGTATCCAGGGGAGTGATCCGACCGCTCCCACGTTGCTGCTCATGGGTCACACCGACGTCGTGCCCGCAAACCCCGACGGATGGCGACGCGACCCGTTCGGCGGTGATGTGGTCGACGGTGAGGTGTGGGGCCGGGGCGCCGTCGACATGTTGAACCTCACCGCGACGATGGCCGTTGCGTTCCGCGCGCTCGCGCGCTCGGGCTTCCGGCCGCGCGGAACGCTCGTGTATCTCGCGGTCGCCGACGAGGAAAACCTGGGCACGTGGGGTGCCGAGCACCTGCTCGACCACGAGCGCGACGCGGTGCGAGCCGATTACGTCGTGACCGAGGCGGGTGGCTTCCAGATGCCGACCGCGCGCGGACCTCGGCTTCCCGTCATCGTGGGGGAGAAAGGTTCGTACTGGTGCCGTATCACTGTGCGAGGTACGCCGGGTCATGCGTCGCAACCCTTCCGCACCGACAACGCGTTGGTCACCGCCGCGGAGATCGTCAAGCGGCTCGCGGAATACCGGCCGCCGACGCAGATCCACGAGACCTGGCGACGGTTCATCGAAGGCGTCGACTTCGGGCCCGAGTGGAACGAACATCTGCTCGACGAAGCGACGCTCGTCGGCTTCTGTGAAGAGCTGCCGATCGGTCTGGCGCGTCAGGCGCACGCGTGCACGCACACGACGTTCGCGCCGACGGTCATCCGCGGTGGCACCAAGACGAATGTGATCCCCGATCTGGTGGAGGTCGAGGTCGACATCCGTACCCTTCCGGGCCAGCGCAGCGCCGACATCCGCGCCATGCTCGACGACGCGCTCGGCGATCTCGTCGCATGCACGGAGATCACGCCGTTCGACGAGAACGAGTCGACCACGTCGCCCTCCGACACGCCGCTGTGGGACGCGATGGGTCGCGTCTCGTCGCAGCTGGTCGCGGGCTCGGCGCTCGTGCCCTTCCTGACGGTAGGCGCGACCGACGCGCGTTTCTTCCGGCGGTCCGGGTCGGTGGCGTACGGATTCGGCTTGTTCAGCCGCAAGCTTTCGTTCGACGACTATGCGTCGATGTTCCACGGCAACGACGAGCGCGTCGATATCGAGTCACTCGTACTGTCGACCCGCCTCTGGGAAGGCTTGGCCCAGGACCTCCTCGCCTGACGGCTGTGCCGCAAGCATGTGTGACGGACGTGACGGTGCGTCACTCGTCGGGTTGGTCGCGCAGGTAGCGCTCGAAGTCCTCGGCGAGGGATTCGCCCGACGGCAGCTCGTCCTCGTCGAACCAGTCGTCGTCGTCCGCTTCGTCGTCGTCGGCCGCGATCTCGTCGTCGGTCTCGAGCCAGCCCGGTCCGTCGTCGGCGGTGTCGAAGCGGGTTTCGAGCCGTTCGACGTAGGAGCTGACGTCGGCGTCGCCCGCGACCACCTCGGAGACGGAGCGTTCCCACGCGCTCGACGCGATGTCGAGGTCGGTGAGATCGAGCCCGAGATCGAGGAGGTCGGCCAGGCGGTCGAGCATCGCGCGCGTGGCCTTCGGGTTCGGTGGCGTCGCGACGTAGTGCGGAACCGGCGCCCAGATCGACGCCGACGGGAAGCCGGCTCGGCGCACCGCGTCGTGCAGAACGCCGACGATGCCCGTCGGACCGACGTATCGCGAACGCTGCATCCCGAGCCGCGCCGCGAGCACCTCGTCGGTCGCCGAGCCGGTGCACCGGATCGGGCGGGAGTGGGGCGTGTCGCCGAGCAGCGCCCCGAGGGTCACGATCGTCTCGCAGTTGGTCGTGCGGGCGACGCCGATCACGTCGTCGCAGAACGAGCGCCATCGCAGGTTCGGTTCGACGCCGAGAAGCAGCACGAGGTCGCGTCCCCCCGCGGGCAGCGAACCGGCCGAGAGCGCGATCGACGGCCAGTTCACCGTGCGCACGATGCCGTCGACGAGCTCGACCGTCGGACGGGCGGCCTGGAAGTCGAGGTACTCCTCGATGTCGAGCGAGGCGAACGGTCTCGCGTTGCACGCACGCGCGAGCCAGCGCACCGCGTCGGAGGCCGCGTCGGCCGCGTCGTTCCAACCCGAGAAGGCGGCGACCATCGCGGGGTTGCGCAGCGACGGCTCCACACTCCAACGGACGGTCACGCGCTCACCTTACGTCCCGCGAACCGGGGATCTCACGCCAACGCTCCCTTCTCGTGGAGCAGGGCGAGCGAGGCGTCGTCGACACCCAGCTCGCGAAACACTTCGTCAGTGTGCTCGCCGATGTTCGGCGCCGCCCGACGGATCTCGAGTCCGTGCCCGTCGAACTGCATGGGCGACGACGACAGTCGCGCGGTCGGATGATCGGGATGATGCGCCATGTATCCGTTCGCGTGTACTTGCGGATCGTCGATCACCTCGACGGGTGACGCGATTGCCGAAAAGATCGTGTCGTGCGCCGACAGCCGTTCCTTCAGCTCCGCGAGCGTCAACGACGCGATGCGCGCGACGAAGATCGGATGCAGCTCGGGCGCGCGTTGCATGCGCTCGGCGGCGGTGGTGTACCCGGGCTTGTCGATGAGGTCCTCGAGCCCGAGCGCCCGGCACGTCGGCGCCCAGTGCCGGTCGGGATCGAGCATGTTCAAGCTCAGCCAGCGTTCGTCCGCGGTTCGAAATGACCCGACCAGAACACTGCTGAGGCTCTTGCCGGCGACGTGGCGCGGTGGTTCGACGCCCAGGATCGTCGTCGGAACGAGGTCGTTGGAGAGCGTCCATACCGCGGCGCCGAGTAGCGACACGTCGACAACCGTTGGCTTGCCCGTTCGCTCTCGCTTGAACAAGGCAGCCGCGACTCCCCCGGCGAGGTACGCGCCGCCTGGCGCGTCGCCGAGCGCGCCACGCGGCTGGACGAGTTGGCCGCCCTTGGGCGTGAGCATGTGTGCGAGTCCGCCACGCGCCCAGTAGGACACGGCGTCGAAGCCGCCTTGATCCGCGTCGGGGCCCTGCAATCCCTGACCGGAACCGATCGCATACACGCACTGTGGGTTGAGCGCCCAGATGTCGTCGGGATCGACCCTGAGCCTCTCGCGAGCGGTCGGCAGGAAATTGGTGATGAACACGTCGGCCCATTCGATCAACCGGTCGAGCGCGGCGCGACCTTCGGCGTTGCGGAGGTCGATCGCGACGCCCCGTTTGTTGCGGTTGAACTGCTCGAAGAGGAAGTTGAAGTCGCCCGTATCGGCGACGAAGCCCATCGCCATGATCTTGCGCAGGGGGTCGCCCGTCGGGCGCTCCACCTTGACCACGTCGGCACCCCAATCGGCGAGGATCGCGGCCGCCGACGGCACGAAGCCGTGCTCGGCCACTTCCAGGACCTTCACTCCGTCCATCACGCCCATGACGCATCCTTTCGTTTCGGCGGCGACTCGCGGTCAACGGCAGGTTGGCTCAACCGCGCAGCGCCGCGATCGACGATCGCGAGCACTGGTCGAGCGCGCCCTGCACCATGATCTCCACGAGCGAGCCGATGTGGTCGAAGCCTTCGCCGACGGTCTTGCCCATCAAGAAGCGCGCGTGGATGCCTTCGAGAATGATCGCCAGCTTGTACGCGGCGAGCGCTTCGTAGAAGTCGAGCTGGCTCACGTCTCGTCCCGACTTCTGCGCGTACCGCTCGACCACTTCGTCGCGCGGCAGGAACCCCGCCTCGGCCGAGATCGTCGCTCCGACGTTGCCCGTCTGCGCGTCGTCGCGCACGTAGTAGAGCAGGTAGAGGCCGAGGTCGGCGAGCGGGTCGCCGAGTGTGGCCATCTCCCAGTCGAGCACCGCGACGATGCGGCCGGGATCGTCGGGTGCAAGCATCGTGTTGTCGAGCCGGTAGTCGCCGTGCACGATCGTCGGGCGCGGCGAGTCGGGTAGCGCAGCGCGCAAGCGGCGCGCGAGCTCGTCGACCGCCGGCAGCTCGCGCGTCTTCGAACGTTGCCACTGTTCGCCCCAGCGTCGTACCTGCCGCTCGACGTAGCCGTCGGGATGCCCGAAGTCGCCGAGCCCGACCGCCCCGTAATCGACGGCGTGGATCGCGACCAGCACGTCGATGAGCTCCTCCGAGCAGCGCCGCGCTTCGTCGCGCGACAACACCCCGATTTCGGAGCTCGTGCGCAGGATCGTGCCGTCGACGAGCTCCATGACATAGAAGGGCGCATCGTTCACCGCTGCGTCGTCGCAGAACGCGAGCGTCCTCGGAACCGGTACCGCGGTGGGCGCGAGCGCGGACAGGACCTTGTACTCGCGGGCCATGTCGTGCGCGGTCGGTAGCACGTGTCCGAGTGGCGGGCGCCGCAACACGTACTCGGCGCCGGCATCGCGGATGGCGTACGTGAGGTTCGAGCGTCCACCGGAGATGAGTGACGCGGCCAGCTCTCCGCCGGTCGCGCCCTCGACGTGCGCGGCGAACCACGGTCGCAGGCGTTCGAGGTCGACCCCCGGCGGCGTGTCCGTCACGGCCGGGAGGTTACATATCCGAGATGTCACCGGCCGTGGGCCCGGCGCGTGAGCGCGGGCGCCGCGCTGTTACGCGATGCGGGACTCGCGCGGCGCGACCGGCTCGCCGTTGCCCCGGGGGTAGCGGGCGACGCGACCGACCGGCATGTCGACACGGAAGCCGGCGGCGGCCCGCTCCTCTTCGGATTCCGCTCCCCAAAAGCCGTATTCCCGGTTCGTCCGCGCCCAGTCGCGGCACTCGTGCAGCGCGGGGCACGTGTTGCACACGGCCCGGGCCTGTGACTCGCGCACGACGCGCGCCTCGGGCCGCTCGCCCGCGGGCGCGAAGAACAGACGCGTCTGACCTTCGCAGGCGGCGTCCGTGGTCCAAGTGAGCGGGCCGGTGAAAATGAAACTGGACATCATTTCGGCGGTCATGTGCTCCCCTTCACGACCGGGGATGACGGAGCTCGGGGAACCGGGCGGGGGGACGCCGGCTCCCTCGAGCTCCTGTCGTACGTCTTCTAGTGAAGCCGATCACAAGACCATCTGTCAAAGACGTTGAAACGATAGTATCGATCGGTAACAGCGATGCATCGTTCGGCGCCGTCACAGGTGGCGCTGACCGGCAGCGCGTCCGAGGAGGACTTGCATGGACATTCGCCAGCTGGAGGCGCTCCTTGCCGTCGCCGAGGCGGGAAGCTTCACGACCGCGGCCGACCGGCTGCACACCGTCCAGTCCAATGTGTCGGAGCATGTCCGTCAGCTCGAAGCCGAGCTGGGCGTCCAGCTGCTGGTCCGGGGCCGGCGGGTCACGGTTCCGACCGAGTTCGGCGTTCGGGTGATCGAACGGGCGCGGGCGATTCGTAGTGAGATCGAAGCGCTGCGCAAGGACCTGTCGATGTTGCAGGGTCTCGAGACCGGGCATGCGACCCTCGGGGTCGTCGGCACGGTCAGCCGCTTGCTCGTGCCGATGGTCGTGGCCGAGATGCGCACGAGTGCGCCGGGCGTGTCGTTGCGGCTCACCGAAGGTGCGTCGGAGCGTCTCGCCGGCGAGGTCGCGGGGCGTCAGCTCGCGTGCGCGGTCGTCACCGAGCCGGTGAGCGATCCGCGGTTGCACGTCGAACACCTCCGCGACGAAGACCTCGTCGCGCTCGTTCCGTCGTCGCGGCGTCTGCGGGGCCGCGAGCCGATCGCGTTGGCCGAGCTCGCGACCGAGACGCTCATCCTCCCGCCCGCGGGTAACCCGTTGCGCGACGAGGTCGAAACGGCGGCGCGGGCCGAGCGCGTCGAGCTGCGTGTGCCCATCGAGGTCGAAGGCGTACGGCTCATCGCCGACCTCGTCGCCGCGGGTGCCGGTGTGTCGATCCTGCCGGAGACGGCGGTTGCCCATGATCACGCGGGCGTGCGTCAGATGCGGATCGCGCGCATGCCCCCGCGCCGCCTGGCGGTCGTGACCGCGCGCGGCGTGCAGCTCTCGCTCGCCGACCAGGCAGTGCACGATGCGGTACGCAGGATCGTGCGCGACGAGCGCCGGCCCTCCGAAGAGCGGAGCGCGTGAAGGGGTTATTCGGTAACCGGCGTGAAGCGGGTCCCGATCACGGTTCGTTCCTCGTTCAGGCCGATGACCTCGAGGCGGTCGACGCCCGGGAGCGCGTCGGCGTTCTCTTCCAAACGGATGCGCGCGCCGCGCGGCCACACGAGATCGGCCGACGTCGGCGTCTCGTGCTCGACGTCGCCCTGCAGGATGCCGGCGAAGAAGCCGAGCGCGGAGGGCAGCGACGGCGTTCGCAGCACGACGCGTCGCAAGGTTCCGTGCCCGGTCGCGGGCGGTGGGTCCGTCCACCAGCGCGGGTGCATGTCGGCGCCGTGCGCGGCCACGTAGGTGAGGAGCTCCGCACGCGTCTCGGGATGCCCGTGTGATTCCGCGAGCTGAACGACGGTGCCGTGCGCTTCGCGCGGCATCAAGAAGGCTTCTTTCCATTCGGGATCCGACACGTCGATGTTCACGGGATGGAAGCCCGCGCCGCGAACTCGTGCGAGCGCCTCGGCGAGATCGGGGACCTTGAAGGTCAGGTGATGGGGTCCGGCGCCGTGCCGGGCGATGAAACGCGCGAGGAAATCGTTCTGCTCGACGGCCCACGGCTCGAGCAACTCGACCGGCATCCCGTCGCCCACGCGAGAGCCGAGCCACACCTGCATCGGACGAAACCCGATCGCCTGGCCGCCGAAGAGGATGGTCCCTCCGAGATCGCCGGTCAGGAAACGCAGCGCCGTCGAGGTGTCGTGCGCCGCGAGCGCGACGTGGTCGAGGTCGTATCGGTCGCTCACGAGCCGGGCAGGCTAGGCGACGTCGAGCGCGGGCGACTCCCGACCGGCCCGGGTGACTCGATTCGCGACGACCCAGCCGACGCCGAGGATCGCGAGTCCGGCGACCGCGTCGAGGAAATAGTGGTTCGCAGTGATGGTGATCACCACCAACGTGACGAGCGGGTAGCACCACGCGAGGGTCGCCGCGGCCTTGTTCTTCAGTCGCGGCCCGAGCGCCAGCGCACACCAGATAGCCCATGCAATGTGGACACTTGGCATCGCCGCGTACTGATTCGACACGGTTTGCATGCCGCCGGAGTTGAACGACCAGAACGCCGGATCCTTCAGGAGCGTGTCGACGTAGCCCGGGAACATCCGCGGCGGTGCCAGCGGATACAGCGTGAAGCCGACGAGCGCGATCGCGGTAGTGATGGCGAGCGTGTTGCGAAAGCGCGGAAAGTCGTCGGTGTAGCGCCGGTACAGGAAGACGGCCGCGAAGATCGTGACGATGAAATGGAACGAGCCGTAGAAGTAGTTGCCGAAGAGGATGAGCGGGCGAAAGTGCAGGGCCCATTGCTGGATCGTCTGCTCGTGGTAGATGCCCAGGTGATGCTCGAGCGACATGATCTGTCGTGCGTGGTCCACCGCGTGGGGTGGTGCAAGCGCGCCGCCGTGGAGGTTTCGGATCGCCGAATACACGACGTAGAAGACCAGAATCGCGAGCAGCTCCGCCCACCAGTAGAGGACGTGCCCGTCGGAGAGAACGCGTCCACCCGCGAGCCGTGGCCGGCCTTGCACGCGGGTGCTCACACGTGTTCCTTCGCGGGGGTGGCGGAGCGCGGTCGATTACCGACTGCGAAGGCCGGCGCTCCGAGCATGCTGACGACGATCATGCATCCCCACCACAACAAGCCGGCCGCGAGTCCCTGCGCGTTGCTGACATGAAACGAGTGCAGGAACAGTACCAACGCACCCTCGCGCACTCCGAGCCCGCTGAAGGTGATCGGCAGTACTTGGAGCATCAACACGGCCGGCGCGAACGCGATGACGGCCGCGATCGGAACGGGGAGATCGAGGGCGCGGAAGATCAGCCCGAACATCACCACTTGCGACGACTGGTAGATGAGTGAGGTACCGAGCACGGGCACGATCTGGCGCGGCTCGCGGCGCAGGCGCTCCACACCGAGGTGCACCTCGCCGATGAATCGCGCCCAGCTCTCCTTTCCCGCGTACCGACCGGCGAGGCGGGGGTGACCGGCGACGAACAGGATGAGGGTCAGCACGACGAGTGTCGACGTCGCTACCAACAACGCGATCCATGCGTTCGCGTGCTGGATCAATGACGGGCGGACGGCGAAACCTGCGAACACGAGGAGGGGCAGCGCGACGAAACCGGTGAGCCGCTCGAGCACCACCGACGCGAATGACACCTTGGACGATCCGACCGTGTTCGAGGCCCGGGCGATGCGGACGACGTCGCCGCCGATGGTCGAGGGCAGCACGTTGCCGACGAGGAGCCCGACGACGTAGTGGGAAAAGAGGGCGGACACCCGCGCCCGCACGTCGAACAACAGCAACACCCGCTGCCAGCGCCAGGCCGAGAGGACCACACCTACCAGGGCAGTGAGCACGGCGGCGACGAGCAGGGTGATCGTGAGCGCATGGTGCTGGTCGGGGATGGCGTCGTCGACGTTCGAGGCCTTGGAGACGACGAGCGCGAGGAGCGCCCCACTCACCACGATCCGCAGCGCGAGCTTCCAAATCGACCCGGGGCGGCGAACGACCGGTGCAGCCTCCGTCATCGCACCCGATCCTAGGAGACGACAGCGCAGCGACCGGAGGGAGCGGAGCGTGGAGTCGACCAATGGAGAGGGAGACGACAGCGCAGCGACGGGCCGTGGTCGGGTGGCGCGATCACGTGCTTTCGGGCGACCATGGAGCATGAGGATCACGGCGAGCGACGGGGTGGGGCTGGCGGTCGAGGTGGCGGGTGACGGCCCGGGTTTGCTCCTCGTGCACGGTCTCGGCGGGGCCAAGGAGGACTTCTCCGACCACGTCCCGGCGCTGGCGCGCGATTACACCGTCGTCATCTTCGATCATCGCGGTCACGGCGCGAGCGACAAGCCCCGAGATCGCGTCGCGTATTCGATCGACCGGCTGGCGACCGACATCTTGGAGGTTGCCGACGCGGTCGGGCTCGAACGGTTCCGATTGCTCGGTCACTCGATGGGCGGGATGGTCGCCCGTCAGATCCCGTTGCGCGCGCCGGAACGGGTCGAGGCGCTCGTGATGATGGACACCTCCGCGGGCCCGATTCCCGGGTTCGATCCCGCACTCATGGACGCCGCGGCCGAGATCGCGTTTACCCGCGGCAAGGACGCGTTGAAGGAGCTGCTCGATCTGGCGCAGGTCTTGGAGACGCCCGCGTATCAGCGCGAGCTCGCCGATCGTCCGGGTTATCGCGCGTTCCAGGATCGCAAGTGGGCCGACCTTTCGGAAGTCATGTGGGGCGCGATGGCGGTCGCGCTCGCGTATCAGCCCGACGACCTCGCTGCGCTCGCCGCTGCGGCGCGCTTCCCGATGCTCGTGCTCGTCGGTTCGCAGGACGCGCCATTCGTCGCGGCGTCGCGCGAGATGGCCGATGTGATCGATGGCGCGCGGCTCGTGATCATCCCCGACGCCGGTCATTCGCCGCAGTTCGAGAATCCCGGGGCGTGGATCGACGCGCTCTCTCGGTTCCTCGCGTCGGTGCCCGCGCCTACCAGGTAAGCGGGTCGTGGAGGCGCACGGCGGTCGGCTCGCGGTGGAGGTGTTGCAGCGGCACGGAGTCGATGTCGTCTTCACGCTCTCGGGCGGGCATCTCTTCGTGCTCTACGACGGCGCGGTGCAAGCCGATCTCCGGCTCGTCGATGTGCGGCACGAGCAGAGCGCGACCTTCGCAGCCGAGGGCTTCGCAAAGGTAACGCGGCGGCTGGGCTGCGCGGCGTTGACCGCGGGCCCGGGAGTGACGAACGGCGTGAGCGCGCTCACTGCGGCGCGCATGAACGGCTCGCCGCTCGTCGTGCTGGCGGGCCGCGCGCCCCAGGCGCGATGGGGCGCGGGTTCGTTGCAGGAGCTCGACCACATACCGATCGTGGCGTCGGTTACGAAGACGGCTGCGACCGCGACATCGGCGGCTTCCATCGTCGCCGACACCGATGCCGCGTGCCGAGCCGCGCGCACGCCGCACCGCGGTCCGGCGTTCGTCGACATCCCGCTCGACGCGTTCGGACCGGGATCGATCGAAGTGCCGCCGGTCGGAGATGAGCAGTCGTTCCGTGGCGCCGCGCCCGACCCGGACGCCCTCGGGCGCGTTGCCGCGCTGGTCGGCGCTTCGGAGAGACCGGTGCTCGTCGCGGGCGGTGACGTCTACTGGGCCCACGCGGAGGATCCGATGCGCGCGTTCGCAGAGGCCGCCCGGGTGCCGGTGTTCGTGAATGGAATGGGACGCGGCACGCTGCCCGCCGACCACGAGCTCGCGTTCTCGCGGTCCCGTTCGGTTGCGTTGCGGGAAGCGGACCTCGTGCTTGTGGCCGGAACGCCACTCGATTTCCGGCTCGGCTTCGGCCGTTTCGGTGACGCGCTCGTGGTGCATCTGTGCGATGCGGCGAGCGAGATCGCATCGCACGCGGCGCTCGCGGCGTCGACGGCCGGCGATCTCGCGGCCACGTTCGTCGCGCTCGCCGTCGCGGGAAGGCCGCGCGGCGCGCACGACGACTGGATCGCGCGGCTCCGCACCCACGAGCAGGCGCAGCGCGCAGCCGAGCTCCCGGCGCTCGAGGCCGACACGGCGCCGATCAAGCCGGCGCGGATCTACGGCGAGCTCGCGAAGCGGCTCGATCGCGACGCGATCGTGATCGGCGACGGAGGCGACTTCGTGTCGTACGCGGGCAAGCTGGTACAGAGCTATCGGCCGGGGACCTTTCTCGACCCCGGCCCCTACGGCTGCCTGGGCATGGGGCCGGGTTACGCGCTCGCGGCGGGAGTCGCGCACCCTGGGCGTCAGGTGGTCCTGCTGCTCGGCGACGGAGCGATCGGGTTCGCGCTCGGCGACTTCGAATCGCTCGTGCGACACGGCGTGAACGTCACGGCGATCGTCGGGAACAACGGCATCTGGGGGCTGGAGAAACACCCGATGCACGCACTGTTCGGCTACGACGTGGTGGCCGAGCTCTCGCCCGGCATCCGCTACGACAAGGTGATCGAGGCGCTCGGTGGCGACGGCGAGCTCGTCGACGAGCCGGGCGAGATCGGTCCCGCGCTCGACCGCGCGTTCGCGACGCCGGGCGTATCGCTGGTGAATGTTCTCACTGATCCCGCCGACGCGTACCCGAGGTCGTCCAATCTCGCCTGAATCAGAGGCCGAGGGTTGGTGCTCGAGCTCCGAAGCCGGCCCGGCGCAGCGCCTTCGCCTTCGTGCGCACGAGGACTTCGCGAGGAGCGCGACAGACGCGCGCGATCGTCGCGTCGGTCGCGGCTGCGAGCGCGCCGGGCTCCACCACCTCGCCGACGAGATGCACGGCCAGCGCGTCGTGCGCGTCCAGTTCCCGCCCGCCGATCGTCATTTCCCGGGCGACCGCGCCGCCCACGAGGTCGTGCAGCGGGCCGTACACGACGTCGCCGAAGGCGCGCTCCGGATGCGAGAACCATGCGGTCGTCGATGCGATGCGCAGATCACACAGAACCGCGAGGTCGAAGCCGCCCGCGATCGCTGGTCCGTTGACCGCGGCGATGGTGGGCAGGGGGAAGCGCAGCACGGTGTCGTGGTAGCGGTCGCTCGATACCCAGAGCTCGCGCCCGAACCCGTCGTCATCGGCGGCACGCGTGAACTCCGTGAGATCGAAGCCGGCGGAGAAAACCGCGCCCGACCCGGTGAACACGACGCATTTGATCTGATCGTCCTGTGCGAGGACGTCGAGGGCGTCGCTGATCGCGTCACGCAATGCGACAGAGAGTGCGTTGCGCTTCTCGGGGCGGTTCAGGGTCAGCGACGCGTGCGCCTCGTGCCGTTCGACGAGGAGGTCGGTCACAATTCTGATTGCGCGCGTTCGATGAAGCGATCGCGCACTACGACGACCCGGGTTATGCGCCCGGCGGCGACGAGGCCGCGAGCGTCGGTGACGGAAACGCGGAAAGTGAGCCGCCGGCCCTCGACACCTTCGAGGGTCGCTTCCGCCGTTACCTCGGAACCCACCGGCGTGGGCGACAGGTGGGCGAGCTGGACCTCGTAGCCGACGGACGTCTTGTCGGGTCCGAGCCGGTCGCCGAGCGCTTGCACGCTCGCCTGCTCCAACAGCGTGACGAGTCGGGGCGTCGCGAGCACGGGCACGTCGCCGCTGCCGATTGCGAGCGCAGTGTCGCCCTCCTCGACTTTCAGCGTGATCGACGCTGTGAGACCGGACGGGAGCGCCATCCGCTTACCATAGGCAGCCCGGCGCCGACTCGGCATGTTGGCGCGATCAGAAGATGCTCGAGGCGCACATGGCCGTCCCCATGATCGAACGAGACGTTTTGCAGGCGACGCTCGACCGTGCATTGCACAGCGGCGGCGACTTTGCCGAGGTGTTCGTCGAGGATCGGCGTTCGTCGAGTGGGCGTTTCGACGACGGACGGGTCGAGGAGCTCGTCTCCGGTCGCGACCGCGGTGCCGGGCTGCGCGTGGTCCGCGGCGACACCACAGGCTTCGCGCATACCGCCGACCTTTCGCGCGCAGGGCTGTTGCACGCGGCGGAGGCCGCTGCGGGTGCGGCCCGAGGCGGCGGCGGCGGAACGCGCACGGTCGCGTTGGGTGCGCCGTCGGCGCATCCGATCGACGGCGACGTGGTCCTGCCGGAGAACGTCGAAAAGGGCCGCAAGGTCGAGCTCCTCGCGCGCGCCGACACGGCGGCGCGCGCCGCAGGGAGTGCCGTCACCTCGGTGACCGCGTCTTACGCCGACGCGCGCCGGCGCATCCTCGTGGCCAACTCCGACGGTCTGCTCGCCGACGACGACCGCGTCCGCACGCGTCTCTCGGTGCACTGCGTCGCGACGGGTGACAACGGCATGCAGACCGCGCACGAGGCGCCCGGGCGCACGATGGGCTTCGAGCTGTTCGACAACTTCACCCCCGAGGACGTGGCCCGGCGCGCCGCCCGGCGCGCGCTCACATTGCTCGAGGCCGTGCCCGCTCCCTCGGGCCGGCTTCCCGTGGTGCTGAAGCGCGGCGCCGGCGGCGTCTTGTTCCACGAGGCGTGCGGGCACGGTCTCGAGGCCGACCACATCTTCAAGGACGCGTCCGTGTTCAAGGGTCAGATGGGAAAGCCGGTCGCGTCGCCGCTCGTCACGCTCGTCGACGACGGCGGATACGCCCAGGAGTGGGGAACGCTCGCGATCGACGACGAAGGCCACCCGGCCCGGCGCAATGTGCTGATCGAAGACGGCGTGCTCACCGACTACATGTGGGACGTCGTGCGCGCACGAAACGAAGGCGCGCACCGAGTGGCAACGGACGGCGTGAGAGCTATCGCCACCTGCCGATGCCCCGAATGACGAATACGTTCGTGCTCGAGGGCGCGACCGACCCCGACGACATCATCGGCAGCGTCGACTTCGGGATCTATTGCGTGCAGCTCGGGGGCGGGCAGGTCGATCGGGCGACGGGCGACTTCGTGTTCGGTGTGACCGAGGCGTACCTCATCGAGAAAGGCGAGATCACGCGACCGATCCGCGCCGCGCAGCTCATCGGCAACGGTCCCGACGTGCTCCGGATGGTCGACGCGGTCGGCAACGACTTCGAGACGTGGACCGGCATGTGTGGGAAGCAGGGCCAGAGCGTACCGGTGTCGTCAGGACAACCGACGGTGCTCGTGCGGGAGATGACGGTCGGCGGTACCGCGGCGTGAGCCGGCGAGATCTGCTCGACATCGCGCGCGGCGTCGCGCGCGCAGCACGCGACGGCGAGCAGGTGGAGGCGTACGTCGTGCGCACGCGAGACACCGATGTCGAGGTGTTCGGCGGCGAGGTCGAGTCGCTCACGACCGCGAGCGTCGAAGGTGTTGGGATCCGGGTCATCGCGGGCGCGCGCCAGGGACTGGCATGGGCAGGTTCGCTCGCGGCCGACGTCATCGACGAGACCCTGAAAGAGGCACGCGACAACGCCGGCTTCGGCGAACCCGACGAATGGTACGGACTCGCGTCGCTCGCCGACGTCAACGGAGCCGCGCCCCCCGCGCTCGATCTGTGGCGCGAGGAGCTCGTGTCGGTGCCGACCGAGGAGAAGGTGCGCATCGCGCTCGACCTCGAGCGCGCGACCAAGGCGGCCGACACGCGCATCCGCAACGTCGAGTCCGCGAGCTACGGCGACGCTCTCGCGGAGGCCGCGCTCGCGAACTCGCTCGGCGTCGAGGCGCATACCCGACGGACGACCTGTTCCGCGTCGGCGGTCGCGCTCGCCGACGACGGCTCGAGCACGCAGTCGGGCTACGGCTTCGTGGCCGGGCGTACCCTTTCCGACCTCGACCTCGATTCGATTCCGCGTGATGCCGCGACGCGAGCCTGCCGCTTGCTCGGCGCCAAGGCCGTGCCGGGACGGCGCATTCCGGTGATCCTCGACCCGCTCGTGACCCGATCGGTGCTCGGCGTCCTGTCGAGCGCGTTCAACGGTGAGTCGATGTTGAAGGGACGCTCGCTGTTCGCCGGAAGGGCCGGGCAGCTGATCGGCGCGCCGTTCGTGCATTTGATTGACGACCCTACCGACGAGCGCGCGCTCGGCGCGGCGCAGTTCGACGGCGACGGCGTCCCGACCCGGCGCAACGCGCTCATCGTCGACGGTGTGATGCAGGGCTTCTTGCACAACGTCTACACCGGCCGGCGTTCGGGTGCGGGAACGACTGCGAGCGCGACGCGCGGTATCGCGTCGACGCCGGGCGTCGGCGTGCGCGCGCTCCGGCTCGAGCCCGGCTCGAAGTCGCCCGAGGAGATCATGCGCAGCGCGGGCGAGGCGTTGTTCGTGCAGTCGGTGAGTGGGCTGCACTCGGGGACGAACCCGATCAGCGGTGACTTCTCGGTTGGAGCGGAAGGCTTGATGGTCCGCGGCGGCGCCTTCGCGGAGCCGGTGCGCGAGATCACCGTCGCGTCCACACTGCAGCGCATGCTGCTCGACATCGAGGAGGTCGGTAGCGATCTGACGTTCCTCCCCGGCGCGGTCGCGGGTCTGACCCTGCTCGTCGGCGAGATGACCATGAGCGGCGCCTGACCCGACTCAGGTACCGCGGCGCGTGAGGATCAACTCGAGCTCGGCGAGCGCAACTTCGGGGTCGATGACGTGGACGGCTTCCATGCCGACGTCGCGGGCGGCGGCCACGTTGTCCGCGTTGTCGTCGAGGAAGACCGCTTCATTCGGCGCGATGCGCATGCGCTCGCACGTGAGCTCGTAGATCTCCCGGTCCGGCTTTCGCATCCCGACGTGGGAGGAGTCGACGACGTCGTCACAGAGCTCGTCGATCGGGAACATCGCGCGCCAGTTGTCGCCGAACTCCTTGACATTGTTGGTGAGCAGCCCGATACGCAGCCCGCGCGACTTGAGCTCGCGCATCCTGTGCACCACGGTCCAGTGCACGCCGGGCGCGGTCTGGCGCCAGAAGCGGCCGTACGATTCCATGTCGATCGGCTGTCCGATCACATGTGGCGCCTTCTCGACCATGCGCTCGAAGTACGTCTTCATATCGAGCTGACCCTTCTCGAGGAGGTGCCAGTCCGGCTCGTCCTCGACCTCACCTTCGCTCTCGGCCGCGTCGGGATCGGCTGCGACGGCGTCGGCGACCGCGCGCCCTTCGACGCCGATGTATGCGGTGTCGCCGAAGAGCAGTCGCAGCAGCGACCCCTTGGGATAGCCCTCCGCTTCCTCGAACGCGCCGATTCCGACGAACAGCGGACTCGAGATCACGCCACCGAAGTCGAAGATGACCGTGCTTATCTTCACGGCGGCAAGCTACCGGCTCACGATTCCCGCTCTCGGCGCTGCGCGCCGGGCCGCTCGGGCCGACGCTCACCCGGCGGAACAGCAGGCGTCCTGGACGGGCGCGAGCGCGAGCGACACCTCGCCGATGGATGCTGCGTACGCGACCGAACGAGCCTCATCTTCGGTGACGAGGAGCTCCACGCCGACGCCGTTGCTGTCGGCCGACGCGCCGAGGTCGCCGGTTGCCGCGGCGCGGGAGAGCGTCAAGACCCGCGCGCCGTGCGCGACGATCGTGGCTTGTCCCGGCGTCCCGGCGATGTTCGCGAGCGACGGGTCGTAGGTTGCGAGCACGTCGACCACCGAACCGGGCGGCGGCTGGAAGCCGTCCTTCACGAGCACGTGGACCGCGCGCCTGCCTACGGGCACGATTCCGTTGATGCCGGGCCCCGCGCCTCGTCCGTCGCCGGCGACGAGGTGGCGCGCGCCGACGACGTCGTCGCGGAGGAGGGCAACCGAGACCACTCGACCGACTGCCGCGGCGGGGTCGCGCAGGGCGTCGGACGAGACGGTCGTCGACGGTCGCCGCACCGTGCGCACATCGCCTGTACCGAGCGTCGTCCCGAGCGGGAGATCGCGTGCTGCGAGCACGACGGGCACGTCGGCGCCGAGATTGTGAGCGCGACGATGCAGCGATCCGAGATCGACGGCCACAACACGCACGGTTGCCAACATCACGACGACCGCGGCGGCCCACGCCAGAAGTACGCGAGGTGAACGGCGCATCCTCTTCCCCTTCCGAAACGCCATGCGGGCCGCGAGCACGACGACGTGAAGACGCGATGCGGGCGGCGCGAGCGAGAGGGAAGCTCGGGGGAGTGGCACTGGAGATTAGCGACCGATGTTCCCCTTCCCAAGCAAAAGGGAACACTGGGAATGTCGGATATCGCCCGGGGGTTGAAAAGGAAGTCTCCCCCGGCCCCGGCGCCCCAGAGGCGCCGAGCGAGCCCCCCGGCCTGCCGGTCACCACCCGCCCGGATCGGCGGGTCGGGGGTACTCGCCAAGGAATCGCTCGAGCGATCGGCCTACCGGCGGGCGTCAGCTGTCGAATGCGTTGAGCGGGCCGATCGCGTCGGCGCAGTTGCAGCCGCTCGGTTCCGACGGCAGGTCCGGTAGCAGATCGTGTAGCAACGCGCGCAGACGGTCCAGGTTCTCCTCGAAGAACGCGAACACCTGCTCTTGGGAGACGGGTTCTACGCCCGCATCGTGCTCGACCCCGGTGTCGTAGTCGGTGACGAGGGCGATGCCGGCATAGTGCATGCCGAGCTCGCGCGCGAGGTAGGCCTCGGGATACTGCGTCATGTTGACGACGTGCCAGTCTTGCGAGCGATACCAGCGCGACTCGGCGCGGGTGGAGAACCGCGGACCCGGGACGACGACGACGGTGCCGGTGTCATGGATCCGGACGCCGACGCGCTCACCCGCATGGAGCGCGTGTCTTCCCACGACGGCGCAATACGGGTCGGCGTACGACACGTGGTGCGTGTCGCCCGCGTCGTAGAACGTGTCGGGGCGACCCCAGGTGCGGTCGACGAGCTGGTCGAGCACCACGAAGTCGCCGGGATGTATGCCGGGTGAGAGCGAACCCGCGGCGCACGGTCCGATCACCTGGCGCACACCGAGCATGCGCATGGCCCAAAGGTTGGCGCGGGCGGGAACGCGCGCGGGCGTGTACTCGTGATCGCGTCCGTGGCGAGGGATGAACGCGACGCGCCGTCCCCCGACGTCGGCAAGCGTCACCGGGGCGCTGGGCGCGCCGAATGGTGTCTCGAGGACGACTTCCTCGACGTCGTCACCGAAGCTGTAGAAGCCAGACCCGCCGAAGACACCAATCTCGGCTTGCATGCGTTCGGCCGCGCCGCGGCCGCTATGCGCTTTTGGCGTCGGACCCGCGCGACGAGCCCGATGAGGTCGAGCCGGTCGAGGGCTTCGACGGCTTCGAGCCCGAAGATCCGGAGCCCGAAGATCCGGAGCCCGAAGATCCGGAACCGGAGGAGGACGAGTCGGAGGAGGACGAGTCCGAACCCGACGACCCCGAGTTCGAGGACGCCGCCTCCTTCGTCTTCTCCTTGGATGTGCCGTTGGACGATCCCACGCGGTTGTCGGTCTTGTAGAAACCCGCGCCCTTGAGGACGATGCCGGCGGCCGAGAGCACCTTGGTCAGCTTGCCGCCGCAGTCGGAGTGCTTCTTGAGGGGCGCGTCGGCGAACGACTGAAACGCCTCGAGCTGTTCGCCGCACTTGGCGCAGCGGTACACGTATGTCGGCATGGACGCTCCGTCTGGTCGGTCGTCGGGGTTGGCACTCGACGCCTACGAGTGCCAATCGTACCGCGCCGACGGGGTGGCGGAGCGACCGGAGGGGAGCTTGGGACAGAATGATGGTGCATGGTTGCCGTCGCGCTCCTCGTACCCGTGGCCTGGCTGCTCGGGACGTTCCCGAGCGCCCAGCTCGTCGGGCGAGCCCACGGCCGCGACATCCTGCGGGAGGGTTCGGGCAACCCGGGGGCGTCGAACGTGCACCGACTGCTCGGGTGGCGGTCCGGCGCCCTCGTGCTGCTCCTCGACTTCGCCAAAGGCGCACTCGCCGCCGGTGCGGGCCTGGCGATCGGAGGGCGGGCGGGCGCCTGCATCCTGGGCGTCGCGGCCGTCGTCGGACACACCTATCCGCTCTACCGCAAGGGCGGCAAGGGCGTCGCGGCCGCCGGCGGCGCGCTCGTCGTCCTGTACCCGTTCATCGTCATCGGCCTCGGTGTGTGTTGGTTCCTCATCGCGCGTGTCCTCCACAAGGCGTCGCTTGCATCGCTCCTGGCGACGATGCTCTTCCCGGTGGCGGTGCTCGTCCTCGGCTATGACCTATGGGAAGTCGGTGTCGTTGGCTGTCTTGCGCTTCTCGTCGTGGTTCGCCACACCGCGAACATCCGCCGGCTGGTGCGGCGTGAGGAGATCGATCTCGGCGCTGGCCGCAGCGCCTGAGGAGGCGGAATGACACGGGTGCGCAAGGCGGTGATCCCTGCGGCCGGTCTGGGCACGCGTTTCCTCCCGGCCACGAAGAGCTCGCCCAAGGAGATGCTGCCGGTCGTCGACAAGCCCGCGATCCAGTACGTCGTCGAGGAGGCCGTGAGGGCGGGGCTCACCGATATCTTGATCATCACGGGTCGCAACAAACGCGCGATCGAGGACCACTTCGACCGCAACTTCGAGCTGGAGCACTTCCTCGAACGCAGTGGCAAGGACGACCTGCTGAAGGAGGTGCAGTTCGCGTCGGATCTCGCCGACATCCACTACGTCCGCCAGCGCGACCCGCTGGGTCTCGGCCACGCGGTATCGGTCGCGCGCCATCACGTCGGCAACGAGCCGTTCGCGGTGCTGCTTGCAGACGATCTCATGATCGATGACGGCGCACTGCTGCGCTCGATGCTCGACGTGCACGAACAGCAGAGCCGGTCGTGCATCGCGTTCTCGGAAGTCTCGCCGCAGGAGATCTCGTCGTACGGCTGCATCGAACCGATGCCCGGAACGTCGCGGACCGGACCCGCATTGGCCGACGGCGTGATCGAGGTCGGTCGCGTCGTCGAGAAGCCCTCGCGCGAAGAGGCACCGTCGAACCTGGCGATCATCGGCCGCTACGTGTTCACGCCGGAGATCTTCACCACCCTCGACCTCATCGTGCCGGGACGCGGCGGCGAGTTGCAGCTCACCGACGCGATCGCCATGTTGCTCGAGCATGAGAGCGTGTTCGGCTGCCATTGCCGGCGCGGTCGATACGACGTTGGTCAGAAGATCGATTTCCTGCGCGCGAACGTCGAGCTCGCACTCGACCGCAGCGACCTCGGACCGGCCTTCGGTGCGTGGCTGCGTGGGTACGTCGCCGCTCGTTGGCCGGTGTGATACCCCTGCTGACGTGATCGCGCTCGACGACGCACAGACCACGATCCTCGACGCGGTAGCGCCGCTCACACCGAGCTCGTTCGCGCGCAACGAGGCCCGCGGGCTCGTCCTCGCCGAGGAGGTCGTCGCACGCGAGCGGGTGCCGCCGTTCGCCAACACGGGCATGGACGGTTACGCGGTGCGCGCGGCCGACACACCCGGATCACTTCGGGTCGTCGGCGAGCTCCCGGCCGGGCGCGCGCCGACGATCGCGGTCGGACCGGGCGAGGCGATTCGCATCATGACGGGCGCGCCGATGCCCGAAGGTGCCGATGCGGTCGTGATGGTCGAGCGGACGCGCGTCGACGGCGAGAAGGTCGTCGTCGAGGTCGCGCAGCCGGGCGAGCACGTGCGGCTCGCCGGTGGTGACGTCGAGGCCGGCGAGCTCGTCTTCCCGCGCGGCACGCTCCTCACGCCCGCGCATCTCGGCGTGCTCGCGAGTCTCGACGTGCGTGAGGTGTCGTGTCACCCGCGACCGCGCGTCGCTGTGATCTCGACGGGCGACGAGCTGGTCGAGCGCGGCACGCTCGCGCCCGGTCGCATCCGCGACTCCAACCGGCCGATGCTGCTCGCGCTCAGCGCGGAGCTCGGCTGCGAAGCGATCGACGGCGGCATCGTCGGTGACGACGAGCAGGCGATAACGGCCGCGGTCGAGCATGCGGCCGACACCTGCGACGTGTTGCTGACGAGCGGCGCGGTGTCGGTCGGCGACTACGACTTCGTGAAGCTCGTCCTGGAAGGGGTCGCGAAGCAACGCGGCGGTTGGTCGTTGTGGGCGCAGGTTGCCATCAAACCCGCCAAGCCACTCTCGTTCGCGATGCTGGGGCCCGTCCCCGCGTTCGGCCTTCCCGGCAATCCCGTCTCGTCCCGGGTGAGCTTCGAGCTCTTCGCCCGGCCGGCGCTGCGGAAGCTCGCGGGCCGCGCCGACGTCGCCGCCGAGCCGGTACGCGCGATCGCGGCGACGGCGATGCCCCGC
The DNA here is from genome assembly GCA_038213435.1 of Acidimicrobiia bacterium. Lineage (GTDB taxonomy): Bacteria > Actinomycetota > Acidimicrobiia > IMCC26256 > PALSA-610 > PALSA-610. The sequence goes on from JBBQTI010000028.1 coordinate 41,524, forward strand.
CGGCCCGACGGAAAGCTGCACCTCGACCGGGTGCGGGTGTGGTTGGACGACGGTCGTTACTACTGCGAGCGCGCGGGCGCCCAGGCGAGCAACGTGTTGTCCGGGATGGCCGGTGCGAACGGCCTGACGCTCCTGCCTGATGGCGAGGGCGTCGACGCCGGCGCCGAGGTCCGCCTGCTTCTGCTCTGAGGCGGTTGCCCTCAAAGGAACCCGGAAGAAGTCTCTTGTGAAATACCACGGTCCGTGGTACAACGTATACACAACGGGGTCGCCCGGGCGGGCGAAATGCAATGCCGGGAGGCGGCAACCGTGTGGCAAGGTGCGACGACACGCAGGGCGGCGTGACGCGGCACACCCGGGGAAGCGAAGATCCGTCGGCTGAAGTTGGTCGCTGCGCCGAGCGGGGAGCCAGAGCGAACCCACCCCCGGGAGCCACGCAGCTTCGATTCGCAGGCCTCCCGTAACCTGAGGTCGTGACCACGCGCGCGATGCCGGTTCCCCTCATCGATCCCTTCGCGCGGCGCGTGAAAGACCTGCGGGTTTCGATCACCGATCGTTGCAATTTCCGTTGTGCCTACTGCATGCCCGAAGAGGGAATGCAATGGCTGCCCCGCGAGGAGTTGCTCACCTACGAGGAGATCGCTCGGATCGCGCAGGTCTGCGTAGAGCGCTACGGGTTCGAGGCGATCCGTCTCACCGGTGGCGAGCCGCTCGTCCGGGCGCACGTGACGCGCCTCGTGCAGCTGCTCGCGCCGCTCGACGTCGACATCGCGATGACGACCAACGGCGTGCGGTTGCCCGAGCTCGCGCACGATCTCGCGCACGCAGGGCTACGCCGCATCAACGTCTCTCTCGACTCGCTGCAGCGCGAACGCTTCTTCGCGCTCACCAAGCGCGACGAGCTCGACCGGGTGTTGGCCGGAATCGACGCGGCGCTCCTCGCGGGGCTTGCGCCGGTAAAGGTGAACGTCGTCGTCATGCGGGGAATCAACGATGACGAGGTCGTCGACCTCGCGCGTTTCGGTCGCGACAAGGGCGTCGGCGTTCGATTCATCGAATTCATGCCGCTCGACGCGCAGGGGGAGTGGAGTAACGACAAAGTCGTTCCCGGGCACGAGATCCTCGAGCGAATCGACGCAGTGTTCCCACTCGAGCCGGGCGATCCCGACCATGTCGAACCGGCGGAGCGCTTCGTGTTCCGCGACGGGGTGGGCGACGTCGGCGTGATCTCCAGCGTCAGCGAGCCGTTCTGCGACAACTGCGACCGCGTGCGCGTCACCGCCGAGGGACAGTTCCGGACGTGCCTGTTCGCGCTCGACGAGACCGATCTGCGCGCGGTATTGCGAGCCGGTCACGGTCTGGACGAACCCGATCTCGACCGCCGCCTCGCGGCCGCGATCGAGGGTGCGGTCGCGACCAAGTGGGCCGGACACCGGATCGGCCAGGTCGACTTCATACGGCCCGACCGATCGATGAGTCAGATCGGCGGCTGACGGCCCCGACCGGGTCGCGCGTGATCGGTCCGGTCGTGCATTTGTCCTGGTGCACCTACACTTCGTGCCCATGGCACCGGAGTTCACGCATCTCGATCCTCTCGGCCGGGCTCGCATGGTCGACGTCACGGCCAAGGAACCGAGTCACCGCCGGGCGGTCGCCCGCTGCCGCGTGCACATGGAGGCCGAAACCGCTTCGAAGATCGCGTCGGGTGCGATCTCGAAGGGTGACGTGCTGGCGGTGGCTCGGGTGGCCGGGATCCAGGCGGCCAAGCAGACGCCGCACCTGCTCCCGCTGTGCCACCCGCTGCTCGTCGGCGCGGTGCTCGTGAACTTCCGGCTCGAGGACACATACGTCGAGGTCGAAGCCAATGTCGACACCGTCGATCGCACCGGTGTGGAGATGGAAGCGATGACCGCAGCGGGTGTTGCTGCGCTCACGATCTATGACATGTGCAAGTCGGTAGATCGTTCGATGACGATCGGCGATCTCGCGCTCTGGGAGAAGACGGGCGGACGCTCCGGGACCTGGCGCCGGCAATCCGACGGCTCCGACGAATTTGGTTTCTGAGAGATCGTCGCTTTTCTGTCAATTTCACGCGTCCGTGACAACGCCGGGCTCTCTGACAGCGCGTCGGGCTCTCTGTCCGTTACGCGCGAAAAATGCAAGCACAAGTTGTCGTAGCGATTCGAAATCGCCAGACTGCACCGGCGACGATCCACCACTCGATCGTTATCCGTTGTTAGCGTCGCCGACAACAAAGGTGGTCGAGAGGTCTTGACACTCGTGGTCCTGGTCATTCTCGCTGCACTCTGGGCGGTCGTTCTGTTGCCGCCGCTGCTGCGATCCCGTGCGGAGCGGGCAAACGACTCGATCGGTGATTTCAATTACCGACTCGATGTACTCGGTCGCACGAATGCAGCGCGACACGCGACGCGCGCGACGCGCGCGACGCCGCGTGTCTCACCCGGCCGACGCGCAGCCAAACGTCGCCGGGACGTGTTGCGTACGTTGCTCGCGGTGGTCGGCGGGTTCGGCCTCCTCGCGATAGCCACGGATGCCACCATCGTCTGGGCGTTGTTCCTCGTCGTCGCACTCGCGTTCGGTGCGTTCTGTGCGATGTGGGCGTGGGCACGCTCGGTGCGGGTCGAGCGCGCGCTGAAGGTGCGCTCGACGGAACGGCAGCGCGCACCCGATTGGGTGCTGCGCCGCGCGGCATCGTCGTAGCATCGTCTCGACGCTCGGGGTCGTAGCATCCGGTCGTGGACCGCGGCCCGGAGATAGCAGCACTCGGCGAGTCCGCGCGCGCCGCGTTCGAAGAGAAGCACCGTGCCCGAGAGATCACCATCACCGCGTCGCGAAAAGCAATACAGGCGTGCGCGGCGTCGATCCGGTCGACGCACCGCGGCGAGTACGACGCGGCCGAAGCGCTCGCGTGCGAGGCGCGTGACCACCTGGCGGCCGCTGACGACGCGCTCGCCGGCCAACCCGACGTACGCACCGGCGGCCCGCTGAACGACGCGAAGAAAGAACTCGCCGAGGCGTGGCTCACGCTCGCGCTCGTGCGCGATCTCCCGTTGCCGGGCCCGGTTGAGCTCGGTATCGAGATCGCTCCCTACTGCAACGGTCTCGCCGAGGCCGCGAGTGAGCTCCGCCGCCAGCTGCTCGACCAGTTGCGCGCCGGCGAGCTGGCGCGCGCCGAAATCCTGATGCGTGCGATGGACGAGATCTATTCGCTGCTCGTGACGATCGACTATCCCGACGGCGTCACCGGCGGTTTGCGGCGGACGACCGACGCTTTGCGCGCCGTGCTCGAACGCACCCGCGGCGACCTGACGACGGCGATGGTTGCAGCCCGGCTCCAGACCGCGATCGAGTCGGCGCAACGAGCGACGCACGACTGAAGAGCGGCCTGCGCCGGGCGGGCCAGGACCAGTTCGGCTCCGAACCATGGATCGAGCGGGGACAGGATCTGACACATCAGCCTCAGTGACCGGCGAGCGTTGTCAATCAGCGACGCCCGGGGACGGTTCCTTTGCGCCGACTGATTGTCGGGCGATCTGTCTGCGCGCCCGGTATTCGGCGTAGAAAGCGGGGGCCGTGCCGAGCTTCGGAGTGCAGATCCCCCGAGCGGAGTGGAGCCCCATTGAGGCGCGCCGCGCAATCAGTCGCTTCTTGACCGACCATGGCGCAGCCGACGTCGTACCCGACGTAGCCCTCGTAGTAAGTGAACTCATCACCAACGCGGTCCTGCACGGCGAGGCATCGAGGTCTCCGACGGAGATTGTCGTACTGGTCCGGTCGTTTCCGACGACGTCGACGGCCGCGGCCGGGAACGCCGTGGACTCCAGGTCGTGAACGCCCTCGCGCACGGTTGGGGCACACGAGCACGCGGACGGCAAGACGGTCTGGGCCGAACTTGCGATGCCACACGATCGCGACCGACGCGCGGATCTTGCGCCTATGCGTAAAGTTCTGACCGTCGAAATGGTTGTCGCGCTCTCTACGACGGCTATCGCCACGTCTCGGAGGTCGCAGCGGTTCAGTTCTGCTCACGCTGGTATGCGGAGGCGTCGGCAAGGGCGGGTTCCATGGAAAGGCCGGGTCCTGAGGGTCCGTAGCCTTCGACGACGAGTGTCCCAGTTCCGGTTTACACGCGCACGGCACCCCATTCGGCGGACGAGCGGCGACCGAGGAAGCACGTTCCATCGGTTGGCGAGATCGAGAGACCTCATCAAGATCCGAGACCCAATCGTGACCCGACGACGGTCAACAGTGGACGCTACTGTCGGAGCGGAACACGAACGGTCACCTCACGAGCCGGCCAACGAGGTGACGGTGCGCTCGTTGACCTGCGATTTTAACGGCGGCGACTACTATCGTGCTCCTCCTTCGGGGGTGTAGCTCAGTCTGGTAGAGCGCTACGTTCGCAACGTAGAAGTCGGCGGTTCGAGTCCGCTCACCTCCACTAGCAAAGCCGCAGATCAGGCGCCATGCGCCAGCTCAGGACCGGCACCTCCTTCAGGCGAAAGTCCGCGATTAGTCCGCGAGAATTTCGCGAAGCGTTGCTCAAGGGCGGTCGTTACGCCCTCGTCGACACTTGGCAGCAGTGAGCCATAGACATCGCTCGTAACTCGGATCGATGAGTGGCCGAGGCGCTGCTTGATCGTCTCGATGTGCGCCCCCGCCTCGATGAGCAGACCCGCTGCCGTGTGGCGGAGGCCGTGGAACGTGAGCCCGTCGAGCTCGGCTCGCTTCGCCGCAGGATCGAAGACTCGCGTCCGAAACGTCGATCGGCGAAGCGGGCCACCCTCGGGCGCCACGAAGACGAGCGCGTCGGGGGCGGGCTTGCCGCGGCGCGCCAAGTGCTCCGACAGCATGTCGATGACAAACGCGGGCACGTTCAGTGTTCGTCGGGACGCCCTCGTTTTCACGTCAGCGAAGACGATCTTGCCGTCGACTTCGGCGCAGGTCTCGGTGATCTCCAACGTCCTGCGCAGGAAGTCGATCCGACCGACGCGCAGCCCGGCGACCTCGGACCAGCGCAGTCCGAGCACGCCGGCGAGATAGGCCATTGGCCGGTACTCCTCGGGTATGGCGCCCCCAAGCCGCTCGAGCTCGTCGGCGCTCAGGAACCGGATGTCTCTCCGAACGTATGCGGGCAGGCTGACGCCGCGGCATGGGCTGACCGCGAGCAGGTCCGCCTCGACGGCTGCTGAGAGGATGGCGCGCAGCACTCCGTAGTCCGTCCGAACCGTCGTGGGCGCGAGGTGCTCGGCCATGGCTTCGACGAGCTGCCGAATGTCGAGTGGAGTCAGACTCGAGAGCGCGCGCTTGCCGATCGTCGGAATGAAGTGCTTCTCGTTCACGACCTTGTCTCGGGCGAGCGTCGTTGCCCGCTTGTGCAACGCGCCGGCGAAGTAGCGCTCCGCCCATTTCTCGTAGGTGATCTTCCCGGCACGGGGGTCGACGTGGATCCCCCGCGACATGTCGCCGCGTACACGGTCGAGCCAGTTCTCCGCGTCACGACGTGTCGGGAAGTGCTGCGCGTGCTCGCTCCCATTCGGATCGCGATACCTGGCCCGCCAGCTCCCATCGGGCCGCTTCTTGACGCTCGCCATGGTGTACCTCCTAGAAGTCGCCCGACGCGAAGCTCGTCGTGCCTGCGGCATCGTCTACTGGTGCGAGGACCGGTGCGGCCATGAGTCCCGGTCTACCGGACCGGCTCGGCGTGTCGGTCAGGACGCGTCGCTGCGATCCTCCAGCCAGCGTTCGACGTCGTCAAGTCGATAGCGAACATGGCGCCCGACCCGGTAGCCGCGTGGCCCCTCATGTCGCGACCGCCAGCGGTAGATCGTGCGGAGCGGCACACCGAGGAATGCGGCCACCTCGTCTGGACCGAGCAGTCGCTCAGCCGGTTTGGGTTCGCGTGCGACAGGTTCGTGTGAAGTTGTCATCGGGGGAAGACCTCCATGTCGGTAGTTCGCGCGTGCGCGCGTTCATCACTATCAAGTGTCAACAGTCCCCGGCCTCGGAGCCGCGCCGCGAGCAGTGCGCGTCCGCGACTCGAAGAGAATTCGCGGCGGCGCCCGCCGTGCGTTGCGGAGTGATCGAGCCGCCGGCGGATCACTCCCGGAATCACTCCCGGAATCACTCCCGGAATCACTCCCGGGATGACTCCCGACCTGTTGCCGGCCTCGCAACTGCTCGGCTCGGCTGCTATTGGGGAGCGTTCGGTCGTGAAAGCCAGAGGTTCGTGAACTCAGTCCCGTACGCTCGTCATGTGACTTGCTCGGAGCTGCACCGGCACGGTCGTCGAATCCACGACCACGCCTACCGGTCACCGCATCGGCACTGGCCGCCGGCGCTCGCCAAGTCGGCGCCTGTGTCGCATGGGCATCACGACCACGACCATCAAGGCCAAGGGCGTGTGCGCGATCACGGGCACCACGACAGTGTCCACGGCCATAGCCACGGTTTATTCGATCCAAGCGTTACACGGTCACGGGAAGGGATGCGGGCGGTCGCCGGGTCGCTCGTGGTGCTCGGTGCCGCTGCGGCCGCGCAGATGATCGTGTTCGTGGCGAGTGGAAGCGTCGCCCTGCTCGCAGACCTTGTCCACAACGGTGGCGATGCCCTGACCGCGGTGCCTCTTGCTATCGCCTTCAGCTTGCGCTCCGAGACGGCGGAGCGGCGCGCCGGACTCGCGGTCGTCCTCGCCGTATTCATCAGCGCGTGCGTCGCGGGTGTCGAGTCCATCGATCGGCTCGTTCACCCGAGCACCCCGAATCATCTTCCGGCGCTAGCCCTTGCTGGAGCGCTCGGCTTTCTTGGCAATTACGTCGCTGGCCGAATTCGAACTAGCGCCGGCGAGCGGTTGCACAGCGCCGCTCTCATTGCAGACGGGCACCACGCACGCGCCGATGCGTACGTGAGCCTCGCCGTCATCGGTTCAGCCGCGTTCGTCGCGATCGGGGCACCCCTCGCCGACCCACTGCTGGGCCTAATGATCACCGCCGTCATCCTCAGGATCACCTGGGCCTCGTGGCGGACAGTGCACAACGACGCGACCTGACAACAACTGAACCCGAGCGCCACGAGCTCCCTGATCCGCGGTGCGGGATCACTCCCGGGATTACTCCCGGACGCGGGCGCCTCGGTTCCGCTTGCGGAACCGAGAAGTGTGTCTCTGCGATTTCGTGGGTGGTTCGTGGCTTGGAGTTGTCGTGATGGTGATGGTCGGGTCGGTGGGTTGAGGGTGTGATCTTGGGGGTTGTCGGTGTGTGTCGGTGGTCGGGTTGTGATGGTGGTGTCGGTGTCGGTGTGTCGGGTCGTGGTGGGTCTCGTCGTGGTGAGTCTGGTCGGTAGGTGATGTCTGGGGGGCGGTCGTTGAACCGCGAGCGCGCCGCCTGCGGATCGCTTAACCCTTCGAATGACTGAGCCCCCGCCGATGGCGGGGGCTCGTCTGGGCTTCGGGTGGGAGCGCGGACCGGTCATGTGTCGTCGTCGGGTGGTTCGCCGGTCGAGGCCTCGACGCCGATGCTGTCGTTCCCTGGGAACTCTCCGTCGTCGGGTTCGTAGCCGAGGCTGTCGAGCAGCGCGCGGTAGGTCTCGGGCTGGCGGTAGCCGCCGCGCAGTTGTTCCTCGCCGTGGGCGGCGACGACGGCCACCGCGGTCTTGACGAGCGTCGCAGGGCTTTGCCGCGCATGCTCGACGAGGGCGCGGTGCCAGTCCTGGTAGCCGTGCTCGTTGTCGGCGTCGATCCCGAGCAACTGCGCGGCGCGACGGCTGGCGTTCGCCCCGGCTTCCTCGATCAGCGTGCGAAGCGCCGGGTCGGTGATCGTGGCCTTGGCGACGCGTCCCGCCAGCGCCGTCGTCATGAACTCGCTCCGTCGCCGGGACCACGACCGGCGCGCGGCCTGCAACTCGCGGTCGGCTTCGCGGCCACCCGCGTGGGATCGAACTTGGACTGTCGAGGAGGTGCTCGACTTCGCTCGGGCGGTGTGCCGCCGCCAGTCCGTGCACACTTCGACCAGTTCGGCGCGACCGTCCCAGCGCGCCTCGACGGCGACTGCGTGGCAGGGTTCGCGCCGGTGCTGCCGTCGCGCGTCACTGTCCAACCCGAGGCCGTCACGGAGTGCCCGGTAGCTGGTCGGCTGGTAGCCCTCGTACTCGACCACCCGTAGGCCGCGCTCTTCGGCCTGGGTTACCAGCGCGGCGACCGACTCGTCGCGACGACGCTCTCGCAGCCCGTTCTCGATCGCTCTCCGCACGTCGAGGGAACCGCCACCCTCGCTGTCGAGCGACTCGATGGTGGCTTCGATGAGGTCCGGGTGCTCGCGCGCCGCGAGGAGCGCCTCTGCATCGCTCAGGCTGATCTTGTTGCGCTCGAGCGCGCGCCGAGCCTTCTTCGGGAGCTCGAGCAGCGCGAGGCGCGCGCTGATGTGCTTCGCAGATCGTCCGAGGGTCGTGGCCATCGCTGTCACGGCGCGGCCCGCTTCGAAGAGCTGGTAGTAGCCCTCGGCCTCCTCGATCGCGTTGAGGTCCTGGCGCTGCCCGTTCTCGATGAGCGCCAGCTCGACGGCCTCGATCGCGCTAATGGCCCGCACCACGCAAGGCAGGTGCGACACGCCGGCGGCCTGCGCGGCGGCGAGGCGTCGGTGGCCGGCAACGACGGTGTAGGTGCCGTGGCCGTTCGGAGTGACCAACAACGGCTCGATGATGCCGACTGACTCGACGCTGCGGGTGAGGTCCCCGAGGTTGCCGAGGCGGTGGCGCAGGTTCTTGGGATTTGGTTCGACCTGCTCGATGTGCAGGTTCTGCGCGAGCGTCGTATCCGTGATGGTCATGGTTCCTCCTGGGCAGTGTTGGCCTGTTCGGCCATGAGTCGTGCGATCGCGGCGGGCCAGCCCGGCTCGCGAGGGGTGACGGTGAGCGTGCCGTCGTGCACGCTGATCTCGACGGTGCGTCCGTCACTACCTTCGATCCACGCGCGCCCGGTCGCACGCGCGGCGGCGTGGGCCTGCGCGGCAGCGACGCCCACGTGCGCGACCGCTGGCGTGCGCGACCCGGTCGCTTCGACGATCACCAGCCGCAACCGCGCGGCCGCGACCGGCGTGGCGAACAAGCGGCCTTGCGCGCCCGGCGCGATCGCGGCGTCGGCGTTCACGCCGCAGCGGGCACGCTCTGGACGTCGGTGGGTCGGTCCAAGAAGTCGACGTTCGTCGCGGTGACGTAGTGGCGTTCGTGACGCTGCCCGTCGTCATCCGTCCACTCCGCCTGGCGCAACGTGCCCGTGACCGCGACCAGACGCGCCTTGCGCAGGTGCGTCGCGACCGCTGCGCCGAGCCGTCCCCACGCTTCGCAATCGACGTACGTGGCCGGGTTCGGGCCATTGTCGATCGCGACGCGAAAGCGCGTGACCTCCTGGGTGCCCGCTCCCTTGGTCACCGGATCTGTGGTGAGTCGACCGGTGATCGCAACACTGTTCATGCCCTGCTCCTCTCCTCGACCAGCGCGACTTGCCTGTCGGCGCTCTGCATCTGAACGAGGTCCCGCTGGTGCTGGACTACAAGCCACTCGGGGAGCCGACGGTGCTGGCGGTGTGTCAGCAGCGGCCACTTGTCCCGCGCGAGCAGCACCCCGCCGATCGGTGTCGCCAGTTCGAAGAGCACGAGGCGCGTCACACTTCTGACGAGCGGGGCGTGTGGACCCAACGAACCGCCGATGCCGACCGCCTCTGCAAGTCGAACCGTGGGCATTCCGACGGGATGATGCTCTTCCGAGACGCTGCGCAACGTGTCACTGAACGTCTGCGCTAGCAGGTAGCACGTCGGTCCGATGATCGGCAGCCAATAGCGCCGCCCGTACTCACTGTGCGGATCAACGCCCGCCCCCATGACCTTCCATCGCGCAACCTCGATCTGCGCGTTCCCGATCACGAGCGCTCTCGCATCCTCCTCGCAGCAACGCAGCCTGCCGGTCATGCGGGCGTCCCTTCGCGGTGGGAGTGGTGTGCCGCTGGCGAGTCGGTGCTTCCCCAACCACCGTCTCGCCAGACGGCATCTGTCAAGGATTAGACCACGACTAGAGAGTGACTGTCAAGGATTAGCCCGACAGCAGGACGACGGTTGCTGCCTCGAAAGAGGCTGCCGACCGGCAAATGTGTCTCTCGTCGAGACGGAGGTCAGCCGCGCGCGCGAACGATCTGAGGCAGATCGCCTGCCGCGGCGCGCGTGAGCTGGTAGCGCACTGCGGTCCGCGACAGGCCGCTGAACTCAGCGAGTTGTCGCTCGGAGAATTGCTCGCGTAGCGCGAGCAACAGCTGTGCGCGTTCAAGCGTGAGGCTGTGCGCCTTGCCGGCCCATCGCTGCAGTTGTCGTTCGGGATTGGCGCCGCTCGCTGGTTCCGGGCTCCGTCTAAGGACGTGTTGCACACCTTCTGGCGTCAGCTGCGCGGGGGGCGCGATCTCTCGTAAGGAATATCCATGTTCTCGCATCGCCGCGATCCAGCTGTCGCGCTGCTCGAGGGCATGGTCGAGTCCCTCGGCGCACGTGATCAACGTCCTCACCGATGCCTTCGCCACCGGGCCAGGCTAATCCTTGACGAAATACGATTGGATCATCTGCTCGGTTCGCTCGGTGTGGTCCTCGTGCCCGCGGCGCCGACTCGATTGCTTGCGCGGCGCGCGCGTGTGGCCGCCGACCCTGTCGCTGTCCTTGTGGTCTTGGTTCGGTCTCCGCGAGGCGATTGAGAACAACCTGCGGGCTTGCCAACCCGGTAGGCTCGATGTCGGCGATGAGGCTCGCCATCGAACGCGCATCCGCGCTGATGGCCTCTACCTGACGGACCGATGACCTGCAGTCGAGCAGCGTCCAGCGGCGAAAGGAGGAGGCCATCGAGACGCACCGAAGCCCCGCGGATCCCGACCGCACCCGGGACGACCCTTCAGCGGAGCGCGCCGGCCGGACACCGAAGCACCCGTGACCGACGAGCAGGCTTCCCACGCGCTCGGCGTCGACGAAGCGCAGCCCCGTGGTCGTCGATCCCGGCTGCCGGAGCGATTCCAGCCCGACGTCATCCTGGCCATCGCGGCGGGGGGCGCGTTGGGAGCTCCGGCGCGCTACGAGGTCGCCCAGCTGATCACGGTCGCGCCCGGTGGGTTCCCGTGGGCGACGTTCTGGACCAACCTCTCCGGCGCGTTCGTCCTGGGCTTCTTCCTGACGTTCGTAATCGAGCGCCTCCCGCCGACACGCTTCCTCCGTCCGTTCTTCGCGGTCGGTTTCCTCGGCTCGTTCACGACCTTCTCGACCCTGGCGGTCGAGACCGTGTTCCTGGTCAAGGACGGCCACGTCATGCTGGGCGTGGGCTACACCTTGGCCAGCGTGAGCGCCGGACTCACCCTCGCGTACCTCGGCATCGTGGTCGCGCGGCTGCTTCCGGGAGGCGAGTACCGATGATGATCGAGACACTCTCAAGAACGGAGTCCCCATGAAACTCGAGCGACACGCTCGTCGCTTGACGGTGTTCCTCGGCGAAGAAGATCGCTACGACCACAAACCGCTCGCGACCGAGATCGTCCATCGAGCCCAACAGGCTGGCCTCGCCGGCGCGACGGTCGTGCGCGGGATCGAAGGCTTCGGTGCATCGAACCATGTGCACACCACGCGGATACTCAGTCTCTCGAACGACTTGCCCATCATCATCGTGATCGTCGACGAAGCCGAACGCATCGACGCGTTCGTCCCCCAACTCGACGAGCTCATCACCGAAGGGCTCGTCATCCTCGATGACGTCGAGGTGATCAAGTACGTCGGCCGGCCCGCGCAAAGCTGATGCTCGTCGCCGGACTCGCCGTGGCCGGAGCCCTGGGCGCCCCCGTGCGCTACCTCCTCGACGGCTACGTACAAGACCGCACCGACGGAGTGTTCCCGCGCGGCACCTTCGTCATCAACGTGAGCGGCTCGTTCCTCCTCGGCCTCCTCGCGGGCTTCGCCCTCTACCATGCCTTCCCCGCAACCCCCAAGATTGTCCTCGGCACCGGCTTCTGCGGCGCGTACACCACATTCTCGACGTTCACCTACGAGACCGTCCGCCTCGCCGAAGAGCGCGCATTCGGCGCCGCGCTCCACAACGTGCTCGTGAGCGTCCTCGTCCCGGCGCTCGCCGCCGCGGCGGGCCTCGCGCTCGCGGCCCTCTGAGGAAACGACCGATGGACCGTAAGGGGCTCATCCACGCCGCGATCTACGGTGCAACCGCGACTGTCATCGCGTATGTCCTGTCCTTCGGATCGTTGGTCGCGTTCATCGGAATCATGGTCGCATTCGGCATCGCGATTCGCGTGTGGGCATGGCGGTACCGCGTCCGTCACGGACTCCCGCTACGAGGCCACCTCCCGTCATCCGAGTCACCGGACGGAACCAACGATGAGCGAACCTGACGTTCCGACACCTCAGCCCGATCGCGTCCGCCGCGCGGGCCTCGCGGACGACCACGTCCTGCGCAACCGCAGCGTGCTGGGCATCGGGCTCGGCAGTTTGCTCTCCGACACCGGACACGAGATGGCCACCGCCGCGCTGCCCGGCTTCCTGTCATCGATCGGAGCGCAAGCCGCCGCGCTGGGAGTCATCGAAGGAGTCGCCGACGCGTCACTGTCAGCCTCGAAGGTTGTCGGCGGCATCATCGCCGACCGCCCCGGGGTCGAACGCAAGGCCGTCACCTCAAGCGGCTACGCGATCACCGCTCTCGGCCACGGCGCGTTCGCGCTCGCCGAATCGTGGCCCTTCGTCGCGGTCGCGCGCGCTGTGTCGTGGGCCGCACGCGGCGGGAAGGCCCCCGCACGCGACTCGCTGTTGTCCGGCTCCGTACCCCCACAGCAACTTGGGCGAGCGTTCGGCGTCGAACGGTCGATGGACTCGCTCGGAGCGATCGCAGGACCGCTCCTCGCCGCACCGCTGATCGTCGCAGTCGGCTACCGGTGGCTGTTCGCGATCAGCGCGCTTCCAGGCCTGCTCGCCGCGCTAGCGGTGCTGGTACTCGTGCGCGAAACGCCCCGGATCCTGCGCGCCGCGCCCCACATCAACCTGTCGATCCGAGGCCTTGCCTCCGAGCCGGGCCCGTACCGCCGGCTCCTCGTCGGCGTCGGCCTCTACGGGCTCGGGAACTTCTCGGCGACGCTTCTGATCCTGCGCGCCACCGACCTGCTGCACTACGGCGGACGATCGTCCGCGGATGCCGCCGCGATCGCGGTACTGCTCTACGCCGCGCACAACGCCGCCAACAGCCTCTTCGCCTACCCGGCCGGCGCCATTGCCGATCGGGTAGGACGGCGTCACGTGCTCGTGTTCGGCATTGGACTGTTCGCAGTGGCCAGCCTCGGTTTCGTCGGCGACTCCCGAAACATCGCCCTCCTGGCCCTGCTCTTCGTGCTCGTCGGCGCCTCGACCGCGCTGGTCGAAACCGCACAGGGCGCCTACGCCGCAGAACTCCTCCACGACTCAATCCGCGGACGAGGCTTCGGAGTCCTCGGACTCGTCGACGGCATCGGCGACCTCGTCTCGAGCGTCGTCGTCGGAATCCTGTTCACCGTCACAGACCCCGCATGGGGCTTCGTCTACGCGGCGATGCTCGCGACCCTCGGTGCTCTGGTTCTGGCCAGACGTAGCTCGCACTGAGCTGGCACCGAGCCCAATGTTGGGGTGGGTGCACTCAAGCAGATAAGTCATACATACATTTGTATCCAGGCGAGGCGGTTCGACCACCACACGCCGACAATCAGCTCCGCGAAGAACGCGACGGATCACGGCCAACCTTCGAGTGCCTTGAGCACGCCAATACGCGCCAGCTTGTCGAGCGCGGCGGCGTCGAGGTCTTCGAGCGTCATCCTCTCCCAAACCGTGCGGCCGTTGGTGCTTTCCGAGACGCCGATGGGAGGTTGCTTGTCGCCCATCAGCTCGAGAGAGTAGATACCGCCGCCTCCGGCGCGTTCGAAGTGGAAGAACTCGCGCTTGACCTTGTTGGTATCCGGGCTCAGAGATGCCGTCACCGCCGCGCGATGCCCTCGCGCCGTGAGCCTTTCGCACAGCGCGGTCAGTACCGGTATCGCGGTGTGCTCGGACCAAGCCCGAACCTGTCCGTCCACTCGTCGCCGAGTCCCGCACGTTCCTTGCTCTGGCGCTGGCTCCATGCTCGACGTTCGTCGTCGCGATCCAGCGCATCGTCGAGTTCGTCCATTAGCGCCGCCTCGATGAGCTGCTCATCCGCGGCCTTCGTGAACGACGTGCCTACGGGGATTCGTCACGTCCGGTCGTGTCGTCGAGGTTCGCCGAGAACTCATTGAGCAGGAACAGGCTCACATCGTCCATCGTGTGCTCGCCCACCCGGAACGGTGTGAGCTCGTGATTCGGGCCGCGCTCATCTACTTGCTGGTCGCGCTCAGTCCGCTTGTGTTTGCGGCGATGGTGTGGCCGGCGGCCCGAGGAATGGTTCGCAAGCTGACCGAAGTCGTGTTGGCGTTGATCTTCTCCAAGGTCGTGATCGCGATCGCGTTCTCCGTAGGGGCAGCCGCGCTGGCTGGCGTCGACGACGCGGGTCATGCCAACGGGGGCTCGACGGGCGGTGTCAGCGCCAGTGCCGGAACTCTCTTCTCCGGGCTGGTGATCTTCGGCCTCGCCGCGTTCGCCCCCTTCGTCGTGCTCAAGCTGTTTCCCGCTGCCGAAGCGGCGGTGCTCGCGCAAGGCATCTCGCGCGGACCGATGCGAACCACGCAACAAATGTCGTCGAGCGCGTTCTACTTGGAGCGTCTCGCCGGCGGGCATGCGCAGGGGTCCAATGGCGCCGCGAGCCCAGCAGGCGCGCAATCGGACGGCAATTTCGGGTCCGGTCCACCCGGCGGCGCGGCTCCCGATGGCGGAGTTCCAGGTCCGGGTCTCGGCGGCGGGCCGGTTGGCGGTGGATCGAATGGCCCGGGTGGGGGCGCAGCAGGGGCGGGACCCGCGGCCGCCGCGCTGGCCGTTGTCGAGGTCGGTCGGCGAGCCCGCAAGGAGGTTCGCAAACGGGTCGACGGCGTGACGGACGTTGCGGAGCGCTCGCCACATCCCCCCGATCCCGGCACACCCAAGGGAGCGGACCGGTGAGCGTCGGTGCCGAACGGTTGTATCGGTTCGCGCCACGCGACCGCGCGGGATGGATTCTCGGGCTGGGCGCGGCACAGTGCCTCACTCTCGTGGCGGGTCTGTTCATAAGCACCATTGCCGTGAGCGGCGGCGCGCCCGTCGCGTTCGCCGCGGTGCCCTTGGCGAGCGCGGGAGTCCTCGCGTTCGCACGCTGGCACGGTCGGCCCCTGCACGCGTGGGTGCCGGTATTCGCCGGGTGGACGCTCCTCGGACTGCATCGCCA
>JBBQTI010000029.1:0-55235 GCA_038213435.1 Acidimicrobiia bacterium
GACTGTTTTGGCGACGAAGAAGATCCGGGTCTACGAGCTGGCACGAGAGCTCGGCGTTGACAACGCCGTCGTGGTCGAGCTTTCCAACGAGCTCAAGATCGGGGTGAAGAGCCACTCGTCGAGCATCGACGAGCCGTCGGCCGATCGTGTTCGCCGGCTGGCCGACGCTCGCGGGCTGAAGCGCGAGCCCGTCGTCGTCGAGCCGGAGCCCGCTCCCGCGCCGCCCGAACCCGAGGGGCCCGCCGTCGTCGCCCCGGTCGCGCCCGCGGCCGGTGAGCCCCTCACTCCCGCGGTGCCCGCGCCCGTGGCGATCGAGGAACCCAAGCCTGCAGTCGTGCGCTCGGCGCACCGGGTCGTCCGCTCCTCGCCCGCGCCGGCTGCGCCGCCGCCGCTCGCGCCCGTCGAGCGGCCGGCGGCGGCGACAGATGTTCCACCGCTTGCTGTCCCGGTTGCCCCCGCATCGCGGCCTGCACCTTCGGTAGAAGAACAACGTCCCGCCGCGCGTGCGCCATCGACGCCGCCTCCGGTCGCGCCCTCGCGTCCGACCTCCGGGAGCGGCAAGGCGATACCGCCGCCGCCGGGCGGCGCCAAGGTCCCCCCGCCGCCGCCCGGTCCCCGCACGAGCTTCGGGAGTCGTCCGGGTGGTCCCCGGCCCGGTCCGGGTAGCGGTGGCCCGTCCTCAGGTGGCGGTCGCAGTGCGCCCGGTGGTGGCGGAGGCGGCGGCTTCGGAGGGCCGCGTGGTGGCGGTGGCGGTGGCGGATACACACCCGGGGGCGGTCCGGGAGGCGGACCGGCGGGTGGCCCGGGCGCAGGTCGGACCGGCGCGCCCGGGCGTGGCCGGGGCGGTCCCGGCGGCGGTCCCGGTGGTCCGGGCGGATTCAGTGGTGGCCCCGGCGGTCGGGGGCGTCCCGGCGGGCCGCCGCAGCGGCGTCGCAAGAAGCGCCGTCGCGATCGCGCCGAGCTCGAACCGGCGTCGCAACGGCTCACTCCGGTGGACGCCCCGGTTCCCGAGGGCGAGATCGTCGTCGCGCGCGGCAGCACCATTCAGGAGTACGCGCCGAAGTTGAACCGTACGCCCGCCGATCTCGTGCGCATCTTGTTCGAGGCGGGCGAGATGATGACGGCAACCGCGTCGCTCGCCGACGAGATGATCGAGCTGATCGCCGAGGCCCTCGGCGCCCAGATCCTCATCGTCGAGCCGGGCAGCGAGCAGGAGATCGAGCTGATCGCGCTCCTTACCGCCGACGACGACGAAGACGACGAAGCGCTCCTCGAGCCGCGCCCGCCCGTCATCACGGTGATGGGTCACGTCGACCACGGAAAAACGACACTGCTCGATCGCATCCGCCATGCGAACGTCGTGGCGGGCGAGGCCGGTGGCATCACCCAGCACATCGGCGCGTATCAGGTGAACCGCGAGGGCCGTCGTATCACGTTCATCGACACGCCGGGCCACGAAGCGTTCACCGCGATGCGGTCCCGCGGCGCGCAGATCACCGACATCGCGATCCTCGTCGTCGCGGCCGACGACGGCGTCATGCCGCAGACCCTCGAGGCGATCAGCCACGCGCGCGCGGCTGAAGTTCCGATCGTCGTCGCGGTCACGAAGGTCGACCGTGAAGACGCCGACCCCACACGAGTGCGCCAGCAACTGACCGAGCACGACCTCGTGCCCGAGGAGTGGGGCGGCAACACGATCGTGCTCGATGTCGCGGCGCCGTCCGGTCAGGGCATCGAAGAATTGCTCGACGCGCTGCTGCTCGTCGCCGACGCCGAGATTGCCGAGGACCTGGTCGCGAACCCGAAGCGGCCGGCGAAGGCCTACGTGCTCGAGTCGTTCCTCGACCAGGGCCGGGGCCCGGTCGTCACCGCGCTCGTCGAGGAAGGCACATTGCGCGTCGGCGATCAGATGGTCGCCGGGCCCGCGTGGGGTCGTGTCCGAGCGATGTTCGACGAGCACGGTTTGCAGGTGAGTGAGGCCGGCCCGTCGGTGCCCGTCGAGGTGCTCGGCCTCGACGACGTCCCGCTCGCGGGCGACGAGTTGCGGGTTGCACCGTCCGACAAGGTCGCCCGCACCGTGGCGGAAGCACGTTCGCACCGACGCAAGGTCGCCGCGCAACGCAACCCGATGATGTTGGGCGGCGGCGCGCGGCTCGAGGACATCTTCGCGATGGTTCAGCGGGGCGAGGTCGCCACGCTGAACCTCATCGTGAAGGCCGACGTGAACGGCTCGCTCGAAGCGCTCACCGACGCGTTGAAGAAACTCGACGCCGAGCACGACGAGGTCCGGTTGTCGTTCGTGCACCGCGGTGTCGGTGGTATCACCGCGTCCGACCTCGACCTGGCCGCGGTCTCGAACGCGACCGTGATCGGCTTCAACGTCCGGCCCGACCGCAAAGCGCGGGAAGTGGCCGAGCGCGAAGGCGTCGAGATCCGGACGTACGAGGTCATTTACGGGGTGCTCGACGACGTGCGCAATGCACTCGTCGGGATGCTCAAGCCCGAGTACGAAGAGGTCGTGACGGGTGACGCCGAGGTGCGAGAGGTCTTCTCGGTGCCTCGTGTCGGCAAGGTCGCGGGCTGCTTCGTGACGAGCGGTGTGATCACCCGCGGCTCCAAGGTGCGCTTCCTACGGGAGGGCACCGTCATCTGGAAGGGCCAGATCGCCACGCTGCGACGGTTCAAGGACGACGTGCGTGAGGTGCGCGAGGGCTTCGAGTGCGGTATCGGTCTGGAGAACTACCAGGACCTCAAGCCGGGCGACGTGATCGAAACCTTCGAGGAACGCGAGATCGCGCGGGTCTGATCGCCGGAGACCGGGCAGGTGGGCGCAGCCGCGGTCGCTCTCCTCGCAGTCGGGCTCGTCGGCGCGCTGACCCGCCCTCGGAACATCCCGGCGTGGTCACTCCCCGTGATCGCGGCGTTCGTCGCGACAGCCGCCGGCGTCGTCGACGGCTCGCAGATTTACGACGCGCTGCGTCCCCTCGCCGCGCCGCTGGCGTTCGTGCTGGCAGCAGTGCTCTTGGCGGCGTCACTCGACCATGTCGGCGTGTTCGACGAGCTGGCGGCCTTCGCAGCACGTAGCCGTCATGTCGTCGGCGCGCTCTGGATCCTCGCCGGCCTCGTCGTGGCGTTGTTGAACCTCGACGCCGCGGTTGTCCTGCTCACGCCGTTGTACATACGCACGGCGTTGCTCGTCGACGTCGACCCGGTCGCGCTCGCGTTCCAGCCGGTGCTGCTGGCTTCGCTCGCAAGTGGTGTGCTCGTGGTGTCGAACCTCACGAACCTCATCGCGGCGTCGCAGTTGTCTCTGCAGAACAGCGACTTTCTCCGTCATCTTGCGTTGCCGTCGCTCGCCGCATCGACCGTCGGTGGGTTCGCGTATCGCCGGGTCTTCCGAATCCGGCCGCGCGTCGCCGCTCGAGTTGGTCAGCGCGCGCCGGATCGACGCGCGCTCGTCGTCGGACTGGCCGCGATCGCGCTGTTCCTCGTGCACCTGCTCGGAGGCGAACCGTTCGGGGTGCCGGCCTGGGCGGCCGCGCTTGCGACCGAGCTGGTGCTGATTGGTATCACTCGTAGAGTCCCTTGGAGGGAGGTACCGGTCGGCACTGCAGTTCTCGCGGCCGCGCTCGTGGTGCTCGCGGCGGGTGTCGCCCGCGCACTGCCCGAAACGTTCAGGAGCCTGGGAGCGGGCGGGGCGCGTGGCTTCGCAGCCGGCGTCGTATCGGCCAATCTGCTGAACAACCTGCCGGCGCTCTTGTTGGGCGTGCCCCACCTGTCGGCGCGCGGCCGCGTGTGGCCCCTGTTGCTCGGTGTGAATCTCGGTCCGCTCCTCCTGCTCACCGGCTCGCTCGCCGGCTTGCTGTGGCAGGCGAGCGTGCGGCGCGCGGGCGTGGAGGTCGGCGCCGGCCATTACACGCGCGTTGGAGCGGCGGTCGGACTGCCGGCGATGGCGGCGGCGGCGCTGGTACTCCACATCCTCGGGTGAGGAGCGAGACGACAGCGGAGTCGACCCATACGAGCGAGACGACAGCGGAGTCGACCCATGCGAGCGAGACGACAGCGGAGCGACCGGAGGGGAGCGGAGCGTGGAGTCGACTCGTGAAAACGCGCATCCGTATCGAAGGGCCACCGCTTGTGGCGCGAGAATGGTGATGTGCACGCCGCCGCCGTTCGTTTCGATCTGCACGTCCCGCAGAGTCGATCGCTGAAGACGAAGCGCGCCGCCATCCGCCCGATCGTCGAGGGGTTGCGCCATCGGTTCCGGGTCTCGGTGGCCGAGGTCGACCACCACGACCAGTGGCAGCGTTCCGCGATCGCGGCGGCCGTCGTCGCGGGCAGCGATTCGCAGCTCCGTGAGGTGCTCGCCGCGATCGAGCGGTTCGTGGTCGCGGCGGCGGACGTCGAGCTGCTCGACGTCGAGACCGCCTGGCTGGAGAGCGAGCGGGCGTGAGCACATGACTTCGGCGAAGCGGTACCCGCGCACGGCGCGTGTCAACGAGGTGATGCTCGAGGTGCTCGCCGACGAGCTCGAGCGCATGGGCGATCCGCGCCTCGAGCTGGTCACGCTCACCGGCGTCGACGTAAGCCGCGACCTGGCGCACGCCAAGGTCTACTACTCGACGCTGGCCGCGACCGCCGTCGACTCGAGAGCATCGATACCGGAAGAGGTGGCGACCGCGCTGCACTCGGCCGGCTCGCACCTGCGCGGCGCCGTCGGGCGCCAGATGCGCATCCGCCAGGTGCCGCGCCTCGAGTTCTTCGTCGACCCGGGAATTGTTGCGGGCCAACGGATCGAGGACATTCTGCGCGAGATCCACCACCGGGAGGCGGCGACCGACGAGAGTGGTGGCGCGAGCGGCGAGGAGGCCTCGTGAACGGCGATGATGCGGCGGTAGAGCAGAGTCTGACCGACGCCGCGCGCGCGATCCGATTTGCGCCGGAGGTCAGCCTCGCCTGCCACGTCAGCCCCGACGGCGACGCGCTCGGCTCGATGCTCGCGCTGCACCACGTGCTGCGCGCGGCCGGCATCCGGAGTATCGCCTCGTTCTCCGAGCCGTTCGTCGTCGCGCCGCATTACCGCCTGCTGCCCGGGCTCGAATTGCTCACACGGCCGGACGGCTTCCCGCGCGAACCGCGCGTCATGGTCACCTTCGACTCGGGTTCATTGTCTCGTCTCGGCGACCTGGAGCCGTCGGCCAAGGCCGCCGACGAGCTGATCGTCATCGACCATCACGTCTCGAACGAGCGCTACGGCAGCATCAACGTGATCGATCCCGACGCGGCCGCCAGCGGTGTGCTCGTCCGGTGGCTGATCAGCCGGCTCGAGCTCCCGCTGACCCGTGACGCGGCCGTCTGCCTGTATGCCGCTCTCGTATGCGACACGGGTCGTTTCCAGTACAAGTCGACGACACCCGCGGTGTTCGAGCTCGCGCGCGAGCTCGCATGCTTCGATCTTCCGATTGCCGAGCTCTCGCGGACGCTCTTCGAGGAGCACCGGTTCGCGTACTTGCAGCTTCTCGCCGACGCGTTGCAAACCGCGGTGCTCGTCCCGAACAAGCGGTTCGTGTGGACGAAGGTGAGCCAAGCCGACCTCGCGCGCCACGGCGTGACGTTCGACGAGGTCGAGGGTCTCATCGACATCGTGCGCCGCACGCGGGAGGCCGAGGTGGCGTGCGTGTTGAAGCAGGGCCCCGACGCAACTTGGCGCGTGAGCCTGCGCTCGCTCGGAAACGTCGACGTGCGCGACATCGCCGAGCGCCAAGGAGGCGGTGGCCACCGTTTCGCCGCCGGTTTCACGAGCGACGAGTCCGCCGAGGCCGTCGTCGCGCGTATCCTCGACGCCCTCTGATGAATCTGATGAATTCGTGTCGCGCTCGTGCGTGACGGCTTGGTCGTCGTCGACAAGGCACCGCGGTGGACGAGTCACGACGTCGTCGCCAAGCTGCGCGGTGTGTACGGTCAGCGGCGGGTCGGTCACGCAGGAACGCTCGACCCCGACGCCACCGGAGTGTTGCTCGTCGGCCTCGGACGGGCCACGCGCTTGCTGCGGTTCCTGCAGGAGGCGGGCAAGGAGTACCGCGCCCGGGTGGTGTTCGGCGTCGCGACCGACACGCTCGACGCGTCCGGTGCAGTGCTCGAGCGCGCAGAGATGTCGATCACGCGCGACCAGCTCGAGGTTGCCGCGCGCGCGTTTGTCGGCGACATCGAGCAGGTGCCGCCGATGGTGTCGGCTCTCAAGGTCGGCGGCCGCCGCCTCTACGAGTTGGCGCGCGCCGGCGAGGAGATCGAGCGCGCGGCCCGGCCCGTACGCATCGACGAGGTCGTCGTCGAGGAGTTCGAGCCCGGCGCGTATTCGGAGGCGACGATCCGGGTCGTGTGCTCCAGCGGGACCTACATCCGGACGCTCGCAGCCGACCTCGGCGCCTCGTTGGGCGGATGCGCGCACCTCGGAGCGTTGCGCCGCCTGCGCGTCGGCAGCTTCACCCTGGACGACGCGCGTCCGATCGAGGCGGTGGAGGCCGGCGCCGACGCAGCCGTGCGCGCTCCGACCGACGCCGTGCGCGACCTCGAATGCGTGCGTGTCGACGCGGAGCGTGCGCGCGCGGTGATGCACGGCGCGACATTTGCGGCGCCTGCGCTGCTGGGCGATCGAGACGGAGCCGGGCCCTTCGCGGTCGTCGACCACTCGGGCGCGCTCCTCGCCGTGTACGAACGGCGCGGTGGAGGCGTCAAGCCCTCGGTCGTGCTCGCGACCGAAGCGACGATTTCGTGAGGATCTATCGCGATCCGACCGAGACCGCGAACGCCGCGCACGGGCGCGCGGTGACGATCGGCGCGTTCGACGGTGTGCACCTCGGCCATCAGGCGGTGTTGCGGTTGGTACGAGAGCTCGCGCGCGCCCGCGACCTCTCCGCCACGGTGCTCACATTCGACCGCCACCCGGCCGAGGTCGTGCGGCCCGGCTCGGCGCCGAAGCTGCTGACGACCCTCGAGCAGAAGATCGAGCTGCTCGAGGCGACAGGTGACGTCGACGAGTGCCTCGTGCTGCCCTTCGACGCCGCACGGAGCAAGGAACCCGCGGAACAGTTCGTCGAGGAGCTCCTCGCGAGTGCCCTGCGCGCCCGACTCGTTGTCGTCGGCGCCGACTTCCACGTCGGGTACCGCCGCCACGGCGACGTCCCGCTGCTTCAGCGGATGGGCGCCGAGCTCGGGTTCGAGACGATCGGCCTCGGTCTCGTCGCGGCGCTCGACCGCGACGCCGGCGCGCCCTTTTCGTCGACACGTATCCGCGAGTTGATCGCCGCGGGCGACGTCGCCGGCGCGGCCGCGATGCTGGGCCGGCCGCACGAGGTGCGCGGACCGGTCGAGCGCGGCGACGCGCGCGGGCGGCTCCTGGGGTTTCCGACCGCGAACGTCAGCGTGCCCGAGAACATCTGCCTGCCGGCCGACGGTGTGTACGCGGGAACGTTCGCCGTCGCCGGCGGCGTGCCGAGACGTGCGGCGATCTCGGTGGGCCGTCGCCCCACCTTTTACGCCGAAGCGGGACGATGTCTGGTCGAGGCCTACGTTCTCGATTTCGACGGCGACCTCTACGGCCAGCCGGCGCGGGTCGGGTTCACGCACCGCCTGCGCGGCCAAGAGCGATTCGACGCGGTCGACGATCTGACCAGGCAAATGCACCTCGACGTCGAACGGGTCCGGGAGCTGGGAGTGAGGCCAAGCAGTGAGCCCGAGGCGTGACGCCAAGGAGTGAAGAGGGACCCGCGGGGTGGGTCTGGTAGCCTCTTCAGCTGAATCCGTATCGAATGATTGCCGGATCGAAGAAGGTTCGAACGCGCGTATGCCCGACAAGGCCGCAACGATCAGCGATAACAAGCTCCACGACTCCGACACTGGCTCCGCCGAGGTACAGATCGCACTCCTCACCGAGCGCATCCGCCATCTCACCGAGCACATGAAGGTTCACAAGAAGGACTTTCACACCCAGCGTGGGCTGCTGATGCTCGTCGGCCGCCGTCGGCGAATGCTCGACTACCTCCGACGCAACAACGTCGAGCGGTACCGAGCACTCATCGCCAAGCTCGGCATCCGTCGATAGGGATTCGCACGAGGAGCGGTCTTCCGCTCCTCGTTTGACAATCCGAATCAACGCTCGAGAGGGAATGTCGGTTGTCAGTCGCGAGCGCCCGTTTCTCGGCCCAGAAGTATTTGGGCAGTTCCGGACGCTGACAACTGGGAACCGGTGCCTCTCGCTCCAACAGAGAGGAACCGTCGCGTGAGTGACGCAATTTCGGTTTCCGGACCCATCAACGCCGCCGGACTCGAGATGACACTCGAGACCGGGAAGCTCGCATCGCTTGCCGCGGGCGCGGTCGTCGTTAAGGTCGGCGGCACGACGCTGCTGTCGACCGTCGCCACGTCGAAGCCCCGTGAAGGCATCGACTTCTTCCCGCTGACGGTCGACGTCGAGGAGCGGGCCTACGCCGCCGGCAAGATCCCCGGTTCGTTCTTCCGGCGCGAAGGCCGACCCGGCGAGCTCGCGATCCTGACCTGCCGGCTCACCGACCGGCCGCTGCGCCCGTCGTTCCCGGCCGACTTCCGCAACGAGGTGCAGGTCATCGCCACCATCCTCGGCGTCGACCTCGAGAACCCGCACGACGTCGTGTCGATCAACGGTGCCTCGGCTGCGCTGACGGTTTCGGGTATCCCGTTCGACGGCCCGATCGGAGCCGTCCGTCTCGCGCACCACGACGGCGAGTGGATCGCGCACCCGACCTTCCAAGAAGGCGACGACTCCACGTTCGAGATCGTCGTCGCCGGCCGTCAGCTCGCTGACGGCGACGTCGCGATCATGATGGTCGAAGCCGGAGGCACCGAGCGCACGTGGGAGCTCTACGAGCAGGGCGCGCCGAAGATGACCGAGGAGCTCATCGCGCAGGGGCTCGAGGAGTCGAAGCGCTGGATCTCGGCTTCGATCGAGCTGCAAAAGCGGCTGCGCGACGCATTCGTGCAAGCGCGCGGGCCGATCGCGCCGATCGAGTATCTCCCCAACGTCGACTACACCCCCGCGGTGTACGAAGCGGTGAAGTCGCACGCCGAGGCGGCGACCGGCGCGGCGATGGCCACCGCCGACAAGACCGAGCGCAACGAGAAGCTCGACGAGATCCTCGCCGATCTCGTCGCCACGTTGATCGGAACCGTAGACAAGCCCGGTGTGCACGCCGAGCAGGCCACGGAGGTCAAGCGCGCGTTCCGCTCGTTGCAGAAAGAGGTCGTGCGCCGGCGCATCGTGAACGAGGGCGTGCGCATCGACAGCCGCGGTCCGACCGACATCCGTCCGCTCTCGGCCGAGGTCGGTGTCCTCGACACCGCGCACGGAACCGGCCTGTTCCAGCGGGGCGAGACGCAGGTGCTCTCGGTCGCGACGCTCGCGATGCCCCGCATGGAGCAGATGCTCGACACGATCACGCTCGATACCCGCAAGAAGTACATGCACCACTACAACTTCCCGCCATTCTCTACCGGTGAGACCGGGCGGGTCGGTTCGCCCAAGCGCCGCGAGATCGGTCACGGTGCACTCGCCGAGCGCGCGCTCGTGCCGGTGCTCCCGACCGGGACCGACTGGCCCTACACGATGCGGGTCGTCTCGGACGTGCTCGCGTCGAACGGCTCGACCTCGATGGCGTCAGTGTGCGGGTCGACTCTGGCGCTGATGGACGCGGGTGTGCCGATCAAGGCGCCGGTCGCCGGTATCGCCATGGGTCTCGTGTTCGCGGAGGGCAAGTACACGACGCTCACCGACATCCTCGGTGCCGAGGACGCGTTCGGAGACATGGACTTCAAGGTGGCCGGCACCGCCGAGTTCGTCACCGCGTTGCAGCTCGACACCAAGATCGCCGGGATTCCCGCCGACGTGCTCGCCAGTGCGTTGCTCCAGGCAAAGGAAGCCCGCCTAAAGATCCTGGAGGTGATGCAGCGTGTGATCGCGGCCCCGCGTGAAGAGGTTCGCAACACTGCCCCCAAGATCGTCAGCTTCGAGATTCCGATCGACAAGATCGGTGAGGTGATCGGCCCGAAGGGCAAGGTCATCAACACGATCCAACAGGAGACGGGCGCCGACATCTCCGTACAGGACGCGGACGGCGTCGGCGTCGTTTCGATCGGCTCGAAGGACGGTGCCGCGGTCGAGGAGGCCAAGCGCCGCATCGAGCTCATTCTCGATCCGCCGACGGCGGAGGTGGGCGCCGTCTACGAGGGCCGCGTGGTCAACATCACGAAGTTCGGCGCGTTCGTCAACATCCTTCCGGGTCGCGACGGATTGGTGCACATCTCGAAGCTCGGTCGCGGCAAGCGCATCGATCGGGTCGAGGACGTGCTGGCCCTCGGCGACGAGCTCTCGGTTCGGGTCGACGACATCGACCAGAACGGCAAGCTGTCGCTCTCGCTGCTGGGTGAGGACGGCGACGGGCCGAGTGATGGTGGCGGCAACGACGGTGGTGGGCGCGACCGGGAGCGCGCTCCGCGGGGCGACCGGCCGCCGCGGGAAGCGCGAGAGCCACGAGAAGCGCGAGAGACGCCGTCCGAAACCCGGGTCACGGCGTCGTTCGAATCGGCGTGGGAGGAACAGGCCCGCGAGGAATTCGGCGATCTCGGTCCCGCCGAAGAGCCGGCCAAGTCGCCCGCCGGCGACCGCCGGGGCGGACGCGGCGGACGCGGCGGCGGCGCCCGGCGCGGCGGTCCGCGGCGCTAGTAACGACGGGCGCGCCATGAGCGGCATCCGGCGCACGCGCCGCGCATCGGGCTTGCGCGTCGTCACCGAAGCGCTCCCCCAGCTGCGCTCGGTAACGCTCGGCGCGTGGGTGGGCAGCGGCGCGCGCGACGAGCAAGGCGCGGAGTGGGGCGCGAGCCACTTCCTCGAGCACCTGTTGTTCAAGGGCACGGAGCAGCGCAGCGCCCGCGAGATCGCGGAGGCGATCGAGTCGGTCGGCGGCGAGATGAACGCGTTCACGGCGCACGAGCAGACGGTGTTCTACGTACGCGTGCCCGACGTGCAGCTCGAGGCTGCGTTCGACGTGCTCGCCGACGTGCTGTGGAACCCGGCATTTCGCTCCGACGACGTGGAGTCCGAGCGGCGCGTCATCCTCGAAGAGATCGGGATGCGCGAAGACACCCCTGACGATCTCGTCCACGACCTCTTCGCAAGCGCGATCTTCCCCGATCATCCGCTCGGGCGCGAGGTGCTCGGGAGCGACGCATCGATCGCGGCGATGGCGCGCGACGACATTGCTGCGTACCACTCGGCTCACTACCGACCGTCGAATGTCGTCTTCGCCGCCGCGGGCAACCTCACCCACGAAGGGGTGCTCGAGCTCGTCGACGCGCGCTTTCCGTCCGCCGAGGGTTTGCGCCCGCCCCGACCCCGACCGACCGCGGTCGCGGCGCAGCCGGTTCTCGTGCTGAGCCGGGACACCGAACAGGCACACGTCGTCAGCGGCGTGCGGGCGCTGGCCGCGCTCGACCCCGACCGCTATGCCCTCACCGTCGTCAACCAAGTGCTCGGCGGCGGCATGTCGTCGCGGCTGTTCCAGGAGATACGCGAGACCCGGGGTCTCGCATACTCGGTCTTCTCGTACCAGGCGTCGTTCGACGACGCGGGCTATGTCGCGATCTACGCCGGGACCGCGCCCGAGCACGTACCCGAAACGCTCTCCGTCATCGATGCCGAGCTCGATCGACTCGTGAAGGAAGGACTCTCCGACGCCGAGATCGGCGCGGCGAAGGGTCACTTGGTCGGTTCGCTCGCGATGTCGCTCGAGACGTCGGCGAGCCGCATGCGTCGCCTCGGACGATCGGAGCTGATCGAAGGCGAGATCCCGAGCCTCGAGGAACTGGTTGCCCGCATCGACGTGGTGACTGCCGACGACGTCGCTCGTGTGGTCGACCGGGTGTTCGCCGGCGCGCCCCGGACGCTCGCGGTCGTCGGTCCGCACGCGGCTTCGGAGTTCGTCTCGTAGGCTGGCACGCGCATGATTCGGGTCGGCGTGTTCGGTGCGGGCGGGCGCATGGGATCGACCGTGTGCCGCGCGGTGAGCGACGCCCCCGACATGGAGTTGGTCGCCGCGGTCGACCCGGTGCACGCGGGAACGGAATCGGGGGAGATCCGGCTTGCGGCAGGCGCGCACCAGCTGGAGGTGGCCGGCGCGCAGGTTGCGGTCGACTTCACGATGCTCGAGGCGGCTCGGGAGAACATCCGTTGGTGCGCCGAGCACGGTGTGCATGCCGTCGTGGGTACGACCGGGTTCGGCGAGGCCGAGCTCGCGGAGTTCGCCGACCTGTTCGATCGCTCCGACGCGAACGTGCTGATCGCTCCGAACTTCGCGGTCGGCGCGGTGTTGATGATGCGCTTCGCCGAGATGGCCGCTCCGTTCTTCGAGACCGCCGAGGTCATCGAGCTTCATCACGATCAGAAGGCCGACGCGCCCTCGGGTACCGCCGCGCTCACCGCCCGGCGGATGGCGGCCGCGTCGAAGGATTGGGCCGACGACCCGACGACCACTCTGGTGGCGCCCGGCGCGCGGGGCGGCCTGGTCGACGGGATTCCCGTGCATTCCGTCCGGATGCGCGGCATGGTCGCGCACCAGGAGGTGCTGCTGGGCACCACCGGCCAGACCCTGTCGATCCGCCACGATTCGTACGACCGGGCGTCGTTCATGCCCGGCGTCCTGCTCGCGGTGCGCAAGATCGCCGAGACGCCGGGGCTCACGGTCGGCCTCGACGCGTTGCTCGGTCTGTGATCGTGTTTGGCACGCGGCCGCATCGCGTCTAGCTTCCGCCTTTTCCGGGGGGATGCCAGTGGCGTTGTTGTCGGTCGAGGATCTCAGGGTCGTGTTCGGCGGCGTCGTCGCGCTCGCGGATCTTTCCTTCACGATCGAGGACGGTCAGATCTGCGCGCTCATCGGACCGAATGGTGCGGGCAAGACGACACTGTTCAACTGTGTGAGTCGCCTGTACCAGCCCACGAGCGGCTCGATCGAGTTCGACGGCCACGACTTGCTGCGCCTACCTGCGCATCGCATCGCGCGGATCGGGATCGCGCGGACGTTCCAGAACCTCGCGCTGTTCCCTGCATTGACGGTGATGGACAACGTGCTCGTGGGGGGGTACACGCACGGCCGGGTCAACGCCAAGCGGCGCGCCGAAGCGCGTGCGATCTTGGAGCGTCTCTCGCTCGAGCATCTCGCGTCGCGGCCGGCCGTCGGCCTCCCGTACGGCACGCTGAAACGCATCGAGATCGCCCGAGCGCTCGCGGCGCGCCCGCGCCTGTTGTTGCTCGATGAGCCGGCGGCCGGCCTCACGCATTCCGAGGTCGACGAGCTCGGCGGTTTGATACGGGCGGTGCGCGACGAGTTCGACCTCAGTGTGTTGCTCGTCGAACACCACATGGCAATGGTGATGGCCATCTCCGACAACGTCGTGGTCCTCGATTTCGGCAGCAAGATCGCCCAGGGAACACCGGCCGACGTGCGCGACGACCCGCTGGTCATCGAGGCCTACCTCGGGACGCCGGTCGCGTGACCGCACTCCTCGAGGTTTCGGAGCTGCGCGCCGGATACGGCGCGGTGCGGGTTCTCCACGGGATCGACTTCTCCGTCGATGAAGGCGAGGTCGTGGTGATCCTCGGCGCCAACGGCGCGGGCAAGACCACCACGTTGCGGGCGATCTCCGGGATGATCGAAGCCGGCGGTCGCGTCGTGTTCGACCAGCGTTCGATCGTCGGCCGGCGTCCGGAGAAGATCGCAGCCGCGGGCATCGCCCACGTGCCTCAGGGGCGGGGAACCATCCTCGACCTCACGGTCGAGGAGAACCTGCGCATCGGCGCGTACTTGCGGCGCGGTCCGGAGATCGAATCCGACATCGACCGCTGGTACTCGACATTTCCGCGGCTGAAGGACCGGCGCGCCCAGCATGCCGGGAGCATGAGTGGCGGCGAGCAGCAGATGATCGCGATCGCGCGGGCGCTGATGGCTCGGCCGAAGCTCGTCCTGCTCGACGAACCGTCGCTCGGGCTCGCGCCGCTCGTCACCCAGGAGCTGTTCCGTACGCTCACCGACCTCAATCGCGCCGACGGCATCTCGATGCTCGTCGTCGAGCAGAACGCCGGCCTCGCACTGAACCTCGCGGCGCGGGGCTACGTGCTCGAGGTCGGCACGATCGTCACATCCGGTTCGGCGGCCGAGCTGGCCGACAACGACGACGTGCGCCGCGCGTACTTGGGGATCTGATGTCACTCTTCCTCACGCAGTTGATGAACGGGATCGGTAGCGGTGCGGTATACGCGTCGCTGGCGCTCGCGCTCGTCCTCGTCTTCCGCACCACGGGAATCCTGAACTTCGCGCAGGGTGAGATGGCGCTCTACTCGACCTACCTCGTGTGGTACTTCACGCAACACGACCTGCCCGTGTGGATTGCGATCCTGCTCTCGATGGCGATCTCCTTCGTCGGCGGCGCGGCGATCGAGCGGGTGCTGATCCGGCCGGTCGAGCAGGCATCGCCGCTCGTTCTCGTGATCGTCACCATCGGGATGTTCCTCGCGATCAATTCGATCGCGCAGGTGCAGTTCGGCAACGACATCAAGCTCCTGCCGCGCGCCTACCCGAACAAGACGTGGTTGCCCGGGAACGTCCAGATATCCAGCGACACGCTCGTGCTCGTCGGCGTGCTCCTCGCCGAATGCCTCATCCTCTATCTGCTGCTCAACCGGACGAGGATCGGACTCGCGTTCCGTGCCGTGGCGTCGAACCCCGAGTCGAGCCGGCTCGTCGGTGTTCCGGTCGGCCGGATGTTGATGCTGGGTTGGGCGATGGCCGCGGCGATCGGCGCGCTCGCGGGAGCGCTCGTTGTCGCGCCCGTCGGCCTCCAGGGTGCGAGCATGCAATCGATCCTCGTATACGCGTTCGCGTCGGCCGCGCTGGGCGGTTTCGACAGTCCGCTGGGCGCGGTCGTGGCCGGGTTGATCGTCGGAGTCGCCGGAACCATGACGACGCAATATCTGCACGCCGTGCACGACATCGAGCTCGTCGTACCGTTCGGGCTCATCCTCGTCGTCTTGCTGGTGCGTCCGTCCGGACTGTTCGGCTCGACCCGGGTGGAGCGCGTGTGAATCTCGACCGGGTGCATGTGACGCGGCTCGTCCTCGCCCTCGTCCTCGTGGTCGGGGCCGCGTACCTGTTCGGCTGGTACATCCCGCAGTTCAAGGAGTCGGCGACGACCTATCTGTGGGCGGAGGCGTTCTACATCGGGGTCGCGGCCATGGGCCTCAACCTGCTGACCGGCTACAACGGCCAGGTGTCGATCGGACACGGCGCCTTCTTCGGCTTGGGTATGTACACGACCGCGATCCTCATGCAGTCGCACAACTGGCCGTTCGTCGCGACGCTGCCGGTCGCGGCCGCGCTCTCGTTCGCCGTCGGTGTTCTCGTCGGTTTCCCGGCACTGCGGGTCAAGGGGCTCTACCTGGCGCTCGTCACGCTCGGGCTCGCCGTGCTGTTCCCGCAGCTGACGAGCCGCTTCGTGCCTCACGACCTGTGCCGGACGTGCGGGACCTCTCAAGTCGGCGAGCTCCCGCGAATCAAGCTGCGCCCGCCGTCCTGGACGCCGACGTTCATCAAGTTCAACGACCAATGGGCGTACTACGCGGCCCTGGCGATCGCCGTCATCGCGATCGTCGGCGTCGCGCTGATCGTGCGGAGTCGCTTCGGCCGGGCACTGATCGCGGTGCGCGACCACGAGGCCGCGGCAGAAACGGTCGGCATCAACATCGCACGGGTGAAGGTGATCGCGTTCGCCACGAGCGCGCTCTACGCGGGCACGGCCGGCTCCTGCTTCGTGCTCGTCAAGCGACTTGCGACCGCGTCGTCGGCGTCGACGTTCCAGATCTCGATCGAGCTCCTCGTCGCCGTGGTGGTCGGCGGGACCGCGACCGTCCTGGGCCCCTTCATCGGGGGCGTGCTCGTCGTGTTCAGCGATCGGTACATCAGCGAGTCGTTCCCGAAAACGCTCTTGTTCTGGCACATCAACGATTCCGTCAAGAATCTGCTGTCGCCTGCGATCTTCGGTATCGGGTTGATCCTGCTCATGTACGTTCTGCCCGACGGCATCGTTGGCGGTGGACGGCGCATCGCGACTGTGGCGATACGGAGACTCCGCGGCCGGAGAACCTCACCAGCCCCGACGTGAAAGGAACCGACGACATGACGGATGTTCGACGCGAACGTCGAGATGTCTCCAGAGTCCGAACGATCCGTGCCGTTGCGCTCGGCGCCGCGCTCGCGCTCGTTGTCGCCGCGTGCGGAAGTGGCCGGGGAAGCTCGGACAGGACGGCGAATCCCACGACGCCGAGCGGTTCGACCGGCACCGCGCCGATCATCGACGCCTCGCAGTGCGACAGCTCGACGCTGACCCAGGGCGTCACCGGGGACACGATCAAGATCGGAACGAGCCTGCCGTTGTCGGGCACCTACTCTCCGTTCAGCGCGATCCTTCACGGCGAGTCGGCGTACTTCTCGTACATCAACTCGCTCGGTGGCGTGACTGTGGCGGGCAAGAAGTACAAGATCCAGCTCGTCAGCAAGGACGATGCCTACGACGCCTCGAAGACGTCGACCAACGTCGACACGTTGATCAACAGTGACAAGGTCTTCTCGCTGTTCAACGTCGTCGGAACCAAGAACAACCTCGGTGTGCGGGAGACGGTGAACTCCGATTGTGTTCCCGACCTCCTGATCGCGTCGGGTGCGGTGCAGTGGGGGAACACGAAGTACCCGTGGATGCTGGGTTCGGAGCTCGTGCCCTATCCGCTCGAGATGCGCGTGTTCGTCGACTACCTCTTGAAGAACAAGCCGAACGCGAAGATCGCGCTGCTCCACGCGAACGACGACTTCGGCCAGTCGTACCAGCTGACCCTCGAGGCGCTCGTGAAAGGCACGAGCCTCAGCATCGTCAAAGAGGCGAGCTACAACGCCGAGGGCTCCGAGGTCAAAGCGCAGGTGACGGATCTCGCGGCATCGAAAGCAGATACCTTCGTGCTCGGCGGCACGCTCCTCGCGTGCCCGAACGCGTTGACCGCTGCGCACGACGCGGGCTGGAAGCCCCTCATCTACATGTCGGGGACGTGCGTCTCGAAGCTGCTGTTCACCTTGGCCGGCGACGGCGCCGACGGCGTGATCAGCGTCACGCCGCTCCTCGATCCGGCCGACCCCACGAACGAGGCGAAGCCGGCAATGCAGCTCTACAAGCAGCAGGTGAAGAAGTACTTCCCGGCCGAGGACCTCCTCGATGGCATCGTCGGATACGGATGGTCGACGGCCGCGATGCTGCAGAAGATCCTCGAGGCGTCGCCGAAGCTCGACCGGGTGTCGGTCATGGAGACGGCACGCACATTGAAGGGAATCTCGAACGCGGGACTACAACTGGAAAGCTCCACGTTCGACACGAACAAGACCGACTGGTTCCTCGGTGAGACGTTCCAGCTCATCAAGTACGACAAGGCCGCCGGTCACACCGCAGCCATCGGGCCGATCAGCAATCTCGACGGCAAGACGGCCGAGCTGTCCCCGCAGGCGCTTCTGCACAGCTGAGGCTCAGCGCGCGATCAGCTCGACGACCGTGGCGAGGGCCTCGATGTCGGTGACGACCTCGAGGCCTTCGCGCGTCCGCAGCCACGCCGCGTTCCGAGCGTGCAACTCCGAGCCGGCGTCGAAGCGATTGAGGTAGACCACGACCCGGTGCCCGCGCAGCGCGTCGAGGCTCAAGCGGACGAGGTTGATCGTTCCGAGCCCGGCGTCGGCCACGAGAACGACGAGTGCGGGTGCCAGGGCCTCGATGAGCGCGACGCAATCGCCGTCGGCGGCAATCGGGGAGCGAACGCCGCCCGCGGTCTCGACGAGCACCAGTGCGTCCGCGGGCGCCTCGGAGGCGCGTACCTCGGCCACGAGGTCGGCCACCGTGAACGGGGCGAGCCCGAGTGCCTCGGCGGCCATCGGCGGAGCGATCGGAATCCGTAGCCAGCGATGCTGCGGACACACGGCCGTCGGCGCAACGCCGGTCGCGACGCCGAGGACGTCGGCGTCGGTCGACCGGTCGCCGGACGCGAACGACTGCACGGGCTTGCGCGCGGCGACCCGGTGACCGCGGTCGCGCAAGGAACGCAGGACGGCCGCGGCAACGAATGTCTTGCCGACCTCGGTTCCCGTGCCGGCCACGGCCAGGAGCGTCACCGTGCCGGAACCGTGCCGAGCGCGCCGGTGAGGGCCCGGAGCAGGTGATCGAGCTGCGCGTCGGTGTGCGCCGCCGAGACGGTGACCCGCAACCGGGAGGTGCCGGCGGCAACGGTCGGCGGGCGGATCGCCGGCACGAGCAGGCCGTCGTCGAGCAGCGCGCCCGCCGCCTCGAGCGCCCGTTGCTCGTCGCCACACACGAACGGCACGATCGGCGACGGGTGACCAGGACGCAACCGGTCAACGTGCGCGCGCACGCGGGCGACGAGCCCATCGCCCTCGGACGACCTCACGACCTGGAGCGCGGCGAGCGCAGCCGCGGCATCCGCGGGCGTCGGGGCGGTCGTGAAGATGTAGGGACGGGCCAGATTCTCGACGAGTTCCACCGAGCGGGCGGAGCCTGCGACGAAGCCGCCCAGCGCACCGAGCGTCTTCGACAACGTCCCGACGCGCAGAACGTCGGCGTCGGCGGGAACGTCGAGGTCGGGTCCGAGCACCGCGTGCGCCTCGTCGACGACGAGCAGCGCGCCCTCGCGGGCGCACAGCTCGACAATGCCTGCGAGGTCGGCGACGTCGCCGTCCATCGAGAACACCGTGTCGGTCACGACGAGCGCGCGCCGTGCGCCGCGGTTGCGCAACAGGGCCGCGAGGTGATCGAGATCGCGGTGCCGGTAGACGGCGACGTCGGCGCGCGCGAGCCGGCAACCGTCGATGATCGACGCATGGTTGAGCTCGTCGCTGCATACGAGCACGCCTGCGCCGGCGAACGTCGTGAGGACGCCGAGGTTGGTCGCGAAGCCCGTTGGGAACAGTGCCGCCCGTGGCATCGCCTTCCACGCGGCCAGCTCTCGTTCGAGATCCGCGTGCACGGGGCGCGCGCCGACGATGAGTCGGGCGGAGCCCGCGCCCGCGCCCCAGCGGTCGAGTGCGTCGTGTGCGGCCGCGATCACCGCGGGATGTGCGCTCAGCCCGAGGTAGTCGTTCGACGCGAACGACACGACCGCGCGACCGTCGGCGGTCAGCCGACCTTCCGGACCCTTCGCGTCGAGCGTGCGGGGCGTGCGCCAGCGGCCGGCGGCACGAATGGTGTTCGCTTCGCCCTCGGCCCATGCGTGCCAGGTCACGGTTGTACCTCGCCGCCGCGATTTTCGCAGACCTCGTCGATTGCCCCGCTGAGCGCGTGCACGAGGCGATGCAGCTCCGGTGAGGTGACGGTCAAGGGAGGCATCAGAGTGACGTTGTCACCGATGGAGCGCAGGAGCACGCCCCGCTCCACTGCGGCGGCGCTCACCCGCCGGCCCCACAAGGGAGCACCGGCGGGGGGCGCGAGCTCGACCGCGCCCATGAGTCCGCGCAGACGCACCTCGCGCACGGCGGGCTTCGCTGCGATCCGATCGTGCAAGAGTCCGGCGAGCTCGTCGGAGCGCGCGCGCACGTTGGCGAGCACGCCCCACGCCTCGATCAGCTCGAGGTGCCGTAGCGCGACAGCCGCGGCGAGCGCGTTCCCGCCGAAGGAATGGCCGTGGTACAGAGTGTGACCGCCGAGGTCGTCACCGAGGAACGCGTCGAACACCCGCCCGCTGGCGGCCGTCACCGACATCGGGAGGTACCCCGCGGTGAGCCCCTTGCCGAGGCACAGGAGGTCGGGTCGCAGGTCGCACTGCTCCGACGCGAACAGCGTTCCCGTCCGCCCGAAACCGGTGGCGATCTCGTCGCAGATCAGCAGCACATCGTGTGCGCGGCACGCGGCGCCGAGCCGGGCCAACCCCGCGTGGTCGCCGAGCTGCATCCCGGCGGCGGCCTGCACCGAGGGCTCGACGATCACGCCGGCGAGCTCCGATGCGTGCTCCGCGATCAAGCGCACCGCGACGTCGAAACACGCGGGATCGTCGAACGTGGGCGCCCGGACGACGGGGAAGCGCAACGCCTTGAACACGTCGGCGCCG
Organism: Acidimicrobiia bacterium; assembly: GCA_038213435.1. Classification (GTDB taxonomy): domain Bacteria; phylum Actinomycetota; class Acidimicrobiia; order IMCC26256; family PALSA-610; genus PALSA-610. The sequence continues at coordinate 20,225 of JBBQTI010000029.1, forward strand.
AAACCGTCGTCGCCCACCGACAGCGCACCGATCGTGTCGCCGTGGTATGCGCCGCCGAACGCGAGGAACGTCGATCGTCCGGTCGCGCCGCGATTGTGCCAGTACTGGAACGCGATCTTCAGGGCCTGTTCGACTGCGGAGGCGCCGTCGCTGGCGTAGAGGAAATGCGGGTCGTCGACGGGCACCACGTGCGCCAACGCCTCGGACAGCTCGACGACGACGCGGTTGCCGTTGCCGAGCATCGTCGAGTGGGCGCCGAGGGCAAGCTGTTGCATCACGGCGTCGTCGAGCTCCGGTACGTGGTGTCCGAGCGTCGTCACCCACAGCGACGAGATCGCGTCGAGATAGCGCCGTCCGTTGACGTCGATCAGCTCGTGACCTTCGGCCCGGTCGACGATGATCGGGCGGTTGTCGGCAAACGTCGCCATCTGGGTGAATCCGTGCCACACGACCTGCGCATCGCGTTGCACCCACTCGTCGTGCGCGGTCACAGGTCGATTCTGGCGCAGAATGTCGAGATGGGTCCCACGAGGCCGTGGCCGAGGTGTTGCGCATGACCCAGGCCAGCGACCCGCTCAGCCTGCACGACCGGATCCTCGCGGCGACCTTTCGCTGCGTGGAGCGCTTCGGCATGGGCAAGACGACGATCGAGGACGTCGTCAAGGAGTCGGGGGTTTCCCGGGCCACGATCTATCGCCAGTTCGCCGGTGGCCGGGACGAGCTGATGCTCGAGACGGTGGGGTGGGAGCTCTCGAATTACCTCACCCGGCTCGCGGACCATGTGCGCGACGCTCCCAGCCTGGCCGAGCTGCTGCGGCGGGGGCTCGGGTTCGCGCATCGCTCCGTCGCCGAGCACGCGGTGCTCCGCAAGATCATGGAGACCGAGCCGGAGCGACTCCTGCCGCTCCTGACGACCGAGGCGGCCAAGACGCTGCCGTTCATTGCCGATTTCCTCCTGCCGTACCTTCGCCGGGAGGCCGACGCCGGCATGCTTCGGCCGGGTGTCGACATCGAACGGGCCGCCGAATACCTGGCCCGCTCGATCCTGTCGCTGATCGGTGCGCCGGGCCGCTGGGACCTCGACGACCCCGATCAGGTCTCGGATCTCGTCGAGGTCGAGCTCCTCGGCGGCATCGCGGCCACGGCGTGAAGGTGTCCCGGGCTCGCGATCGCGAGCAGTAGTGTGACACGGGACACATTGACGATGAGACGTTCAGAGGTCCAATGTCTCAGGTAATGGATTTCTCGGCTGATCTGCTCAGCCCCCAGGCCCGACGGATACTGGACGCGGCCCGCACCTGCATCGGGCGGGTCGGTCTGGCCAAGACGACCCTCGACGACGTTGCCCGCGAGGCGGGATGCGCGCGCGCGACGGTCTACCGCTGCTTCCCGAACAAGCAGCAGCTGCTCGCCGCGCTGGTCGCCCGGGAGGCCAGCGCGCTGCGGGACGCAGTGGTTTCCGCGGCCGCGTCCAGCGAGACGCTCGGCGACGCGATCACCACCGTGCTCACCACGGCGGTCGGCGCGCTGCGCGGTCACGCGGCTCTCGCGTTCATCGCGACCCACGAGCTCGAGCTCCTGCTTCCGTTCCTCGCGTTCGAGCGCGAGGACGCGGTGCTGCGTACGGCCGCGGCGCTCGCCGCGCCCGCGTACACGCGCTTCCTGAACGACGCCGACGCCACGCGTCTCGGCGAATGGATCGCGCGGATCGCGCTCTCGTATTTCTTCAGTCCGTCCGAGAGCTTCGAGATCGGCGACGTCGAGCACGTTCGTGCGCTCGTCGACGACTTTGTTCTCCCCGGCTTCGTCAACTCTGAAGGGGTGTCCCGATGACCGCAAACCACGAGCTGATCGGCCGCGACGAGATCAACGATCTCGAGGCCATCCTCTCCGTCAGCAACACCGACGTCGATGCCGTCATCCACACGGTTGGCGCCAACCTCGACGCGGTGTTCACGTGGGACTACGAGCGCAGCCGTCCCGCGCTCGGCAAGCTCTACGAGAAGGCCAAGACGTCGCAGTGGAACGTCACTACCGACCTCGACTGGTCGACAGAGGTCGACCAGGAGGCGTTGGCGCTCAACGAGATGAACCGTGAAGACGTGCGCTTCTTCGGCGCCAACGTCGACCTGTCGGGATCGCCGTTCGCGAAGTGGACCGAGAAGGAGTGGGTCGAGCTCGCGATCGAGGGTCAGAACTGGACCTTGTCGCAGTTCATGCACGGGGAGCAGGGCGCCCTTCTCTGCACCGCCCGCATCGTCGAGACCGTGCCGTGGATCGACGCCAAGTACTACGCCGCGACCCAGGTGGTCGACGAGGCTCGTCATGTCGAGGTCTTTGCCAAATATCTCGACGAGAAGCTCTCGGGCCACTACCCGATCAACGCGCACCTCGAGCTGTTGCTCGACGACATCCTCGCCGACAGTCGTTGGGACATGACCTACCTCGGCATGCAGATCATGGTCGAGGGTCTCGCGCTCGCGGCGTTCGGCTTCATGCACCAGATGACGAGCGAGCCGCTGCTGAAGCAGCTGCTGCGGTACGTCATGAGTGACGAGGCCCGCCATGTCGCGTTCGGTGTGCTTTCGCTCCAGGAGTATTACAAGGAGCTCGCCGACGCGGAGATGAAGGAGCGCCAGGAGTTCGCGTTCGAGGCCGCGGTCCGGATGCGTGACCGGTTCCTCCAGCAGGAGGTCTGGGACCGCATGGGCGTGTCGGTCAAGGACGCGCTGGAGCTCGTCATGGCAGACGAGGGCCGCAAGATGTTCCAGAACATCCTGTTCTCGAAGATCGTGCCGAACTGCAAGAAGCTCGGCCTGCTCGACCGCAACCGCGGATGGCTGCGGCAGCGCTTCACCGAGCTCGGCGTCATCCAGTTCGAGGACTGGGTCGACACGGGCGAGGAGTACGCGATGCTCGACGAGGTCGCCAAGGACCGAGAGGCGGCAGCCGGCGCGTAGCCGAGGTTGCAGCCGGCGCGTAGCCGAGGTTGCAGCCGGCGCGTAGCCGAGGTTGCAGCCGGCGCGTAGCCGAACTCCTGCGGCGCGCGCATGGCGGCGCTCCGCTGTAGCGTGCACGTCGATGTCGGTCCGGATCGTATTTCTCGGCGGCCTCGGCGAGATCGGCCGGAACTGCTTCTGCCTCGAGGTCGACGGCCGGATCCTGGTCGTCGACTGCGGGATCATGTTCCCGGACGCCGACATGCCGGGCATCGACCTGGTGCTGCCGGACTTCACGTATCTGCGCGAGAACGCCGATCGGGTCGAGGCCGTGCTGCTCACTCACGCGCACGAGGACCATGCCGGCGGCCTGGCGTTCTTGCTCCGTGACATCTCCGTGCCGATCTACGGCTCGGCGCTCTCGCTCGCGCTCGCCCGGAATCGCATCGACGAGGCGGGCATGCTCGATCGCACGGAGCTCATAGCGGTTGGCGACGGTGAACGGCGCCGCATCGGACCGATCGACTGCCAGTTCGTGCCGGTCACCCACTCGGTGCCGCACGGCTTCGCGGTCGCGTTCTTCACCCCCGAGGGCACCATTGTCCATACCGGCGACTTCAAGCTCGATCTCACGCCGGTCGACGGTCGCCACACCGATCTCGCGTTGTTGGGTGAGCTCGCGCGCCGCGACGACGGCATCCGCTTGTTGCTCTCGGACTCGACCAACGCGGAGCGTCCGGGATTCACCCCGTCCGAGGCGACCGTCGGCGCGGCCATGCGGGCGCTCTTCCGGGAGCATGCCGACAAGCGCTTCATCGTCGCGAGCTTCGCCTCGCACCTGCATCGCGTGGAACAAGTCGCCCACGCGGCGATCGCGCACGGTCGCAATGTCGCGTTCGTCGGCCGGTCGATGCTGCAGAACGTGTCGATGGCGCGCGAGCGCGGCTTCATCGATCTTCCCGAGTACGCGGTGATCGACATCGAGGAGACGGCCAAGTACGCGCCCGGCGAGATCTGCATCATCTGCACCGGTTCCCAGGGCGAGCCGATGAGCGCACTGTCGTTGATGGCCGCGCACGAGCACAAGTACGTGAAGGTGTCTCCCGACGACGTGGTGGTGATCAGCGCGCACGCGATCCCCGGCAACGAGTCGAACGTGTCGCGGGTCATCGACGCAATGCACCGGGCCGGCGCGGAGGTCGTGCACGACCGCTCGTCGCCGGTGCACGTATCCGGTCACGCGTCCCAGGAAGAGCTCAAGTTCATGCTGAGCCTGCTTTCGCCCGAATGGTTCGTGCCCGTGCACGGCGAGTATCGCCATCTCGTGCATCACGCGCGGCTCGCGCACGAGGTCGGCGTTCCCGACGACCACGTGCTCGTCTGCGAGGACGGCGACGTCGTCACCCTCGGCGATGCCGGCGCCGAGGTGGAACGGCGCGCCGTGCCCGCCGGCTACCTGTACGTCGACGGCATCGTGGGCGACGTCAGCCGCGGTGTGCTGCGCGACCGGCGGATGCTGTCGGAGGAAGGCGTCGTCGTCGTGATCGTCACGGTCGACGCCACGACCGGCGAGATCGTCACCGGCCCGGAGATCGTGACGCGAGGCTGGGTGTACGCACCCGAAGCCGAAGGGTTGATCGAAGACGCCAAGGAGGTGGTGCGCGACTCGATCGCGCAGGCGGCCCGCGAAGGCGCCACCGACTTCGACACCATGCGGCGCCACTGTCGCAAGTCCCTCGCGCGCTTCATCGACGAACGGACCCGCCGTCGTCCCACGGTCATCCCGGTCGTCATGGAAGTCTGAGCGTCGTGAGCGTCGACATCGATCTCTCGGGTCGCCGCGCACTGGTGACGGGTGGAGGCAACGGTGTCGGAACCGAGATCTGCGCGGCGCTGGTACGCGCCGGCGCCTTCGTATGGGTGAACGACATCTATGAAGACCGCGCCGCCGCCGTCGCGGCCGACCTGGGTGGCGACGAGCACGCACGCCCGGTGAAGACCGATGTGACGAGCCCCGTCAAGATCACGCGCATGCGCGACGCGACGGGCCCCGTCGACATCCTCGTGAACAACGCCGGCATCCCGACGTCGGGGTTCGGCGAGCTGAAGCTGTTCGTCGACACCAGTCCCGAGGATTGGGAGGACGCAATGCGCCTCAACCTGGGCGCGGTGCTCCACGTCACGCACGCGTACGTCGGCGCGATGGTCGAGCAGGGGTGGGGGCGGATCGTCACGATCGTCTCGGATGCCGGACGGCGCGGCGAGCGGTTCCAGGCGATCTACGGCGCGGCCAAGGCCGGGGCGATGGGTTTCGTGCGTGGTCTGTCGGCCGAGGTAGGCGCCCACGGCGTCACCGCGAATTGCGTCTCGCTCGGGACGATGAAGACGGGCGCGCTCGAGGATGCGCTTGCGAGCAACCCGGAGCTCGAGGCCAAATTCACGCGGCGGTACACGATCCCGCGGCTGGGGCGCCCCGAGGATCCGGCGCTGCTCGTCGCGCTCCTGTGCAGCGAGGCGGGGGCCTGGATCACCGGTCAGGTGTATCCGGTCGACGGGGGATACGCCCCCACCCTGTAGTCGCCGGCCACGATCCCCTTGTGGCCAATGTGACCGGTGTTAGCTTTGACGCATGGCTTCGCGCCGTCAGTCCAAGTCCGCGCGCGCACGGAAGCGGGCGAAGGCGCGCGTCCGGACCCGGGCGGCCTGGCGTGAAGAGCTGGGCGAACAACTCGCCGACCACCGGATCGACGCGCTGGCGATCGGCCTGGCGGTCTTCGGTTTGCTCAGCCTCCTCGCGATGTTCTCCGATCTCGTCGGCCCGGTCGGGCGGGGCATCGACACGGCCGCAGCCGTGTTCCTCGGCCGGGGCAAGGTGCTCGTTCCGATCGCGTTACTGGCGGCGGCCGCGTCGGCAGTGGTCCAACGGCGCGGCGGCGACGATGACGACGAGACGGTATCGACGCGGCGCGGCCTGCGCTTCGGCCTCGGTCTCGTCCTGGTGTGCGGGAGCGTCGTCGGGGCGTTCCATCTCGGGCGCGCGAAGACCGCGGCCGGGGCGCTCGAGCCGCTGAAGCGCGCGGGTGGCGTGCTCGGCGCCGCGATCGGCGCGCCGCTTCGGGCGGGCCTCGGTGACGCCGGCGCCGTGATCGTTCTCGTCGCGGTCGGCACGCTCGGGATGCTGCTCGTGGTCGGCACCGGCGTGCGTCAGGTCGCGCAGTCGCTCGCGACCGGAGGCCGCTTCGTCGGTCGCCACGCGCGCACGGTGCTCACGTTGCCGTCCGAGCGGGCCGACGACGCGGCCGCGCCGATGTCCGCGGCAACGTCGGATACGTCGGCGGCGCCGGTCGGTCGGGCGGTGCTCTTCGACGAGCTCGACGAGCTCGACGAGGCGCCGATCGTCGATCTGGTCACCGAAGCCGAGTACGAAGAAGCGTACGAAGAAGGCGACGAGGAGGGCGAGGAAGAGGAAGCGGACGAGGAGGACGCGGAAGAGGAATACGAGGAATACGACGAGGACGAGGAGCAGGACGAAGAAGTCGCGGACGACGACGAGGTCGAGGAGGACGCCGAAGAGGAAACGCAACCTCGTCCCGTCCCCAAGGTGGCCTGGAAGCTTCCCGCGACCAGCTTGCTCAAGAAGAGCCTGGCGCGCGAGGTCGACAGCCGCCTGGTCAAACAGGGTGGCGACGTCCTCGAGGCGACGATGCGCGAATTCGGTGTGGATGCGCGCCTGATCGACGCGACGGTCGGACCGACGGTGACGCGTTACGAGCTCGAGCTGGCGGCCGGAGTCAAGGTGAGCAAGGTCACCAGTCTCTCGAAAGAGATCGCGTACGCGATGGCGAGTCACGACGTGCGGATCCTGGCCCCGATTCCCGGGCGCAGCGCGATCGGTGTCGAGGTACCGAACAAGATGCGACCGATCGTCACCTTGGGCGACATCCTCAGCAGTCCCGAGGCGAAGAAGACGAAACATCCCCTCGAAGTCAGTATGGGTCGCGACATCGCCGGACGCGCGGTGTTCGCCAACCTCGCGACGTTCCCGCACGTGCTCATCGCCGGTCAGACCGGCGCGGGCAAGTCGAGCTGCATCAACAGCATCGTCACGTCGATCCTCATGCGCACGACGCCCGACGAGGTACGACTCATCCTAGTCGACCCCAAGCGGGTCGAGCTCGGGCAGTACAACAACGTGCCTCATCTGCTCACGGAGGTCGTCACGAGCCCGAAGAAGGCGGCCAACGCGCTCGACTGGGCCGTGCGCGAGATGGAGATGCGCTACGACCTCCTCGCCGATATCGGGGTGCGCGACATCACGGGCTACAACGCGATGTACGACCGGGGCGACATCCCCACGCCCGACGACCCCGACCCCGACACGGGCAAGGCCTACGAACGTCTGCCCTTCATCGTCGTCGTGGTCGACGAGCTCGCCGACTTGATGATGGTCGCGGCGCGCGACGTCGAGACGAGCATCTGCCGCCTTGCCCAGATGGCGCGCGCGGTCGGCATCCACCTGGTGATCGCGACGCAGCGCCCGTCGGTCGACATCATCACCGGCGTGATCAAGGCCAATATCCCGAGCCGGCTCGCCTTCAGCGTGAGCACCCTCGCCGACTCGCGCGTGATTCTCGATCAGCCGGGCGCGGAGAAGCTGATCGGCAAGGGCGACATGCTGCTCCTGAACGCGTCGTCGAGCCGCGCCGACCGCATCCAGGGCGCGTGGGTCGACGAGGACTGCGTGCGCAAGGTGGTCGCGCACTGGAAGCGCCAGGTCGTGCAGCCGCAGTATGTCGAAGGGGTCCAGGGCGCGGACGCCCCGGGAGGTCGGTCCCGATCCGACTCGGACGAGACCGACGAGCTGCTCGTCGAGGCGATGGAGCTGGTCGTGGCCAGCGGGCTCGGTTCGACCAGCATGCTGCAACGCAAACTGCGGGTCGGCTTCGCCCGAGCGGGGCGGCTCATGGATCTGCTCGAGCGACGGGGCGTCGTCGGCCCGTCCGAAGGATCGAAGGCCCGCTCGGTACTCATGAGCGTCGAGGAGCTCGAAGAGCTCAAAGAACGAAGCTGAGGGCGGCGCGTCATTGCGCCGCCCTCCAGCTCGTTGACGAGTGCGCTACGCGGCGCGCACCTTCGGGGTGTGCTCGCCGAGTGTCTCGTCGGCCATTGCCCGGTCGTGCGTCAACCAACCGAACAGCGCCCGCCACGGCACGCTCATGCCGGCCACGACAAAGCCCGTGACCCACACGCCTACCGTGTCGTTGCGGATCCCGATGCCGAAGCCGCGGAAGAGCGAGTAGTCGATCAGCACGGTTGCGCCGACGCCGATCACGAACGTGGCCAGCGAACGCAGATTGCGTAGCTGCGGGACCGCGTCGGTGAGAAAGTCGACGAGCTTCAACGTCGCGAGTGCGAGTAACGCGACGATCGCGAAGTCGTACATCTGCCACCTCCAGGTGGTTTGCGGACGGCTCCATGCCGTCCCGCACCTACGACCGGCTAGCGCCGAAAAAGGTGACATGACTCTTTGTCGCCTTCGCTGCGCTCAGGACTCCGGCCAGTTCGCTTCGCTCACGGCATGCTTGCTTTGTCGCTGTGTTGCCGCAGCAATCACATGTCACAGTTTCTGGGTGTTCGTGGGTCTCGAGAATTACTGGGAGCTATGTCGGAGGCGGGGAACGACGGAGGCGCGCTTACGCGCTTTGCCCCTGACGTCGAGCCGCGGCTGCGGCGCGCGCTCGTTGCCTGGTACGGCATCGAGGTCGGGAGCGAGGCGACCGCCGACGCGCGCTCTCGCCTCGGAACGCTGGGACACGACCGAGCCGATGTCGAACCCCGTTCGCTACCTCTTCCGGGTCGGACAATCACGCAGCCGGCGTTACCGGCGCCGAGTGCCGGTTCTACCCGAGGTTCCCGCGACCGAGGTTGCCGATATCGATCCACGGCTCCCTCGCGCGCTGGCCAGGCTTTCGAATCGGCAGCGCGCCGCGGTGCTGCTCGTGCACGCACACGGTTGGACGCGGTGACTTCGGCCGGGTTTCGTGTACGACGCCGAGCAGCACCGCTTCGCGCGAAGGACGGGGAGTTCTCCGGCGCAGCCCACCGGTTTCCGCAACGCCGTCTCGACCGGCGACGTGTTGTGGGCCGTCTACGGCACGTGAACCGCGCGACGGCGTCGATCGTCGTGGTGCGAGTGCCGCAGGCGCTGCCCTGGTCAAGTCAGAGGCGCCCGTCCGCCTCCAGGTCGTCCAAACGGGTGCGCAGCTCCTCGAGCAGGCCGGCCGCGGCGGAGAGATGCTCTTCGATGCGGGCGACGTAGGCATGGGGCGAGTCGTCGCTGACCTCGTCGTCGACGTCGATCTCGTTCACTACCGCGGCCGCGAACTCGCTTTGGTCCTCGGGCACCAACACGACGCCGCGGCGGTCGTCGGTGGAACCCGACCACTCGATCATCACGGGCACGCTCGCAGTCTCGAGGCGGCGGCGCAGCACCTGCGCCTGGATCTTCGGCCACTCGCCGAGCTCGACGAGGCCGTCGCCGTCGTCATCGTCGTCGATCTCGTTCCCGTCCGTGAGATGGGCCGGGCGCTCGGTCACGAGCGCGACGCGGCAGTCACCGCAGCGACTCGTTCCGACTCGATACTCGGATCCGCACGATGGGCACCACAGGCTCGGTTCGTCCACGGCCGGCGAGTGTACGGGGGAGCGTCGGTACGATGGCGGGAATGCCGGACGACTCGACGACAGCGAAGCGATTTCACGTCGAGACGCTCGGCTGCCCCAAGAACGCGGTCGACTCCGACAAGGTCGTCGCCTCACTGCTCGCGGACGGCCTGACCCCCGCAAGATCAGCGGCCGAAGCCGACCTGGTCGTCGTGAATACCTGCGCCTTCATCGAGGCGGCGCGTCGGGAATCGATCGATGTCGCGCTCGAGCTCTCCGACCGGCGCAAGCCCGGCGCCCGGATGGTCGTCACCGGTTGCATGGCCGAGCGCTACGGCGACGAGCTGGCGGCCGCGTTGCCGGAAGCCGACGCGGTCGTCGGATTCGCCGACGAGGGCGCGCTCGTCGACGTCGTGATGCGCGGCCGGAAGCCGGAGGGCGTGCGCGACCTGCTCGAGTTGCCGCGCCCCGCACCGAGCGCGCCGTGGGCGTACGTGAAGGTCGCCGAAGGCTGCGATCGCGCGTGCGCGTTCTGCGCCATCCCGTCGTTTCGCGGGAAGCAGCGATCTCGCTCGCCCGAGGCGATCGAAGCGGAGGTGCGCGGCCTCGTCGAACAAGGGGCGGCCGAGATCGTGCTCGTCGCGCAGGACCTCGCATGGTACGGACGCGACTCCGGCGAACCGGGCGCCCTCGCGCCGCTGCTGCGCCGGCTCGACCCGCTGCGCGCGCACGGCCTCGCCCGTGTCCGGCTGCTCTATCTCTACCCGTCCGAGGTCAAAGACCCCCTCGTCTCGACGATGCTCGAGCTGCCTTCCGTCGTCCCCTACTTCGACCTCTCGCTGCAGCACGCGGCACCGGGGCTGTTGCGCAGGATGAAGCGCTGGGGGAGCGGTGAGCGCTTCTCCGAGATCATCGCGGCGATCCGCGCCGAGGAGCCCGACGCCGCCTTCCGCTCGTCGTTCATCGTCGGCTTCCCCGGTGAGACCGAAACCGATCACGAGATGCTCCTCGAGTTCCTGGATGACGTGCGTCTCGACTGGGCCGGCTTCTTTGCGTTCTCGCGCGAGGACGGCACGGTGGCGGCGGGTTTCACCGGTGGCGTCGCGGACTCGCTGGTGCACGAACGACTGCGCGAGTGCTCCGAAGTGCAGGAGCCGATCACCGCCTCCGCGCGCGCGGCGCTCGTCGGGCGCGACATCGAGGTGCTGGTCGACGGGATCGACGACGATGTCATGGTCGGGCGTACGCACCGTGAAGCGCCCGAGATCGACGGTGTCGTCCGGTTGGTCGGCATCGGCGATGTGTTCGCGCGTCCGGGCGCGGTCGTGCGCGCGACGGTGTGCGGCGTCGACGGTCCCGACCTCGACGCGAAGGTCTCCGGGTGACGGCCGCAGCACCGATGCCGAGCCGCGCGAAGAAGCGGTTCGGACAGGGCGCGCTGGCGACGCCGGCGAACTTCATCACGCTCAGCCGGATCGCCGTCGCGCTGCCGGCGCTGGCGCTGATCCGCAGCCGTGGCTCGGAGTGGTTGACGGTCGGGCTGTGGTTCGCGATCACCGCGACCGACAGCCTCGACGGCTGGCTGGCGCGACGCGACGGCGCAACCCGATCAGGCGCCTTCCTCGATCCGGTCGCCGACAAGCTCATCGTGCTCGGGGGATTGGCCGTGCTCGCAGATCGCGGGGTGTTCCCGTGGTGGGCGGTGATGCTCGTCGTCGTGCGCGAGATCGGCATCAGCACGTATCGATCGGTCGCCGGCCGGCGCGGGATCGTGCTGCCCGCGCAGCGCCTCGGCAAGTACAAGGCGTTCGCCCAGTACTGCGCAGTCGGTTTCGTGTTGCTGCCGTTCACATCCGACGCGGTCGGCTTCCAACAGCTCGTGTTCGCGGCTGCGGTCGCGCTCACGCTCGTTTCCGGGCTCCAGATCGTCCGGCGGGGATACATCGACTGGCAGCGCGCCGAGACCTGACCGAAGGGACCACGAAGATGCGGTGTGAGGTTCTCGCGATCGGGACCGAGCTGTTGCTCGGCCAGATCGTCGATACGAACAGCGCGTGGATCGGCGAGCAGCTGGCCGCGTCGGGGATCGACTCGTACGAGCACCGCGCGGTCGGCGACAACCAGGCGCGCATCGTGGCCGCGCTGCGCGACCTGCTTGCGCGTTCCGACGCCGTGCTCGTGTGCGGCGGTCTCGGTCCGACGCAGGACGATCTCACGCGCGACGCGATTGCCGAGGTGATGGGTGTCCCGCTCGTGCGGCGCGACGATCTCGCCGAGGCCATCGCGCAGATGTTCCGCGCCCGGGTGCGCGACATGCCGCAGAACAACCTCCGCCAGGCCGACGTCCCGGAAGGCGGCGACGCGATTCCCAACCCGATCGGCACCGCGCCGGGTCTGCTGTGCGAGCTGCCGGGCGACAAGGTCGTGTACGCCGTTCCGGGTGTGCCGTACGAGATGCAGCAGATGGTGCGCGATCACGTCATCCCCGATCTGCTGCGCCGGTCGGGGGAGGCAGCGGCGATCGTGTCGCGCTCGCTGAAGACCTGGGGCACGTCGGAGTCGGCGCTCGCCGAGATGGTCGCGCACCGGCTCGACGCGCTCGACGCGCTCGACGCGGGCGGCGGCAATCCCACGATTGCATTCCTCGCGCGCGGCATCGAAGGACTGGTGGTGCGTGTGACCGCGAAGGCCGCGACCGAGGCCGACGCCCGCGCGTTGGTGGATCTCGAGGAGAAGGAGCTGCGCCTCGTCCTCGGCGACCTGGTGTTCGGTGTCGACGACGAGACGATGGAGTACGCGGTTCTCGAACGCCTCCGCGGCAGGGGCTGGAGCCTCGGGGTCGCGGAGTCGTTGACGGGCGGTCTGATCGGCGCCCGGATCGTCAATGTCGAGGGTGCGAGCGACACGTTTCGCGGAACGCTCGGCTGTTACGCGACCGACGTGAAGCGCGCACTCCTGGGTGTTACGGCAATGTCGGTCGTCAGCGACCAGGCGGCGCGGGAGATGGCGGAAGCGGCTCAGCGCGTGCTCGGCGCCGATGTGGGGATCGCGGCGACGGGTGTTGCCGGACCGACGGAGCAAGACGGTGTCGCGGTCGGCACCGTGTACTTCGGCCTCGCGATCCCGGGCCTGCCCACCGAGGTGGTGAGCACGCGTCTGCCCGGCGATCGCGAGCGCTTGCGGCAGTTCTCGACGATCTCTTTGCTCAACCTGCTGCGGCAGCGACTCGACGTCCTGGGGGCGCGGTGATCGAGCTGCAGGTCAACATCGACTGCGCCGACGCAGACGCACTCCGGGCGTTCTACTGCGACGCACTCGGATACCGTCCGCGCGGCAACGCCGGGCAGTACCGATCGTGCATTCCGGGCGACAACGCGACCGGGCCCAGGATCGTGTTCCAGCAGGTGCCCGAGCCGAAGGCCGTCAAGAACCGCATACATCTCGATCTCGTCGTCGACGACATCGAGGCGGAGTCGGTGCGCTTCATCGCGCTCGGCGCGACGCGGGTGAGCGCGGATCCCGTGTGCGAGGACGGAGGCTGTTGGATCGTGATGCTCGACCCCGAGGGCAACGAGATCTGCCTTTGCGATAGTTAGTAGTTCCCCGGTGACGCGCGCGTTCGTCGCGATCCGGCCGCCGCCCTCGGTGCTCGACGCGATAGCGGCGCGGGCCGCTTCATCGGCGATGTTCCGGGGACGAGCGACGGCGCGCGATCAGTGGCACCTCACGGTGCAGTTCCTCGGCAACGATGCCGACCTGGCCGCGGTCGCGACCACGTTCGAGCTCGAGCCCCTCGATCTCGGTGCCGGGGAGATCCGTCTCGGCGGAGCGGACGCGCTCGGCCCGCGCCGGCGCGCGCGGATCCTCGCGCTCGGGCTACACGGGGCTGCCGAGTGGATTCACGAGCTCGCCGCGCAGGTCGAACGCCGGCTCGCGCCACTCGGCCACGTGCGAGACGTTCGAGAGAAGAGGTTCCGGCCCCATCTCACGCTCGCCCGGTTCCGGGAGCCGACCGACCTGCGCCCATTGTGTGCGGCGATCGGTCCCGATCCGGTCGGTCCCGCGTGGCGCGTCGACGAGATCGTCCTCTACGAGAGCGTGCTGCGTCCGCAGGGTGCGCAGCACGTGACCCGGGCGCACGTGCCCACCGGTCCCGGAGGACCTCGAGGGAGTCCTTGAAGCGAACGCTTGTTCGATCTAGTGTGTGTCACACATATGTGATTCACCCGCCCGGTGAGGTACCCGTAGCTGTCACACCCCCTCGTTAGGGTCGCCAGCACGACGACTTCCCCCGACCGAACGGAGCAAGGCCTTGGTGGCAGAGAGGGGTTCACAGGTGGACCGGGAAAAGGCGCTCGACATGGCGCTCGGCCAGATCGAGAAGCAGTTCGGCAAGGGTTCGATCATGAAGCTCGGGGAGCGAGGACACGTGGGGATCGAAGCGATCCCGACCGGTGCGCTCGCGCTCGACCTCGCGCTCGGGATCGGCGGCTTGCCTCGGGGAAGGATCGTGGAGATCTTCGGGCCGGAGTCGTCGGGCAAGTCGACGCTCGCAACGCACGTCGTCGCCGAAGCGCAACGCAACGGTGGAGTGTGCGCCTACATCGACGCCGAGCACGCGATGGATCCGGTGTACGCGGCGGCCATCGGCGTCAACGTCGACGAGCTGCTGATCAGTCAGCCCGACACCGGGGAGCAGGCGCTCGAGATCGCCGACATGCTCATCCGTTCGGGCGCGCTCGACGTGCTGGTGATCGACTCGGTGGCCGCGCTCGTTCCCCGCGCCGAGATCGAAGGTGAGATGGGCGACACGCATATGGGCCTGCAGGCCCGGCTGATGAGCCAGGCGTTGCGCAAGCTCACCGGCAACCTCAACAAGTCCCGCACGATCGCAGTCTTCATCAACCAGCTGCGAGAGAAGATCGGCGTGATGTTCGGCTCCCCCGAGACCACGCCGGGCGGCCGGGCGCTCAAGTTCTACTCGTCGGTGCGACTCGACATCCGCCGGATCGAGTCGATCAAGGACGGCCCGGAGGTCGTCGGCAACCGGGTGCGGGTGAAGGTCGTCAAGAACAAGACCGCGCCGCCGTTCAAGCAAGCCGAGTTCGACATCATGTACGGCAAGGGCATCAGCCGAGAGGGCTCGCTGCTCGATGTCGGCGTCGAGCTCGGCATCATCAAGAAGTCGGGTGCGTGGTTCACGTACGACGGCGAGCAGCTCGGCCAAGGCCGCGAGAACGTGAAGAACTTCCTGGCCGACAACGTGGATCTCATGGTCGAGATCAGCGAGAAGATCAAGGACGCCTCCGGCCTCAACGATGTCGACCCCGCCGACGTCGACCTGACCGACGAACCCGAGGCAGTCGAACAGGACGTCGACGCCTGACCGCTCCGGCTGTACAGACCGGGACGCGAGCTCCAGGACCCGTCCCGGTCTGTGGCTGGGAGGCGACCCGTAGACTTGCCTGCGTCATGACGCGGCGCTTCTACGTGCGTACCTACGGGTGCCAGATGAACGACCACGACTCGGAGCGGATCGCGGGCGTGCTCACGGCCGACGGCATGGAGCCCACCGATGATCCGGCCCTGGCCGACGTCGTCGTGCTCAACACGTGCTGCATCCGGGAGAACGCCGACAACAAGCTCTACGCGCACCTCGGCGACCTGAAGGTGTTGAAGACGCAACGCCCCGACATGCAGATCGCGGTCGGCGGTTGTCTGGCGCAAAAGGACCGCGAAGGCGTGCGCGATCGGGCACCGCACGTCGACGTGGTGTTCGGTACACACAACCTCGCGCACGCGCCCGAGCTACTGCGCGATGCGCGGAACCGCGGTCCGGTCGTCGAGATCCTCGACGAGCATGAGGCGTATCCGTCGGCGCTCCCGGCGCGACGTGATGTCGACCACGCGGCCTGGGTCACGATTCAGATCGGCTGCGACAACGCCTGTGCGTTCTGCATCGTGCCGTCCGTACGCGGGCGCGAAGTGAGCCGGCGCACGGGCGACATCGTGCACGAGGTCGAGGAGCTCGCGCGAGACGGTGTGGTCGAGATCACCCTGCTCGGCCAGAACGTCAATTCCTACGGACGCGACCTCGGTCTGGGGCAGTTCCGTCCGCAGTTCGCCGATCTCCTCCGGACCCTCGACGCGATCGCCGGCATCGAGCGCATCCGCTTCACGTCGCCGCACCCCAAGGACCTGCGGCCCGAGACGATCGCCGCGATGGCCGAGTGCGCGCACGTGTGCGCGCACCTCCATCTTCCGCTGCAGTCCGGCAGTGACCACACGCTCGCGCGAATGCATCGCGGGTATACGGCGCAGAGGTATCTGCAGCGCCTACGCGCCGCGCGTGCTGCGGTTCCCGACCTCGCGGTGACGACCGACATCATCGTCGGGTTTCCCGGCGAGACCGAAGACGACTTCGCCCGCACCCTCGAGGTCGCCGACGAGGCCGAGTACGACGCCGCGTACACCTTCGTGTTCTCGCCGCGCGCCGGCACCGAGGCTGCGCTGCTGACCGATGAGTTCGTCCCGGCCGAGGTCGTCCACGCGCGGATGGCGCGGCTGGTGGATGTCGTCGAGCGCCACGCGCTCCGCAAGCACGAAGCGCGCGTCGGTCGCACGGAGGAGCTCCTGGTCGAGGGCCCGTCGAAACGGGACGTGTCGATGTGGTCGGGCCGCACCGGCCAGAACAAGCTCGTGCACTTCGTGCCGGGCGAGGCGACGCGGCCCGGCGAGCTCGTCGAGGTCCGCATCACGAAGGCGGCGCCCCACTGGCTGCGCGGCGAGCTGGGGACGCGCGTCAAGGCCGCGCCGCGGCGCCGCATGCGCATTCCGGTCGCGGTTGTGTGACCCGCCACCTCGCGATCGTCGGTCCGACCGCGTCGGGAAAGTCGGCGGTCGCGCTCGCAGTCGCTACCGCGCTCGACGTGGAGATCGTGTCGCTCGACTCGATGCAGGTGTATCGCGGGATGGACATCGGAACCGCGAAGCCGTCGCCCGCCGATCAAACCGCGGTCCGGCATCATCTCGTCGACGTTGCCGAACCGTCCGAGGAGTGGTCGGTGCGGGCCACCCAAACCGCGGCCCGGGCCGCGGTGGCCGACATCGAGGCACGCGGCCGGCGCGCGTTGTTCGTCGGTGGGACGGGGCTGTACGTCCGAGCCGTCGTCGACGGGCTGCGCGTCCCGCCGCGCGACGCCGACGTGCGCGCTGTGCTCGAGCGCGAGACCGCGACCCCCGTCGGTCTGGCGCGTGCGTATGGCCGGCTCGAGACCGTCGACCCGCTCGCCGCGTCGCGCATCGAGCCGGGGAACCGGCGCCGGGTCGTGCGAGCGCTCGAGGTGCTCGAGACGACGGGGCGTCCGTTCTCCTCGTTCGGATCAGGTCTCACGGAATACGGTCCGCCCGCGTTCGATGTCGGCCTCGTGGGCGTGTGGCTGCCGAGAGCTGAGCTCGGACGGCGCATTGCGGACCGGTTCCGCGCCATGCGCGCCGAGGGCCTCGAGGCCGAGGTGCGGGCGCTGGCGGCGCGGTCCGGTGGTCTCTCGCGCACCGCGGCACAGGCCATCGGGTACAAGGAGATCCTGTCCCATCTCGCCGGCGACATCGCGTCGCCCGCCGACGCGTTCGACCTCGCCGTTCGCCGCACCCGTCAGTTCGCACGCCGTCAGCGGGTTTGGTTCCGGCGCGACCCGCGGATTCGATGGGTCGGCACGGCGCGAAATCCCCACGACCTCGCGGCCGTTGTCCTGGCACTCTGGAGCAACGCCGCGGTCGTCGCGGCCGACCACGCATGACTGTGTTGCACCTCGCCAAACTGCACGCCACCGGGAACGACTTCCTCGTTCGGCTCGCGCTCGACGACGCGCGTCCGCTCTCGCCCGAGACCGCGGCGCGGCTGTGCAACCGGCACCGAGGGATCGGCGCGGACGGGCTCATCACGATCGGGTCCGGCGACCCGGCGACGGGTGCCGACTGCACGATGACGTTGCAGAACGCCGACGGTGGCGAGGCGGAGATGAGCGGCAACGGCGTTCGCTGCCTCGCGTGGGTCGCCGCGCGCGCCGGCCTCGGCACCGCGTCCGAAATCATCGTCGAGACCGCGGCCGGACGGCGCGCGGTGGCGATGACCCGTGACGCCTCCGGTGACGTCATCGCCGCGGATGTCGACATGGGACCCGTCACGCTCGGCGACGAGGACGTGTGTATCACGCTCGACGGCGTCGAGTATTGGGGCGACATCGCGAGCGTCGGCAATCCGCACCTCGTGTGCTTCGTCGTCGACCCCGACGCGGTGCCGGTCGCCAGTCACGGACCTCGCATCGAGCTCGACAGCCGTTTCCCTCATCGCACGAACGTCGAGTTCGTGCGCGTGCACCCGCCGGATGTCATGTACATGCGCGTCTGGGAGCGGGGAGTCGGCGAGACGCTGTCGTGCGGAACCGGTGCGTGCGCGGCGGCCTCGGTCGCGCACAGCCGAGGTGTCGCCGACGAGCGGGTACGGGTCCGGGTTCCGGGCGGCGAGCTCGAGGTCACGCTCGGGGAGACGGTCCGGCTGGGTGGTCCCGTCGTGCACGTGTTCGACGTCGATCTCGACCTCGACGCGGCGGTCGATCGGCGCGTCGAGCAGACCTCGTGACCGAGTCGTCCCGCGCGCACCAGAGTCGCCAACGCCGGCGGCTCTCCGCGACCGAGGTCGACCTCGGCCGGGTGCGCCAGCGCGCGCTTCTGATCGGCACCACGTACGGCACCGAAACAGTGGAGGAGGCGGACGCGTCCCTCGTCGAGCTGGCGCTGCTCGCCGATACCGCGGGCGCCGAGCCGGTCCATGCCGAGCTGCAACGACGCCGCACGCCCGACCCCGCCACCTACATCGGAAAGGGCAAGGCGGAGGAGATCCGCGCCGCCGCGCAGGCGCTCGACGTCGACGTCGTGATCTTCGACGACGAGCTCACGCCCGCGCAACAGCGCAACCTCGAGAAGCTGTTTGCAGTCGACGTCGTCGATCGCGTCGCGCTCATCCTCGACATCTTCGCCCAGCACGCGACAAGCCAGGAGGGCGCGGTGCAGGTCGAGCTCGCGCAGCTGCGCTACCGGTTGCCGCGTTTGCGGGGCCGCGGCCTCCAGCTCAGCCAGCAGGGCGCGGGGATCGGCACGCGCGGCCCGGGCGAGACGCAGCTCGAGGTCGACCGCCGGCGCCTGTTGCGTCGGATGCAGAAGCTCGAGCGCGACCTGATCGGGCTGGCCGCGACCCGCGCGACGCAGCGCAAGGCGCGCAAGCGCCGCGACGTCCCGCACGTCGCGCTCGTCGGCTATACGAACGCCGGCAAGTCGACGCTGCTCAACCGCCTCACACACGCGGGCGTACTCGTGCAGAACCAGCTGTTCTCGACGCTCGATCCCACAGTGCGACGCCTGCATCTTCCGGGCGGAGAGACGGTCGTTCTCTCCGACACCGTAGGCTTCGTTCGGCGCCTGCCGCATCAGCTCGTCGAGGCGTTCCGGTCCACGCTCGAGGAGGTTGTCGACGCCGATCTGCTCGTGCACCTGGTCGACGCGGGCGCGTCCGATGTCGAGCCGCTCATCCAGGCGGTGAACACCGTCCTGCACGAGATCGCCGCGGACGAGGTCCCGCGCCTCCTGGTATGGGGCAAGTCCGATCTTGCCGACGCCGACGCGTTGAAGCTTTTGCTCAACGCGCACCCGGGCTCGGTGGCGATCTCGGCCGCGACGGGCGCGGGCTTGCCCGATCTGCTCACCGCCGTCGGAGACCGGCTGCGCGCGCTGGCGAGCATCAGCGAGTTCGTCGTGCCGTATGAACGCGGCGACGTATTGGCCGCGTTGCACCGCGCGGGCGAGGTGCTGGTGGAGGTTCACGGCGATCGTGCGACGCGCGTGCGCGCTCGCCTCCCAGAAGCGGTCGCCGCTCGCTTCTCGGAGTACGCGCGCACGCCCGATTAGTCTCGATGCGGATGGCGGCCATCGGCGGATTCGTCCCGCCCCCGTACCCCTACGAACGACTCGACACGCTGAAGCGGCGGGCCGACTCGCTCCCGGGCGGTGTGGTCGATTGCTCGATCGGTACGCCGTGCGACCCCGTACCCGGGGTCGCACGCCGAGCTGCGATCGGCGCGCTCGCGGCGTCGAACGGCTACCCGCCTTCGGCCGGAACGGCGGCGTTGCGCGAAGCCGCGGCGGGCTGGATACGTCGTCGCTTCGGCGTTGTCGTCGAGATTGCGCACGTGGGTGCGTGCGTCGGGACGAAGGAGCTCGTCACTTCGTTGCCGCATCTTCTGCGGTTGCGTGACCCCATACGCGACACGGTGCTGTACCCCGCCATTGCCTACCCGAGCTACGAGATGGGCGCGGTCCTGGCGGGCTGTCGTGCGGTGCCGGTTCCGCTCGACGCACAGTGGCATCTCGACGTCGACTCGATCAGCGACTCCGATGCGCAGCGCGCCCTCGTGCTGTGGGTCAACGAGCCGGGCAATCCGTCGGCATCCACCGCCGACGACGCGTACTTCGCGCGCGTCACGGCCTGGGCGCGCGCGCGCGGCGTCCTCGTCGCAAGCGACGAGTGCTACAGCGAGTTCGCACCCCGCCCGGTAACGATCCTTGCCTGTGGCCTCGACGGCGTGCTGGCGATGCACAGTGTCTCGAAGCGTTCGAATCTCGCGGGCATGCGTGTCGGCTTCTACGCCGGCGACCCCGAGCTCGTCACATTTCTCGTGGAGACCCGCAAGCACGCCGGGCTCATGGCGCCGACCATGGTGCAGTCCGCCGCCGCGGCCGCGCTCGGCGACGACGCGCACGTGGAGGAACAACGTTGCCGTTACGCCGAGCGCCGGGAGCTCGTGCGCGACGCGCTCGCGTCGCACGGTCTGGTCCACGACGGTGGCGACGCTGCGTTCTATCTGTGGCTACGCGCCACCGACGGCGCCGACGACGGTTGGGAGATCGCGGCCCGGCTGGCGGACGAGGCGGGCCTTCTCGTCTCGCCCGGCGATCTTTACGGCGCGCTCGGCGCCGACCACGTACGGCTCGCGCTCGTCCAACCGCGCGAACGACTCGAGCTGGCGCTCGGTCGTCTCGTCGAAGCGCGAGCCTGAGCCCGACCAAGGAGCCATGTGGACTACGCGAAGCAGGTCACGCAGTTGTTCGAGGCCGGGGACGACTGGCGCGACGTCATGCCGCTCGCCGATGCGCGAGAACGTGTCGGGTCGGTGATCGGGATGCTCGACCGCGGCGAGATCCGCGTGGCGCAGGTCGTCGACGGCGCGGTCGTCGTCAACGAGCCGACCAAGCACGCGATTCTCATGTGGTTCCGCGTTCAGGAGATGAAGGCGATCGAGGCCGGACCGTTCGAGTATGTCGACAAGCTGCCGTTGAAGCGCGGCTACGAGGCCGCGGGAGTCCGGGTCGTTCCCGGGGCCTCGGCCCGATTCGGCGCCTACATCGCGCCCGGCGTCGTGATGATGCCGTGCTACGTCAACATCGGCGCGTACGTCGACACCGGAACGCTGGTCGATACGTGGGCGACGGTCGCCTCGTGCGCGCAGATCGGCAAGAACGTGCACCTGTCGGGTGGGGTGGGCATCGGCGGGGTGCTCGAGCCGCCCGAAGCGGTTCCGGTCGTCGTCGAGGACGACTGCTTCGTGGGCTCGCGGTGCATGATCGTCGGCGGCGCCCGGGTCCGGAAAGGCGCGAAGCTCGGCGCCGGACT
The DNA here is from genome assembly GCA_038213435.1 of Acidimicrobiia bacterium. GTDB lineage: Bacteria > Actinomycetota > Acidimicrobiia > IMCC26256 > PALSA-610 > PALSA-610. The sequence goes on from JBBQTI010000029.1 coordinate 41,552, forward strand.
GATCCTGACCGCCACCACACCGGTCATCGAGGCCGAGACCGGTGAGGAGATCGCCCGTGGCGTCATTCCCGAGCGCGCGGTGGTCGTGCAGGGAACGCGCATGAAGGAGTTCGCCGGCGGCACGTTCGGGCTTCCATGTGCGCTCGTGTTGCGCTACCTCGCCGAGGGCGAAGAGCACGACCGGCTGAAGCTCAATGCGATCCTGCGCGAGCACGGCATCGTTTCGTGACCCACGATCTCCTGGGGCTGACCGAACAACTGTGCGGGATACCGTCGGTGAGCGGTACCGAAGGCGCGCTGGCCGACGTCGTCGAAGCGCGCCTGCAGGCGAGCGCCGGCCGATTGTTGATCGAACGCATCGGCGCGAACGTCGTGGCCCGCACCGAGCTGGGTTGCGATCGCCGGGTCGTGCTCGCCGGCCATCTCGACACCGTCCCCGCGAACGGCAACCAGAGCCCCCGCCGCGACGGCGACGTCCTCCATGGCCTCGGCACCGCCGACATGAAGGGCGGGCTGGCGGTGCTGCTCGCGCTGGCGGACGACCTCGTACGGCAAGGTCGCGCCCGTTTCGACGTCACCCTCGTGCTGTACGACGGTGAGGAGGTTGCGGACGAGCACAACGGGCTGCGGCGGCTGTTCGCCGAAGCTCCGCAGCTCGTGCAGGGAGATCTCGCGATCCTGCTCGAGCCGACCGGTGGATGGGTCGAGGCCGGCTGCCAGGGAACGATCCACGTGCGCGCGACATTCGACGGCGTGCGCGCGCACTCCGCGCGGCCGTGGATGGGAACCAACGCGATCCATCGCGCCGCGCCGTTCCTCGATCGTTGCGCCCGCTTCGCGGCTGCCACCGTCGACGTCGACTCGCTGGAGTACCGAGAGGCGCTACAGGCGGTGCAAATCGTCGGCGGGATCGCGAACAACGTCGTGCCCGACCGGTGCGCGGTGGTCGTCAACCGCCGCTATGCGCCGTCACGTCCGCTCGACGCCGCCGTTGCCGAGGTCGTGGCCTTCTGCACCGACGCGGGCGCCGATCACGTCGAGGTGCTGAACGCGTCGATGGCGGCCCCGCCGAACCTCGCGCATCCGCTCATCGCGGAGATGGTCGGCGTATTCGACCTTCCCGTACGGCCGAAGTTGGGTTGGACCGACGTCGCGCGGTTCGCCGCGCACGGGATCGCGGCGTGCAACTTCGGTCCCGGTGATCCCGAGCTCGCGCATACGGCCGACGAGCGGGTCGACCGCGCGAGCCTCGACGCGTGCCTCGCCCTGCTCGAGACGTTCCTCGGGATCGGATGAGGAGAGCGGTCGGTCAGAGCCGGCGCAACAGCGTGACGAGCTTGCCGTAGATCTGGACGTCGGCCGGCTCGTAGACGAGATCCTCCATCGCCGCGTTCGACGGCCGCAGCACGATCTTGTTCCGCTTGCGCAGGAACGTCTTTACTGTGGCCTCTTCGCCGGGGATGCCCGCGACGACGATGTCGCCGTTGTCGGCACTCGGCTGCGAACGCGCCACGACGTAGTCGCCGTCGAAGATGCCGGCGTCGATCATCGATTCGCCGCGGACCCGGAGCATGAAGAGGTCGCCCTCGCCGCAGAAGTCGGTGGGGATCGGGACAACCTCTTCGAGGTTCTCGGCCGCGAGGACGCCGGTGCCCGCCGCGACGTCGCCGAGGAGGGGAACATTGCGCACCGGCCGGCGGTCGATCGCGGTGCCAGTGCTCGGCTCCAGCGCGACCTCGATCGCGCGGGGCTTGCTGGGGTCGCGGCGCAGGTAGCCCTTGTCCTGCAACGCCGCGAGGTGCGCGTGAACCGTCGACGGCGACGACAGGCCCACCGCCTCGCCGATCTCGCGGACGCTCGGTGGATACCCCTGCTCTCGGGTCTGGGCGTCGATGAACTCGAGGACCTGACGCTGACGAGCCGTGAGCCGGGCGGGCACCTCGATTGCGGGAGCGGGGGACGGGGTGGCCTGGGCGTTCGACATGGATTCGACGGTAACACGATCACGCGTTCGGGGCAAACACCCGTTCGATTTTTCCTTGACATCGAACAGGCGTTCGGCCACCGTAGCTGTCTCACCTCTCTGCTTCGATCGTCGTGTCGGATCCGATCACCTTCAGGAGCACAAGACCATGGCCGCCGTCCTCCAGCTCGAGCCCCGCTTCGACGACCCGATCGCTCCCGCCCGGCGCCTGCGGCCCGTCGAGGCCGAGCGCCTGCGGCCCATCGAGACCAATCGTCAGTTCCGCCCCCGGCCGGCGCGCTGCCATCAGCGTGCCGTCTATCGACGTCGGCGCGTCCTCGCCACGCTGGTCGGCCTGGGCCTCGTTCTGACGATCGCGCGTGCGGGGGCGACGCTCGGGGGGTCATCCCTTGCGACCCCCCAGCGCCTCCCGCACGCGCAGCAAGTGGTGGTCGCTCCGGGCGAGACCCTCTGGTCGATCGCTCGGCGCGTTGCCCCGGGCCGCGACGTGCGACCCGTCGTCGACGAGATGGTCCACACGCTCGGGACGAGCACGGTGGTCGCGGGCGAGACGATCTCGGTCCCCATGCCCTGATGGGGCACACGGCCTGATCGAACGGATTACCGTGTTTTCGTGCGGTGTCCATCCTGTCGGTCGAACGACGACAAGGTCGTCGACTCGCGCCTGGCCGAGGAGTCGGGGGCCATCCGCCGGCGTCGTGAGTGTCTGGCGTGCGGTCGCCGCTTCACCACCTACGAGCGGGTCGAGGAGGCGCCGTTGCTCATTCGCAAGCGGGCCGGGGCGACCGAGCCGTTCGACGCAGGAAAGCTGCGATCGGGGATCGAGCGGTCGGCCACGGGGCGGCTGGACGATGCGACCGTCGACCAGCTCGTGGCGGGCGTCGAAGAGGAGTTGAGGGCGACGGGCGGCGAGGTCGCGAGCGACCGGGTCGGGATGGCCGTGCTCGAGCGGCTGCGAGCGCTCGATCACGTCGCATACCTGCGCTTCGCCTCCGTTTACAAGGGCTTCGAAGACCTCTCGGACTTCGAGCGCGAGGTCGGAGAGCTGCAAAAGACCACGGAGCCGAAGCGGCGCTGAGCGTCGTTCGCTCGGGCAGGGGTGCTCTCGGTCGAAGTGTCCGGACCCTCTCGGAAACTGTTGACACGTGTGGAATTACAGTGATGTAATGCACCTCCATCTCGCGTTCGGGATGGGAAGCAACCACAAGATGTAGTGGTTTTGATCATTGGTGAGCATGGGCGAGGTGGGTCCGAAGCCGGGCTCGGAGGGAGACGGGACAATATGGCGATTGCGCCGCAACAGCTCGGGATCGGGATCACTCGGCGCTTCACGCGCCCCGGCGTCGATCCCTACGACACCGTCGAGTGGGAGCGGCGCGACTCACGCATCCAGAACTTCAAAGACGGTGGCGACGCCTTCCTCCAACCCGACGTCGAATTCCCGACCACCTGGTCGCTGAACGCCACGAACATCGTCGCCCAGAAGTACTTCCGCGGCACCCTCGGCACGCCCGAGCGCGAGTGGTCGCTGCGGCAGGTGATCGACCGGGTCGTCGACACCATCGCCGATTGGGGCACCAAGGACGGCTACTTCGTCGACGAGCGCGAGGCCGGCGCCTTCCGCGACGAGCTGAAGTACGTGCTCGTCCACCAGCGGGCGTCGTTCAACTCGCCGGTGTGGTTCAACATCGGGGTGAAGGGCGTGCCGCAACAGGCGTCCGCGTGCTTCATCCTCGCGGTCGACGACACGATGGACGCGATCCTCAACTGGTACCGCGAAGAGGGGACCATCTTCAAGGGTGGCTCCGGCGCCGGCATCAACCTCTCGCGCATCCGATCCTCGCTCGAGCACTTGAAGGGCGGCGGTACCGCGTCGGGTCCCGTCAGCTTCATGCGCGGCGCCGACGCGTCGGCCGGAACGATCAAGTCGGGTGGCAAGACGCGCCGCGCCGCCAAGATGGTGATCCTCGATGCCGACCACCCCGACATCGAGGACTTCGTGTGGTGCAAGGCCGTCGAGGAGCGCAAGGCCCGGGCGCTGCGCGACGCCGGCTTCGACATGGACCTCGACGGCAAGGACAGCCACTCGATCCAGTACCAGAACGCGAACAACTCGGTGCGCGTGACCGACGCGTTCATGCAAGCCGTCGTCGACGACCGTGACTGGAACCTGAACGCGGTCACGACCGGTGCGCCTGTGAAGACGATCCGCGCCCGTGATCTCATGCGCCAGATCAGCGAGTCGGCGTGGGAGTGCGCCGATCCGGGCATGCAGTTCGACACGACGATCAACCGTTCGCACACGGCGTCGAACACCGGGCGGATCAACGCGAGCAACCCGTGCTCGGAGTACATGCACCTCGACAACTCGGCCTGCAACCTCGCGAGCATCAACCTGCTGCGGTACCTCGACGACGACGGGAGCTTCGACGTCGATGGCTTCACGCACACGGTCGAGGTCATGTTCACCGCGCAGGAGATCCTGGTCGGCAACGCCGATTACCCGACCGAGCGGATCGCGGAGACGAGCCGGGTGTTCCGCCAGCTCGGACTCGGCTACGCCAACCTCGGCGCCCTGTTGATGGCCGAGGGCATGTCGTACGACTCCGACTCGGGTCGGGCGTGGGCCGCGGCGATCACCGCGCTGCTGACGGGTCACGCGTACGCGACGAGCGCGAAGACCGCGGCGCGGATGGGCCCGTTCGCGGGCTTCGCGCAGAACCAGGAGCCGATGCTCGACGTGCTGCGAATGCACCGGGCCGAGGCAGCGAAGATCGACGAAGACCTCGTGCCCCCGGAGCTCCTGTGCGCGGCGCAGGAAGCCTGGGACAACGCGGTCGAGCTCGGTGAGCTCCACGGCGTCCGTAACTCGCAGGCGAGCGTTCTCGCGCCGACCGGCACCATCGGCCTCATGATGGACTGCGACACCACCGGGATCGAGCCCGATCTCGCCCTGACGAAGGCGAAGAAGCTCGTCGGCGGCGGCACGATGTTCATCGTCAACCAAACGGTGCCGCGCGCCTTGACCAAGCTCGGCTACGGCGCGGACGAGGTCGACAAGATCATCGAGTACATCGACGTGCACAAGACGATCGTCGGCGCGCCCGTGTTCAAGTCCGAGCACCTGCCGGTGTTCGCGTGCTCGATGGGCGACAACACGATTCACTACATGGGCCACGTGAAGATGATGGCGGCGGTGCAGCCGTTCATCTCGGGCGCGATCAGCAAGACCGTGAACATGCCCGAAGAAGTGAGCGTCGCAGACGTCGAGGAGCTCTACATCGAGTCGTGGCGACTCGGGTTGAAGGCCGTCGCGCTCTACCGCGACAACTGCAAGGTCGGCCAGCCGATGTCGACCCAGAAGAAGACGTCCGACGCGCTCACGCAGGAGGTCGAGCGGATCGTGGAGACGATCATCGTGCAGGAGCCGGTGCGGCAGAAGCTGCCGCGCACGCGCAAGAGCCGCACGTTCTCGTTCCGGGTCGCCGATTGCCAGGGCTACGTGACGGTCGGCGAGTACCAGGACGGCCGTCCCGGCGAGGTCTTCCTCAAGGTCGCCAAGCAGGGTTCGACGCTGGCCGGGATCATGGACGCGTTCGCCATCGGCCTCTCGATGGGGCTGCAGTACGGCGTGCCGCTCGAGGCGTATATCGAGAAGTTCACGAACGTGCGCTTCGAGCCCGCGGGGATGACCGACGATCCCGACATCCGGTTCGCGACGAGCCTCGTCGACTACATCTTCCGCCGGCTCGCGGTCGAGTACGTCGACAAGGACAAGCGTGAGGCGATGGGCATCATGACGGTGGGCGAACGGCTGCAGCCCACGCTGCCCGGCGTGGAGGAGGCGACGACGCCGAGCGCGATGTCGATGGACCTCCCGCTCGACGACCGCGCGCCGTCCGATGCGCTTCGGGTCCGCAACGAGCACCCGGCGTCAGCCGCACGCGCCACGCCGACCCGCGAGATGGTGTTGTGCCACGTCTGCGGCGACATGATGCAGCGCGCCGGCAGCTGTTACGCCTGCCCCAGCTGCGGCAGCACCAGCGGCTGCTCGTGACCGGACACGGAACACCATCACCGTCGTCATCGCGTCAATGTCCCCGAGGCGGCCGAGCCGCGCCAACGATTTCGCATCTCGGAACGCTCTCCGCCGCGTTACGTTGCCGCCACGCCGAGCATCGCCGAGTTCACCGACCCGCGGCTGGTCGCGATCTACGACACGGTCAACCCGTACACCCCCGACGCCCAACCCGGCTTCTATCTGCAGCTCGCCGCCGAGCTGGGCGCGGCGTCGATCGTCGACCTCGGCTGCGGGACCGGGCTCATCACCTGTGAGTTGGCTCGCCGGGGTTACCAAGTAATCGGGGTCGACCCGGCGCCGGCGATGGTGGACATCGCGCGGCGGCGTCCGCTCGGCGACCGGGTGCATTGGATCTGCGGCGATGCCCGTCGGCTCGGCACACTCGACGCCGATCTTGCGATCATGACCGGCCACGTGGCCCAGTTCTTCGTCATCGACGAGAGCTGGCACGAAGCCCTCACCGCCCTACGTGCCGCGCTCGGTCCGGGCGGCCGCCTGGCATTCGAGAGCCGCAACCCCGGTGCGCGGGAGTGGGAGGGCTGGTCCCCGGCGGCCCGACGATCCGTCGTCGATCCCGCGGCCGGACGCGTCGAGGTCTGGTCGGAGGTTCACGAAGTACGGGACGGGATCGTCTCGTACGCGAACCACTACGCGTTCGCGGCGACCGGCGACGTCATGGTGTCGACGATGCGGCTGCGATTCCGCACCGTCGAGGAGTTGACCCGGTCGCTCGCCGACGCCGGCTTCGCGGTCGAGCGGATCTACGGCGACTGGGACCGCCGCCCCGCCGGCCCGCAGACACCGGAACTGATCGTCGTCGCCGCGCCGGTAGCGTGCGGTGATGACGCTGGAAGGTGAGTACGAACCGAGTCCGTGGGACTGGGTGCGCGAGCAGGTCGAGACCTACGAGCGGACAGGCGGTCGTGAGGCCAACACGTTGGGCGACACCGGTCTGCCGGTGATCATCATCACCACTCGGGGCAACACGTCGGGCAAGCTGCGAAAGACGCCGCTCATGCGGGTGGAACACGACGGCGAGTACGCGCTCGTGGCGTCGATGGGCGGCGCGCCGAAGAACCCGGTCTGGTACCATAGCCTCAAAGCGCATCCGGATTCGGTAGCGATCCAAGACGGGGCGGAGCCGTTCGACGCCGCGCTGCGCGAGGTCAGCGGATCCGAACGCGACGAGTGGTGGAAGCGCGCGGTCGCCGCATACCCGCCGTACGCCGAGTACCAGGAGAGGACCGAGCGCACCATCCCGGTCTTCGTTGCCCGCCGTCGCACCTGACTGATCACCGGGCGCGCGGGCTCGAGCCGTGTTCGAGTCCGAGGTAGGCGAGCGCCTCGCCGATCGGCATCGGCTTCGAGAACAGGAACCCCTGTCCGTAGCGGCATCCCACCGCGCGCACCGCGGCGAGCTTTGCCTCGGTGTCGATGCCCTCGGCGACGACGACGAGGTCGTACGTGGTGCCGAGGTTGACGATCGCGCGCAGCATCGCGTCGTCCCGCCACGTCGACCCGAACGACTGCAGGAACGTGCGGTCGATCTTGAGCGAGTCGATCGGAAGCAGCCGCAAGTAGGTGAGGGAGCTGAAACCGCTGCCGAAGTCGTCGAGCGAGATGTGCGCGCCGAGGTCGCGGATCCGGCGCATGATGGCGGCATTGCGGTCGGTGTGATCGAGCATCACCGTCTCGGTGATCTCGAGGGTGAGCAACTCCGGTGCCAACCCGGTGCGTAGGAGCGCGTCCTGGACGCTACTCACGAGATCGCCCGACTCGAACTGCCGCACCGAGACGTTGACGGATACGCCGACGCCCGGCGCGACGCTCTGCCAACGCGCGCAGTCCGCGGCGGCGCACCACAGCACCCACAGCCCGATCTCCATGATGATGCCGGTCTCTTCTGCCACCGGAATGAAGGCGTCGGGTCGGATCAGACCGACGCCCGGCCGGTCCCAACGGATCAGGGCTTCGAAATGCGCCACCTGCCCGATCTGCAGATCGACGATCGGCTGGTAGTACGCGAACAACTCGCCGCGTGCCGTCGCCTGCCGGAGCGCGGATTCCAGGTCGAGCCGCCGAGCGGCGTGCAGTTGCATCCGTGCGTCGAACACCTTGATGGGTGTGTTCCCCTCCGCTTTCGCTCGATACATCGCGGTGTCCGCGAAGCGGAGCAGCTCGAGCGGTGTCTCGGAGCCGCTAGCGAGTGAGCAGTCAAGTGCATCCGATGGACCGACCGAGTGCCACTCGTGAACGCTGTAGCACTGCTCGTCGACAAGGGCTCGATTGTTGCGAGCCGCGAGAAGGCTCCGGGTTGACCCCGGTCTTCGTCGAGCCCTGCTGTGCTTTCCGACAAAACGGCCCGCGAGAGATCCCGAAGCGCTCTTCTGTATCCCGCCCCGTTCGGCCCGTGTCCGGCGTACAGGCCGACTCGCCACCACCCACGTTGTCCACAGGCCGAAAATTGGCTCTGACCTGCGGAAACGTGGATCACATGCTTGTCATTACTTCGCGTCGGATCGCATCGTTTTGCGGCCTCCCGCGGCCTGGCCGCGGCCCGGAGCCTGACAAGCGCGTCAGGCCTGCAGTTCGTGTGGGCCTCTCAGATCCGGGCACTTCCTGCGGAGGTTGGTTCGACGAGCCCTTCTAGCTATTCCCCCTGGGAGCCACCCTCGTGTGGCTTTTCGGTGGCTGACACCGCCTTTCCGGTGCCGTGTCAGCAGGTGGCAATTTCACCCGCTGAAGCGACCTGAGGCGTTCGTTCATTTTCCGGCGACTAGATGCCCTCAAGTGCGTCGAGCATGCGGCCGGCGACCAGACCGGCTCCCTCGGTCGCTGCACGGACCTCACCGACGCTCAGTTGTGGGAGGAATGGCCGACCGTGTCCACTGCCCGCATTGTTCCGAAGGCGGTTGATGGCGCAGCCCAGGTTGTACAACGCGACCTCTGCCGCGACACAAGCCCCATCGACTCCGCCGCGATCGGGACTCGGGGATCGCGCGTGGAGTCCGAGCGCATGCGCTGGCCAGCCAGCGTCTCCGCCGGGTGGCGCTTCGAGATCCGTGGCCATGAGCTATCGCGAGTCCTTCGGTCGGAGCGACAGCTGTCCGTCGGCAGCGCGGAACGTCTCGAAGTCGCTCGCGTAGTGCTCCCGCCACTCGGGGTCGAAGCGAGTGAGGATGTCCTCCGCCGACGAGTCGTTCCCCGCAAACTCGAAGACGAGTTCGAACGGCACTGTTGCATTACGGCGGCGCGGGACCTTCCGGGCTGCGGCGAGACGCTGGATGGGCGATTTGTCCAGCGTGGAATAGACCCCGATGGTGCATTTGCCTACCCGGAGAGTCTGGCGGAGAGCCGACGTGGTGTCCCATTTGCGTCCAACGCAACAGTGCCCTTTTCGGCACCCACCGGGTCTATTCCACGCCAGACAAATCAGTCATCCGGCATCTCGCGACGGCCTGAAACGTGCCGCCGTAATGCAACAGTGCCCCGCACGATCATTTCGCCGCCACCGGGACGGGGTCATCGGGGCCCAGCGGAGCGGCTCACGGCCTCCCGAGTCCGAGTGGCTCGGCGTTGAGAACCTCCCGGTAGAGGGCTTCGACCGCGTCCAGCTGGGCATGTGGGTCGGCCTCTCGAAGTTTGCGTCGCGCCGCCGCGGCAAGCTGCGCTGCCAGCGCCGGATCCAGCAGGATCCGCCGGCATGCAGCTTCCAGGGCGGCGTCGTCGCCCGGCGCAACCAGCAACGCCTCCACCTCGTTGCAGGCCTGCTCGGGAACCCCGCCGACCGCGGATGCCACCACTGGAACACCGGCCGCGGCCGCCTCGAGTACGACAAGCGGTGTGCCTTCGCTGAAGGACGGCACAACGAGCAGGTCGAATGCGCCGAGCAGGGCCGCGCCGTCCAGCCGGAAACCCATGAACGTCACCGGCACGCCGAGGTTGGCGGCCAGTCGCTCTAAGGAAGCGCGGTGCGGACCGTCGCCGATGACGACGAAGCGCGCCGCAGGAACGGACTGGATGAGCCGACCCGCAGCCCGAAGGAACACCGCAACACCCTTCTCCGGCTGTAGCCGGGCCACCACTCCGACCAGCGGCCCGCTCCCACTCGGCAGACCGGGACCAAGCAAACGGTACGGCAGCGACGGCAACGCGTTTCTCACCACATGAACCTTCTCGGGTGGCACCCGATCGAGCTGAACAAGTCGCCGCCCGATCGCGGCCGACACAGCGATCACTGCGGAACTGCGGCTGTAGGCGACGGTAGCGCTGCGACGGGCCGCACCGTTACGCCACCCCGCCTCGCTGTGCTCATGTATCACGAGCGGGACGCTGGACCGCCATGACGCTTTCGACGTAGCGACGGTGCTGGCGAACATGTGCGTGTGGACCAAGTCGGGCAGATCATCCGAGATCAACTGGCTGAGCGCATCAGCGAAATCGTGATCGAACCGCCGCTTAACCAACCGCTCTCCCAGCACCCGCACGTCGATACCAGCCCGCTCGGCCTCCAATACGAGCGACCCGCCAACCGAAACGGCCAGCATCACTCGGTCACCTCGCGTGACGAACCCTGCGGCGAGCTCGACCAACACGCGCTCGGCCCCGCCGACCTGCAACGAGTCCGCGACGAACAGCAGCCGCCGTCCGCTCACGCGGATCGGGGGCTGGCGGCTACGACCGGCGTGGCGACCGGCGTCTGCGCTCCTCGCGGTGCCTGCGGCTCGCGCACCGCCGCGCACCAGTGGTCCCACGCGTTGTCACGGAAGATGCCCTGCCGAAGCGGCTTGCGCTCCGGTGAGCCTTCCTCTGCTACATGCTCGTTCGTGGTCGCGGTCTCGAATAGCCCAAGTTGGGGTAGCAGACACGACTCCAGGTACTCCTCAGGATCCATGGCCAGAAACCAGCCGAACCGTAGATGAGCCGGGCCGCCTCGGCGCTGGTAAGAACTCGCTGCCACGTCGACCGCTGCCAATCATCCAGAGGGCCGAAAGAAACATCAGCGCGCGACTGCCAATCCTTCGGGTCGGAGCCGTGCGTCTTCCGCTCTTGTGCCAGCATCGCAAGCGTCTCATCGACCCAGGGCCAGCCGACGTAGACGAGTTGGACGGCTCTGTTGCATTGAGTCGGCGCGCCGCGTTCCGGCCGGCTCCGAGACATCAGATGGGCGATTTGTGTGGCACGTAATCCCGTCTCGTTCGGTTCGCACACACGACCAGGCTCGCGTGGAGCCGGCGTCGCGTCCCATTTGCGTCCAACGCAACAGTGCCCCCCCTATCTCATCTCGAGACGCAAGCGAGGATGCCCCGCCGGCCAACGCTGACCCTAGCGACCGGACGACGCAGAAGTGCACGAGCGCCCTTCATTACCTCGACCACCACGATCGACCATCGCCGCAGCGGGTGCAACCGTCGGTCGTTCGCGGCTCCGCGCCTGTCCCGACGGCTGGTGGCAAATTGGCTCGGTCGGCCGGCAACTACAAGTTGCCGAGGCTCGTGCACTCGTCACACTTGGGATGACCGCCCATTCCCCGCACCTTGTGTTTCGGGAGGATGCGCTGCCCCTCAGAGCAGTTGTCGTGATCGTGGTAGACGTCGCGGTGGCGAGGCTCGCCGCTTTCCGGTGTGATCGTGTAGTACGGCCCTACCTTGACCACGCGGGATCCCTGTTCGTCGATTGATCGCAGCGTAACTCTCGGGCCACTCAAGCAGTTCCGCGAGTTGGGTGAACGACCAGGTATGCAACCGGCGCTCACGGCCGGTCATACCCTGGCGCGGTGACGCTCGACAGCGTTCCAGTCCGAGTGTTCCAGGTCGGCGACAGGCTCGAGGTTCTCCCCCGGCGTTTCGAACGCGTCGTCGCAATCGAGCGCGATTAGCACCACGAGTTCCATGTGGGTCTCGAGTCCGGGCTGCACGACCGCTGCAACCAGCAAGCTGTCGTCACGATCGAACACAGCGACACCATTGCGGTGACCGAAGATGCCGAACGCGCCGAACGCGCTCAGCTCTGCGCGAGTGGGTCGTCACCGACGGCACACGATCGCGTCGCGGCGAATAGGTCCTGAGGTTCGGGTCTTGCGGGGTCTCGTGGCGGACCCGCGCCACTGGTCACTGCTCGAGGATCCGCGCAACCTCGTCTCGTTCGGGCCACGCGATCTCGCTGCCCGTCTCGTCGTACACGCCGCGGCCCGTCTCGACGCGGCCGAGCATCGTGGTGTCGAAGCGTTCGGCGAGGCGTGCGACTGCGACGTCGGCCACGGGTTGTGGGAACGTCGCGAGCAGGCATCCGGACGCGAGCGTCGCCCACGAGTCGGCACCCAGCGCCGCGCACACCACGCGTCCGGGCTCGAACCAGCGCACGCGCCTGCGATCGACGCGCACCGAGCAGCCCGACGCCACCGCCAGTTCGTGCAGGCCGGACGCGAGGCCTCCCTCGGTGGGATCGTGCATCGCGCTCGCGCCGAGGTCGGTTGCCAAGAGGGCGGCGTCGACGATGCTGATACCGGGTTCGTCGAGCGCCCGCGACGCGGCATGCAGGAGCGTTTCGTCGACCGAGGCCAGTCGAGCACGCGCCTCGGTTGCGAGGACCGCGGCGCCTTCAACCGGTACCGCGCCGACCTGCACCACGATGTCGCCTGGGCGCGCTCCCGCGGTCGTGACGAACCGGCCGCCCGGCGCGACGCCGAGCATGGTCCCGCAGACGACGGGAGTCCGCACCGCGTCGGTGACCTCGCTGTGCCCACCGACGAGCACCGCCCCGACCTGCGCGAGCGCGTCGCGCAAGCCGGTGAACAGCCCCTGGACGTCCTCGCCGGTCGTCGCGGGCGGGAGCAGCAGCGTCGCGAGGAACCATCGCGGCGCCGCACCCATCACCGCGACGTCGTTGGCGTTCACGATCACGCCGTAGCGCCCGACGTCGGCGCCCGTGAGCGTGATCGGGTCTGCTGCGGCGATCAGCACGCCGGCGGGGATCTCGATCGCGCATGCGTCCTCACCGAGTTCGGGACCGAGCAGCACCTCGCCTGGCGCGGCGGGCAGCGAGGCGAGGAGCCGACCCAGGAGTGCGGGCGCCAGCTTGCCGGCGGCGAGGGGACGAGCGGTCATCACACCACAATGCCGCACCGCGCCGAGGTCCGACCGGTCAACTTCCCCCGCCGCGTACGGCGTAGACGTCGCGGAGCCACTCCATCGCGGAGGTCCCGGCGCTTCGTGGAGCGGTCCACCAGGGCCTCAGCATGCGTGCGGCGCGCGAACCCGCCGCACGCAAACACCGTCCGCCACCGATCCGGCGGTAGGTGATTCTTCCAGCCCGGCGTTACCTGTGTGGGGTGCGCGAGTCAACGCCGTGTTGTCGCGTGAGGTCTGGGACCTCTCGTGAAGCAGTCGGTTGTGACTCGGTATGGCCCGGCTCGTGGCGGGGTGAGGCGCCTAGCGTTACCTAGATGTAGGTGCTCGACGAACGTGGTGTCGTCGGCGATGAGGTTCCCCCGTTGTTCCGGACGGGTTGGTTGTGGTGATCATGCCGCGGCGGCGGCTTCGGTGTGAAGTGCTTCGAACGCGGTCGGGCTGAGCATGCCGATCGATGAGTGTCGGCGGGCGCGATTGTAGAACGCTTCG
>JBBQTI010000030.1:0-55157 GCA_038213435.1 Acidimicrobiia bacterium
GCATCGCGGCGAGCGTGACCAGCGTGAACTTCGAATCGACCTTGCTCATGAGCGTCTCGATCCGAGGCTCCATGAGCGAGGGGCGGCGTTCAGCCATCAGGCTCCTTCAATCTCCGTGAGGAGGGTCTCCGTGAGGAGGGCGTCCGCGGTCGCGGCGGGTTGTCAGGATAGCAGCGACCTCGCGGGTGGCCCGTTCGACGACGTCGTTCACCACCACGGCGTCGAACGCGTCGGTTCCGGTGCGCTCCTCGGCCTCGGCCCGGGCGAGCCGGCGATCGATGGACTCCTCGGTCTCGCTGCCACGGGCCTCGAGGCGCCGGCGCTGCTCCTCCCGGCTCGGCGCCCGGACGAACACCAACAGCGCCTCGGGGAGCACCCGCTTGACCGCCAGAGCGCCCTGCACGTCGATCTCGAGCATCACGTCGTGGCCGGCATCCAACTCGTCGGCGACAAACTGCATCGGAGTGCCCTTCAGGTCGCCGTACACCTCGAACCATTCGAGGAACCCGCCCGCGTCGCGCAGGCGCTCGAACTCGTCGCGCGCGACGAAGTGGTAATCGACGCCCGCTTGCTCTCCGGCGCGCTGCGCCCGCGTGGTCCACGAGACCGACCAGTGCAACGCGGGATCCGCGGCGCGCAGTCGGGCGCCGATCGTCCCCTTGCCCGCGCCCGAGGTCCCGGCCAGAACGAGCAAAACACCTCGGCCGGAGCGACCGCTCTCGGCCGCGCCGCCCACACTCTCGCCGTCGGCGCCGTCGCCGTCAGCGCCGTCGCCGTCAGCGCCGTCGCCGTCAGCCGACAAATTTTTCGAGCAACGCGCGCCGCTGGTTCGTGCCCAGCCCGCGCAGGCGCCGACTCTCGGAGATCTCGAGCTCCGACATGAGGTGGCGCGCCCGCACCTTGCCGACCCCGGGCAGCGACTCGAGCACACTCACGACCTTCAGCTTCGCGAGCATGTCGCCCGACTCGTCGCCGCGCTCGGCCGCGTCGAACAGCTCGCGCAAGGTGAGCGAGCCGATCTTGAGCTTGTCTTTCACCTCCGCACGTTGGCGGCGGGCAACGGCCGCCTTCTCCAGCGCGAGTTGACGCTGCTCCGGTGTGAGCGTGGGCGGGTTCGCCATGTTGTTCCTCCGACGCGACGGCGTAATGCGATCTCGATTCGGGACGCTTCGAGCCGTCCCGAATCAGCAGCGACGCAGCATAGCGAGACTGCGCCGGGCTGCAACTGGTCGGGCGTTTGCGCGAGCGCCGTTCTCGCGCTAGTCATCGTCGAGCGCGCTCACGAACGCGTCGGAGGCTCGCTGCGCGGCTGCGCGCCGATCGTCGGCTCGGGTCACCGCACGTCCGATCACGAGAAGGTTTCCACCGGCGCGGGCGACGCGCTCGGGCGTACCGACACGTGCTTGATCGTCGTGCGCGCCGTCCGCGAACCGCACACCAGGAACGATAGTGACGAAATCGGGCCGCGCCGCGTGCACACGCCCGACCTCGTCGACCGAACAGACGACGCCCCCGCAACCTGCTTCGATCGCGCACGCGAGGCGATCGTCGAACGCGCGCGCATCGGGATCGCTCGTAAGGATCGTGACCGCGATCGGAATCGCGGGCGTTTGGCCGGAGTCGCGCGCGCCCTCGGCGAGACCCTCGACCCCCGCGCGCAACATGTCTACCCCGCCCGCGGCGTGAAAGTTGAGGTATCGCACGCCCTGTCGTCCAAGGACGCGCGCCGCCCGGCCGACGGTCGTCGGGATGTCGTGCAGCTTGATATCGGCGAAGACGTCGAGATCGAGTGCGCGCATGTGGGCGACCGCGTCGGGTCCGGCGGCGGAGTAGAGCTCCAGACCCACCTTGACGACGCCGAACCACGGCGCCATCTCCTTGGCGAGCTGTTCGGCGCGGTCGAGGTCGGACACATCGAGCGCCAGCGCCATTCGGTTGCGAACGTCCATCAGCACATCTCCCCTCTCAGGCCACCTATCAGGTCACCCACGCGCGCGACGTCGTTGCGCGCACACCACGCGCCGAGCTCTTCGACGATCCGCAATGTCGCGCGCGGATCGAGGAACGTCGCGGTCCCCACGCCGACCGCGGACGCGCCGGCGAGCAACATCTCGACCGCGTCCTCGCCCGTAGCCACGCCGCCGGTGCCGATGATCGGAACTGCCGGGTAGGCGCGCGACACCTCCCAGACCGCCCGCAGCGCGATCGGTTTGATCGGCGGGCCCGAGAGCCCACCGCCGCCCGCCCCCAGGCGCGGCGCGCGCGCCGACGCGTCGAGGACGAGACCCATGACCGTATTCACCAACGTGAGGCCGGTCGCGCCCGCGTCGAGCGCGGCGCCCGCGATCTCGACCAGGTCAGTGACGTTCGGTGACAGCTTGGCGAACACTGGTGCCGCACCACCGAGCGCGTCGACGACGGCGTGAGTGGCTTCACGCGTCGACTCCGGCGCGTGCGCGAAGACATGGGCGCGCGCTTCTACGTTCGGACACGAGAGGTTGACCTCGATTGCGACGACGCGGTGTGCGACATTCTTCAGCGCGCGCGCCGCGCCTTCGAAGTCGGCGACGCTGCGACCCCAGATCGATGCGATCACGCGCGCGCCGCTCGCCTCCAGCGCGGGGAGATCGCGCGTGATCCACGAGTCGACGCCGGGCCCCGGCAGACCGACCGAGTTGATCATCCCGCCGCCCGGCGCCTCTGCGACGCGCAGCGGCGGATTGCCTTCCGACGCGAAGACCGCGACCGACTTGGCCGTCACCGCGCCGAGACCCCTGGGGTCGCAGAGCGCGGCGACCTCGGCGCCGTGGCCGAACGTTCCGGAGGCGGCCACGATCGGGTTCGGCAACTGCGCCGGTCCGAGCGACGTACCGAGGTCGACGCCGGTCGAGCGGGCCCGCTTCCTCATGCCCCGTCACACCTCGAGCCGGAGCTGGCCACCGGCGTGGTACTCCTGCAGCGAGCGAACCTCGGCGTCGCGTTGTGCTTCCTCGGCGATACCCGCGGCCGCCGCGAGCGCGGCGGCGACGGTCGTGATGCAGGCGACGCCGTGGACGATCGCGGCCCGTCGGATGTGCATTCCGTCGGCGCGCGGTCCGCGCCCGCGCGGCGTGTTCACGACGAGATCGACCTTGCCGGACGAGATGAGATCGAGCGCGTCGACGCCGTCGCCCTCCTCCCCCACCTTGGCGACGATCGTGTCGACCCGGACGCCGTTGCTCTCGAGGAGGCGTGCGGTTCCAACGGTCGCCGCGATCGAGAATCCGAGCTCGAAGAAGCGCAGGGCCGCGACCATCCCCGCCTCCTTGTCGCGATCGGCGAGCGAGAGAAAGACCGTGCCGTTGTGTGGAAGCGTGTTGCCGGCGCCGGCCTGGCTCTTCGCGAAGGCCAGGCCGAACGTCCGATCGATACCCATGACCTCGCCGGTGGAGCGCATCTCCGGGCCGAGAATCGTGTCGACTTCGGGAAAGCGGTTGAACGGGAGCACCGCTTCCTTCACCGCGACGTGGCGCCCGGCCGCGGGCGGCCGGAGCAGACCCTCGGCGGAGAGCTCGTCGAGCGTCGCACCGAGCATGACGCGCGCGGCGACCTTGGCGAGCGGAACACCCGTCGCCTTGCTGACGAATGGCACGGTGCGACTCGCTCGCGGGTTTGCTTCGATGACGTAGACGCGCCGGTCCTTCACCGCGAACTGCACGTTCAGGAGCCCGATGACCTCGAGCTCCTCGGCCAGCGCGCGGGTATACCGCTCGATCGTGTGCACGACGTCGACCGCGAGCGTGGGCGGCGGGATCGCGCACGCGGAGTCGCCGGAGTGCACGCCTGCTTCCTCGGTGTGCTCCATGACGCCGCCGATGACGCACGCGCCCGTGCGGTCGCGCAGCGCGTCGACGTCGACCTCCGTCGCGTCCTCCAAGAACCGGTCGATGAGCGCGGGCCGTTCCGCCGACAAACCGCCCTCGCGTCCGAGTGAGCCGGATCGGGCGAGCTCGGCCATCGCCCGTCGGATGTCGGCGTCGTCGTAGACAATCTGCATCGCCCGCCCGCCGAGCACGTACGACGGCCGTACCAACACCGGATAGCCGATGGCGTTGGCGACCGCGACCGCGTCGTCGGCGTCGGACGCCATCGCGCCAACCGGTCGCGGGATGCCGAGCCGGTCGCAGAGCGCGTTGAACTGTTCGCGGTCCTCGGCCGCGTCGATCGATGCCGGCGAGGTACCGAGCACGGGGACTCCGCTGCGTTCGAGATCGTGCGCGAGCTTCAACGGAGTCTGGCCCCCCAGACTCACGATTACCCCTCGTACATCGCCGGCCTCCTGCAACCGCTCGCAGACGTTGAGCACGTCCTCGTTCGTCAGCGGTTCGAAGAACAGCCGATCGCTCGTGTCGTAGTCGGTCGAGACCGTTTCCGGATTGCAGTTGACCATCACCGTCTCGAATCCCACGTCGCGCAAGGCGAACGCGGCGTGCACGCAGCAATAGTCGAACTCGACGCCTTGACCGATGCGATTCGGTCCACTCCCGAGGATGATGACGGCGGGTTTGGCGAGCGGCGCGATCTCGTCCTCGTCCTCATAGGTGCTGTAGTGATAGGGAGTGAAGGCGGCGAACTCCGCCGCGCAGGTGTCGACGGTCTTGTACGTGACGCGCACTCCTGCCGCGAGCCGCTGCGCTCGCACCTCGGCTTCGGTCGTGTTCCAGAGGTACGCGAGCTGGCCGTCGGAGAAACCGAGTCGCTTCGCGTGCCGCCAGTCGGCGCGGCTGACCCGGTCGAGCCCGAGCAGTCCGAGTCGGTCGCGCTCTTCGACGATCTGCAGGATCTGGTCGAGGAACCACGGGTCGATCGCGGTGACCTCGTTGAGCCGCTCGATGGAGGCGAACCGCCGGAGCGCGGCCTCGACCTGGAAGATGCGATCGGGAGTCGGAACCGCGGACGCGAGCACGAGCTCGTCGTCGGAAAGGGCATCGAGCTCGTGCTCGGCCGGATCGCAGTTGAGGCCCCGGCGCCCGGTTTCCAGCGACCGCACAGCCTTCTGCAAGGACTCGCAGAAGGTGCGCCCGATGGCCATGACCTCGCCGACCGATTGCATCTGCGTGCCGAGCACCGGGTTCGACCCGGGCAGCTTCTCGAACGCCCAGCGCGGGATCTTGGTGACGACATAGTCGATCGTCGGTTCGAAGCTGGCGGGCGTCTCCCGGGTGATGTCGTTCTGTATCTCGTCGAGGCGGTATCCGACCGCGAGCTTGGCGGCGATCTTCGCGATCGGAAAGCCGGTGGCCTTGCTCGCGAGCGCGGAGCTGCGCGACACACGCGGGTTCATCTCGATGATCACCATCTCGCCCGTCTGCGGGCTCACCGCGAACTGCACGTTCGAGCCGCCCGTTTCCACCCCGATGCGCCGGATGCACGCGAACGCGGCGTCGCGCATGAGCTGGTAGTCGACATCGGTCAGTGTCTGAGCCGGCGCGACGGTGATCGACTCACCCGTGTGCACACCCATCGGGTCGAGGTTCTCGATCGAGCAGATGACGACGACGTTGTCGGCGTTGTCGCGCATGACCTCGAGCTCGTACTCCTTCCAACCCGCGATGCTGCGCTCGATCAGGATCTCGGAGATCGGGCTCGCGGCCAAGCCGCGCTCCGCGACGCGCTTCATCGCGGCGCGGTCGTGCACGATGCCCGTACCACCGCCGCCGAGGATGAAGGCCGGGCGCACGATGACGGGGTAGCCGACCTCGTCGGCGACTCGCAGCGCTTCGTCGAGCGAGTAAGCGACGCCCGAGGGTGGAACGACCAAACCGATCTCGGTCATCGCGAGCTTGAAACGCTGCCGGTCCTCGGCGGTACGGATTGCTTCGACACTGGCACCGATCAGCTCCACCTGGTACGTCTCGAGCACTCCGCCCTCGTGCAGGGCGATCGCGAGATTGAGACCGGTCTGGCCGCCGAGGGTCGGCAGCAGCGCGTCGGGCCGTTCCTTGGCGATGACGCGCGCCAGCGTCGGCACGTCGAGCGGTTCGACGTAGGTTGCGTCGGCGAACTCGGGATCGGTCATGATCGTCGCCGGGTTGGAGTTCACGAGCACGACGCGGTACCCCTCCTCGCGCAGCACCCGGCATGCCTGCGTGCCCGAATAATCGAACTCGCACGCCTGACCGATGACGATCGGCCCGCTCCCGATGAGCAAGATCGTCTCGAGGTCGTCCCGGCGCGGCATCAGCTCGCCCTCATGAGTTGCGTGAACTCCTCGAAGAGATAGCGCGCGTCGTGAGGACCTGGACCCGCTTCGGGGTGGTACTGCACGCTGAAGGCGCGGAGATGCTCGGTGCGCACGCCTTCGACGTCGCCGTCGTTGAGGTTGAGGTGCGTGACAACGCTTCCCTCCGGGAGCGTGGCCGCGTCGACGGCGTAGTTGTGGTTCTGGCTCGTGATCTCGACCCGACGGGTCGACAGCTGCTGCACGGGATGGTTGCCGCCGTGGTGACCGAACCGCAGCTTGAAGGTGCGCGCGCCGAGGGCGAGGCTCATGATCTGGTGTCCGAGACAGATGCCGAACACGGGCACGTTGCCGAGCAGTTCCCCGACGCTCGCCCGCGCCTCGGTGACAGCGGCCGGGTCGCCGGGACCGTTCGAGAGGAACACACCGTCGGGCGCGCGCGCCAGAACGTCGGCACCGGTCGTCCCCGCCGGCACCACCTCGACCTGACAGCCCGCTCCGACGAGCTGATCGAGGATCGAACGCTTGATTCCGAAGTCGTATGCGACGACGAACAGGCTCGCATCGTCCGGTCCGACGGTATAGGGCTCCGAAGTCGTAACCGAGGAGGCGAGGTCGCAGCCGTCGGTACCGCCGTCGGCCTGCGCGGCCGCGAGCAGCGTGGCCCGATCGGCGGTTCCGAAGGCCCCCGGCATGGCGCCGGCGCGCCGGATGTGGCGGGTCAGCCGACGCGTGTCGATGCCCGCGATGCCGGCGACCTCGTGGCGATGCAGGAAGCCGTCGAGATCGTCGGTTGCTCGCCAGCTCGACGGCCGGCGCGCGAGATCGCGGACGATCACGCCGCGACAACGCGGCGCCGACGCCTCGTCGTCGCGTTCGTTGACGCCGTAGTTGCCGATGTGCGGATAGGTGAAGGTGATGATCTGTCCGGCGTAGGACGGATCGGTGAGGATCTCCTGGTAGCCAGCGAGCGCGGTATTGAAGACGACCTCGCCGGCCGCCACACCGCCGTTCGGCGGGAACCCGACCGAAACGCCCTCGAACGTCTCGCCGTCGGCCAGCACCAGGAGCGCTTCCGTCACTCGCCGCCCTCCACCCGTCGCGCCATTTTCCTTGCGAACTGTTGGCAAGAAAACGCCCGCGGGGCGGCGGTTTTCCTTGCGAACTGTTGGCAAGAAAACGCCCGTAGGGCGGCGGTTTTCTTGCCAACTGTTTGGTGGGTTGTGGTCATCTCGTGGGCTCGCTGTCGCGGACGGTGGGGACGCCGCGGTAAATCGTGTGGCGGACCTTGCCAGTGAGCTTCCATCCGTCCCAGGGAGTGTTGCGCGACTTACTCGCGAGGCGCGTGCCGTCGACCGACCACGTGTGCGCGGGATCGATCACACACAGGTTTGCCGGGCTCCCGGCCGCGATCGCTCCGCCGTGACCAACGGCGTCGAGCCCGACGACGCGGGCGGGGCGCCACGACAACGCGCCAATCGCCTGCGCGAGCGTGAGTATCCCGGGCGCGACCAGCGTGGTCAGCACCACCGCCAGCGCCGTCTCCACCCCGAGCATGCCGGGCGGCGCCTCTTCGAACGGCACGTCCTTGCTCTCGGGCGTATGCGGCGCATGGTCGGTCGCGATCGCGTCGATGGTCCCGTCGAGCAACGCGGCGCGCAAGGCATCGACATCGGCCTGTTCTCGCAACGGCGGGTTCATCTTGAACGCCGGGTCGAAATGCGCGCAGGCCTCGTCGGTGAGCACGAGATGCTGCGGCGTGCATTCGGCAGTCACCCGCACTCCGTCGGCCTTGGCCGCGCGCACGAGCGCGGCGGACGCGGCGCACGACAGGTGCAGCACGTGGTAACGGCCACCCGTCCGCTTCGCGAGCTGCAGATCGCGCGCCACAATGGTCGACTCCGCGACGTCCGGACGGCCCGGGATACCGAGCCGCGCCGACCACGCGCCCTCGTGCATGTGACCGCCGCGCACGAGGGCGGGATCTTCCGCGTGCTGTGCCAGCACCGCGCCCGGAAGCGCCGCCGCATACTCGAACGCGTGCCGCATCACGAGCGCGTCGGCCACGCAATCGCCGTCGTCGGTGAACACGCGCACACCGAGGTCGTAGAGCTCTCCGAGCGGCGCGAGCTCGGCGCCGAGCCGGCCCTTGGTGATGCAACCGGCGGGACGCACGTCGCACAAGCCGACCGCGCGGGCGCGGTCGAGCACCGATTGCACGACGGCCGCGTCGTCGATCGGCGGATCCGTGTTCGGCATGCATACGACCGCCGTGCAGCCGCCGAGAGCCGCGGCGCGCGAACCGGTCTCGATCGTCTCGCTGTCTTCGCG
Source organism: Acidimicrobiia bacterium (assembly GCA_038213435.1). Lineage (GTDB taxonomy): Bacteria > Actinomycetota > Acidimicrobiia > IMCC26256 > PALSA-610 > PALSA-610. The sequence continues at coordinate 8,552 of JBBQTI010000030.1, forward strand.
ACCCGGCTCCCGGAAGTGCACCTGGATGTCGACGAGTCCCGGAGCAATCACGCACCCTTCGGCGTCGAGCACGGTCGCGCCCGGCGTTGGCACGAGGGCCGGGCCGACCTCGGCGATCGCCCCGTCGACCACGCGCACGTCACCAACGCGTTCGCCGGTCGCGTCGAGCACCCGACCACCCTGAACGAGTACTTCACCGTTAGACATTACGCCGGATAGGCCGCCGGATCGGCCGCCGGAAAGGGAGCCGGACGAGGGGCTAGACAATGGGCCCTCCGGATCCGAGGAGCGCCCACAGCACGGCCATGCGGACGGCGACGCCGTTCCCGACCTGTTCGGTGACGAGGGACCGCGTGGAGTCCGCGACCTCACCCGAAATCTCGATCCCCCGGTTCATCGGACCCGGATGCATGACGAGCGTGTCGGGCTTGCACCGCGCCGCGCGCTCGGCGCTGAGGCCCCAGCGTGCCGCGTACTCGCGCAGCGTCGGGAACAACGCTTGCCCGATCCGTTCGCGCTGGATGCGCAACAGGTAGATGACGTCGACGTCGGGCAGCACCTGGTCGAGGTCGCTCGTCACCGCGACCGGCCATCCGTCGAGCCGCTCGGGCATGAGCGTCGGCGGACCTACGAGCGTCAGCTCACATCCCAGCGCGTGGAACGCCATGACATTGCTGCGGGCGACACGCGAATGCCGGACGTCGCCGACGATCGCGATCCGGCAGCCGTCGAGCGAAGGACCCCGATGACGCCGCAGTGTGAACGCGTCGAGCAGCGCTTGCGTGGGGTGCTCGTGACAGCCGTCGCCGGCGTTGATCACCCGGGCCGAGCTCCACGACGCGACGCGGTGCGGAGCTCCGGCCGCAGAATGGCGCACGACGATCGCGTCGACGCCCATCGCGTCAATCGTCTGCACGGTGTCGAGCAGACTCTCACCTTTGTTCACCGACGAGGTCGAGACCGAGAAGGTCATCGTGTCGGCGGAAAGACGTTTCGCCGCGGTCTCGAACGACAACCGCGTGCGCGTCGAGTCCTCGTAGAACAACGAGACCACCGTCTTGCCCCGCAGCGCGGGGACTTTGGGAATATCGCGCCGCATCACTTCGAGGAACGAGTCGGTCAGGTCGAGCATCGACTCGATCCCGGCCCGCCCGCCCAGATCGTCGACAGAGAGCAGGTGTTGCATCATCGCGGTTGATCCTCCTGCTCGGGAACACCCCAGAGGTCGACGCCATCGTCGCCGTCGACCTCGGCGATCCGTACCCGCACGTCCTCACTGGATCGGGTCGGAAGGTTCTTGCCGACGTAGTCGGCGCGCAACGGCAGCTCGCGATGGCCGCGATCGACGAGCACCGCGAGCTGCACCGCGCGGGGGCGACCGAGCTCGAGCAGCGCGTCGAGCGCGGCCCGCGCGGTACGACCCGTGAACAGCACGTCGTCGACGAGCACGACCACCTTGCCCGACACGTCGGGCACCTCCGTCGGTCCGAGCGGTGCGACCGGGCGCAACCCGATGTCGTCGCGGTAGAACGCGACGTCGAGGGTCCCGAGTGCGGGCTCGACCGCCTCGAACGACGCGATCGCGGACGCGAGACGACCCGCCAGCGCGACGCCACGGGTGTAGAGACCGACGAGGACGACATCGTCGGCACCGTGATTGCGTTCGACGATCTCGTGCGCGATGCGGGTCAGCGCGCGCCGGAGGTCGGCGGCATCGAAGACGTGGGTCCGCAGGACGGCACCGGCGCCGTCGGCACCCGAGTCGGCGACTTCTCGACTGCGGCTCCCGCGCGCGTCGTTTTCGCCGGACTGCTGGGGCGACATCGCCTGCTCCTCCGTAGGGACCTCACGGGATCCCCTTCACGGTCACAGCGAGGTTAGCACCGCGTCGGTGTCTGCTCGATCATCTTCGGGCACCCCGCCCGCGGAGTACAAGGCCATGTCGAGTGTGTCGCCAACCCCGGTCAAGCGATCGTCGCCGAGCACCTCGGCGAGCGCGCAGGCATACTCCCGCGGGGTCTCCGCCGGGGCACGCGTCCGGCCCGCCTTGCGTCCGGCGCGCTCCAGGCGGTGCAGCGCGGCGGCGCTCCAGGACGCGCGCCGCGCGCGCCGCCGACGCGCCGCGGCGACAACGTGCGGCGCCGCGGCCGCGAGCAGCGCGAGCATCACCGCGGCGATCGCAAGCGACACCGCGTTGCGACGTGCGTTCGCCAACCACGAGCCGCCGGACGTCGACTTGCCGACGAGCGGAACCGACGCGGTCGGGTCGAAGCCCTGCCAGCCGATACCGGGGAAGTAGATCTCGGCCCAGGCGTGGGCATCACGCTCGCGCACCACGAACCGGCCCGTGAGCGCGTCCTGGGTACCGGGAACGAAGCCCGTCACGAGCCGGGCCGGGAGGCCGACGCTTCGCGCCAGGACCACGAGACTGCTCGCGATCTGCTCGCACCATCCGATGCGACTGCGGAACAAGAAATCGTCGACGACGTCGACGTTGGGCGGCGACAGCGGCGCGTTCAAGGAGTACTCCGTATGCGCGCCCAGCCAGCTCTCGATCGCGCGCACCTTGTCGAACGTCGTCGTCGCGCCGGCCGTCATCTCGCGCGCGAGATCAGTCACCCGCGAGGTGGTCGCCGGCGACTGCGCGTACTGGTCGGCGATCGCACCCGGAATCGGCGTCTTGTCGGCGGAGCGCAACTTGGCCTCGGTCACCGGGATACCGCGGCTGAAAACGGTGTACACCGCGCCCTTGCCGAACCCGGAGCCCGACCCACCTGCCACCCGTACAGTGCCGTCGGGTTCGCGTATCAGGAGCTTGTCGGTCTCCACGAGCCTCGCGCTCGGCGCCGCGAACACGACGTCGGAATAGGCCGCCTCGATGTGGAACGTCTGACGGAACTCCACGCCGTTCCGCGCGCCCTCGTCGTAGAGCTCGGGCGCGACTTGGACCTTGGTGCCAACGTGTCCGAGGACGTCCAATCGGTCGCGGGGGAAGCTGCTCGACCAGCTCGAGCCGTTGTACTCGTCGAACGTCTCGCCCCGCCAGAAGTCGGCATGCGACGCATCGACCGTGAAGACGACCGCATCGGAGGGGCGGGGACGCGTCGTGAGCGGGAGCTCCCTGCTCGACTTCAGCGACGGCGGTGCGCCGAAGACGCCGGCTGCGTTCGGATCGAGTCCGGGCCACACGTGGCGACCGAGCCGGTCGGTCACCGTCGGCACCAACGCCACCACGGCGACGATCACCACTACCGCGGTCACGCCCGCGACGCGCGCGGTCTCCGCGATCCGGTTCGGGAGCGCAACGCCATCCGCGAGCGCCGGAACCGTCTCCGCATCGGCCCGATCGACGAGTACGAGCGTCAGCATCGTCGCCGCGGCCCACATCACGAGCAACCAGCTCCGATCGGTCCCCGCAAACGACGCGTGCCGCAGGGCGGCGAGACCACCGAGACCGAGAAGCGCGACGGTCGCTCGCCGCGTCGGAATCGACGGGAGCGCGAGGACACCGAGCACGGCCGCGAGTGCGCCGCCCAGCGCACCGACGACCCAGGGAGAATGCGCGTGCTCGGCCGCGATGCCGCCGACCGATCCGAGCGCGAGCGCGGCGGGGACGGCGACGATTCGGTACGCCGGCGCGACCCGCGGGCGGCGTGTCGCAGTAGTCGCAGTATCGGCCCGCGTGTCGACGAGTTTCACGCGTGCACCACCTTCGTCGCCCAACGCTCGGGAGGTTCGGGCGGCGGACCGGGCACGGCTCGGGCGAGCCGGCGCCCGAGGTCGCGAGCGTCGGCGACCTGCTCCCCCACCGGCTGTCCGTCCTCGAACGTCCCGCACCAGACGACTCCGCCCGCCGCGAGCGTCGCGGTACCGATTCCCGCAGCAAGGCTCGCCGCGACCTCCGGGGCGCCGCCGCGCAGGTCGACCACGATCGCGATCCCGAGTGCCGGCGGGGGCTCGTGCTCGCGCACCACGATCTCTCCGCGGCGGGCGCTCGTCGGCCAGTGGACGAGCCGCGCCGGATCTCCGGGCGCGTACGGGCGCACGGTTCGCACCGTGTCGCCACCGCCGCGAATGAGGAGCGTCGCCCCGCTCGTCACGCGCTCGTCGGGCACCGGTTGCAGCACCGCGCCCGCGACACTCGGGCGCGGCGCGACGACGATGGGGGCCGGCAGCGCGACCCGCACGGTGCGCGTGCGTACGAAGACGCCGAGCGGGGCGGAGGTGCGCAGCTGGATGCGCACTGATCGGAACACGCCCCGGCGCGTCGCGGTGTGCGGGAGCCGTCCCTCGGCCGGCGCCGCGGTTCGCCACCAGACGCCGGGCGGATCGAGTACACGCACGTCGAGTCTCGATGCGTGCGCCGTGACCCGGATCCGCAACTCGACAGCATCGCCGACGGTGGCGTCGGTGGGCCCCCCAACCGAAACGCGCAAACGCGCGAGCGAGCAGATGGGCCACAGGATCCCGACAACGAACAACGTGAAGGCGAACACTCCGACCGCGACGACCGCCTCCGCGCCGGTTGCCGCGCCCGCGGCCACTCCGTACGCTCCGAGCGTGAAGAGCACGATCGACGTGAGCGTGAGGTCGCCCGGCCCCTGGTGACCGGGTTCGCCGCCGCGAAGCGCGGCGCCCGGTCCACGACCGCCGGGACCGGTGCCGTCGACCATCACGCTCGCGGCGGCGCTCGAGATGGTGCTCGAGGAGATGGAAGTGCTCAAGGGTGCGGAGCCGCGACGCGTTCCACGATCTCGGTGATCACGCGCGCGCCGGCGGCGACGTCGACGCCGCTCGCGAGCACGATGCGGTGTGCGAGTGACGCGGACGCGACCGCCTTGACGTCGTCGGGCGACACGAAGTCGCGCCCCGTGACCGTGGCGTGTGCCTGCGCAGCGTGCAGCATGCCGAGGCTCGCGCGCGGCGAAGCGCCGAGCGCGACACCGGGATGATTCCTCGTCGCGTCGGCGACGTCGAGCACGTAGTCGAGCACCGAGTGCGCACAGTGCACGTGGCGAACCGCGGCCATCGCGTCTGCGAGCTCCAAAGGTGTCGTCACGGGTTCGATGTCGTCGAGCGCTTCGACACCGCCGTCGCCGCCCAGGATCTGGCGCTCCGCCTCGCGTCCCGGGCGTCCGATGGTGCATACCATTGCGAACCGATCGAGCTGGCTGTCGGGCAGCGGGAACGTGCCCGCGTGACCGAAAGGGTTCTCGGTGGCGACCAGGAAGAACGGCACCGGCAGCGGGTGCGTCAGACCGTCAACGGTGACCTGATGCTCCTCCATCGGCTCGAGGAGCGCGGCCTGGGTGCGCGGCGACGCCCGGTTCACCTCGTCGACGAGGACCACGTTCGCGAAGACGGGCCCCGACCGGAACTCCCAGTCGCCGGTGGCCGGGCTGTAGACCGACGTGCCCGTCACGTCTGCGGGCAGCAGGTCGGGTGTGCACTGGACCCGCCCGAAGCGCCCGCCGATCGCGTTCGCCAATGCCTTCGCCAACAGGGTCTTGCCCGTACCGGGCACGCCTTCGACCAGGAGATGACCGCCCGAGAGCAGTGCGACGACGGCGAGCCCGACAACGTCGTCGGCGCCGCGCATGGCTCGCGAAACCGCGTGGAACACGTCGACGGCGACCGTTCGCGGGTCGCGCGGCTCGTCGACGGGCGAAGTCGGCAATTGCATATCGCCGCCCAGGGTAGGTCACGGTGAGAAGCCCTCAGAACGGCGCCCGAGACCTATCGACCTCAGGCGCCCGCCGAACCGGTCTCGTCGCCGGGCTCATCTCCGGCGCCGTCGTCGGACCCGGCCGCTCCGATCTCGTCGAGCATGAGGGTGACGAGCTCGAAATGAAGTTGGGTCAGCCAGCTGTACAGCACGCCGTACTCGAAACGAGGATCGTCGCGCGCGTAGTCGGTGTCGCCGTCCTCGCTGACGCCGATCGCCGTGCCGATCGCCAGCCGGGCATCGTTCACCGCGGTCAGCCATTGCATCTCCTGCTCGGGACGAAGCGCGATCTTGATCACGCCGCGCGAGTTCGGCGCCGCCGCTTCGAGTCCACCGACGATCGCCTGGAGCGCCGCGACACGCGATCGAACGAGGTCGTCGTGCACGAGCGCGTCGAATTCGCCCTGCGCGTCCTCCTCGGTCGGATCGAGGTAGGCGCGCGGGTAGAGCCGGTCGCGGACCTCTCCCTCGGGAGGCTCCTGGATGATCGTCATCATGTCGCGCGCCGTCATGGCCAGCAGCTCGACCTCCGGCGCCTGCAGCGTGACCACGAGCGTGCCGTCCCGAGGCGATCGAACGAACGTGCGCCGAGCCATTCAGTCGTCTTTCTGCATCGTCGCCCACAAGCCGTACCCGTGAAGCCGGGCGACGTCGGCCTCGCACTTCTCGCGCGCCCCACTGGCGACGACAGCCTTCCCGTCGAAATGCACCTGGTTCGTCAATCGGCTCGCCTTGGCGCGCGAGAAGCCGAAGAGCTTCTGGAACACGAAGATGACGTAGGCGAAGGTGTTGACGGGATCGTTCCACACGATGACGACCCACGGGACGTCGAGGCGCTCGTCCTCGCCGCCGAGCAGCTCCTCGACGGTGTCGGGGATCGTGATCTCCTGGATGTCGGGAGGACTCATCATTCCTCCGGACGAACGTCCTCGGCGATGCGCGCGAGCAGGCCATTGACGAATCGTCCCGAATCCTTCGTCGAGTACTGCTTCGCGAGCTCGACCGCTTCGGTGATGATCGCGCCCGTCGGAGTCTCGATCACCCAGGCGAGCTCGTACGTACCGAGGCGCAGCAGGGCGCGATCGATCACCGGCATGCGCTCGAGCGACCAGTGCTCCGAGAACTTGCGGATGAGTGCATCGATCGCTTCCCGGTGGTCGTCGGCGCCGAGCACGACGCGGCACGCGTACTCGTCGGGCTCGACGGGCAGCTCGGCGATCAGTGCGGCCGCGCTCAGACCGCGCAGCTCACTCTCGTACGCGAGACCCAGTGCCCGTTCCCGCGCAGCACGGCGCGTCGCCACCGGCGTCTCCTCTCGGTTCGCTCAGGAGCGGGACAGATACTCGCCGGAACGCGTATCGACCTTGACGCGATCGCCGACATTCACGAAGAGCGGCACCTGCAATACGAGACCGGTTTCGAGGGTCGCCGCCTTGCGCGCACCCGAGACCCGGTCGCCCTGCATCCCCGGTTCGGTTTCGGTGACGACGAGCTCCACGGATGCGGGCAGGTCGACGCCGATCACCTCGTCCTCGTAGGTGGGCAGGACAGCCGTGTCGCCCTCCTTCAAGTAATTGACGGCATTGCCGACGCTCTCCAAGGTCACATGGAGCTGGTCGTACGTCTCATTGTCCATGAAGACGTAGTCGCTGCCCTCGCGATAGAGGAACTGCATCTCGCGTTTGTCGATCACCGCGAGCTTCACCTTCTCATCGGCTCGGAACGTCCGGTCGAGCACCGCACCGCTGCGCACGTTCTTCAGCTTCGTCCGTACGAACGCGCCGCCCTTGCCCGGCTTGACGTGCTGGAACTCGACGACCGACATCAGCCCTTCCGGGAGGTTGAGGGCCATGCCGTTCTTCAAATCGTTGGTCGAGATGCTCACAGCACGAGATCCTTCGGGGTCAGGGTGAGGGGCTCGGCACTGTTGGCGCCGACGACGAGGGTGTCCTCGATGCGCACCCCACCGATGCCGGGGAGGTAGACGCCCGGTTCGACGGTCACGACGTCGTTGAGCAGCAAGGTATCACCGGCCGTCGAGGCGACCCGCGGTGCCTCGTGGATCTCGAGCCCGACTCCGTGACCGGTCGAGTGCGAGAACGCGTCGGCCCAGCCGGCATCGGCGATGACGTCGCGCGACGCGCGATCGACCGCCGCACACGCCACCTCGGCGGCCACGGCGGCGCGTCCCGCCTGTTGACTCCGCAGCACCACCTCGTAGAGACGGCGCGCATCGGCTCCGGGATCACCGACCGACACCGTCCGGGTCATATCGGAGCAGTACCCGTCGACGATGCACCCGAAGTCGCACACGATGAGCTCATTGCGCTCGATCACGCGCTCGCTCGGCACGTGGTGCGGCTTCGAGCCGTTCGGTCCCGACGCGACGATCGGATCGAAGCTGTTACCGCTCGCGCCGCGCTCGCGCATCGCGAACTCGAGCGCGACGGCAAACTCGCGCTCGGTCGGGCGCTCGGCCAGCATCGACGACAAGGTGAGGAACGCGTCGTCGGCGATGGCGCAGGCGCGGCGGATCCGATCGATCTCGCCCACGTCCTTGACCCGGCGTAGAGCCTCGACGAGCTCGCCCGCCGGAACGATCTCGACCTCGGGGAAGGCGGCGGAGAATTCGATCTGTTGCGCCCAGGTGACGCTGTGCTCCTCGAGGCCGAGCCGCGAACCGGGCGCGACCGCCTTCCCGAGGAGCTCCCGCTGCGCGGCCCCGGTGAGCGCGATCTCGATCTGCGCCTCCGCTCCGGACCCCTCCAGCTCCTCGTGCACGCGCTGGGTGTAGCGGCCGTCGGTGACGAACCGCGCGCCGGCGCAGGTGACGAGCAGGACTCCCGCCGAGCCGGTGAACCCGGTGAGATAGCGCACGTTCGCGAGCTTCGACACGAGGAGCGCGTCGATCGTCGCATCGGCGAGTCGCGCCCGCAGTCGGCCGAGGCGCGAGCGGACATCGAGCGCGGCGAACGGTGCAGTCGAGATGCTCATGCCCGCTCCTCCAACAACGTCGCGGCCGCGTCGATTGCCAAGCGGTAGCCGGCGGCTCTGAGACCCGCGATCGTGCCGTCGACCACGGGCGAGATCACAGAGTGGTGGCGCCAGGACTCGCGCGCGTGCGGGTTCGAGAGGTGGACCTCGATCTTGACCCCGTCGTAGGTCGCGAGTGCGTCGGTCAGCGCGTAGGCATAGTGCGAGAACGCGCCCGGGTTGAAGACGATCGCCCCGCAACGGCTCCGCGCGCCGTGAATCGCGTCGACGAGCGCGCCCTCGTGGTTCGACTGGACGTGCTCGACGTCGTGACCGCGCTTGGCCGCCGCCTCCGACGCGACGGCGACCAGCTCGTCGAGCGTCGTGGTCCCGTACTGCTCGGGCTCTCGTTCGCCGAGCAAGTTCAGGTTCGGTCCCGAGAGCAGCAAGATCGTCGCCATGTGCCTATCCCTCCATACCTATCGCGGCGAGCGCCTTGCGCACCGCGGCCGGGTCGGGATCGTCGACCCGCTCGATTCCACGCGGTCCGGCAAGCATGAACGTGAGACCACCGCCGGACTTCTTGTCGCGTGCCATGATCGGGGCGAGGTCGTCGCCGCGCAGCCCGGGAGGCGCGTGCGTTGGAAGCCCGAGCGCGCCGATGAGCTCCTCGTGGTGCGCGACGGCCCGCTGATCGATCCGCTCGAGCGTGCCCGCGAGCTGGGCCGCGAATACCAAACCGATCGCGACCGCCTCGCCGTGGAGCAGCGCATGGCCCGACGCGGTCTCGAGCGCGTGCGCCAGCGTGTGTCCGTAGTTGAGCACTGCCCGGGCACCGGTTCGCTCGAGCTCGTCGGCGCCGACGTAGCGCGCCTTGATCGCAGCGCAGCGCGCGATGACCTCCGCGATCACCGACGCTTCGCGCGCCACCAGGTCGGCGCTGCGCGCCGAGACGAAGTCGTCACCCATCAACGCGTACTTCGCGATCTCGCCGAGCCCGCAGCGGTACTCGCGATCTGACAGCGTCGCGAGCACGCCGGGGTCGGCGAGCACTGCGAGCGGCTGATGGAACGCACCGGCGAGATTCTTGCCCTCGGGCAGGTTCACCCCCGTCTTGCCGCCGATGGCCGAGTCGACCATCGCCAGGAGTGTCGTCGGAACCTGCACCACGTCGACGCCGCGGTGGTACACCGCCGCGGCGAAGCCCGCGGTATCGCCGACGACCCCGCCGCCGAGGGCCACGACTGCGTCGCCGCGGAGGAGTCCCCACTGCGCGAATCCGCGACACAGATCGCCGACGGTCGCGAGCGTCTTGTGGTCTTCGCCGTCGCCCATGAGGAACGTCTCGTGCACGACACCGGCACCGTCGAGCGCGGCACGAGCATCGTCGGCGATGCCGACCGGAATTCCGGCTTGCGAGACGAGCGCGGCGCGGCGACGACCCGCGAGCGCCGGCGCGAGCTCGCCGATCGCACCCGAGCCGACCACGACGTCGTAACCCCGCTCGGCCAGGTCGACGCGGATCCGCGCCGTCATGCCGGCGCCCCTTGGAACAACGACAGCACCGCGCCGACGACCGTGTCGACGTCGAATTCGTCGGTGTCGACGCTCGCGTGCGCGGCCGCTTCGTACGCGGGTTCGCGGAGCCGCTCGAGACGCTCCAGAGCACCCGCGGGATCGTCGCGTAGCAGCGGTCGCGTCGACCCGTCGCCGACCCGCGCGCGCAAGGTCGCGGCAGGTGCCCGCAACCAGACCACCACGCCGGCGGCGCGCAGCGCGCGACGGTTCTCGGGATCCAGCACGGCGCCACCACCGCATGCGACGACGAGCGGCTCCGGCGACGCGCAAACGTCGGCGACGGCATCATGCTCGAGCCGTCGGAACCGGGACTCACCGCCATCGGCGAAGACACCCTCGACCGTCATGTTCGCCGTACGGGTCACGAGCTCGTCCGTGTCGACGAATATTCGTCCGAGCCGACGCGCGCACTCGACACCGACGGTCGTCTTGCCCGCGCCCATCATCCCGATCAGGACAAGGTGCTTGCCGTTCGTCGCCGGTTCCCGCATCGCCGCGCCCGTCATCGCAGCGACGCGCGGTACGCGTCGTGGTTGCGCACGAACTCGGCCAGGGAGTCGCCGCCGAATTTGCGGAGCGATTCGGACGCGAGCACGAGGGCGACCATCGTCTCGGCCACCACGCCGGCCGCCGGAACCGCGGTGACGTCCGTACGCTCCTTGAACGACACGGTCTCTGCTTTCGTCTCGACGTCGACCGTCTTCAGCACGGGACGGTTCAGCGTCGCGAGTGGTTTCATCGCGACACGCGCGACGAGGAGGTCGCCGGTGGTCATCCCGCCCTCGATGCCTCCCGCTCGCGCGGACTCCCGCCGGTACTCGCGGGCGCCGGCATCCCAGCTGATCGCGTCGTGCGCAACGCTTCCGCGCACTCCGGCGACCGTGAATCCCTCACCGATCTCGACCGCCTTCATCGCCTGGATGCTCATCAGCGCCTGCGCGAGCATCCCGTCGATGCGGCGATCCCAATGCACGTGCGAGCCGAGCCCGGGCGGCACGCCGTAGCCGAGCACCTCGACCACTCCCCCGAGCGAGTCGCCGACCTTCGCGGCCTCCTTGATCTCGCGAATCATGTCCGCCTCGGAGTCGGGGTCGAAGCACCGCACCTCCGAGCAGTCGACCTGCGCGAGATCATCGGGCGTCGGACGATGCGCGATCGACGCCGACGCCCCGCCGAGCTGGACGACGTGGCTCAAGACCGACACGCGGACCTGCGCGAGGAGCGCCTTGGCGATCGTTCCGGCCGCGACCCGGGCGGCCGTCTCGCGCGCCGACGCGCGCTCGAGGACGTCGCGGGCGTCGTCGAAGCCGTACTTCTGCATCCCGGCAAGGTCGGCGTGGCCGGGGCGGGGCTGCGTCAGCGGTGACGCGGTGCGACCGGGCGCCGACGACATCTCGTCCGCCCACTTGCCGGTCGCCCATTCGCTGTTGCGGATCAGGATCGCGAGCGGGCTGCCGAGTGTGCGGCCGTGGCGTACACCCCCAAGGAACTCGACATCGTCGGTCTCGAAGCGCATGCGCGGGCCGCGCCCGTAGCCCAGCCGGCGTCGCGCCAGCTCGCCGGCCACGTCGCCGATGAGGATGGGCAAGCCGGCGGGCAGGCCCTCGACGGTGACCACCAACGCCGGTCCGTGGGACTCGCCCGCCGTCAGGAACCGCAACACGGTGCCTCCAGGGGCGGCGCCGCCGTCGCAGCACCGCCGTCACGTCGGTCGGGACGCGTGATTCTACGGCACCGCCCAGGTGCGACTACCCGCTTCGCGCCGGGGTCGGAGCCGGTGCGCCGACACCGGGAGTCGTCCTGCCCGCCGCACTCGTCGTACCGCCGGCCGTCGCGGGGACCGCGGCGGGCTGGGTGAAGATGCGTCCGGCGATCTGCATCTGCATCTTGCCCGACGTGAACACGTTCCCGGGCGTGGCGCCCGGGGCCGACCCGGGCGCGCCGTTCCCGGCGGGGGCGGCGGTGAGGGTCAGCGTGTCGAGTACGAAGAGGCGCTTCAGGTCGGAGAGCCCGCTCACGTACCGCGCCAACTGGTCTTCACTCCCCTGGACACTGATCCCGACCGTGATCGTCGCGATATCGCTCGCGGAGGTCGGGGGCGCCGGCGTGATCGATTGCCAGTCCGCACCCGAAGAGACACGCAGCACGTCGATGCTCCGGAGAAACGATGCCTCCGCGGCGTCGAGCGGGACCGCCTCGAGCAACGCACCGGTCGACACGTCTTGACCCTTCGCCTTCTTCGACGCCGCGGAGTTGAGCTCCTGGCGCAGGCTGGCCGCGGTCACGTCGGCTTGGTGCGCGGCCGTCTTCGCCTTCGACGCCTTGTTCTCCATCGGCGAGTACACGACCCGGTACCACAACAGACCGACGAGCAACACGACGATCGCGCCGATGACCAGATTCTTCGTCCTTACTTGCACTTCGCCCCCTTAAAGAAGGTCTCGAGACGATGCCCGCGTGCACTCGATCCGAGCGACGCGGTGACGGTGAATTGCACGGCGCCGACGCCCGTCGGCGCCTGGGCGGTCGACACCCACAACACGGTGAGGTCGGTGTCGGTCTTCAGCGAGTCCAAGAGCGCGGACACCGACGGCAGGCCGGGCGCGACCCCATTCATCGAGACGGTTCCGCCGGGCGTGAGAACGCTGGCGCACAAGTCGTTGGAATTCGCGATCGGTGTGGTCGTCGCGCCCGCGGTGTCGGTCCCGGCGGTGCCGGTACCAGCCGTGCCGCTCCCGGTCGCGCCGCTCGCGCCAGGCGTGGACGCCGCCGTGGTCAGCGGTGCCGGGGCGGCCGCAGGAATCGCGTGGGTCCCCGTGAAGGACGCCAGCGAGACCCCCGGGGGCAGCTTCAGGCCGATGTTCGCAAGGATCGCCGTCCATGCCACGTCCTGGCCGAGCACGCTCTTTACCTCGGCCTTGAGGGTCGCGGCCGATGTCGTGCCTGCGCCCGCCTGGACCGGACCCTGCTCCTGGAACAAGAGATCCGAGCGCAGCTTCTTGACCGCCGACTGCGCGGCAACGTTCTTGGTCTGCGCGCTCGTCTGGTCGCGATGTGCGAGATAGGTGCCGCCGGCCAGCGCGACTACCGCTACCAACGCCGCGGCGGCGGCGCGCTGGTCGATGCGGCTGCGGATACCCGTCGTCGAAATGCGGCGGCGAGGCAGCAGATCGATGACGACCCCGAGGTTCGCGCCGCCGAGCGCGAGCCCGACGGGAGCCGGGAGATAGGGCTCGAGACGCGGCAGCTCGTCGGTTGCGAAACCGATGTCGCCGATGCGCAACAGATCATGCATGTACGCCGGCTCTACCGGCACGCCGACGAGCGCGGAAAGCCGCTCGGGCAAGCCGGGAAGCTGCGCCGAGCCGCCCGTGACGACCACCCGCCGCAGTTGCGCCGATCCGGGCTGGTTCCGGTAGTAGTCGATCGAGCTGCGAACCTCGTCGAGCAGCACCGACAGGGGGCGATCCAACGACGTGCGCGCCCGCGCGACCATCTCGTCCGACCCGGGATTGCCGAGCGCGCGCTTCAACGCCTCCGCGGCGTCCGTAGGGATTGCCAGGTCGGTCGCGATCGCGTCGGTGAGCTCGCGACCGCCACTGCCGAGCACGCGCACGAATTGCGGCACGCCGTCCTCGTGCACCGCGATCGCGGTGACCCCGCCGCCGAACGACACGATGCCCTCGGCGCCGATGCCTTCATCGACCGCGATGGAGCCGCCGGCCGCATGCGCCATCACCGCGGCGGGACGCGCCAGCGCACGAGTCAGGGCGAGAGGGATGAGGTCGACGGCACCGACCTCCAGCCCACCGGCCTCGACCGCGAACACGAGCCGGGCCACCGTCGCTTCGTATGCCGCGACCAGGAGCACCTGCATCGTGGGCTCCGCACCGGAATCGGGTGCAGGAGTCGAGGTACTCAGGATCGCGAAGTCGAGGACCGCGTCCTCGATCGGGATCGGAATGAGATCAGCGGCCTGGAACTGCAACGCGCTCATCAGCTCGTCGCGGGTCATGACCGGCATCTCGACCTGGCGCACGACGACGCGCGGGCTCGCGATGCCCACGCGTACGGGCACCTTCTTCAAGCCGACCTCGGCCCGCAGGCGAGCGACCGCCTCGGTAACCGCGGCTTCGTCGGCGACCTCGCCCTCACGCATTGCCTCGCGCGGCAACGCGACCTGCGCGAACATATCGAGGCGCGGGGGTGAGCCGGCGGTGACCTCGGCGATCGTCACCGCGTTGGTGCCGATGTCAAGGCCGATCAGGCGGCGGGCCATGCGTCCCCTCCTCCAAAGGTTTGCGCCTCGAGGTATTCGTCGAGGTCGCGAGCGCGGATACGGAAGTGCTTGCCGACCCGGATTGCGGGCATTGAGCCGGCTCGGATGAGGCGGTAGACGGTCATGGTCGACACGCGCATCGCATCTGCGATCTCGCGAACGGTGAGCAGCTCGTGCTGTTGGTCGCTCACGCTCGTCGCCCCCTGTCCGGCCGGTGCCACTTCACCGAACAACAATCGACAACAACCCCATCGGGCTGTAACGCAAATGCAACGATGGTCGGTTTGGGCGAGAGAAACCGATTTGTGCAACGCGCCTATCGGTGCCTATCGGCCGAGGTGCCGGTACCAGTCGACGATCGGCTCGCCGAACAGCACGAAGGTCATCGCACCGGCCGCGAGGAACGGCCCGAAGGGGATCTGCTGCTTGCGCCCTCTGATCCTCACCGCGATCAACGCCACGCCGACGACCGCACCGTACAGAAAGCCCGCGAACAGTCCCCCGGCGACCTCGCCCCAGCCCAACCATCCCAGGCCGAGGCCGAGAAGGAACGAGAGGCGCACGTCGCCGAAGCCCATGCCCTTCGGCGACACGATGTGAATGACGAAGAAGACCGCGAACGCGATCGCGCCGGCGATCACGCCTCGTCCGAACGCGCCCCAGTCGTGCTCCCCCGCCGATGCCGCGGCCAGGAGCACGAGGACGGCGGCGTCGGTCGGATACAGGATTCGGTTCGGCAGGATGTAGTGCTCGAGATCGATCGCGGAGAGGGCAACGAGCGCGCCGGCGAGCACGAGGTACGCGGGGAGCGCCCACGAATGCGCGAATCGGGCGCCGACCGCGGCGAAGAGCACGGCCGTAAGGAGCTCGACGAACGGGTAGCGCACGGAGATCGCCGTTCCACAATTCCGGCAGCGGCCACGCAGAAGCAGCCACGAGATGACCGGAACGTTGTCGCGATTGGCGATCTTCACGTCGCACACCGGACAGTGCGACGGTGGCTTGACGATCGATTCCTTGCGCGGCACCCGCCAGATCACGACGTTCAGGAACGAGCCGATCACGAGTCCGTACACGCCGCTGATCGCGGCGACCAGAGCAGTCACGACGATCGAGAGTAGACGGTGCCTGCGCGCGGAACGGGGTTTACGCGGTCGCGAGGTGCCATCACGGGATCTTCCCGGGCCGACACGATGTCTTCGACCATCGGGCCGCATACGTACGCGAGGCCGGAGGCGAGCATCGCGAAGAAGACCGGCTGCGGGAAGGTGTGCGGCAGGCAGAACGCGCACAGCAACGAGGCGGTCAGCGCGCGCATCGCGATCGGTCGTCCGTTGCGGGCGCACCATATGACTGCGATGACGGTTGCGGGCACGAGGTAGTAGCCGAACAGAACCGGCTCGAACAGCAGACGTACGAGCATGACGGTGCCCACCGCCGCGAGCAACGAGTCGGCACTCGGACGACGGCGGACGCGACGGGCAATGATCACGGTGACCCCACCCCATAGGAGACGTAACAAGGTCGCGTTGGCCAGCTGATGGTGGCCAAATGCGACCGACAGCCACATCTGCGGCTGACCGTACAGAAGGCTGGCACGGGTGCCGGCCAGGCTCGACCAGGTCGCGGGACCGGCCAGGAGGAACGGCACGAGGACGAGCGCCGGCAGCGCGAATGCATAGAACACAGTGAGAGATCTCTTGCCGCGCGGCGCGGCGAGGACGAGTGGCAACGCCGGCCAGAGCGCCCACTGCTTGAACAGCAACGCGCCACCGAGGAGCGCGCCCACAACCCGCCAGTCGTCGCGCTCCGCCCGCAGACAGGCGGCGATCAACAACGCGCACGCGATCGTGTCCTCCGGATGGAACCAGGCGACGGGTGCCCACGCGGCGACGACGAAGACGGCTCCTTGCACGCACCACATCCGTGCACGGTCCCCGCCGACGGCGCGCCCCGTGACGAAGAGGATCGGGAGCATGCCCACAAGCGCCTCAGCCGGACCGAGAATGAGGAACAACTTGGGATGACGATGGGTGAAGAAGTAGTCGCCGAGAAGATGGAAGTGGTCGCCGATCGCGACGAACGTTGCGAGCAGGATCGGAACGCCCGGCGTGTAGGGGTAGCCGGTCCGCCCGACCAACGGTTCGTACAAATGGAAGACGTCGCCGTTCGCAACCGAGCGCGCCGCCGGCAACGGCGTCCAGCAATCGGTGGAGATGACCCACGCGTTGACGCTCTCGATCCACGGGACGATCACCACGCGAGTAAGGAGCACGAGCGCGGCACCGACGAGCGCCAGCGTCAGCGTCGCGGCGAGGGGGGACGCGCGCGGCGCCGGCGCGTCGGTGCCCGGTCGACGATGCGCGTTGTCGCCATCGGCGTGGGTCGCGAGGCTCACGCGGTCCTTTCAAGTGGCGAACGGGCAGTCCCGTGCCATCGGGTCGGTCGGGTTTCGTTCCTGGCTTCCATCGACACACCATGGGCCCGGGCAATGCCCGGGCCCATGACGCACTTGCCGTGGTTCGTTGCCGTGGTTCGTTGCAGATCGACTTAGAAGCCGGTCTGGTTCCAGGGCGCAGCGGCCAGCGTTGCCGCCACCGTCGTGCACCCACCACCCTTGTTGTAGTACGTGCCCGCACCCGCGCCCGACGCGATGTCGGCCAGAGAGAACACCGTGCCCGACTTCGACGTCTCCGTCAGGCACACCACGTTCTTCGTTGCATCCACCGTCACGGTCGTCGCCGCACGGCCTCCGACGATGGCACCGTTCCAGTTCAACGACGGCTCGATGGCCGCCATCGTCGCGGTGGTCGCGTCGTAGGTCGAGTTGTCGGTGTACACCGTCTTCTCAGCCGTCAGACCGTTACGAAGGTCAGACTGAGCAGCACGGTCCTGCGCACGCGCACGCGCACCCAGGAAGGTCGGAATGGCAATCGCGATCAAAATGGCAATGATCAACACGACCACCATCAACTCAATGAGAGTGAAGCCTTGCTCCTCGTCACGACGACGGGAAGCAAGCGAGTGAAGGAACTGCACTTGGCATGTACCCCTTTCGTGCGCCGGGGGATGCTTGCGCCCCGCGATTTGACGCCGCGGACTCATCGGCACTCGCAGCCGCCCCCTTGAACGCAATGGCTGCGATCGTCGACCTTGTTCGCACGCGCAGCGACCACACAGCACCTGCCACGGACCGTGAGCTACTTGATGAGCTTGATGATGTTGAACATCGGCAGGTACAGCGAGATGATCATCCCGCCGACGCAGACACCCATCACCACGATGAGCAACGGCTCGATCAGCGACGTGAGTGCATCCACCGTCGCCTCGACCTCTTGGTCGTAGAAATCGGCGATCTTGTCGAGCATCTCGTCGAGGGCGCCGGTCTCCTCACCCACGGCCATCATCTGCACGACCATCGGCGGGAAAACGGGATGCTCCTCGAGCTTCTTCGACAACGGATCTCCGCGCTTCACCGCGGCCTGGGTCTCCCGGACGGCCTTGGCGACCACGTAGTTGCCGGCGGTCTCGGCGACGATGTCGAGCGACTCCAGAATGGGCACACCGGAGCGCACGAGCGCGGAGAGGGTCCGCGAGAACCGCGCGAGCGCGGTCTTGCGCACCAGCTTGCCGAAGATCGGCACCTTGAGCTTGATCGCGTCCCATTGCTTGCGACCTTCTTCCGAATTGATCCAGCGCCGGAACGCGAACGCGCCACCGCCCTCGACCACGAAGATCACGTACCAGAACTTGCGGCAGATGTTCGAGATGTTGATGAGGAGCTGGGTCGGCGGCGGGAGCGTGCCGCCCAGCTGCTTGTAGATCCCCTGGAACATCGGGATGACGAACAGCAGCATCGCGGTCACGATGGTCAACACCAGGACCGCGACGACCAACGGATACGTCATGGCCGACTTGACCTTGCGGCGGAGCTCGACCTGCTTCTCGATCGTGTCGGCGAGCCGCATGAGCACGCTGTCGAGCGCGCCGCCGACCTCACCGGCGCGGACCATCGACACGTAGAGACGGCCGAACGCCTTCGGGTGCTTCGACATCGCCTGCGAGAGGGACGACCCCTTCTCGACGTCCATCCGGACCTGATTGACGATCTCGGCGAGCGCCCTGCTCTCGGTCTGTTCGGCGAGGATGTACAGGGAGCGAAGGAGCGACAGACCCGAGTTGATCATCGTCGCGAATTGGCGCGAGAACACCGCGACGGCCTTCAGCTTGACCCGGTCGGTGAGGAACGGAATCTTCAGGTCGCGCTGGAGGCCTGTGCCGCCCTGTTGCTGGATCTCGATCGGCACGTAACCCATCGAGCGGAGCTTGCTGACGACGAGTTGCGCGTTCTCGGCTTCGAGCGATCCCTGGACGAGCTTGCCGCTCTTGTCCTTGACCTTGTATTGAAACGTTTCGGGCATGATCGATCAGCCGTTCAGGAGTCGGCGGAGGTCTTCTTCGTTGGCGCACCGCTCGAGCGCGATGTCGACCGAGATGCGACGGCTCTTCACGAGCTGTGCGAGCGACATGTCCATGGTGACCATGCCGTAGCGACCTCCGGCCTGGAGCATCGAGTAGATCTGGTGGGTCTTGCCCTCACGGATGAGGTTGCGGATCGCGGGAGTCGCGACCATCACCTCGCACGCAACCGCTCGGCCCTGACCGTCGAGGGTCGGGAGGAGCTGCTGAGTGCAAATCCCCTGCAGCGCGGCGGCGAGCTGAACGCGAACTTGCTGCTGCTGGTGCGCGGGGAACACGTCGATCACGCGGTCGATCGACTGCGGCGCGTCCTGCGTGTGCAAGGTCGCGAACACCAGGTGGCCGGTCTCGGCCGCGGTCAACGCGGTCGAGATCGTTTCGAGGTCTCGCATCTCGCCGACCAGGATGACGTCGGGGTCCTGGCGCAAGACGTGCTTCAGGGCGTTGGCGAAGGAGTGCGTGTCCTCCCCCACTTCGCGCTGATTGATCAGCGAGCGCTTGTGCGCGTGCAGGAACTCGATCGGGTCCTCGACGGTCATGATGTGCACGGCGCGCTCGCGGTTCACGATGTCGATCAGCGACGCCAGCGTGGTCGACTTCCCGGACCCTGTCGGACCGGTTACGAGGACGAGACCACGCGGCATGTGCGCCCACGCCTGCACCGCGGGTGCGATCCCGAGCCGCTCGAAATCGACGATCTCGTACGGGATGGCGCGCATCACGCACCCGACGGAGTCGCGCTGGACGAATACGTTCACCCGAAAACGCCCGCGACCCGGAAGCGCGTACGACGTATCGAGCTCGAGGTTGTCCTCGAACTTCTCGCGTTGCTTCTGCGTGAGGATCGAGAACACCATCTGACGGATCTGCGAGCCGTTGAAGATCGGCAGCTCCGTGACCGGGCGTAGATCGCCGTTCACACGGATGACCGGCGGCGAGCCCGACGCGAGGTGGAGGTCGGAACCGCCCCACTGGATGACGAGGTCGAGGAGATCGTTGATGTGCAGGTCGTCGTCGAGCTGCTCGTCGCCGACCACGACGTCCGAGCCGAACTCGGTCACTTCACCGTCGCCGGCGCCGTAGATCATCGCGATCGCCCGCATCAGCTCACTGCGGTCGGCGACCGCGGGGATGACCTCGAACGAGGTCGCGTGACCGACCGCGCTCAGCGCGGTGTCACTCGGAGGCTCCGCGAACGCGACGACGAGCTTTTGACCTTCGAAGTCGACCGGCACCGCGAGGTACTGACGGGCGAGCTCGGCCGACAGGGTCTCGGGAGCGTCCTGGTGGATCGGCGTATCGAGAAAGTCGACGAACCGAACCCCCATCTGCTCGGCGAGCGCGGCCGTGAGGTCCTTGCTCCCGACGAGGGCCAGCCGCAACAGCACGGACGGCAGGGCTTCCTTGTTGCGCTCCGACTCCTCGATCGCTTGCTCGAGGTCGTCTCGCGACAGAACGTGTCGGTCGACGAGCGTCTCGCCGAATCGTCGCGCCTGGTTGGCCAGCATATGTGTAGTCCCCTCAGAAGCTCTGGGCTGACCTCATATCGGCGACACTTGGGCCCCGCTGTAGATGAGTGTGGGACCAAAATTTCACGCAGCTCGGGCGCTCACGCGACGACGCGGAAGATCTCCTCCAGCGAGGTCATGCCCATCCCGGCCTTGCGCAGACCGTCGGAGCGCATCGACAGCATGCCCTGCATCAATGCCACCTTTTGTATGTCTTCGGACGAACGGCGCTCGATGACCAGGCGCTCCAGCTCTTCCGACATGACCATGACCTCGTGAATCCCGAACCGGCCGCGATAGCCGGTGCGCCCGCACGACCCGCAGCCGATCGACCGGTGCAGCGTCGGCCATTCGCCGGCGTCGAGCTCCTCGGCCGGCCAACCGGCTTCGGTGAGCTCGGCCTCCGTCGGCTGGAAGGGCTCCTTGCACTTGTCGCAGAGTCTGCGGGCGAGCCGCTGCGCGACCACACAGTCGAGCGCGCTGGTCACGAGGAACGGCTCGATTCCCATCTCGACGAGCCGCATCGGCGTCGACGAGGCGTCGTTCGTGTGCAGCGTCGAGAGCACCAGGTGACCCGTGAGCGCGGCCTCGATGCCGATGACCGCCGTCTCCTTGTCGCGGATCTCGCCGACGAGGACGATGTCGGGGTCGGCGCGCAGGATGCTTCTCAGCGCGCTCGGGAAGGTGAGGCCGGCCTTCGGATGAATTTGGACCTGATTGATCCCCGGCAGCCGGTACTCGACCGGGTCCTCGACCGTGATGATGTTGCGGTCGGGTGTGTTCAGCTGGTTGAGGGTCGAATACAGGGTCGTCGACTTGCCCGAACCGGTCGGACCGGTGACGAGGATCGTGCCGTACGGCTTGGTGTAGCTCGCCTCGAATCTCGCCAGTGCCTCCGGCAGGAAGCCGAGATCCTCGAGCTTGAGCACCGCCTGGCTCTTGTCGAGGATGCGCATCACGACCTTCTCGCCGTACACGGTCGGAAGGGTCGCCACCCGCAAGTCGATGCTGCGACCGCTCACCTTCATGGTGATGCGACCGTCTTGCGGAACCCGTCGTTCGGCGATGTTGATGTCGGCCATGACCTTGAGCCGGGAGATCACACCGGCCTGGATGCTGCGCGGCGATCGCATCACCTCGTGCAGCACACCGTCGATCCGGAAACGGATGCGCAGATCGCTCTCGTTCGGCTCGACATGGATATCCGACGCCCGGTCGGCGACGGCCTGGTTGACGAGCAGGTTGACGAACTTGACGATCGGCGCGTCCTCGACGATCTCGGAGAGCCCCGCGAGATCCGTCTCTTCGTCGGCCTCGTCGGTCGCGGCCTGCATGACCTCGTCGACCTCACCGTCGACCCGGAAGAACCGCTCGATGGTCTCGATGATCTGGCTGGCCGTCGCGACGACGGTGCGCACCTCGGCGCCGGCGAGGGCCCGGATGTCGTCGACCGCGAAGACGTTGGACGGATCGGCCATCGCGACGACGAGCTTGCCGTCCTCCCAGCCGACGGGGATGGCCTGGTACCGGCGGGCGAGCGACTCGCTGACGAGGGCGGCGACCGAACCGTCGATCGTTCGCTCGTTGAGATCGACGAACTCCAGGCCGACCTGGCTCGCGAGCGTGCGCACCAGCTCGGCTTCGGAGATCGTGCCCTGCTCGATGAGCAGTCGGCCCAGGGGCTTTCCGCTCCGCGCCTGTTCCACGACCGCCGCGTCGAGCTGGGCCTCCGTCAGGAGTCCCTCCTCGATCAACAGCGAGCCGAGTGGCGTTCCGTCCGACAAAACCGCACCGCCTCCCACTCCGCGCGAACGCTGGGAGTATCGGCACGGCGCGCGGCCCGCTGTATCAGGATCTCACTCTCGGTCCCGCAGAAACGGGCGATGGAGCGCAGCTACTGGCCGAAGGGAGGAGGGGGATTCGGTCAGGCGTCGCGGAGGCCGGAGAGCGCACTCAGGTAGCGGCCTTTGTCCGCCGGGTCGAACTCGCGCTCCGCGTCGTCGCCGACTCCCGTGTTCGGACCGGGGTGCGGCGATTCGACGCCGGGGCCGTAGGGCGCCTCCGGGTCGACCGCGAGCTCGGCCGCGCGCTTGCGCGTCCCGTTCGCGCGGCCCGCCGCCGGGGCGGCCGGTGCCGGGCCGACGTTCACCGCGCCCGCGTCGACCAGCGCCAGGATGGCGTGGCAGACGTCGAGCACCCCCCGGCCGGTCTTCTTGGCGAGATCCCGAACGGTGCGACGACCGTCGAGGGCCACGATGAGCTGCCAGCGCTCGCGGTCGACCTTCAGCTCGGGGACGCCGAGCTCGTCGGCGAGGCGGATCCGGCATTCGAGCGACGGGATCACGGCCTGGATCTCGCGCCATTCCGCTACCAGGCGGCCGAGCTCGTCGATCGCCACCTCGAGATCGACCGTCTCGGCACTGGCCCACGGCGGTTCCTCGGGTCCGAAGCGGAACGCCCCGTCTTCGGTGCGCTCGACGCCGAAACAGATGTCGACGACACGCGCGAGCAGCGCCGGCGCGTTGTTGAGCGGTTCTCCGGCGTCACTCGACTCCGCAGCACAACACCGACCGTCCACGATGTACACGACGGCCGACGAGTTGGCCGCGTCCAGCCAGAGCGCACCCGTCTTGCGCGACTGCGCGAGCAGACCGAGCAGCTCCGGCAGAGTGAGCGTTTCCAGCGTTCCTTGCAGCACGACGGTCCCCCCGGGACGACTCTGATCCTCTCCGTCCATCGACGAGGAGGCCCGCGCGCCTTGAGCACAAGCCTCCAGGACTTGACCAGCGCCCGGGTGCCGGTGGGGGCGAGCGCCGGTTCAGGCGGAGGGGGCGGGGCGCAGCGCGTGCTCGGCGGCCGCGCGCATGGCCGCGATCGACGGCGCGCGCCCGGTCCAGTGCTCGATCTGGAGCGCGGCCTGGTGCACGAGCATCCCCAGCCCGTCCACGACCGACGCCCCCCGATCGCGCGCGCCGCGCAGCAGTGCGGTCTCCAGCGGGTGATACACGAGGTCGGCCAGCACCTGTCCCGGATGCAACGCGTCGAGCGGCACCGGCAGATCCTCGGTGCCCATGCCGACCGGGGTGGCGTTGACGACGAAGGTCGCGGCCTCCGCGGCCCGAGACCGTTCGGCCCATGGCATGGCGGTCCCGCGGGCGAGCTGTGCCGCCACCATGGCCGCATCCGGTTTGCGCGCGCACACCACCACGCGCGCGCCGGCGCGGCCGAGCGCCCGCGCGACCGCGCGCGCCGCGCCGCCCGCGCCGAGAACGACGGTCGAGGCACCGGTCGGATCGTGACCCGCGTCCCGAAGCGATCGCATGAAGCCCTCACCGTCGGTCGAATCGCCGACGAGACGACCCTTGTCACCGGGCGAGACGGTGTTCACGCTCCGCAGCGCGGCCGCGTCCGCCGAGAGCTCGTCGCAACACGCGGCCGCCGCGGATTTGTGCGGCATCGTCACCGAGAGCCCGGCCAAGCCGAGCGCGGCCACGGCGTCGAGCGCGGCGCGCGTCGCACCGTCGGGCACTTCGAAGGCGACGTACATCCAGTCGAGTCCGAGCTCGCGATACGCGGCGTTGTGCAACACCGGCGAAAGGGAGTGCCTTACGGGATCACCAATGACGCCCGCGACGCGTGTGGTCCCCGAGATCGTCAAAACGCACCGTTCTGCTTCGCGATGACGATATTGGCGTTCTGCTGCTCGAGAGTGGTGGCGAACGCGGTGTTGCCCTGTTTGTCGATGACGACGTAGTAGAGGTACGGCGTCTGTGCCGGCGCGAGCGCGGCCTTCAGCGACGCGGAGCTGACTGCGGCGATCGGCGTAGGCGGCAAGCCCTCGTGCATGTACGTGTTGTACGGCGACGCGATCAGCTTGTCCTTGTCGGTCAGCGTGCGCTTGCGCGGGTCGCGGCGCGCGTAGATGAGCGTCGCATCGATCTGTAGCGGCATCCCGCGCGCGAGACGGTTGTAGACGACCGATGCGATGCGCGGGCGGTCGGCATCGATCTTGGCCTCCGCCTCGACCAGCGACGCGACCTTGATGATGTCGTATGCCGTGTGCCCCTGCACATTCGCGTTGGCGAGGCCGAGCGTCAGCGCGCGCTTTTCGAAGGTCCGCACCAGCGTCGACAACACCAGGATCTCGTCTTCATCGGCCGAGATGTTGTATGTGTCCGGCCACAGGAGGCCCTCGAGGTTGCTGGCACCTTGCGGTTCGAACGCGGAGCGCACCGCGTTGTTCTGCGTCGCCTCGACGAACGATTCGACGTCGAGACCCGGCAGCTTCCCCACCCGCGCGCCGATCTGTGACAACCACATTCCGGGCGGAATCGTCAGCTTGACGAACGCGACGTGAGGTCCGGCCTTCAAAACATTCACCGCGGCACTCACGCCCATGTTCTTGCGGAGCTCGTAGGTTCCGGCCTTGTAGTTCGCGTCGCCGTGCAAACGCGAGTAGACGTTGAAAATCCACGACGGGCCGATCACACCGCGGTGCGAGAGCTCTTCACCGATGCACGGAACCCCACAGCCACGCGCGATTTGCACCTCCACTTTGGCGCCGGCGCTCCCGGGAGGAGTGAGCTGCCACCAGAACCACACTCCACCGATCGCGAGCAGGACCAGCGGAACCCCGACCAGAGCGATGAGCACGAGCGCCGTACGGCGGCCGCGGCTCACCGGCGCGCCTGCTCGAGCCACGACTGGAGCATCACGGCCGCCGCGACCTTGTCGACGACCCGCCGACGCGCCTCGCGGCGCATGCCCGCCTCGGTCAACGCGCGCTCGGCGGTCACCGTGGTGAGCCGCTCGTCGTGCACGGTGACCTCGATGTCGCCTGCGACCGCGCGCAGCGCCTCGACCTCCTCCAGCGTGGCCCGCGCCGCGGGTCCGGACCGTCCGGAAAGCGACAACGGCAGACCGACCACGATCACGTTCGCGTCCTGCCGGCGCGCCGTGTCGACGATGGCACGCCGGTCGGCGGCCGGATCGCCGCTGCGGCGGAGCACCTCATGAGGCGTTGCAACGGTGCGAGACGGATCCGAGAGAGCGAGCCCGATGCGCCGCGCCCCGAGGTCGACGCCCAACGCGCGGGTGCGGGCCGTCGCGATCACGACCCCCACTGCGCCGCCAGCTCGCGTACGACCGCGAGCGCGTCGTCGATGCCGGCGACATTCTGGCCACCGCCGACCACCGTCTCCGCACCCTTGCCCACACCACCGCCGAGCTTGCCGACCGCAGGCTTGGCGATCGCATCGGCGGCCGCGCCCCGCGCGACGACGTCCTTGCTGATCGCGACCGCGATCGCCGCCTTCCCGTCGGCCGCGCCGACGAGCGCGACCACGCCGCTGCCGAGCGCGCGCACGGTCTCCTGCGCGAGCTGCTTCAACTCTCCGGTTCCGTACCCGTCGACGCGTGCGACGAGGACGCCGCGCTCGGCCCGGCCCGCGAGCTCCCCCGCCGCGCTCGTCGCTTCCTTGGCTCTCAGACCGCGGAGCTCGTCCTGGAGCGCGCGCACCTGCTCGGTGAGGCGTTCGATGCGGTCGGGTACCTCCTTCGGCGTCGCGCGCAGGAGGTCGCCGGCGCGTCGCAGCAACTGCTCCTCGAACTCGATGTACTCGAACGCCCCGTCGCCGGTCATCGCCTCGATCCGGCGGAGATTCGACCCGATCGATCCTTCGCTGACGACCTTGATCGGACCGATGAACCCGAGCGCGTGCACGTGCGTGCCGCCGCAGAGCTCGGTCGACGGTCCGGCTTCGAGCACGCGCACGATGTCGCCGTATTTCTCACCGAAGAAGGCGATCGCGCCAATGCGCTCGGCCTCGGCCTTCGTGGTCTCGTAGTGCCGGACGGGTGCGTCGGAGATCACCTGCGCGTTCGCCAGACGCTCGACCTGCGCGAGCTGTTCCGCGGTAACCGGCTCGTGATGCGAGAAGTCGAAGCGCAGCCGGTCGGGGCCGACGAACGAGCCCGCCTGCTGCACGTGGGGACCCAGTACCTCGCGCAATGCCCAGTGCAACACGTGGGTGGCGGTGTGATTTCGCCGGATGCGATCGCGGCGGATCCCGTCGATCTCCGCGACCACCTCGTCACCTTCGCTCACCGCGCCGACCCGCACGCGTCCCCGGTGCAAGGTGATCTGTCCCGGCAACCCGTACTGCGTGTCGAGCACGTCGAGGATCGCGCCCGGCGCGGTCGTGATCGTGCCCGTGTCGCCGATCTGACCACCCGACTCCGCATAGAACGGCGTGCGGTCGAGCACGACGTCGACCGCGAGACCCTCGGTCGCCTGGCCGACGCGTTCGCCGGCGACGAGAAGCGCGAGCAGTTTCCCGTTCGACGAATACTCCTGGCGCCCGGTGAATTCGGTCGGACCGTGCGTGTCGACGAGCTCTCGGAAGATCTCGAGCGGAGCGCTCTGCGCCGCGCCGGCCTCCTCTGCCGCGGCGCGGGCTCTCACGCGCTGTTCCTGCATCCGCGTCTCGAATCCGGCGAGGTCGACCGCGCGGCCGCGCTCACCGGCGATCTCGCGCGTGAGATCGATCGGGAAGCCGAGCGTGTCGTGTAGAAAGAACGCGTCGTCGCCGGAGACGTCGGTTCGATCGACGATCTCGGAGAGCATGTCGACGCCGCGTTGCAACGTGGCGCGAAACGCCTCCTCTTCTCGTTCGACGATCTTGCGCACGACGCCGTGCGTCGTGTCGATCTCCGGATACGCGTTGCTCATCGTTGCGACCACCGCATCGACCATCGCCGGCATCACGACGTCGCGCGCGCCCAGCCGATACGCATGCCGCACGGCCCGGCGGATGATCCGGCGCAAGACGTAGCCACGCTCCTGGTTCGACGGCCGTACACCGTCGCTCACCATGAACGTCATCGTGCGCGCATGCTCGGCGATGATTCGCAACGAGACGTCGGTCGACTCGCTCGTGCCCGCGCGCGCACCGGTGACCTGTTCCGCCGCGACGCGCAGCGGCACGAACGCGTCGATGTCCCAGATCGACGTCTTCTCTTGCACGACCATCAAGTTGCGCTCGAGACCGGCGCCCGTGTCGACGCACGGCTTCGGCAGTAGGAGGCGTGTGCCGTCGGCCTGCTGGTCGAATCTGATGAACACAAGATTCCAGATCTCGATGTAGCGGTCGGCCTCGGTGACGGGGCCGCCGTCGGGGCCGAACTCGGGCCCGAGGTCCCAGAAGATCTCGGACGAAGGCCCGCACGGCCCGGTCTCGCCCATCCGCCAGAAATTGTCGTCGCCGAGGCGCTGGATGCGTTCGGCCGGAAAGCTTACGCGCTCGCGCCAGATCTGCTCGGCCTCGTCGTCGTCCTCGTGCACGGTCACCCAGAGGCGATCGGGGTCGAGCTTCAGGACGCCCGTGTAGAACTCCCACGCCCACGTGATCGCCTCGGCCTTGAAGTAGTCACCGAAGCTGAAGTTGCCGAGCATCTCGAAGAACGAGAAGTGCCGGTTCGTGCGCCCGATGTCGTCGAGGTCGTTGTGCTTGCCGCCCGCACGGACGCACTTCTGGACCGAGACCGCGCGCGGGTAGGGCGCGGTCTCCTCGCCGGTGAAGTACGGCTTGAAGGGCACCATGCCCGCGACCGTGAACAGCAACGATCGGTCGACGGGAATGACGCTCGCGGACGGCACGTGCACGTGTGCGCGTTCGGTAAAGAACTCCACGAAGGCGCGGCGTAGCTCGTCGGCGGTGGTCGGGCGGTCGGGCATCGCCGCGCCAGGTTACTTGCCGCCGCTGCGGACGGAGCTGCCTTTGAATGCCGCTTCGCGGGCGCGCATGGCGTCGCGGCCTTCCTGTACGGCGGCGCGGACGCTCCCGCTCCAGCGATCGACGACGTCGGGCGGCGCGAGCCGCACGGCGACGCGACGCACACGACGCATCACGGCCCACGACGATCCCAGACCGAGAAGAAAACCGATGACGAGCCACACGAGACGTTTGATCACGACGCTGATCTCCCGCGCTTCGACGTTGGCATTCCGCGTCGCGCCTCGCCTTCGCGCAGCCGTTGCGCCGCGCGCGATACACCGGTGCCGAAGGCCATCGCCTTCACGACCGGTGTCGCGATTGCGCGCTTCGCCTCGTCGAGCCGCTCGGCGGAGGTCACGAGCCGTTCCACGCGGTCGATCTCCGTCGCCGCGTCGCGGACGGAGACGCGCGCGTCGTCGAGCAAGGCGAGCGCGTCCTCCTCGAGGATCACGAGCGCCGCTCGCAACTCGCGCAATGTTCGGGCCAGGAAGACCAGCACCGTTGCGAGGACGGCCACGAGGATGGTGACGACCGTGGCCGCGATGATCGCCAATCCATCAGCCGTCGACATCGTCCTCCGCGTCCTCTCCGCGCCGCATCCGCCACTGCTCGATCAGGAGCCGCTCGGCGCCGTGCCCGGCGGCACGGTAGAACTGCTCCCCGGCCACCTCTACCGGGAGATGCTCCTGCGGCACCCACCCGTTCGGGTCGTCGTGAGGATAGACGTAGCCCTTCCCGTGGCCGAGCATCTGCGCCCCGCGATAGTGGGCGTCGCGCAGATGCATCGGAACGGGACCCGGCCGGCGATCACGGACCGCGCCGGTCGCCGCGCCGAACGCCGAGACGACACTGTTGCTCTTGGGCGCCAGGGCGAGATGGATCACCGCGTGCGCGAGGTTGATCGCGACCTCCGGCAACCCGACGTACTCGACCGCCCTCGCGGCCGCGTCGGCGGTGAGGAGCGACTGCGGATCGGCGAGTCCGATGTCCTCACTCGCGAGGATGACGAGGCGGCGAGCGATGAAACGCGCATCCTCACCGGCTTCGAGCATACGCGCGAGCCAGTACAAGCCCGCGTCGGGATCGGAGCCGCGAATCGACTTGATGAACGCGGAGATGATGTCGTAGTGCTCGTCGTCGCCGTAGCGCACGCTGCGCAATGCGAGCGCCGCCTCCGCGTCGGCCAAGGTCATAGTGGTGCGGTCGGCCTGGACCGTCAATGCATGCGCGACCTCGAGCACCGTGAGGAGATGCCGCGCGTCACCCTCGCTCTTGTCGATCAGATGACGGAGCGCGTCGTCGTCGATCTCGGTCGGCTCGGAGCCCAGTCCGCGCTCGACGTCGACGAGCGCTCGCCGCGCGAGCTGCTCGAGCGCCGCATCGTCGAGCGGTTCGAGCCGGAACAACGTGCTGCGCGAGAGCAGCGGGCCGGTGAGTGAGAAGAACGGGTTCTCGGTCGTCGCGCCGACGAGTACGAGCAGACCCTCCTCGACGAACGGCAGCAGCACGTCCTGCTGTGCGCGCGAGAAGCGGTGAACCTCGTCGAGGAACAGGATCGTCCCCTGTCCCCGCTCGCCGAGCCTCGCCCGCGCCCGTTCGGCGACCTCGCGCACGTCCTTGACGCCTGCGCTCACCGCGCTGAGCGTCTCGAACGCCTTCTCGCTCACCCCCGCGACGAGCCGGGCGATCGTTGTCTTGCCGGTGCCGGGGGGACCCCAAATGATGACCGACGACAGCCGATCCGACTCGATGAGGACCCGTAGCGGCTTCGAGGGCCCGAGGAGGTGAACCTGCCCGACGACCTCGTCGAGCGTCCGCGGCCGCAAGCGAGCGGCCAGCGGCGCCTTACGCGCGAGACGCTCCTCGACCGCCGACGCGAACAGATCAGGCCCTCGAGTCACGCCCGCCAGGCTACGCGCGCCCAATTTGTTGCCAACAGTTCGCAATAAAACCGCTGTCTGGCAGGCACAATTCTTGCCAACAGTTGGCAAAGAAATCGGCACCAGATACGCGCGATTCTTGCCAACAACCCGGCACGAAGGCCTGCTACGCGCTGATCTTGCATTCGTCGCCGCGCTGATTCAGCGCGGCGACGGTGCGTTCGACAATCTCCCGATCAGACGACGCGTGGGTGAACACAAGGGGTAGCCAGCCCGCCGCCGACAACGCGGTCAGTCGCTCGCTGTCCGCGACGACTGCGGTAGCACCTATGTGGAACGGCAAGCCGTAGTACTCAGCGAACACTTTGCGATCGGGCCAGGCGAAATCGGGCCGGAACATCTTGGATCCGACCTTCACCCGATACTGCTGTACAGGCAGAGGCAGACGCGCCCGACGAAACACGTCGAGCAGGTACAACTCCGACCTGCTGCCGCCCGGATCAAAGCCGACACCGCGAGCCGCGAGGAGCGAGCGAACCAACGACATATGACGACCCGGGCCGGATTCCAGTCGTTCGGCGCAACCACTCAAGTCGCGCAGCGAGGCGACCCCGCGACGCATGCCGTCATCAAGCACCCGACCGAGCTGGTATTCGCTCAGAAGGGTGGTGCAATCGCACAACGTACGGGCAAACGACGTACAAGCGATCCCGTCGCGTTGGACGACGTCCTCGTCGCGGAGGGTTGCGGAGCGGTGCACCACGACTCCTCGCATCGGCGCTCGATATTCCCGTCCCGCGGTGACCTCGTATCGGTCCGTCGGTCGCGGTTCGAACTTCCAGAGTCGCGCGGCCGACGCGTGTGAGGCGACGGAACCTTGCAGCGACAACACGACCGCGAGGAGACCTCGCTCCCATGTGTCTCGGGCGCCAACGAGGGCGAACACGCGTGGACGAAGCCGTCGCAGCACGCTCTGATGCACGAGCCTCCGCGTTTGCCCATCAGTGAGCTGCCCGTCGCGCAGCTGGCCCAGTGTCACCAATCCGTGCTGCGACGCAAGAACGGATTCGAATCGTGCGAGATGTGTCTCCATCGGGTGAACCGTAGAGCCCCCGTGAGACACCAATCTGTTGGCAAGGAAACTAACGCCATACGCGCACTTTCCTTGCTTTCTGTTGGCAAGAAATTAGGGTTTGCGGTCGAGGAGGCGGAGTCCGAGGTCGCGAAGTTGGGCGTCGTCGATCGGAGTCGGCGCGTTCGTCAAAAGGTCGACGCCGGACTGCGTCTTCGGGAACGCGATCACCTCACGGATGTTCTCTTCGCCCGCGAGGACCGCGACGAACCGGTCGATGCCGACGGCGAAGCCCGCGTGCGGCGGAGCGCCGAAGCGGAACGCGTCGAGCAGGAAACCGAAGCGCCGGCGCGCGTCCTCGGCGTCGAATCCGAGCAACGAGAAGATGCGTTGTTGCACGTCGGACCGATGGATACGCACCGATCCCGAGCCCAGCTCCCACCCGTTGAGCACGAGGTCGTAGGCCTGGGCGCGGACCGACAGCGGATCGGACTCCAAGCGGTCGATGTCGTCGGGGTGGGGCATCGTGAACGGGTGATGCATCGGCGCGGGGCGGCCGCCGGCATCGGTCTCCTCGAACAGCGGGAAATCGACGACCCACAAGAACCGCAGCCCGCCCTCCGCCACGGGCGGTCGTCCCAGGTCGAGGCGAAGCGTGCCCAACACGTCGCGCACCATCGCGCGCGTGCCCGCGACGATCAGCACCAGGTCGCCGGCGACCAGGCCAAGGACGTCGACCAGAGCAAGCTGCTCGGACTCCGACAGGAACTTCGCGACCGGCGACTCGAGCACGCCACCGTCACGGACGCGCATCCAGACGAGGCCGGCCGCGCCGAGAGACTTCGCTCGTTCCGTCAGCGCGTCGAGTCTCGAGCGCGTCATCTCGGCCTCGCCCTCGACCCGAATGCCCTTCACCGCGTCGGCGCCCGCAAACGCGCGGAAATCGGTGTCGCCGAAAACCTCGGTCAGCTCCACCAGCTCCATCCCGAATCGGAGATCGGGCTTGTCGCAGCCGTAGCGCTCCATCGCCTCGTGCCATGTCATCCGGGGGATGGACCCCAGCTGCACGCCCGGGCGCGCGACTTCGGCCGCGGCGAGGACGGCGAGCGACACCGCGCCGAGCACATCCTCCTGGTCGGCAAATGTCATCTCGATATCGAGCTGCATGAACTCGAACTGGCGATCGGCTCGGAGATCTTCGTCGCGTAGGCAACGCGCGATCTGGAAGTAGCGATCGAAGCCGCCGACCATCAGCAGCTGCTTGAACAACTGCGGACTCTGCGGCAGCGCGTAGAACTCGCCCAACTGAAGACGGGAGGGGACGACGAAATCGCGCGCACCCTCCGGCGTAGACGCGATGAGCATCGGCGTCTCGATCTCGACGAAGTCCTGCTCGGCCATCGCTTCGCGCATGACGCGGTTCACGGCAGAACGCAGTCGTAGGTTTCGCTGCATCGGCGCGCGTCTGAGGTCGAGGTATCGATGCCGCAGACGCAACGCCTCGTCGATGTCGACCCGGTCGTCGAGCGGGAACGGCGGGGGCTCCGCCTCCGACAACACCTCTATCTCCCGAGCGAGCACCTCGACTGCGCCGGTGGGCAGGTCGTCATTGACCGTCCCGTCCGGCCGCGCGCAGACGTCGCCGACGACACGTACGACCCATTCGTGGCGCAGGCGGTGCGCGACCTCGAGACCGGCAACCTGCGGATCGACAACCGCCTGCACGGCTCCGGCGACGTCGCGCACGTCGAGAAACACCTTGCCACCGTGATCGCGCCGGCTGGCCACCCATCCGCAGACGACGACGGACTCGCCGATGTCGTCGGCGCGTAGGTCGCCCGCTCGATGCGACCGCATCATGACGGCGCTTCGTCCTTGCGGGTCCGCAGCCACGCCGCGACCTCTTCGCGTCGCACCTCGCACTGCGGCTGCTCGGATCGCAGAAATTTGACCGCGACCACCCCCCGCTTCGCCTCGTCCGCTCCGATGATGACGGCCCATCGCGCGCCCGATCGATCGGCCGCCGCGAATTGCTTCTTGGTCGAGCGACCGCCGTACGCCCGGTCGGCCGCGAGGCCCGACTCACGCAGTTCGGCGAGCAGCCGGGCCGTGTCGGCCGCGCCGACGAGGTCGATGACGAACGCGTCGAGCTGCGCCGCCGGGACCGGCAGCACGCCTTCCGCGTCGCACGCGAGGAGAAGACGCTCGATGCCGGAACCGAAGCCGATCGACGGCGCGGCCGGGCCGCCCATCTCTTGCGCCAGCCGGTCGTAGCGGCCACCGCCGCCGATCGCGTTCTGCGCGGCGTCGAGCGCTCCGCTCGCCACCTCGAACACTGTGCTCGTGTAGTAGTCGAAGCCGCGTACGAGCCGAGGCGCGATCTCGAACGCGATCCCGAGGGCCTGCAGTCCTTCTTGGACGCGCTCGAAGTGCGCGGCCGAGGCGTCGGTGAGGTACTCACCGAGTTGTGGGGCGCGCTCGAGCATGTCGAGCCAGTCGCTTCGCTTCGAGTCGAGAATGCGCAACGGATTCGCCTCGGCGCGCTCCATCTCCGCGCCGAGAAGCGACTCGTGCGAGCGCCAGTACGCCAGCAGGACGTCGCGATAACGGGCGCGCGTCTCGGCATCGCCCATCGAGTTGACCAGCAAGCGCACGTCGCGCAGGCCGAGCTCGCCGTAAAAGCCCAAGAGAAGCTCGATGATCTCGACGTCGACGTCGGGATCATCGATCCCGATCACCTCCGCACCCAACTGCCAGTGCTGTCGGTATCGTCCCGCCTGCGGCTGTTCCGCCCGAAAATTCGGGGCGAGGTACCACACCTTCCACGGCGTCGGGGGGCGGTGTTGCACGTACGCCCGAACGACCGGCGCCGTACCTTCCGGTCGCAACGCGAGGCGCCGGCCACCGCGGTCGACGAAGTCGTACATCTGCTTGCGCACGACATCGGTCGTCTCACCGACCCGCGCGAACACCTCGTAGTGTTCGACGATCGGCGTCAGCAGCAGGCCGTATCCGAAGCGCTCGGCGCGCGACGCGAAACGCGTGATCACGTCGATCCAGCGCGCGGACTCGGGCGGCAGCACGTCGAGCATGCCCTTGGGCGCGCGCATGACGTCCCGATCCGCCGGCATGCGCGGCATGCTAGCCAGCAGCCCGCGCGCGGCCGACGATGTTTCGCCGGCAGCGTGCCGGACGGAACTCAGGCCTTGATGCCCGGGAGCACGCGCGCGGCGTCGTATACGGAGTCGACCCGTTTGACCGCGGCGAGGATCGAGTCGAGGTGACCGGGATCGGCGAGCTCGAAGTCGAACCGCAAGCGGGCGATCCGGTCGGACTGCGTCTGCGACGTGCACGAGAGAATATTCACGTGGTGTTCCGACAGTACGTCGGCGATGTCGCGCAACAGTTTGGACCGATCGATCGCCTCGACGTCGACGGACACGGTGTAGTTACCGGGTGCGTCGTTGTCCCACTCGACCTCGATGACGCGGTCGGCCTGGCTGCGCAAGCTCACGGCGTTGGCGCAGTCGGTCCGGTGCACAGAGACACCCCGACCGCGGGTGACGAAGCCCATGATCTCGTCGCCCGGAACCGGCGTGCAGCAACGCGAGAGCCGCACCATGACGTCGTCGAGGCCCTCGACGTGCACGCCCGCGCCGGTGCGCCGGTGGCCGCGCGCCCGCGGTGGCCGGGCAACGGTGGTCGGGAGCTGTTCCTCGCCGCCGCGCAGCTCGCGCTGGATGCGTTGGACGACCGCCTTCGCCGACACGTGGCCTTCGCCGATTCCGACGTAGAGCCCTTCGAGGTCGGCGTAGTGGAGTTGCTCGGCGACCTTGGCGAGGATCGGCGACCCGAAGAGCTTCTGCGCCGGCAGCGCCTCGCGCCGCATTGCCTTGACGAGATCGTCGCGGCCCTGGTCGATCGCGTCGACGCGGCGCTCGCGCGAGAACCACTGACGGATCTTCGAGCTCGCGCGCGGCGTCTGGACGAACTGCGTCCAGTCGCGGCTCGGACCCGCGCCTTCGACCTTGCTCGTGAAGATCTCGCACGTGTCCCCCGACTGCAATGCCGAGTCGAGCGGCACCAACCGGGAGTTGACCCGCGCACCGATACAGCGATGACCGACCTCGGTGTGGATCGCGTACGCGAAGTCGACCGGAGTCGCGCCCGTGGGGAGCGTGATCACCCTTCCCTTCGGCGTGAAGACGAACACCTCGTCCTGTTCGAGGTCGATTTTCAGACTCTGCATGAACTCGGTCGGGTCCGTCGTCTCCTTCTGCCAGTCGACGATCCGCTGCAACCACACGAGATCCTCGGCCGGGTTGCGCTGCTCCTTGTAACCCCAGTGCGCCGCGACGCCGTACTCCGACCGGCGGTGCATCTCGCTCGTGCGGATCTGGAACTCCACGGCCCGGCCCTGCGGGCCCACGACCGTCGTGTGCAACGACTGATAGAGATTGAACTTGGGCATCGCGATGTAGTCCTTGAAGCGACCCTGCACCGGGCGCCAGAGGGCGTGGATCGAGCCCAGCGCGCCGTAGCAGTCCTTCACGGAATCGACGATCACGCGCACCCCGACGAGGTCATTGATCTCTGCGAATTCCTTGCCCCGCACGACCATCTTCTCGTAGATCGACCAGTAGTGCTTCGGGCGACCGGTCACCTCGGCGTTGATCTGGAGCTGGTCGAGCCGCGACCGTACGGCGCCGACGACCTCCTCGAGATACCGCTCGCGCTCGCCCGCATGCTGGAGCACCATGGCCTCGATCTCGGCGTAGCGCTTCGGGTGCAGCACCGCGAACGCGAGATCCTCGAGCTGCCATTTCACGTCCTGAATGCCGAGACGGTGTGCGAGGGGCGCGTAGATGTCGAGCGTCTCCTGCGCGATGCGCTTCTGCTTCGCCTCCGGGAGCGACGCGATGGTGCGCATGTTGTGCAGGCGGTCGGCGAGCTTGATCAGGAGGACTCGGACGTCCTTGGCCATCGCGACGAGCATCTTGCGCATCGTTGCGGCCTGTTGCTCCTCCCGCGAATCGAACTCGAGCCGATCGAGCTTGGTCACGCCGTCGACGATCGCGGCGACGTCGGGACCGAACCGCGCTGCCAGATCGTCGAGCGTCACCGACGTGTCCTCGACCGCGTCGTGTAACAACGCGCCCGCGAGCGTGACGTCGTCGAGCCCGAGATCAGCGAGGATCATCGCCACGCCGAGCGGGTGGGCGATGTAGGGATCACCCGAGCGGCGCACCTGGTCGCGGTGCGCATCGCGCGCGACCTCGTACGCGTCCTCGATGAGCGCGGTCTCGCGTGACGCGTCGCCACTGCGCACCGACGCGAGGAGCGGCCGCAGCGCGCCGTCGACGTTCGGGTGACCGGGAGACCGCCGGGTCGCCGAAGCATTCGTCACAGTGCGGTCCCGTCGGTCACGGTCCCGTCAGTCATATGTCACCAACGTGTGGACCTGGTAGCCGCCGATCTGCTCCCGCCCGTGCAGGAATCCGAGCTCGAGCACGAACGCGAAGCCCACGACATCGCCGCCGAGGCGTTCGACCAGCCGGGCCGTGGCCGCGGCCGTGCCGCCGGTCGCGATCACGTCGTCGACGACGAGCACCAGCTCGCCCGGCGCAATCGCGTCGCGGTGAATCTCGAGCAGATCGGTGCCGTATTCGAGCACATACTCCTCGCGCTCGATCTCCCACGGCAGCTTCCCCGGCTTGCGGACGGGCACGAACCCGGCGTGCAGGCCGTACGACACGGGCGCGGCGAACACGAAACCTCGGGCTTCGATCCCGATCACCTTGTCGACGCGCGTTGCGGCGAACGGCCCGGCGAGCGCGTCGACCGTCGCTCGGAAGGCGTCCGCCGCTCCGAGCAACGGAGTGATGTCCTTGAAGACGATGCCGGGCTTCGGGTAGTCGAGAACATCGCGCACGTGTGCCTTCAACCAGGCCGGATCCATTACCACCAATGTACTTCTGGTCTCAAGCGGGTCTGCGCTGCTCGCTACGCTCTGCTCCGGTCGCCGCAAGGGCGCGCGTATCCCTACTTCCGCTTCTTTCCTCGCTGCTGGCGGGGGCGGGCCTGGATGGTGGTGCGCGGGACGGCAGGCGAGCCCGGGACGCCGAGCGGCTTGCGATCTGCCGGTTCGCCCGGCTCGTCGGAGGCGACCACCGGCACCGCGACGGGCGCCGGAGCAGTGGCCGTTCCCGGTATCCGCCGGCGACGCTCGGCGAGGGCCCGGTACTGCGGCTCGCGCTCCTTCCACCACGACAACAGCGGCGCGGCGACATAGATCGAGGAGTACGAACCGATGAAGAGGCCGGCTGCGAGCGCGAGCGCGAAGTCCTCCAGCGCGGTCGCGCCGAGGATTCCGCTGCCGACGACGAGCAACGAGATGACCGGCAAAAGTGCAACGAGCGATGTCGACAGCGACCGCATCAGCACCGCGTTGAGCGACCGGTTCACCATCTCGCCGTAGGTGGACCGTCCCGTCGCGGTGAGCGTGCGCTGGAACTCTCCAACCTTGTCGAAAACGACGACGGTGTCGTAGAGCGAGAAGCCGAGGATGGTCAAGAACGCGGTCACGGTCGCCGGTGAGACCTGGAATTGGAAGAGCGCGTAGACGCCCACCGTGAAGATGATGTCGTGGATGACGGCCACGATCGCGGCGGCCGACATCTTCCACTCGAACCGGATCGCCAAGTACCCGGCGAGGACGAAGAAGAAGATGATCAGGGCCCTGATGGCCTTCCGGCTCACCTCGTGACCCCATGTGGGCCCCACCGCGGTGGTGCTGACGTCGCTGACCGCGGCGCCCGCGTATTTCGCGAGCGCGGCGGCAACCGACTGCACCTGGCTGGGCGGCAGGGTCTTCACGGTCACCGTTACCGCGCGCCCGCTCACCTTGACCTGCGGGCTCGTCAGGCCGCTGCCGGCGAGCGCGCCCGTGACGCCGGTCGTGGTCGGGGTCACTCCTTGCTTCGCCGTGAACGTGAACGATCCCCCCGAACCGCTCGCCGTGAACTGCACGTCCTTGTCCTGCACGCCGCCGTACTTCGCGAGCGCCGACTGGATGATGTGCGTCGGATCGTCGATGACGCGCGCCTCGACGCGGACGCTGGGTGCGCCGCCGCCCGGCGGCGTGAGAACGCTGACGTTCGCATTGCCGAAACCGAGCTTGGACAACAGGCTCCGGACGTCGGCGACCTTCGCGGTCTTACCGCCCGTCATCTGCACCTGCCAGGCGGTGCCGCCTTCGAAGTCGATCCCGAAGTTGAGCCCGCGTACGAACAAGAGCAGCAGGCTCAGCACGATCAGGGTGCTCGAGATGATGAGCCACCGCCGGCTGTGCTTGATGAACTGGAAGTTCGTTCGCTCGTGGTACAGGTCCGACGGTCGGTGCCGGCGGGTCACGCCCGGGACGTCGTCGACCTCCGGCGGGGGCGGAGCGGTGACCGTCACGTGGTCGCCTCCGGAACGTCGAGGCCGGCGCCGATGCCGATCCCGCCCATCCGCACGAGCGCGGGGCGACGTGCGAGCACGGACACGAACGGCCACATGAAGCAGTACGCCAGGATCAGGTCGAGCGCGGTCGACAGCCCGAGGAAGTACGCGAATCCGCGCACCGAACCGGACGCGTAGAGGTAGAGCACCACCGCACCGATCATCGACACGAGGTCGGCGGCGATGATCGTGCGGAACGCCCGCCGGAAGCCGGAGTCGAGCGAGGAGCGCACCGTCTTACCGGTGCGCACCTCGTCCTTCAATCGTTCGAAGTACACGACATAGCTGTCGACGGTGACACCGACGGAGACGATGATGCCCGTCACCCCCGCCAGGGTGAGGGTGAGGCCCTGGTGCGACGAGAGCCAAGACACGAGCGCGAAGAACGTGAGCGCGGTCAGACCGATACCCGTCCACACGACGAGGCCCAGCAGCCGGTAGAAGAAGATCATGTAGAGCGCGACGAGGGCGAGACCGATGAGACCCGACACGATGCCCGCGCGCAGCTGATCCTTGCCGAGGGTCGGCGACACCGACTGCGCCGTCTGCGCGACCAGCTGGAGGGGCAGCGAGCCGTAGCGCAGCACCAGTGCGAGCTGGTGCGCTTGCTTGCTCGTGAACTGCCCGCTGATCGTGACGTCCCGACCCGTGATACCGGCATTGATGGTCGGTGCCGACTGCACGATGCCGTCGAGCTCGATCGCCACCTGCTTGTTCACGTACGCCGTCGCGACCTTCTTCACGAAGTCGTCGTTCTTGAAGTGCACGTTGACGATCCACGCCGCGGTCGACGTATCGACGACCGCGGTGGCCGTTCCGACGTTGCGGCCGGTGAGGATCGTCGGTCCGAGCGCATAGCACGCCGTGCGATTCAGATCGGGCAGGATCACCTCCTTGTCGGCGACGTCCGGGGTGACGAGCTTGCCGTCGCGGCACGTCCCGGCGTCGGCGGCGGGCACCGACGTGGTCGTCGTCGCGCCCTTCACGGTCGTGGTCGCGCCCTTCACGGTCGTCGTCGGCGCGGGCGCCCCGGTCGAGGTCGTCACCGCGACGGGACGCACCGCCGCGATCGGGACGGTATCGATCGTTCCGGTGCGGCCCAGCGCGTGTCCGAGCGTCGTCGAGGTCGCGCCTTTCGTGGTGGTGGTCGCGCCCTTCACCGTGGTCGTCGTCGCGCCCTTCACGGTCGTGGTCGACGACGGAGTCACGGTCGAGGCCTTGTACGGAACGGTCCCTTGAACGAGGCGGAAACGCAGCTCTGCGGTCTTGCCGACGAGCTGGTCGGCTTCGGTCGCGTTCTTCACGCCCGGCAGGTCGATGACGATGTTGTTTCCCTGGCGGCCGACGTTGGGCTCGGCGATGCCGAGACCGTCGACCCGGGCACGGATGATGGCGACCGCGGTGTCGAGCGTCGAGAGGTCGGAACCCTTCACCGGCGCGAGCACGATGGAGGTGCCGCCCTGGAGGTCGAGACCGAGGACGGGGCGGCTCGACCCGAAGAGCGTGGCGACGAAGCAGC
This sequence comes from Acidimicrobiia bacterium, assembly GCA_038213435.1. Lineage (GTDB taxonomy): Bacteria > Actinomycetota > Acidimicrobiia > IMCC26256 > PALSA-610 > PALSA-610. The sequence goes on from JBBQTI010000030.1 coordinate 48,843, forward strand.
CGACGATCAGCACGACCGTTACCGAGAGCAGGATGACCTTCCGCCGCACGGTTCAGTCCGTCCCTGTCTCTCCGTCGTGGGGTTCGCCGGCGCGGGGCACGGACTCGGGTTCGATGCGCTGACCGATCGCGCCGCGTGCGATGTGGATCACCGTGCCGGGCGCGATCTCGAGCTCTGCGTCCGCGTCGCCGAGCCTGGTGATGCGGCCGTAGATCCCGCTCGTGGTCAGCACTTCGTCGCCCGCTTGGATCTGGGACTGCAGTTGGCGAACCGCGGCGATCCGTCGCTGCTGCGGGCGCCACAGCAGGAGGTAGATGGCGCCCACCATGAGAACGGGGAATATCGCCACCTGCAACGGAACGCCCTTACGCCGGAGAAACGGGAACCGAAGCTACCACCGTGGAACGCCTCGGCCGCTCATGCGCCGGGTGCCCCGAAGGCCCGGCCGCGGTCGGCGGCGATCGCTTCCGCCAGGCGGCCGAGGCGATCGCCCCGGCACATGCGAACCTGGCCGCGGTAGGCGTCTCGGGGAAGACCGGCCCACCGCTGCGCCTCGGCTGCGGCGGCGCCGGCGAGTGCATCCGGGGGCACGACCGAGTCGAGGAACCCGGCGTCGGCGGCGCCGTCGGGGTCATAGATGCGGGCACCGACCGTCGCGTCCTGGACGTGGCGCTTCGACAATCGCTCCTGCGCGAGCTCGACCGCCCAACGCGGGAGCACCATCCCCAGCTGGGTCTCGATGAGCCCGATGCGGAACTCACCCCGCGCCCCGACCCGCGCGTCCGCCGCGAGCAACAGCAGAGCCCCGGCCGCGATCGCGTGACCCGTGCACGCGACCACCACCGGGAGCGGCGAGGCGTACAGCCGCGCGAAGAGCTCACCGCCATCAGTGACGAGCTTCCCCGCCGCCTCCGGACCACTGCGCATGACCTGCAGATCGAACCCGCCGGAGAACATGCCGGGGCTGCCCGAGATCAGCAGCGCCCCGACTTCCGACTCGCCCGCGTCTTCGGCTCGTGACAATGCGTCGCCGAGTGCAGCGATGACCTCGGGCGAGAGTGCATTCGCTTTGCCGTTCGCGATGATGACCTGCGCGATGCGATCGCGGACGTCGTAGTGCACGAGCTCCACTTCGGGATCCTCCCTAGAACAACTCGGGAGCCTCGCCCGGCATCCCGGGCGCCTGCAAACCGATGTGCGCGAAACCGGCCGGCGTCGCGATGCGGCCGCGGGGCGTGCGCTCGATGAGGCCGCACTGCAACAGGAACGGCTCGTAGACGTCCTCGACGGTCTCGGGCGCCTCGCTCACCGCGACCGCCAGCGTGCCGAGCCCCACTGCCCGACCCACGAACGTGCGGCACAGCGCGTCGAGGATCGCGCGGTCGACCTTGTCGAGACCGAGCTCGTCGACCTCGAAGAGCGCGAGCGCGGCCCGCGCGGTGTCGGCGGTCACCCGCCCGTCGGCTCGCACCTCGGTGTAGTCGCGCACGCGCTTCAACAAGCGGTTGGCGATACGCGGGGTTCCCCGCGCCCGGCCCGCGATCTCGTCCGCGCCGTCGGGCTCGAGCTCGACGCCGAGGATCGACGCGGCGCGCCGGAGGATCGCGGCGAGCTCGGCGGACGCGTAGAAGTCGAGCCGGGCGACGAAGCCGAAGCGGTCGCGCAGCGGTCCGGTGATGAGACCCGTGCGCGTGGTGGCGCCGACGAGCGTGAAGCGTGGGAGGTCGAGCCGGATCGTCCGCGCGCTCGGACCCGTCCCGATCACGATGTCGAGCCGGAAGTCTTCCATCGCGGGGTAAAGGCTCTCTTCGACCACGCGGGGCAGGCGATGCACCTCGTCGATGAACAGCACGTCGCCGTCGTCGAGGTTCGTGAGGATCGCGGCGAGGTCGCCCGCACGTTCGAGCGCGGGACCGCTCGTGGGCGTCAGGCGCGCCCGCATCTCGTTGGCAATGATGCCGGCGAGGCTGGTCTTGCCGAGACCGGGCGGACCCGCGAGCAGGACGTGGTCGACCGCTTGGCCGCGCTGCTTGGCGGCGGTCAGCATGATCTCGAGGTGCTCGCGCAGGCGTGCCTGACCGACGAACTCCTCGAGGTGACGCGGCCGTAGCGTCGTCTCCTCCGCGACTTCCGCCGCGTCGGCTTCGGGACTGAGCAGCTCCTCTCTCACGAACGGACCGCCAGCAGTCGCAATGCCTCGCGCAGGAGCTCTTCGACGGTGCCCTCGTCTCCGAGCTGGCCGAACGCCTCGCGCACCTCGTCGTTCGCGTATCCGAGCCCGACCAGCGCGTCGCGCACCTCGGCGCGTGCGTTCGGAGAGACCGACCCGGATATCGCGGTGAGATCGAGATCGGGTACGACCAGGCGCGCCTTCAGGTCGACGAGGAGGCGCTGCGCGGTCCGCTTGCCGACCCCCGGCACCGCAACGAGCGAATCGAGGTCGTCCTCGGCGAGACACCGGCGCAGGCTCGGCGGCGCGTGCACGGACAGGATCGCGAGCGCGAGCTTCGGTCCGACCCCGCTCGCGGTGATGAGCGCTTCGAACGTGTCGCGCTCGTCGCGTGTGGGGAAGCCGAACAGGATCAGCGCGTCGTCGCGCACGTGCTGATGGGTGAACAAGAAGACGTTCGCTCCGGGCTCGAGCGCGGGCATGGCGCTGATCGGCACGAGGACGCGGTATCCGATCCCGCCGACCTCGACGAGGATCTCGCCGCTCAGGTCCCGTTCGACAACGGCGCCGCGCACCGAGCCGATCACGACGGGATCCGATCGAGCATCCGCACGCGTCCGTGGTGGCAACACGCGAGGGCCAGTGCGTCGGCGGCGTCGGCCGGCTTCGGGAGGTCGCGCAGCGAGAGCAGCCGCGCAATCATCTTCTGCACGGCGAGCTTGTCGGCTCGACCGTCGCCGGTCACCGCTAGCTTCACCTCGTTGGGGCTGTACTGCGTGACGGGCACGCCCGCGCGGGCCGCGACCACGAGCGCGAGACCGCTGGCCTGACCGACCGACATCGCGGTGCGCACGTTCGCCTGGAACAGCACGCGTTCGACGGCCACCGCCGAGGGTCGGAGCAGGGTCACGAGCGCGGCGAGCTCGTCGTCGAGGGCGAGGAGCCGCTCGGGCAACGGGTCGGCCGCAGAGGTCCTGATCACACCGCACGCCGTCGCGCGCAACCGCCCGTGATCGCGCACGACCGCTCCGTAGCCGCAGCGCGAGACACCGGGATCGATGCCCAGGACGGGCCCGCCAGGATCGAACACAGGTTCGATCCTAGGGGCTTGCGCGCGACACCGCGAGGATCCCGCGTGCGCGCGGATGTCGTCGGCGCGGGGGCTCAGGAGCGGTGGCGCATGATGCGCCACAAAATGAAGAGGACGAGCGCGCCGATGCCGATCGGTACGAGGCGCTTCGTGACCGGTGCACCCGCCACGCTGAGCAGGTCGACGGGCTCGACCTCCGGTGAGTCGATGCGGCGTGGCCCGCTCGTCGCCGGCGCGACGACCGCAGGGGGGACGGCCTCAGACCCGAGGCTCTCGAATGCCTGCTCGTACGCGCCGCCCGAGTGCGACGTATCGCCTCCGCCCGCCACGCTCAAGACGTCGCGCTCGACGTTCTCCACGAACTGTCCCATCAACTTCGACGAGACGTCGGCGAGCACGCCGCGACCGAACTGCGCAACCTTACCGGTGATCGCAAGGTCGGTCGCCACGTCGACCTTCGTGCCGACGCCTTCGGACGTCATCGTGACGACGATGGTTGCCTTGGCGTTCCCCTGCCCACGCGTCTCTCGTCCCGACGCGTCGATGACGATCCGCCGGTTCGCCTCGTCGACCTCGGCCAGACGGGCCGTGCCCTTGTACTGCGCGGTGATGGGGCCGACCTTCACCTTTACGATCCCCCGGTACTCGTCGCCGTCGACCTCTTGCAGCTGCGCGCCGGGCATACAGGGCGCGATGCCCTCGATGTCGAGCATCACCTTCCACGTCGCATCGATCGGTGTGCTCACTCGGAAGCTGTCGGTGATGTCCATCGTGACTCCAACTCCGCGAGGTCTTCGGGGGTGTCGACGTCGTCGGCCGCGCCCGTGTCACCGCACGGTACCGCGACCGCAGGGTGCCGGCGGAAGAGCACCCGCGCCCCCTCGTCACCGTCGAGCTCCGACGCCTCCGACCAGTAGGTGCGGGCGATCAGCACCGGATTGCCCCGCACCCCGTCGTAGCTCGCGAACGCCAGCGAGGCGCCGTCGGCGTGGGCGCACGCGACTCGCCGGTATGCCTCCCTGCCGACGAGCGGCTGGTCGCCGAGACCGACGACGACGGCAGGCGCGGAGTCGGGCTCCAACCGGCGCAGCGCGCACTGCAGGCTCGACGCGATGCCTCGCTCGGGTGCGTCGTTGCGCACGATCTCGATCCCGTCGCCTGCCGCCCCGGCGACTCGCTCGTCCGACACGACGAGCAGCACCGGCGCACATCCGCTCTCACGTGCCGAATCGAGCGCGTACGCGAGGAGCGGCTTCCCGCGCAGCAGCGTCAAGACCTTGGGTGCGTCACCGCCGAAGCGAACGCCGCGTCCCGCCGCGAGCACGGCCGCGGGGAGCGCGGTGCTCAGATCGCCTCGAGCGCGCGCCGGACGAGCACCTGCGCGAGATGCGTACGGTATTCGGGTGACGCGTTGAGGTCAGCAGGCGGTTCGGTGCCGACGGCGGCTTCGCGCGCCGCGTCGGCCGCGGACGCGCCTTGCGTGAGCGCGGTCTCGACCGCCGTCGCGCGCAGCGGGGTCGCGCCCATGTTGACCAGAGCGACATGCGTGCCGCCGTTCACGCGCGCCGCGACGGCACCGACGATTGCCCAATCCTGGGCCCGCCGGTTGAACTTCTCGTACGCGAACCCGGACGCTCCGCTCTTGCGGACCTGGATCTCGGTGAGCAGCTCGTCCGGAGCGAGCGCGGTCTCGAGAAATCCCTCGAAGAAGTCGTTCGCCGCGACCGAGCGCGGCCCGCCCGGGCCCTGCACCACGAAGGTCGCGTCGAGCGCCAGCAGCGCGGCGGGAAGGTCGCTTGCCGGGTCGCCGTGAGCGACCGAGCCGCCGATCGTTCCGCGGTGCCGCACTTGATTGTCACCGACCTGGGCCGCGACCGCGCGCAACACCCCGCATTCCCTGGCGAGAAGGTCGCTCGTCTCGAGGTCGCGATGCCGCGTGAGTGCGCCTATCGCAAGGTGGTCGCCCGCGTCGCGCACGTACGACAGGTCGCGGATCCGGCCGACATCGACGAGCACCGACGGCGTCGCGAGCCGCAGCTTCATGAGCGGCAACAGCGACATGCCGCCGGCAAGGAACTTCGCGTCCTCACCGTGCTCGCCGATCAGCGAGATCGCCTCGGCCGCCGTTCCCGCACGCACGTACTCGAACGCCGCGGGGATCACTTGGTCGCCCGCATGGTCTCGGCCGCGGCGAGCACCGACTTCACGATGTTGTGGTATCCGGTACAGCGGCAGAGGTTGCCCTCGAGGCCGAGCCGCACGTCGCGTTCGGACGGGTTCGGTATCTCGTCGAGCAACGACACCGCCGCGAGCACCATCCCGGCCGTGCAGTACCCGCACTGCAGGCCGTGGTTCTCGTGGAACGCGGTCTGCACCGGATGCCACCGCTCACCATCAGCCAGGCCCTCGATCGTCGTGATCGACGCGCCGTCGGCCTGCGCCGCCAACATCGTGCACGACTTCACCGACTCGCCGTCGACAAGGACCGTGCATGCGCCACAACTCGACGTGTCGCACCCGACCTTCGTGCCCGTCAGCCCGCACGCTTCGCGCAGATACTGCACGAGCAACGTACGAGACTCGACCTCGTGATCCTGCGCACCCGCGTTGACAGTCATCCCGATCCGCATGACGCGAGAGACTAGTGCGGTGCCGGGTTACAACTTCTGGAGGACCGGGACCAGCTTGTCGATCGGGACGAAGGTTGCGCCGATGAGCTTGCGGTCGGCGAACGCGACCTTGCCCGCGGGGTCGACCACGAAGACCGACCGGCGCACCCCGATGACGGGCGCGCCGACCCCGTATGCCTCGATCGCGGTCTTGTCGACGTCCGCGAGCAGCGGGAACGTGAATCCCTTCTTCTCGGCCCACGCCTCGTGACTCGCGACGTCTTGCGGCGAGATCCCGAGGAGCACCGCGCCCGTCGCGTCGAGCTCGCTGAGGTTGTCTCGGTACGAGCACATCTGGCGCGTGCATCCCGGCGTGTTGTCACCGGGATAGAACGCGAGGATCACCTTGCGCCCGCGATACTCCGAGAGCGTGTAGTCGCGCTTGG